>JBEBHQ010000063.1:0-9156 GCA_040080805.1 Terricaulis sp. | reverse complement strand
CCCCGGCCCCCTCCCCTCAAGGGGGAGGGGGAGCAGGTTTGCGCCTAACGGCGCAGGCCCAGTTTTTCGATGATTGCTTGGTAACGCACTGTTTCGCGTGTCTTCAAATAATCAAGCAACCGCCTGCGCTGCGAGACCATCTTAAGCAGGCCTTGGCGCGAGTGGTTGTCCTTCTTGTGTGTCTTGAAATGCTCGGTGAGGTTGGTGATCCGCTCGGTCAGGATCGCAACTTGAACTTCAGGCGATCCGGTGTCCTTCGCGCCCTTGGCATTCTCTTTGATCAGCGCCTGTTTGCGCTCTGCGGTAATCGACATCGGGCCTCCTCTATTCGTCGGCTAAATGAAACACGCGGGTCGGCTTGAATTGGCCGGCCCGAACGTCACCCAGCGCCACCGCCTTGCCCTCGAAAAGAGCAAGCACCGCACGGGAGGCATCCTGCCCGGCGATGGTGCGGTCACGAAATCTCGGCTTCAGCGCCTCCACCACGTGCGGCAGGAGAACAATGGGCCGACCTTGTCTGAGCTTGAACGCGTCCTCCCCATTGATGGCCAGCGCCGGGATGTCGGCCAGCGCGGTCTCAACGGGCTTCAGGCGTTCTGACGCGGCGTCCTTATGGCGCAAATCCTCTAGCGCGTCGAGAGTGACTGATTCGGCCTCGGTAAACGGCCCCACGGCCGTGCGCCGGAGCCGCCAAACGTGCCCTTCAGCGCCAAGTCTTATCGCAAGGTCCCGTACCAAAGCTCTGATATAAAAACCTTTTCCGCAACGCACACGGAACGTGGCCAGGTCCGCGCCCTCGGTTTCGACCAGCTCCGCCTCGTACACCACGACCGCCCGGGGCCGCAGCTCAACGGTTTCGCCGGCCCTGGCCAGATCATAGGCGCGTTCCCCTTCAACCATGACGGCGCTGAACTGGGGCGGAATTTGCTCGATCTCCCCGATGAAGCTTCGCAATGCGGCGGAGATTGCCCCCAGCGTTGGGCGGACATCACTCCGGGCAATCTCCTTTCCCTCACGATCCTGGGTGTCGGTGGAGACCCCCCATCGGATGGTGAAACGGTAAGTCTTTTCCGCTTCCATGAGCCAAGGCACGGTCTTCGTCGCCTCGCCCAGCGCGATCGGCAATATGCCCGAAGCAAGCGGGTCAAGCGTGCCCGCATGGCCAGCCTTCTGGGCATTGAAGAGGCGCCGCACCGCCGAGACGGCGTGCGTCGACGTCATCTCTTCCGGCTTGTCGAGCACCACCCAGCCAGAGACATCGTCGCCTTTCTTGCGGCGGCCCATTTCAGTCGCTTCCCTCGTGCTTCAAGTCGCGTGCGACATCAGGGCTGCGCAACAAATCATCGATATGGCGCGCCTCTTCATAGGAGACGTCGGCATGAAAGTGCAGATCGGGGATGAAGCGCAAATTGATCATGCGCGCTAACTTGCCACGCAAGAACCCCGCGCATCGCGCCAGCCCCTGGGCGACCACGCGCGCATCGCCCGGCCCGAGGGCGGAGACGAATATATTCATGTGCTTCAAATCGGGCGAGGCGCGCACCTCACTCACCGTGATGGAAACCCCTTGTAAGTCCGGGTCGCGCAAATCCTCGCGCGCCATAATCTCCACCAGGGCGTGCCGCACCAATTCGCCCGCGCGCAACTGGCGTTGCGACGGCGCGCCGCCCGCCTGGCCTCGCTCCTTGCGTTTCATGGCTATTGAGCCGTGTAGGAATAGGCGTTGCACACCAACGGGTCGGCGCTCGATGGCGGCGTCGCCTCACCGCGGAACGACGCGATCTTGAACACCCAGCGGCCAGTTCCATCAACGAATTCGCTCACTGCCAAGTTACGTGTGCGCTCGCTACCGCACAGGCCACCCTGTGTGGCGCTGCTGGTGACGTTCTCATCCAGCACGCGGTAGAGATAGACATCAACGCGCGGATCCCCGCCCAACACCGCCGCGAAACTCTGGCCGCCCACACCGGAGCGCGCATCCGCTGGCGATACGCCATACGGCTGAGCGCGAACCGTCACGCCATTGGCAAACGCGAACACGACGGGCCCACCGCGCGCGCCTTCAAGGCTCACGCGCAGATTGCCCGAAACCGCGCGCGCCTGCTCGTTGACCGCCCGCCATTGCGAGCGCGCCACAGCAGGCTCTTCCTGCGGCACGGTATCGACGCGCGTTTCCGGCTCGACAATTGTCGAAGGCCGGGCGCGCGGTGTTTGGCCGGAATTGTCATCGCGTCCGCACGCCGCCACCATCAAGCCAAGCGCCACCGCGATCGTCAGGAATATCCGCATCGCTTTCGAGCCTCAAAGTGAGCGTTGCACCACTTCGACATTGAAGCACTCGATGACATCGCCCTGCTTGATGTCCTGGAAGGGTCCGAAACTCATGCCGCATTCCTGGCCCGACACGACTTCGTTCACCTCGTCCTTAAAACGCTTCAGCGTCGTCAGCACGCCCATCTCTTGGATCACCACATTGTCGCGCAGAATGCGTACTTTAGCGCCCTTGCGCACGACGCCATCGCTGACGCGACAACCCGCGACCCTGCCGACCTTGGAGATGTTGAACACCTCCACCACCTCGGCGTTGCCCAGGAAGGTCTCGCGGGAGTGCGGGACCAGCATGCCCGACATGACGCCTTTGATGTCATCGATCAGATCGTAAATGATCGCGTAATAGCGGATCTCAACACTCTCGCGCTCAGCCAAATCGCGCGCTTCCTTGGAGGCGCGAACATTGAAGCCGATCACCGGGGCGCCAGAGGCTTTCGCCAATTGCACATCGGATTCGTTGATGGCGCCGACGCCGGAAAGCACGACACGGGCGCGCACTTCTTCATGCGCTAACTTGTCGAGCGAACCGACAATGGCTTCCGCTGAACCTTGCACATCGGCTTTGATCAGGACTGGTAATTCCTTGGCCGTCGAATCCTTGAACTTCGCCATCATCGATTCGAGCGAGGTGCGCACAGCCGCGCCGCTGCCGCCCACCGATGCTCGCTGACGGCGCGTGCGCTGGCGATAATCGGCGACTTCGCGGGCGCGGTTCTCGTTCTCAACCACGTTCAACACGTCACCAGGATCAGGCACGCCTTCAAGGCCCATGATCTCGACCGGCTCGGAAGGGCCGGCTTCCTGCAGCATCTGCCCGCGCTCATTGGCGATGGCGCGGACGCGTCCCATCTGCCCGCCGGCGACGACGATATCCCCGCGCCGCAGCGTGCCGTTCTGAACCAGCACGGTCGCAACCGTACCGCGGCCGCGGTCGAGCTTGGATTCGATCACCGCAGCTTCTGCCGGACGGTTTGGATTGGCCTTGAGATCGAGCACTTCGGCTTGCAACAGAATAGTCTCGACCAGCTTTTCGAGGCCCGTCTTTTTCAGCGCCGACACCTCAACCGACAGCGTATCGCCGCCGTGCGTTTCAGTGACGATCTCGTGCTGCAGAAGATCCGTGAGCACGCGCGTGGGATTGGCGTCTTCCTTGTCGATCTTGTTGATGGCGACGATGATCGGCGCGCCAGAGGCGCGCGCGTGCTGAATCGCCTCCACCGTTTGCGGCATGACGCCGTCATCGGCGGCCACCACCAGGACGACGATATCCGTCACCTGCGCGCCGCGCGCGCGCATGGCGGAGAATGCGGCGTGGCCGGGCGTATCGAGGAACGTGACGCGCTGCCCGTTCTTCAGCCGCACCTGATAGGCGCCGATATGTTGGGTGATGCCGCCATGTTCACCGGCAGCGACGTCGGTCTCGCGCAACGCATCGAGCAGCGACGTCTTGCCGTGGTCGACGTGTCCCATGACAGTCACGACCGGCGGCCGCGGCACCAGGTTTTCGTCACTATCGACGATCGCGCCCGCAAGGCCCTCCTCAACATCGGACTCGGCGACGCGCCGCACGGTGTGTCCGTGCTCGGTGGCGACCAACTCAGCCGTGTCGGCGTCGAGCTCGTCGCTCTGTTTTAGCATCTGGCCCTGGCGCATCATGAACTTGATGATGTCCGCCACGCGCACGGCCATCCGGTTGGACAATTCCTGTACGGTGATCGTCTCGGGGATGATGACTTCGCGCGCGACCTTTTCGCGTTCACCGCCGCCCATCAATTTGGCGCGACGTTCCTTTTCCTTTTGCTGCGCACGGCGGAACGCGGCCAACGACCTAACGCGGTCGTCGTCGCCTTCGGTGATACGCTCAACCATGTCGAGCGTGAGCTTGCCTTCGCGACGCTTGGGCTCGCCCTTCTTCGCTGGCTTGACCGGCGGCGGCGGCATTGGCCGACGCGCCGATTTGAGGCGCCCACCCAGATCGCCAAGCAGATCGCTCTGTTCCTTGACCGGCGCGGGCGTCACCCCGTGCGCAGCCTGCTTAACCGGCTCGGGCGCGACTTCTGGTTCGCCGGCGTCGGCGCGGCGGCGCGCGTCCGCCTCAGCCTGCAAGGCTTCGTCCTCGGCGGCTTTACGACGTTGCGCCTCATCGAGGGCGCGGCGCTGATCTTCCTCGGCGCGCTGACGCTGATCACGCGCTTCACGCTCGGCCAACGAGCGGCGCACGGCGTCTTCGCGGCGGCGCGCCTCGTCATCATTGATCTCCGCGCCGCGGCCGCCAGCCGGCGCCTTGGGCGCAGGTTCGGGCGCCGCGACCGGCGCCGCGGAACGTTGACGCAATGGCGGCGGAACACCTGGGCCAGGGGCTGCGGGCGCGACCGCGCCCACACCTGGGCGGGTGATTGAACGCTTTTCGCGCACCTCGACCGCCACTTGCTTGGTGCGGCCATGAGAGAAACTCTGGCGCACCGTGCCCGCGCTCGCCGTGCGGGTGAGCGTGAGCGGCTTGCGGCCGGAGGGAGCTTCTTTTTGTTCGTTGCCGTCAGTCATGCAGTTCGGTTCGCCAATCCTAAATTCGCCGTCAAGTGCGGCTCGTTCAAACGTCCTTCGCCTCGCCGCGGGCCCGGCTCCCTCGGGAACCGGCGTCCGCGCCGCCCAGTCCCCATCCGACAGTGCGCCAGGAATCGGGCCAAGAGCCTGGAACGATGGCGCGAAATCCCGCGAGGCGGCCAATGTCCACCGCCCAGGCCAGCGCCATACGCTCTTGAAGCAGGCAAGCGTGTATCACACGTTCCCGACCCAGCGCCACGCCCAAATCCGCCGCACTGAAACACCCGACGGCGGCGGGCGGGCGGCCCCAAAGCCCGATGTGCAAGCTCATGAGCTTTTCGCGGCCCTCTTCCGCGCCATCGGCGGCTTCCACCAACACCAACGCGATCCGCGCGCGTATGGCGCCCTCGACTTGAGTGGCGCCCAGCGCCAACGCGCCGGCGCGGCGCGCGAGACCAAGCTGGTCCAAACAACGCCGGGCCAAGAGCGCCTCGGTCTGGTCGGCCAAGCCCTCAGCCACCGCTTTCGCTTCGGCCTTGAAGGCGCGAGAAAACGCGCCTTTGCGACAGGCGAGGTTCACGCTTTCGCGGTCGGCGCGCACCCAGGCGCCGCGCCCCGGCAGCTTTGACGCCACATCAGGGGTCACCACGCCATCAAGCGACAACGCGAACCGGATCAGCCGCGCTTCAGCCTGGCTTTCGCCGCTGGCGATACAGCGCCTCTCGCCGCGCGCTGGCTCAAGACTTGAAAACGCCGGCATCGCCATCCTCGGCCACTGGCTCCGGTTCGGGCTCCGGCGGCGCGTCAATCCAGCCGGCCGCGATCCGCGCATTGAGAATGAGAGCGTCGGCTTGTTCTTGTGTCAGCTGGAATTCCTCAAGCACGCCTTGCTCACGCACGCGCTCGCCATTCTTGGTCTCGAACCAACCGCGCAAATCATCGCCGACGAGGCCGGCGAAATCATCGAGCGCCTTCACGCCTTTTTGACCCAGCGCGACCAGCATCTTGCCGTTCAGGCCCGGCACGCTTTTCAGCGAATCCTCAACGCCCAATTCAACACGCTTGGCCTCGAGCTCAGCGGCGAGCTTGTCGAGAAATTCCTGCGCGCGCGCTTGCAATTCGCTGGCGATTTCCTCGTTCAGGCCCTCGATGGCGGCGAGTTCCATCTGGTCGATGAAAGCAATTTCCTCGACCGATTCGAAGCCTTCCGAGGCCAGCAATTGCGCGAACATCTCATCGACTTCGAGCGCCTTGACGAAGAGTTCGGTGCGGGTGGCGAATTCCTTTTGCCGACGCTCGCTTTCCTCGGCTTCGGTGAGAATATCAATCGACCAGCCGGTCAGCTGGGAGGCAAGGCGCACGTTCTGACCGCGGCGGCCAATCGCCAGTGAAAGTTGCGATTCGGCCACCACCACTTCGACGCGCCCCTCTTCCGGATCGAGCACCACCTTGGACACTTCGGCCGGCTGCAGCGAGTTGACGATGAACGTCGCCGGATCGGACGACCACGGGATGATGTCGATCTTCTCACCCTGCAATTCGCCGACGACGGCTTGCACGCGCGCGCCGCGCATGCCGACGCAGGCGCCGACTGGGTCGATCGAGGAATCATGGCTGATCACGGCGATCTTCGCGCGTGATCCCGGGTCACGGGCCGCTGCTTTGATCTCGATCACGCCCTCATACACTTCCGGCACTTCCGCCGCGAACAGACGCGCCATGAATTCAGGCTTGGCGCGCGAGAGGAAAATCTGTGGCCCCTTGGCTTCGCGGCGCACGTCGTAAATGTAGGCGCGCACACGATCGCCGACGCGCAGATTTTCGCGCGGGATGGCTTCTGACTTGCGGATCACGCCTTCGGCGCGGCCGAGATCGACGATGGTGTTGTAGAACTCAACGCGCTTGCAGACGCCATTGATGATCTCGCCGACGCGGTCCTTGTACTCAAGATGCTGGCGTTCGCGCTCGGCTTCGCGCACCTCGTGGTTGATCACTTGCTTGGCGGTTTGCGCGGCGACGCGGCCAAATTCGATCGGCGGCAGGCCTTCTTCGTACATCTTGCCGACGACAGCCTCGGAATCGCTCTTCAGCGCCACGTCGAGCATGATATCGGTGGAGGGATTGAACGGGCGCGTCTCCGGATCGAGCACGCTTTCATCCACCACCGTCATCACCCGCTTCAGCGTCATTTCGCCGGTCTTGGTGTCGATCGAGGCGCGGATATCGTGCTCGGTGCCGTAGCGCGAGCGCGCGGCCTTCTGCAGCGCGTGCTCCATCGCCTCGATGACGATTTCCTTTTCGATCGATTTCTCGCGCGCGACCGCGTCAGCGATCTGCAGAATTTCCATCCGGTTTGCGGAAATGCCGGTGCTCATGTTTCGTTCCTTTTCTTTGCTCCCGGGGAGCTGTCACGCGCAGCGTGACTGAGGGGGGAGGCCGTTTCTCCCCCCCTCCGGTTCGCTTCGCTCACCACCTCCCCCGCGCGCGGGGGAGGACTTTGCTCGGCAGCCTGCGCCGCTTTCGCACGTTTCAAATCTTCTTCGATCAGCCTGTCGGTCAGCACCAAGCGCGCGTCAGACAAGGCGGAGAACTTCAGCTTCACATCACCTTCCGGCATGGCCAAGCGGATGACATCGCCCTCGACGCCGGCGATCACGCCCTTGAAGCGGCGCCGGCCTTCGGTGATGGCGGCGGTTTCCAGCTTGGCTTCGTAGCCAGTGAAGCGCGTGAAATCCTCGATCCGCATCAGCGGGCGATCGATGCCGGGCGAGGAGAGTTCGAGATCGTACTCATCCTTGATCGGGTCTTCGAGGTCGAGCACCGCCGACACCGCCCGCGACAGCCGGCCGCAATCCTCAACGCTCATCTGCCCATCGGACACACGCTCGGCCATGATCTGCAGCCGCTTGCGCCGCGCGCCCATCACCCGCACGCGCACCAGCCGATAGCCGAGCCCCTCCGCAGTGGGCTCAACCAGCGCCACAATGCGCTCCTCGACGGGGTTGGTGGCTCTCACTTTGCCCCTCTCCCCTTGTGGGAGAGGGTGGCGCGAAGCGCCGGGTGAGGGGTGAGGGCGGCCACATCTGGGGCGTCGCGCCGACACCCCTCATCCGGCGCTCGCCGCGCGAGCGCCACCTTCTCCCACAAGGGGAGAAGCACGAGTGTTGCCGCTGTCCGCGCGCTACCCAACCTGCGCTCCAAGTAACAAAAAAGCGGCGGGCTTTCGGCCCGCCGCCGCGCCTCCATCGGAGACATCAGCGATGTGTTGGAGGGGATATAGCGGGTCCTGAGGCGCGCGCCAAGCCCCATTAGAGGCCGCGCGACCAAACGAACTCCACGCCTAGCTCGCGCGAAAAGAAAGTTGGGCCACCCCAAAAGAACAGCGTTGGAGGCCCTGGGATGAAGAACCTTTCAGCGCCGGCAGCCAACGCCGGCAGCGTGCTGATCGGCGCGACATAGTCGTCGAAATGGATCCAATTCGCTTCTAAGCGCCAATCGCCGAACTGCTGTCGCCGTTCGCCCTGCACACACCAAGAATGAAAATAAATTCCGCCTGAGTGCAGAGTTAGCCGTTCACTGATCCGACTTCCCTCTGCTCGATAGTGTCCTACCAACTCCGACACTTGATAGCCGAATTGGCAGGCGGTTAGCGCCAACGACGCTAGGACCACGGTTGGGAGAAGCGCTCGCCTTGTCGCCATCGGTCCCATTTCTTTAGCCCTGGCCATCTTGCGACTTTACAAACCTCAGCCAAATCGGCGCGCAATCGCCAAGCTTTTTCGCTTCGTACCGTGTCGGCACGTGCCCCGGCCACGCCTCGCGCCAGTCCGCCGCGCATTCGGCGGTCCACGCAAAGCGCGGATCGCGTGTGAACAGCTCCAGCGCCCAGGCCGCGTAGTGCGCCCAGTCCGTGGCGAAGCGCACCTCGCCGCCAGGTTTCAGCACACGCGCGAGGTCGTCCAGGAATTCGCGCTGGATCAGGCGGCGTTTCCAGTGGCGGGTTTTGGGCCAGGGGTCGGGGAAGAGGATGTAGACGAGGTCGAGGCAGGTATCCGGCAAGCGCGCGATCACCTCGCGCGCGTCGCCCTGATGCAGGCGGATGTTCTGGACGCCGGCCTCCTCAATGTGGCGTAGGCACGAGGCGACGCCGTTGAGGAATGGCTCGACGCCAATGAAACGCGCGTCCGGGTGCGCGACGGCCTGGGCGACCAGATGCTCGCCGCCGCCGAAGCCGATTTCGAGGATGTTCCCCCTCCCCTTCGAGGGGAGGGGGTTGGGGGG
>JBEBHQ010000027.1:0-39919 GCA_040080805.1 Terricaulis sp. | reverse complement strand
CCCCCTGCCCCCTCCCCTCACGGGGAGGGGGGCTCACTTACGAAACCGCGAAGCGCAGCACTTTGATGGCGTCGAAGTTCTGCACGCCGCCGCCAACGCGCTTGGTCACGTAGAACAAGACGTATGGCTTGGCTGAGTACGGATCGCGCAGCACACGCACGCCGACACGATCGACGATCAGATAGCCGCGCTGGAAATCGCCGAACGCGATTGAATTGGAACTGGCGGCAATATCGGGCATGTCTTCGAGCTCGGTGACCGGATAGCCGAGCAAGGTGGCGCCGCCGCGATCGTTCGGCTCCCAGATGTATTGCCCGGATGCGTCCTTCAGCTTGCGCACCGCCGACACCGTCTTGCGGTTCATGGTGAAGCGACCGTTCTGGCGGAATTGCGCTTTCGGGGCGTAGACGAGGTCGATGATCTTATCGACGGGCGCGGACGCTGCGAAAGCGCCGGCGACGCCGGTGGCGATGTAGCCGATCTGACCCCACACATGGCTGGCGTCGGCGATCATGGTGTAGTTCAAGAAGCCCTTCGGCTTGTTGACGCCGTCGCCATTGACGAACACCGCCCGCTCCTGGCCGGCGAACGCATCCTCGACTTCAGTGGCGATCCATTCCTCGAGATTGACGAAGGAATCATCCAGCAAAGCCTGGGTCGCCGCCAAATTGGCGTAGAGTTCGGCGGTGGGGAAATCGAGCAACGCCAAGGTCGGCGACGTGGTTTCCGTACGCGCGCCGGTCTCCGCGGCCCAGCCCGAACCCGCCGCCGTCAAACTGATGGGCTTGCGGAACAGGTTAGCGCTGGTGGTGCGAATGCCGGAGATTTCCCGCATCGGCGAGGCCGCCCGCAGGCGACTTTCAATCAAGCGATCAAGCTCTGGGGGCGCGATATAGCCGCCGTCGGCGGAGACGCCCACCGATAGTGATTTGGCTTCAAACTGCGTCAGCGCCGAGACATCGCCGTGACGCATATACGTGCTCCACGCCGATTTGTGCTCGGAAGGCGCGGGATCGGCGGCAAGGCCTGCTCGGCGGCCATTGAGGGCGGCGCGCTCGATCAGCGATTTTTGCTCGGAGAGCGTGCGGTCGATACGCTCGACCTTCTCCTCCAACAAGACGTCGCCGCGCTTACGCTCCAGCGCTTCAAGACGCGCATCATTGGCGGCCTTGAATTCCTCGAACGTGCTCATCAGCGCGTCCTGCGCGCCAATTGGCGCGGCTTTGGTTTCTTTTCTCACGTTATTCTCCTTCAAGCAGCGCGGATCAGCTCTCGCGCAAGAGTCAGCCGCGCTTGCGACTGCATCGGGTGTGTCACGATCGACACCTCCAGAAGTTCAATGTCCTCGATCACCCGTCCCGACAGATTGCTGTGCGCCACCAGCGGGATGAACCCGATGGAGAGACCGTCTATGCCGCGCGCGATCAGCCGCTTGGCGCGCGCCGCGCCTGGCGCATCGTCACGGATCGCGCCTCTCAAGAACAATCCGCGGCCATCCTCGCGCACGTCGGTCCAGAAGCCTGCATGGAGCCGCCGTTCGTGCTCAACCAGCATCGGCAGAGGCCCAGCGCGGCGCGCAAGGCTCCCGCGGAACGCGCCGGCGCGCACAATATCGCCTGACTGGTCGGCCACGCCGAACAGCGCGGCATAACCCTCGATCATCATTGCTCGAGCTTGCGCTCGATGCGGGCAAGCGAACGGCGCGCTTCGGCCAATTGCTCCTCAAGCCGGGCCAGGCGGTCAGCCACTTCGGGCTGTGTCGCCACCGCGCGCTCGACCTCGTCCAAGCGCGCCGCGGCGCGCCCAGCCCATACGAGCCCCCCTGCCGTCTCCAGGAAAAGCGCCAGAATCAGCGCAAGCGTAATGCGCGGATCGATTTTCATGGCCGCACCGGCGTTTCAACGCCGGCCATGCGCCGTTTCTCGTCTTCGCTCAAGAATTCCGCGCCGCCAATGCGCGCCCACAACGCTTCGCGCTCGACAGCCAGCGCCGAGACCGTATCCAAATCGATGCGAACCGCCGCGCGCCCAGCTTCCGGCCACCGATCTCCCAACCACGCTTCGATGCCGCGCGCGCCCTTCATCGCCAGCGGCAGCGCGGTTTGCCGCCAGAATGCGAGATTTGCTTCGCGATAATTGGAGTATGTGTTGTCTCCGGGTATGCCGAGCAGCATCGGCGGCACGCCAAACGCGAGCGCGATGTCGCGGGCGGCGGCGTAACGCGCCTCGATGAAATCCATGTCGGAGGGCGACAAACTCATCGGGCGCCATTCGAGCCCACCCTCAAGCAGCATCGGCCGGCCAGCATTGGCGGCGCCGACATGCATGTCCTCCAATTCTTGCTTCAAGCGTTGGAATTGCTCTTCGCTCAACCGATCAGCGCCGCCCGCGCCGGTGAACACCAATGCTCCCGACGGACGCGCCGCGTTGTCGATCAACGCCTTGTTCCAGGCGCCGCCGGCATTGTGGATGTCGATTGAGAAGGCCGCGGCCTCCATCGGCGAGAGCCCATACCAATCATCCGCGGGATGAAAGAGCTTAAGATGCAGAATAGGCGCTTCGCTGGTCACCGGATCGCGTTCAAAGCGGCGCACAATATCGCCGGCGCGATGCTCCCAGCCGATCGGCCAACCGTCCGGCCCCGGGATCACACTCATGCGATCGGGCCGCAGCACATAGAGCTCAGTGGGCGAGCTACCTTCAATGCTTGCGGCCTCGAGGAATGTATTCCCCGCGACCTGCAAATGGCCGTAGAACGCCTCCAGAAGCTCGATGCCAGTTTGCTCCGGGTTCGGCCGCGCCAAGAGGCGTGCTAAAGGGTGTTCGGCGGGTCCAACTTTCAGCGGCGCGCTCGCGGCGGCTTCCGCGAGCATGCGCACGCAGCGATAGGCGATCGCGTTCTTTGCGTAGCCTTCACGCGCGAACACCGAGGGATCGCGCGCCGACCACACAGGCCGACCGAGCGCGTGCCAAGCCAACAGTTTTCGCTCCACGCCCCGGGGGGCGCGGAGACTGCGCAACCATTCGAACATCTGGATCTTTCCGTCTAAAGCAGTCGCATGCGCGGCTGCGCGCCGCCCATCAGCAAATCCGTCAACGCCCACACCAACGCATCGACACGGTCAGGGCTGCCTTTGAAGCCATCGGCCCCAAATGCACACATCTCATCTTCAAGCGCCGGAAACGCCGCCGCATGCGCAACACGCCCTTGGGCGTAGAGCGCCGCAATCGGTTCGGCGCGCGCGCGCTTACCCTCGCTGGCGCGCACCAATCGCACGAAGAATTCCGGGGTCGCCGCGCGGAGCACCGCGCGCACCATCTCGCCGCCATTGTTCGCCTCCGCGACGATGGCGTCCGCGCCAATCGAACGCGCCAGCTCCGCGGCGCGCAAGGCCCATTGGTCGGGCGCCAAACCCTGGACGCTGGCGTCCGCCAGCACCATGGCGCGCCGCGTGCGCCCCTCGCCCCAAGCCCCGGCGGCGACAATCCCACACGCGTCGGCGTTCGCGCCTATGCTCGCGGGCGGATCGACGGCGACGACGACACGGTCGAACTCACCATGTTCGCCCGAGCGCAGCGTTTCCAACTGAGCGCGCGACCACAAAGCGCCTTCGACATCCTCGATCAACTCACCCAAGAGCTCCTGGCGATGACGGGCCGAGCCGGCCCAGCGTTCGCTCAGCGCCGTTATAAAGTCGGGCGCCAGATTGCGCCGATTGTCCCAAGTCGCCGATCGCGTGACGATCGTATCGCGCGCCGCGATGAGTTTTTTCAGCGCGCCAATCGGCCTCGGCGTCGTCGTCACCATGAGCAACGGCTTTTGTCCGAGGCGCAGCCCGTGCTCCAAGGTCGACAAGGTCTCGTCGGGATGCGCCCAAAAGCACATCTCATCGGCCCAGGCCGCGTCAAACTGAGGTCCGCGCAAACTCTCTGGATCCTCGGCCGAGAAACAATAGGCTTGCGCGCCATTGGCCCAGACCAGCCGCTTGCGGCTCGCTTCATAGACCGGCCGTTCATCGGCCAACGCACGCAATCCAGAATCTCCTTCGATCATCACTTCGCGCACGTCGTGAAACGTCGGCCCAATCAGCGCGATGCGCCCAAAGTGGCCATTGCGGGCGTGCTCCGATACCCATTCCGCGCCCGCGCGGGTCTTGCCGGCGCCGCGCCCGCCCATGAACACCCAAGCGCGCCAAGCCCCTTCGGGAGCGATCTGGTTGGGGTGTCCCCAAAACCGCCAATCATTCAGCACGTCCTTCAAGCATGATCCGCTCAAGCACTTCCGGAGGAGCGTCGCCGAGATCGGCTTTAACAAAAAGAGCGATGCGGCGACGCAGCTCTGCCCGGCGTAATTGCTCATCTTCCTCCGGTGATTGGGCATGCGACGCGGCCAGGAAGTCAGCGACATCGCGCTCCGCCCGCACCAGGGCGGATACCGCCTTCATGCGCCGCTCCACCTCTTGCGCATCGCCGCCCGCGAGTTCGGCCCGCCCCTTGTCGAGCACTTCACGAAACGCCGTCGCCGCGTCCTTCACCACCGCCTCGTCCTTCCTGAACCTGATTTCTTGACCGTGCCTGGAGACTAACCCCAGACCGGAGCGGTCGGATTGATTTCTCACCGCGCCAACAAACTCGGCGGTTTCGGGCAATGAGCGCGCGGATAGGCCGCTTTCTATCCCCGCATCTTGATCATCGCGACCCCGTGCCCCCTGGCCAGAATTCGGCCATACCTCTATTGGACACACCGCGCCGGAGAACCCATTGCCCGATTACAGGCCAGATTTTCGCCGCGGCATCGACTGGGCGAAATTGCGCGCAGCGGCCGCTCAGCAGCATCTGTCGCAAATGCTGGCCGATCGGGCGCGCTTTACGTGGCGGCGCGCCGCCAGCGTCGCTGCCGGCGCGGTGCTGGTTTTGGTGCTGTCGGTATGGGTCTGGATCTATTGGGGCCTGCCGCGGGTGCCGGACGCCGACGCGCTTTGGGCGCTCAACCGGCAAGCCTCGGTGATGTTCGTTGACCGCGACGGCGATATCCTCGGCGTCCGCGGCGCCTATTACGGACGGCGCGCAGCGCTTACAGACCTGCCGGATTACGTTCCACAAGCCTTCCTTGCGATCGAAGATCGCCGCTTCTACCAGCACGAAGGCGTTGACCGCATGGCGGTCTTGCGCGCGCTGCTCGCCAATCTGCGCGCTGGCGAAACCGTGCAAGGCGCCTCCACGATCTCTCAGCAGCTCGCACGCAACTTATTTCTCACACGCCGCCAAACCATCAACCGCAAGCTCCGCGAAATGGTGCTTGCTTCGCGCATAGAACGCCGGCTCAGCAAGGACGAAATCCTCGAACTCTACCTAAACCGCGTCTATCTCGGCGACCAAGCCTATGGCGTTGATGCCGCCGCCCGGCGCTTCTTCGGCAAGACCGCGCAGGAATTGACGCTGGCGGAGGCGGCGATGCTGGCGGGGCTGCCAAAGGCGCCGTCACGCTCGGCGCCGACGGAAAGCCTAGAGCGCGCGACGGCCCGCCAGCACGTCGTGCTCGAAGCCATGGTCGAAGCCGGCTTCATCACCGCCGAGCAGCGCGACGCGGCGCGCGCCGAGACAATCCGGGTTGTCGCGCGCCCCAATGTCGAACGCTCCATGGGCTACGCATTTGATCTGGCGGTTGAACAAGCGCGCGCCGCCGTCGGCCAGGAAACGCCCGACCTCGTTGTCCAGCTCACCATCGATCGCCAGGTGCAGGAAGCGGCGGCCAGCTCCATTCGCCGCCGCCTCGGCAATCGCGCGTTTGGCCGCCGGCCGCTACAGGCAGCATTCATGGCCGTTGACCGTGAAGGCGGGATTCGCGCGCTAGTGGGCGGAACCGACTACAATACCTCGAAATTCAACCGCGTCACTCAGGCCCAGCGCCAACCGGGCTCGGCTTTCAAGGCGTTCGTCTACACTGCCGCGCTCGAATCCGGGCTCGGCACCGAGGATGTACGCTACGATGAGCCGGTGGTGATCGACGGCTGGAGACCGCACAATTACGACGAAGGCTATCGCGGCGCCGTCACCTTGCGAACCGCTTTCGCGCTTTCCATCAACACGGTCGCGGCGGAGGTCGCCGACGAGATCGGCCCCCAGCGTGTGGCGGATGTCGCCCGACGCCTTGGCATCACCACGATGCCCGCGCGCAACCAATTCGTACCGCCCTCCATCGCTCTCGGTTCCATCGAGACAACGCTCTGGGACATGACATCCGCATTCGCGGCGTACATGACCGACGGTCGCCGCATAGATGCTCACGTCGTCGCCCGCGTCACCAACAGTGCTGGACAGGAGCTGTACACGCGCCCTGCTTATGACGCGCCGCGCGTGCTCGATGAGGAAATCGTGCGCCGCATGACCTCGATGATGGGAGCGGTCGTGCTACGTGGCACTGGAACTGCGGCCCAGATTGGCCGCGACGTGGCGGGGAAAACCGGAACCAGCTCCGATTGGCGCGACGCTTGGTTCGTCGGCTACAGCGCCGACTTTGCCGCCGGCGTCTGGGTAGGGCACGACGATTTCACCTCCATGGGACGCACCACTGGGGGCACGCTCCCGGCGCAAATCTGGGCCGACACCATGCGCGTGGCCCATCAGGGCGTTGACGAACACCCGCTGCCGGGCATCGAGCAGCCCGCCCGCTCTCCGCGCGAGGTTGAGATGGCGAGCTTCTTCGATGAATTGGCTGACGCGTTCGGCGAATCCAAAATCGAGAACTTCCCTAGCCTCCCCGAAATTTTCCAGTAGCGGGCGGCGATGGCGAACGGACCCGCCCTGGCGCATGTCAAGGATCTGCGCCTAACGCTTGGCGAAGCACCCTTGTTTGAGGACGCGGCCTTCGTGTTGCATAAAGGCGAACGCACGGCGTTCATCGGCGCCAACGGCGCGGGCAAATCCACGCTGATGCGTATGCTCGCGGGGGAGGCCGAGCCCGATTCCGGCGACATCGCATTCGCCTCGGGGGCTGTCATCGCCATGGCTCCCCAGGAAACGGACTTCGATGGATGCGCGACTTTGCGCGACTACGCACGCGGCCCTTCGGTCAAACGCGCCGGCAGCGATGCGCCCGCATCTTCCCACGCGGCGGAGGCGGCGCTCGCGGTGTTTGGCCTCGACCCCGATCGGACCCCGGAAGCGCTTTCGGGGGGTGAAGCCAGGCGCGCTTCGCTCGCCAGAGCTTTCGCGGCCGACCCCGATATCTTGTTGTTGGACGAGCCCACCAACCATCTCGACATTGTCGCCATCGAAGAGCTTGAGCAACGGATCGCCAGCTTTCGCGGCGCCTGCCTGGTCATAAGCCACGACCGCCGCTTCCTCGACCGCGTCTCGACATCGACGCTGTGGTTGCGGCAGCGCCGCCTGCTTAAGCTGGAGCGCGGCTTCGCGGCGTTCGAGGAATGGGCCGAGAGCGTCGAGCAGGAGGAAGCGCGCGCGTTGGCGCGGCTGGAAACCCACTTGCGCACCGAAGAGCACTGGCTGCAGCGCGGCGTCACCGCGCGGCGCGCGCGCAACGAAGGGCGCCGCCGCAAACTCGAAGCCATGCGCGCCGACCGCCGCGAGCGCACAGCACTGTCGGCGTCGCGATCAGCCGCCTTGCAGGCCGACAAGGGGACAGATTCGGCGCGGCAGGTGATCGACGCAAAGGGCATCTCCAAGGCATATGGCGAACGCCCCATCGTCACCAACCTCTCCTTACGCATTATGCGAGGCGACCGGCTCGGCATTGTCGGACCGAACGGCGCCGGCAAGACCACCTTGCTTGAGACGCTGCTGGGAAAGCGCGCGCCGGATTCAGGCGCCGTGCGGATCGCCGAAAATCTCAACGTCGCCTACGTCGACCAGGGCCGCACTCTCCTCGACCCCGCCGAGACCCTATGGGACACCCTTGCGCCAAACGGCGGCGACCAGGTGATGGTGCGTGGTCAGCCCCGCCACGTCGCCGCTTACGCGCGCGACTTCCTGTTCGCGCCCGAACAATTGCGGCAACCCGTGTCGGCGCTCTCGGGCGGAGAGCGCAATCGCCTCGCGCTCGCGGTCGCGCTCGCGCGGCCGGCAAATCTGCTGGTGCTCGACGAGCCCACGAACGACCTCGACATGGACACGCTCGACGCGCTGGAAGACATGCTCGCCGCCTATGATGGCACGGTCATACTCGTAAGCCACGACCGCGCTTTTCTCGACGGGGTCGCGACGCAATTGGTGGGACCTAGCCCGCTCGGCGGAGGCCGCTGGGTAGAATCGCCTGGCGGTTGGAGCGATTTCGAGCGCGAACACGGCGCCCCTGCCGCAGGCCGGCGCCCCGCGCCGCGTCGCCAGCAGGCGCCAAGCGCCGCGCCTGAACGCCGGCAAACCAAGCTGAGCTACAAGGAAGAGCGCCGCGCAGCGGAACTCGACTTGGTCATGCCACGGCTTCGCGCCGAAATTGCATCGCTTGAACTAGCGCTCTCCGACCCAAACATTTTCGCGAAGGATGCCTCGCTCTTCACAACCAGCGCCAAGCGCCTTGAGGCAGCGCGCGCTGAACATGAGGCGGCGGAGGCGGAGTGGCTCGCAATTGAACTGCGACGTGAAGCGCTCGCGCCCGAAAACTGAAGGCTCCGTTAACCAACGCCCGCCATATTTCGCGCCGTAAGGGGTGGGGTCTCTTCAGCCCCTGATAAGATTTGTTTACGCGCATGACGTAAAATCAGCGGCTCAGGAGATCGAACACCCATGTCTGCTTCGCGGTTCGCAAAACTGGTGGACTTGGCGCGCACGCAGGACAGCGGGCAGCGCCGGGAATTGTTGCGCGAAGTAACCGATCTCTTCTTCGAGACATCCGGCGCGCGCAACGCTCGTGAATCCGCGCTATTCGACGATGTGCTCCAATTGGTCGCCGCCGAGATGCAAGACGGCGTCCTGGCGGAACTCGCCGAAGTTTTCGCGGACGCGACTGACGCGCCCACCGGCCTCATGCGCGACCTCGCCACACACTCGTTCGAGATTGCCGGCCCGGTGCTGCGCCGCAGTTCAGCTTTGGATGAGCAGACCCTGCTCCAAGTGGTGAACTACCAGAGTCAACACCACATTAAGGCCGTGGCGGAACGCGAGACGGTCAGCGAAGTTCTGTCGGAAGCCATCGTCCGTCTGGGCGATGACGTCGCCCTGGACGCGCTCATTCGCAACGACGGCGCAGAACTCTCACGAACAAGCATGGAGACCGCGGTCGATCGCGCGCGCCGCAATGCCTACCTGCATGAAGCTGTCGTAAAGCGGAACGACCTGCCGCTCGATTTGCTTAACGAGATGTATTTCGTGGTCGAAAACAAACTCCGCGACCAAATCATGAAGCGCAATGCCGCTGTCGATCCAAAGACCCTTGACGCGGCGCTGGTGAAGGCGCGCGCGCGCATGCGCCAGTCCGTTGGCGATTTGAGCGCCGAAGCAAAACGGGCGCTGGCCTTTATCCAGTCAAAGAAGAACAGCGGCGCCCTCAACGGGCAGCTTCTTGTCTCGCTGTATCGCGAAGCCAAACAAATGCACTTTCTATACGGCCTCGCCGAACTGACCCATCTCGATCATGACACGATCGCAGACTTGCTCCACCGCCGCGATATCGATGGCCTCGCCATGATCTGCCGCGCCGCCAACATTGAGCGGCCGCTGTTCGTCACCCTCGCCGTGCTCGCTTGCGGCGGCGATGACGCCATGGCCAGGGCGGAGGAATTTGGGCGGATGTACAATTCCGTTCCCATCGAGGCGGCGCAACGCGCGATGCGATTCTTCAAGGTGCGCAAAAGCGCCGACGAAGACCGCACAGCCGCCTAAGCTGCGCGCTCTTTTGACGCGCTGAAGCGGACTTTCGGGTTTTTGTCCTGCACGTAACCGATTTCCCAAGCGCTCTTGCCCAAATAGACCGGCGCGCTATCGACATCCTCCGCCATCTGCATCTTTGATTTCTCGGCGAAGGCTTCCAAATCGATGCGGCTTTCCGCGCTGACCCAGCGCGCGGCTTGATAAGGCGAAATCTCGAAGATCACTTCCAAGCCATACTCGGCTTTGATCCGCTCATCGAGCACGTCAAACTGCAGGGCGCCGACCGCCCCGACAATAAGGTCGCCCCCAGTGACCGGCTTGAACACCTGAGTGACGCCCTCTTCGCCCAGCGCCTCAAGCGCCTTGCGCAAGTGCTTCTGCTTGAGCGGATCGCGCACGCGCACTCGTTTCAAGATTTCCGGGGCGAAATTCGGGATGCCTCGAAAAACGACGTCGCCGCTCTCCGAAAGCGAGTCGCCAACGCGGAGGCCGCCATGGCTTGGTATGCCGATAACGTCACCCGGGAAGGCTTCGTTGGCGATCTCACGCTCCTGCGCCATGAACATCAGCGGATTGTGCACATTGAGCGCCTTTCCGGCGGCGGTCTTCAAGGTCATGCCGCGTTGAAAACGCCCGGAGCACACACGGAAAAAACCAACGCGATCTCGATGTTTGGGGTCCATATTGGCTTGTATCTTGAAGACAAAGCCGGTCACGTCGTCGCCGCCGGGCTCAATGCTTGTTTCGCTCGCCTTCACCAAGGCAGGCTGCGCGCGTGGCGAAGGCGCGTGAGCGGCCAGACCGGATAAAAGCTCAAGCACGCCAAAACGGCGCAACGCCGAGCCGAAATAAACCGGCGTCAAGTGCCCTTCGCGAAACGCCTGAAGATCAAAGCGCGGCAATCCTTCACGCGCCAGCGCCGCCGTTTCCTCCAGCTCCGCGCGCACGTCGTCGCTGGCGCCAGCCAGAAAGCTCGCATCGCCCCGCGCTTGTCGCTCAAGACCGGCAAAGCCTTGCTCACCCGCCTCAAGCCTGCGGAAAGGCACAAATTCATCGGCATACAGATCAAGCATGCCGGCAAAGCGCTGACCTGACGCCGCGGGCCAATACATCGGCGCGGTGTCCATCGCCAGCTTCGAGTGAATCTCGTCCAGCAGCGTGAACGGATCGAGCGCCTCGCGGTCCATCTTGTTGATGAACGTGGTGATCGGGATGTCGCGCAGGCGGCAGACCTCGAACAATTTCAGCGTCTGCGGCTCGATGCCCTTGGCGGCGTCAAGCACCATGATCGCGGAATCGGCCGCCGTAAGCGTGCGATATGTGTCCTCGGAGAAATCCTCGTGGCCCGGCGTGTCGAGCAGGTTGAACACCAGTCCGTCATGCTCGAACGTCATCACCGACGCGGACACGGAAATTCCGCGCTCGCGCTCGATCTTCATCCAGTCCGACTTGGTCCGCCGCGCTTGCCCGCGCGCGGCGACCACGCCGGCCAAATGGATCGCGCCGCCCGCGAGCAACAGGCTCTCCGTCAGCGTGGTTTTGCCAGCGTCGGGGTGAGAGATGATCGCAAACGTGCGCCTGCGCCGCGCCTGGGCTGCGGGCGAGGTCACGGCCTCGTGGACGGAATCGGCTGACATGGAGAGGCTTTCGTTGGGAGCGGGGCGTTTACGCCCCCACTATGATTGGAGCAACCCGCGACCCCTTAGCCCATCCCCGAATCGACCGGCTCCATGAGGAAATGGCGCCCAAGCTTGTCCTCGATTTCGACCACCCAGAGGTCAGGGTCGGTTTCGATCCGCTTGCGTACATGAGCGTCCACGTCCCGCTCGTCCTCGCCGAGCGCCCCGGCTGACAGGTCGAGCCAAACCCGTTCTCCCTCCCCGGCGCGGGCCGGCGCAAATAGCCGGGCGCGGCCATCAAGTGTGGCCACCTTGACCAGGACCGCGCCCCCATCAGGGTCGCCCTTGCGCGCCACGGCGGCATACGCGCCCGCGACCTGCGCACGTCTAATGAGGGCAAGTGCCCAGAAGTCAGTTTTGAGTTCGTCCATGCACGGCCCCGGGGCGTTCACCAGAACGCAACGACATTACCTTAACGCTGGCGGCTCACATGCGCCTCCTCCTTCTCATCGCCGCTTTCGGGGCTGCAACCACGGTCGCCGCCTCAGCCACCGAGCCAAATGCGCGCTCCGCCTACGTGGAACGCCGCGGGTTGGTTGAGGCCGATGCGCGATGCGCGCTCTTCACCGCCGACGTGCGGACGGCTCTGCAGGCCGGCGTCACCCAAGCGCGGGGCGCGCTTCTGCGCGCAGGCTGGTCCAACGCGCAGGTGCGCGAGCTTGAACAAGCGGTCGTTGCCGCCGCCCGCGCGCGCGCTTGCACAGATCAGCGCACGACCACCGCCGCCGCCAGCGCACGCGCCGCCTTCGCCAGTTGGGTCAACGCCACCGCCATGCCCTTTCCGGGGTGGGACCGCACCTGGCTGGCCAATCGGGCGCCCGGCGCCAACGGCTGGCCGCTCAGCCAAAGCATCGACGCACCCGTCGCGGCGATGTTCGGCGTGCGCACCCGCAACGGCGCGCAGGAATTGGCGCTTGTCATACCACTGGCCCGCGGCCAAGCCGCGCCAGCTTCCGCCCGCTTGCATATGCGCAATGGCGCGCGCGCACGCGCCCAAGAAGTAAGCTTGCCCCAGCGCATGGCCTACGGGCTCGCCGCCGGCGCGCCCGCGCCTAACGCGGCGATTGCTTTTTCCTCCACCCGCGCTGTTGAGCGTGTGGCGCGCAGCGGCTCGCAAGCGGCGTTCGTGTTTCCTCAGGCAGCTTTCCGCGAGTTGATGGAGCTTGACCCGCGCGAGAGCGTCGAGCTGCGCATCATCAACGGGCGCACTGGGCAAACGCTCTTCGTAGAAGTCGGCGATATCGCCGCCGCACGCGCATTTCTGACGATGCCCGGAAGTTAGTCGGTCGCAAGGACTGGAAGCGCCACGCGCACCAGCGCGCCGCCGCTGGGCGCATCATGAAAACTCAACGAACCGCCGTGCAATTCGGCCAACGCCCGCACGAGCGCCAGGCCCAGCCCCGTCCCTTCCGCGCTGGCGCCGCTTGAGCCGCGCTCGTAGGCCTGCCCGAGCTTTGCACGTTCAGCCACGGGAATTCCTGGCCCAGTATCGATCGTGTCAATCACAAGATCGCCGTCGACAGCCGCGGCGGTCACCATCACGCGCCCACCCTCCGGCGTGAACTTGACCGCATTGCCTATCGTGTTGAGCAATATTCGTTTCAACGCACGCATATCCGCACGCACGTTTAACGCGACATCTGGAGTCACCATGCCAATCGCGATCGTCTTTTTCTGCGCGCTATCGGAGGCAAGGCGAACCACTTCCTCGACCACGCGACGCGCATCGAACAGTTCGATCTCAAGGTCGTACCGCCCCGCTTCAATCTTGGAGAGGTCAAGCAGGTCGTTCACCAGCGCGAGCAAGTGGACGCCGCTCTTTCGTATCAGTCCCGCATACTCGACGTAACGCTCGCCAATCTCGCCAAAAATCTGTCGTTCGATCATTTCCGAAAAGCCTAGAATATGCGTCAGCGGCGTGCGCAACTCATGCGAGACTTCAGCGATCCGTCGCCCCATTGCTTGCGACTGGGGAGGCGCCGCCTGCCCGAGCGCCATGAGCCCCGCCGCCATCGCCAAAGCCGCGACACTCAGCATTTCAGGATAGGCCCCCAGAGCATTCGCCTGTGGCGGACCAAACGCCGCCAGGGCGCCAGCCAGTGCGTATCCCAGCACCGCCGCCGCACCCGCCTCCGGCGCCCAGCGCCGGCCCAGCGCCGACGCCAGAGCCGGCGCGATTGCAAGCCCGGCGGCGAGTGGAGACGAAGCACCGCCCGTTCCGGCGACAAGTCCCGTCACCGCCAAGAGCCACGCTGCAATCAGCCCCGCATCGACGCGCCTTTGTCCGAGGCGCGGGAGCAAGATGAACCCGGCCAATGCGGGCGCCGTGGCGAGCGCCGCCGCCCGGGCCAATTCACCCCGGTCAGCGCCGTTCACCCAGGCCACAATTGCCAAGCCAGCGGCGGCGGCCAGCCAAAACCAGAACGCCAGCGCGAGCCGCCCCAGCGCTGTCACTGCTTTTGCCTGCCGCGTTACTGCCAGTTGTGTTGACACCTGAAGCCCGCCCGCGAGTAAAAGACTTCTTAACGCGATCGGGTCATGGTGCCTCTTGCGAGTCCCATTCGGAAGCGAACTCACCCATCCAGGATCAGGAGCACAGCCGATGCGGAGTCTAGCGTTCTGGACCACCAGTGCGGCGGTCGCCCTTCTCGGCGTCGCCAACGCCCAAACCGCGCCAGCGGGAGGCGCCGGCAACGGCGACCTGCAGACCGCGATGACGGCCTACGCCGCCTACCAGGACGATGTCTCGGACTTGCGCTCGTCGCGGGTCGGCAATGCCAATGAGCTGGAGACAGCGCTTGACCGCGTCGCCCGCCACAACCGCGACGCGTTGACACGCGGCTGGGTCGCCTATGGCGCATCGACTGCCGCGCAATCACCGGCGTTCGTGCAAGGCGTGCGCGATGCGGCCGCCTATTATGGGCGCGACGCGGTGATCTGGGCTGTTTCGGTTGACCCAAGCTATGCGCGCGGCCTGCGTGGCGGCGGCGAAGCCACCCGCATGCTGCTCGACTCCGCCAAGGCGGATTCCGCGCGCATTATCGGCGTCGCCGACCGCTACCAGGAGATGGCGTACTCAATTCAGCGGCAACGCTGGGCCAATAGTGTCGCGCCCCAACAAGCCGCGCGCGTGCAACGCGTGCGATCGCTCGGCGCGGCCGGAGCGCCAATTAGGGCGCTGCCTTCGGAGGTTTCGCCGCGTCTCAATGTTACGCCGCTCAGCCTCTCGCCGAGCACCGACCCGACTGCGTTTGGCGGCCGGCGCTTCTGGGACGCCCTGCGTGGGGGAACTGAAGTCGTCGAAGTCGCTTCCACGCCAGTGACGTTCCAGTGGCGCGTCAACGCCACTCGGGGGGAGGCGCTTGATCGCATGTCAGCAGTGGCGGCGCTGCAAGCGCTGGGTGCGGTGGACGCTAATCAAAGCGCGGTAAGCCGCCTGATCAGCGATCCACGTTCGCGCGATTGTCTCGAAATGGCGCAGTTGCAACTGTATCAATGCATGTCGGCGGCCCGCTTCCGCTATGAGAACGCCTTCTGCCTCGGGCAACACGGATTGCGCGATGTCGGCACATGCATTGGCGCCGTCGCCCAGCCTGACACCACGGCGATGAGCCCCATTCCAAGCGGTCACGGTGGGCGCGACTGACCTTGCCCAACAGCGTCGTAGGGCGCATGTCGAGGACATGGACGGCGTCGAACAGGCCATCGTCGAACTGACCGAGGAGTTCGCGCTGCTTCCCGATTGGGAAGAGCGTATAGCTCATTTGATCGAACTGGCGCGCACGCTCGAACCGCTCACTCCAGCCGAGCGTAACGAACAAACGCGCGTGCGCGGGTGCGTCAGCCAAGTTTGGCTGGTTTCGGAACGCCGAGCCGAGGCGCCGAAATGTCTTTATTTTCGCGGCGATTCCGACTCCCACTTGGTACGCGGCGAGGTCGCCATGTTGATGCGTATCTTTTCTGGCCGCACGCCCCAAGAGATCCTCTCCGTCGATCCCCAAGCCGTGTTCGGACGCCTTGGCCTGAAGGATGCGCTCACCGCGCAACGCTCAAACGGCTTGTTTTCGATGATGCGCCGCATCCAGGACGCGGCCCGATCAGTGTGACATCGCCAATTGCGCCAGGCCAAGCTTGAGCGCGAGCTTGCACGATCGCGCTGGCCATCCCTCCGCGCGCTCCAACGCCTCAAGCCCGTCATCATACAGGCAAATCCGCTCGACAACTCTCCGCAGCGGCGGGGCCATCGAAGCCAAATCATCGGCGACGCGCCTGCGCGCATCACAGTGAAACGCCATGGCGCCTTCCAATGCGCTGCCCGGCCCTCGCCGTCCGCCGCCCTTGGGCGCGGCACTCCAGTCGGATCCGCGGACAAGGCCCGATTGCCCGATCTCCCAATCATTGCGCAACCGCGCGGCGGCAGCCAATTCGGCGCCGCTGAGCCAGGGCGCGCCTGAAGCACCGCGCAGCGCGCCCAGACGGCGAACCGATGGATTCAGCTCCAGGCCGCGCACTGGTCGGACCACGCCAGCGGCCTCGGCGACGTGTCGTGAAACGACATCAGCATGCTGCGCCAAATATTGCTCGCCCACCTCGGCGCCGCCTCGCCTAACTCGCGCGCGCCCCGCCTGCGTCAAAGCGAAGGCGCCATCCGCCAACGCGCCAATTGCGCCCGACGTCTCCAACTCACGCACGACATGCGGCGGCAGCCGCATCGACGGTCGGCGACGGCGATCGCCTTTCGCGAACACCGCATAGCCGTCCCCCTCGGGCGCGAGTATCGCGCCGGGCGCCGTCAAGCGCCCCAGCGCACGCTCCGCCGATCGCGCGCTCAAGTGGCGGCCTCAGTCAGCACCGCCTGCCAGCTTCGCCCTGGTGCATCGCGCAACATCGCCTCAAGCGCCCCAATCCACAAATCGAACTGCGCTTCGTCGCGACGATCCTCAATCGTGTGGCAAGCGTGGGCGACGGTTGACCGGTCGCGCCCAAACGCGATGGCGACACGCGCCAAGCTGAGTTCAAAAGCAACATGGCACAGATACATCGCGACCTGCCGCGCGAACGCCACTTGCGCGGAACCCCGAGCCCCCTCGACGATCTCCGTCTGCGCGACCTTTAGGGCGTAACCGGCCACGCTGGCCGCCAGTAACGCTGCAGCGCTATCGTCTTCACACGCTTCCGCCACGCTCATCCCAATCTCCTACATTTTTCGGCCCGAAAGACCGGCGCCTGAGGATAACGCCCGTCCTCAAGGTGTAGGATAGATTTTTTCCTATTGTTAGGATTTTTGTCCGCAGTGGAGAGTTTCTACTCGCCCTTCCGCGCAAGGCCGAGCCCCATGCGTTTCGCCAAATTAGAGCGTTCCTTCGCGTAATTAGGCGCCACCATAGGATAGTCGTGGGGCAGACCCCATTTCGACCTGTATTCATCCGGCGTCATTTTGTATTTCGTCCGGAGATGGCGCTTCAGCGACTTGAATTTTTTACCATCTTCCAAGCAAATGATGAAGTCTGGCGTCACTGATTTCTTGATTGCAATCGCGGGTTCTTGCACAAGCTCGGGGGCTGCATTCGGAGAGCTAACCACGTCACGAAGAGCAGTGTGGACGGTTCTGATCAAGCCCGGGAGCTCTTGTGACGTCACCTGATTAGCAGAAACGTAAGCGGACACGATCTCAGCCGCCATGTCCACGAGATCGCGCCGGTTTTCCATTTCCTGACCCACCATTCGCCGCAAACTACTGCGGCATTATATGAATGGAAAGCGATACTTCAAGACCAGACAGAAGTTCTATTGACGCCATATTTGCCGATAACCATGACCTTACACTACAAATACTGGCGAAAACCGACGCCTGCTTACAAGTGTTGAGCGAGGAGCATAAGGGCGAGGACGAAGCTCACCGTCAACCAATGCGCCAAACTTGCCCCACGCCCCCCATAAGGGCGATCAAAACTCCCGATCAGGGCGCCAATCTTCGCACCCACACGCGCCGACAAGCCACCGATCGCGTCGCGCCCGGCGCCATATACGCGCAGCATGACAACTCCTAGCCATCTGCCGGCGCCTGCGAGCGGTCCGCGATAGAGCGCGTCGATGTCGAGGAGCCGGACGGGCTGTTCCTTGGGCGCCCTTGCAGCGCGAAGGATGAAGTAGATCACGCCACTTGCGCCCAACACCTCGAATTGCTGCGCAAGACGATCTGGCGCGTAGGGTTGAAACGAGAGTTCGGTCGGCATCAGGTCGTACAACCAACGAGGCGCCAAGCCGATCGCAAGGCAAAAGAACGCCGCGAGCACAGTTCCGAGCAGCATGCTGAAGGGCGCTTCGGAGACGCGCGCGATAGGCCCGCGCGCCTTGGCTGGACTTGTCCGGTAGGCCGCTACTATCGGCCGAAGCGTCAAGCCTACAAACAACACTGCCGACCCGGCGGCGATGAGCGCCCACAGCGCACGCAAGTCCCATTGCGCCGTCGCCTCAAGGGCGACGGTGTGCGCCGCAAACAACGCCAAACCGGGAGCGCTGGCGACGGCGAGCCCGCCCACGAATACCAAAACAACCGTAATGGGCATCGCCCGCGCAAGCCCTTCAAAACCAGAAACACGCGCGTGCCCTAAATGTTGATGCGCATTCCCAAGCGCCATCTGCAACGTCATGAACGCAAAGATCGCCGCGAATGCGTTGCCTTCCGCGCCTGCGAGCGCCAACGGCGACCCCACGCCAATGAGCGCGACGCTCACACCAGTTTGAGCCGTCAGGCCATAGGCGGCGGCGCGGCGCAGGTCATCCTCCGCCGACGCGAAGAATGCGCCGAGCACAATCATGAGGGCGCCGATTGGAATGAGCAGAGGGACGCCCGGAAAGAAACGCGCAAGAGCGTACACGCCGAGCACGCCGGAAAACGCCGAAAGCGCTGCCGCCCCCACGGGCGATGCGTGCGACACCGCGTCCTTGAGCCAAACATGCGCCAGCGGCGCACCCACTCGAATCATTAGCGCCGCGAAAATGAATGCGCCTCCGAACGTTCCTAGATCAAGCCGGCCAATGACAGCGCTTTGCACACCTGCCGAGAGGTGAAAGGCGACCCCGACAAGAAACAACAACCCCTCAAGGCCGTGCCACATCAGCAAGCGCACCCCGGCCCG
Organism: Terricaulis sp.; assembly: GCA_040080805.1. Taxonomy (GTDB): domain Bacteria; phylum Pseudomonadota; class Alphaproteobacteria; order Caulobacterales; family Aquidulcibacteraceae; genus Vitreimonas. Next base: position 21,274 of record JBEBHQ010000027.1, on the reverse strand, counting down.
ATTGGCGCCCTCGACCGGCGAAGCGAACACCACCCACGCCGCAGCCAATCCCGCTAGCGCCGCTGCGGCGACGAAACTCACGAGGTCACCCAAGAACAATGCCGAGACCGCCCCGCCAGCGAGCAACAAAATAGCTGCATCCTCAAAGCGATTGCGCCGAGCGCCTGAATACATACCGATGACAATCAGCGCGATCAGCAGTGCGATGCCAAAGCTGCGGTTCAAGGCGTCCAAGTCGAGCAGCACGACCGGCAAACCCATTTGCGCCATGGCGGCGGCGGCGCCAAATTTGTAGTCCAGCAACAACCACAGCGCCAGCAACGCCGACCCGGCAATCGCGGGCGCGCTTAAGCCGCGAGGCGCCGCGAGCACAATGAGCGCCGCGATCATGGGGACGAAGCCCGGGTTAAGCGTCAGCGCCAGCATCACGGTTTTCCTTTGCCTGGCTCTGTTGCGGAGGACGTGCCAGGAACGCGCGCGCGGCATATCCCGCAAGCACCGCGAACGCCGCCGCGCCCGCGCCGAGAGCGGCGCCGCCGCCTGGCTGGGCGCCTATCCAAAACCCAGCAACGGACTCAGATGTAAAATCAAACACAGTCCCGGCCACCGCCGCCGCCGCGCAAAACAATAACAAGGGTCCCGCCCCACCGCCGCCGCCGCTCTTGCGTGATTTCGGAGGTTTGGTCATGGGCGCGGCGTCCAGATTGGTGACAAGAACGAAGCCAAGGGGTCAGCCAGCACCAGCAACCATAACGTCGCGAGCGCAGTGACGACGACCGGCGCCGCAAGCACGATCGAAGCGCCGTCGGGTCTATTGATCGCATCGCTCGGCGCTTTTGCAGCGAGCGCATTTGCGGCCAAGGGCCCCAAGTGCGCGAAGGTCAACACTGCCGCGAGCCCAACCAACGCCGCGGCCCACACAAGCCCAGAGGCAGCCGAAGCCGTGATCAGCCACAGTTTCGCCCATGCGCCCGAGAAAGGCGGCATGCCGATCATGCTCGCGGCAGCGAGTGCGAACCCCGCGAATGTCACCGGCATGACGCGCCCTAGCCCCGCGTAGTCGGAGCCATTGACCCGTCCGGTCACCGCCGCGACCGTTCCCACCGCCATCAGCAAGGTTACCGCCGCGCAGGACAGCGCCACAATTTGAAGCGTCGCCGCGAACAATCCCGCAGGCAACGCGAGCAACGCGCCCGTCACCACAGCCAGGGACTGCGCCATGCACGAGTAGGCTAGACGTTCGCGCAAATCCTGCTTCGACAACGCCAGTAACGCAGCCATGCACATGCCAACGCCCGCCAACACCATCAGCGCACGCGCCGCAATCGCCGCGTCGCTCAGGGCTGGACCGAACACGAACGCAGCTATCTTCAGTACACCCACGCCGCCTGCTGGCAGGATGGTCAGCGCATAGATCGAAACCAACGCTGGGTAAGGCGCCGCGGTCGCTGCCGCCAACCAACGATGCATGGGAGGAATTGCGGTCGTCGCCAAGCCGAGCACGAACAGCACCAACAACACATTAGCTGTGAGTGGATCGACGCGGCCCGCGAAAACGCCCCCCGGTTGAAAGTCCAGGGCGCCGGCAATAGCGTATGTCCAGACCATGGCCGGCAGGAACAGGCCAATCGAAGACGCCATCAACGTCGCCAGGAATATTCCCGCCGCGCGCCGCGAATCTTCGTCACCCCGATGCGCCACGAGTGGAAAGGCCGCTAGAATAAGCGCCTGATAGGCGACGAAAAAGCTGAACAAATTGGCGGAAAGCGCCACGGCGACCGCCGCCGCCGCCGCCAGCGTACACAGCGCCATCAGTCGCGCCGGCGCGCGCTCTCGCGTGGCTCGCACCATGCCAATTGTGTGCATTGCGTGCGGTGCGCCCAATCCCAAGACCAACGCCGCAATGAGTGCGCCCAGTGGCTCGGCTGAAAAAGCCAAATCGACGTTGGGCAGCGGCCGCGCCAACACAACTCGCGCCGTCTCGCCCGCCGCGACAGCACCAACAAGGTAAAAAGTGCATCCGGCGCCCGCGCACGCGAGCAAGAAGTAGACAGCGTCGCGCAAACCCGGCGGTCGCGACAGCACTACTACGAGCAACGCTTGCGCGATTGGCGCGGCCAGCACACACCACAAAGCGAGTTCGGTGCTCATGGAGCGCCATTCCACAATTGCGCCGCCGCCATCGCCGCTGTGCGCAACAATGAATCCGGCGCCAGGCCCAGCGTGATTGCGCCGGCGCCCGCCACCAACGCTGGCGCAAGCGCCAAACGCCATGGATCGCCGCCGACGAAAGCTTCTCGCGCGCGCCGCACATACAGCCGCTCGATCAAGCGTCCGCAGTAAAAGACGCCCGCCAGCGACAATGCGATCGCGGCAACCGCCGCCCACCACCATTCCGCGCCAACACCGGCTTCAATCAAGCGCCAGCGGCCTAGAAAACCGATCGTCAGTGGAGCGCCCATCAGACTAAGCCCACCCAGCGTCATTGCCGCACTGGTAAGGGGTGCGCGGCGCCCCAATCCGTCGAACGCGCTGAGCAATTGCACGCCGCCGAGCGCCGCACTTCCCCCAAGCAGGATGATGGCGGCGGCGGCCAGCGCAAACATCTGCACCAACGCCGCGGCGAACCCCGCCGTCGAACCCAGCGCGACGCTGATGAGCACTCCGCCAGCCTGCGCGGCGCCTGCATAAGCGGCGAGCCTGCGCACATTGCTGGCGCCAATCGCTTGCAGAGAGCCAACCACCACACTTACCGCGCCCAGCGCGGCAAGTGCGGCTGCGACGCCCGTGGCGATCGCGGGCGCGGGAATCGCAAACGCCGCGACGCGCACAAGCGTCGCCAAGGCACCTACAGCGCCGACCGAACCTAACACCAAGACGGCGAATCTGCTGCCCCGCCCAAAAGCCGCCCCTGCCCACGAATGCAGCGGCGCAACGCCGGCCTTCAGCGCCAACGCCGTCAGAACGAGGCCCATGCCCGTCGCGGTCACTCCAGGATTGGTGATCTGAACCGCCGGCAACGCGGCAAGCCGCAACGTGCCGGCGCCCGCGCCAATCAAACCGACGCCAAGCAAAAACAAGGCTGACGCCACCGCGCCGGCGCCGAGCATGCGCAACGCGCCGTTCAATGCTCCACGCTCGCGTTCGCCCGAAAGCGCCACCAACGCTACACCGGCCAGCCACGCGGTCTCCGCGGCGAGGAAAACGCCCACGAAATCGGCAGCGAGCAGCGCGCCAGTCCAACCAGCGCCAACGCAGAGCCCCAGAGCCAACCCAAAGGGCGCGGCGCGCGCGGACCAATCCTTGAGCAACGCCCCGGCGCCCACCATGACTACGGCCGCGCAGCACGCAACCAGGGCGGTTGCGAACAGTCCTACGCCGTTGGCGGCGCCAACACTGAGCGTGCTGGCCGTCAGGTCGAGGGCGAAGGCCGCTGCCACAATCGCGCTCGTTGCGGCGACGAACCACGCCAAACGCGCCATCGGCGTAAGCACAACCAACGCCGCACCCGCAAGCGGCGCCGCGAACACGATGAGGGCTCCATTTTGGCGAGCCAGATCAACGAGATGCCCGATCAACTCTCACGCCCCGTCGGCTCGCTCTGCGCGTCGGCGGCGTCGATATCTGGCGCTTCAATAACGCCGTAGCGTTCCTGCAAGAGCACAATCAGCGCGACACCTAGCGTCAATTGCGCGAACGCCGCGGCAACAGCCGCAATCAGCGTCACATCCGGCGCGCCGAGTACGGAGAGTGCAGACACCGCACCGATATGGGCCAAAGCAATCGCGGCGACACGTTTGATGACGTTTGCGGAGGTCCAGGTCGCGATCGCGCCGAGCATAAATAGCGCTACGGCGCCCACCAGGAGGATGCGGTCATTGACGATGTCCAACGCCATCACCAATCCTCATCGCGCAATGTCGGCGCTCGTCCCATGAGAACGGTGAGCGTGAGAACCGCTCCAGACGCCATCGCCAAAAACAGACCCAATTCAGCCAGCCGCGCGGCGACCGCGAGTGATGGCGCAGTCGCACTCGTCAAGCCCGCCAAAAGGCCGCCCGCCAAACCACAACGAGCAGCAATTGGCGGAAACGCCTTGCGCGCAGCGAGCGCTCCAAACACCAGAGCATGAAGCGCAAGCGCGAGCGCAAATATTATCCCCGCGAGCAAGCCGACACCGCTTCCCGCAGTCCGTGTCGCAAGCAGCGACAATGCAAATAACGCCATCAGCGGCAGATACAGCCGCGCGGCTGCGACCGGCACGTGGTGGCTCGTGGGCTTCATGGCTCACGCTCCGCGCGGCCTTGGTGAAGCGCACCACGCTCGCCATAACCAAGCAGCCCAACGCACGCGGACGCAGCTACAAAAATCAACGCCACGGGCCATACGCTGAGCTGCGGCGACACGCCGACAACCACTGCCGCCGACCCATTGAGTTCACGCGTCGCCCAAAGGATCGCGCCCACCATTGCAGCGCCCGTTCCAATGCTCAGCCATGGGCGGCCACGGCGAAGCCCCTTGACGCTGCGCGCGCTCAACAACATCGCCGCGAGCAGCAGCACAGGCGCCCATCCGACGGCGAATAACGCCAGAGCCAAGGCCCCATCACCACGCCCAAGCAACGCCATAAACGCCGCGGCTGCGCCGCCCACCGCCACAAGGCAAACGCACATCGCCAACAATGAGCGCGCCAGCACAACGCCGAATCCAGCCGCCAAGGCGGCGGCTAGCAACGCTATCGCCAGCGCGTGAGAGGCCTGCGCAATCACGATAGCGGCTCACCACGTTTGGGCGTACCGGGCCGGGGCGCGGCGTAGCGCCCCGACAGCGGCGCCAAACCCGCCGCGTGCGCCGCGCTCGCGACAATGTGAGCCAGCGCCGGGTTCAGGGCGGCCATGAGCGCGCCCAGCAACGCAAGGCGCAGCGCAAGCGAAACGTCCGGGGCTGACACCGCCAAACCGGCGACAACCAGAACCCCGCCTACCCCGCCTGTGGAACTCGCGGCGTGGACACGCGTGTAAAAATCCGGAAATCGTAGCAAGCCAATCGCGCCGCCCACGACAAACCCAACACCAACGGCCGCAATGGCGCCGCCAACACCCAGGCGAACGATGTCCAAGAGCGCAATGCCTCCCATCAGAACCCCTCACGCGCTTGCGCCAATGGCGCCTGGAATGTTCGCGCACGGAAGAATTTGAGCAGCGCCACATTGATCACGAACGCCACAAACATAAGCGCCAGTGCGGCGTCTATGCCGTCACTGCGCCGTGCAGCCGAGGCGGCTGCGGCGCAAACAAGCGCTGCGTTCAACACGATTGTGTTTGCGGCGAGCGTCCTGTCGTAGAGGGTCGGACCCACGAAAAGGCGCAAGAGAGACAGAGCGATCGCGATCGCCGCCCCCGCCGCAACAGCAAGCGCAATCATTGCCCGACCCCGACAGCATCCGCCACGCGCAGCTCAAGACGGCTCAAATCCGCACTATCAACGGCGTCCTCATTGACAACATGGGCGAGCAAACCTTCCGCGTCAGTCTCAACAACGACAATTCCTGGAACAGCACTGACCAAATCAGCGAACAAAGCCCTCGCGGCCGGATCAAGCCGGGTCTTCACCCTCACCAAGGCCGGGCTCAAGGTAACGTCCGCGGCGAGCGCGGCGCGCATTGTGGCCGCCGCTCCAGCCAGCACCGCGCCACATCTGCCAATCACGAGAATTATCGATTTCGGTGAACGCGCAAAAGCGCCGCTGGCGCCGCCGAGTCGCAGCGCGAAAGCCGTGCAGGCGAACGCGGCGCCGACAGAAACCGCGATGTCGGCAGGCGCGTGCCATTGCTGGGTAGCCAGCAGCCAAAGAGCGCAAAGCGTTGTAAACAAAGCTGCGGTGTGAAGCATCCTTGCGCCTCCCCGCGCCGCCGGCGCACACGCGCGAAATGCTTAGCTCCGAGCGACCGGATTCGCCAGTTGGAATGGGCGACGCAAAGCACTTCCCAACAAGTCCGGGGGCCTATTCAGCCTTTGCGGTGAAACAACAGCGCGGCGTTACGCCGCGCGACTGAAAGATCGACGTCACTTTCGTCAAAACCGATGCGGTCAACACCGATGGCGTCGGCGGTAAACGACCAATTCCAGTAACGCAACACCGTCTGCGCCTTTGCCGTGGCCAGCGTGTCGAACACGTACATCGCGCGCCCAAGGGGATTATCAGGGTTTGCCGGATCCCCGTGGGGTCGCCGCAAGGCACGCCAAAGACCAATCATAAGCGGTCGTTTGAGCCCAACGGCCTTGCAGAACACCCCTATCGCCTCGCCGCCAGGGTCGGCGAAAACTTGCGTCGCCGTAGTGGGCCTGATGCCCGCCAGGTGGGCGATCTCGTGGATCAGGCCGCTGTCGAGACCGTGCTCGGCGGCGGCCAACGCACCCTCCAAGGACCCAAACGAACTCTGCGCCGCCGCCGCGCGATTGCGTTGCCGCCGCTCGATCATTTGCAACGTCTTGCGTGTATCCGGATCCGACCAGCCTTCCGCCGCGGCCAGCTTAAAAATGTCGCCGAGGTCCTGGATCAAGACGTTACGATCGACCGCGAAACGTCTTAGAATGTGCAGCCGCGCCTCAAACCCCGCCCACCAGAACAACACGAGTGCCTGGCTTGGCTTTAATTCGGGCCGTAGAACCAACAGGATCGGCAGACTCTGTGCGTGCCGCGAGCGCGCCACCACCATATCGACGCCCTGCGCGGACATGCGGGCGCTTGTATTGCGCAACACAGCTTCGGCGACGCTGGTGTCGCCTGTCTGCAGCAATGTATCGGTTACCGGCTCGCTGACCCCCCGTCGGCGCGCTATGGCCAGCCAGTGCGCCAGCACCCCAGCCCGCACAGTGGCGATCAGGTCAGAATCGTCGAATCCAGCGCCCCCTTCGATCAGTGGCTGAGCGACGCTGATTTCATCGCGCGCCAAATAACGAAGCAGCGCCTTGGGCGCATCGTGCACACGCACCATCCCGCGCGCGCAGCGTTGCCGCAACTCCACATTGCTTGTTCGCAACAACCCGACCAAAATGTCGGCCGCCAGCTGACGTTCATAGCCGGGAATCCGGGTTTCAGGCCAGGAGACAACCTCGCACAACCGTTGGACGAGGGCAGACCTCGCTTGTGGGGTGTGCGTTCGGGTCAATTCCAGCGGCGGCGGAGCCGTTGGGTTGAGGCGGGGTTGATTCGCTGGCGGCATTTGCAGACTGCAACTCAGCACGCGCGACGTTAAGCTCTCGTCAACACAGGATCGGGCGTACAAGGCGAGAGATGGACCCGACCAGCGCTCAGAACAGACCGGCCGGACGCGTGCGCGAGTTGCACGTCTATTACCTATTGGTCGGCCTCTATTTTTTCGCGTTCGGCATGCAATTCGTGATGTTCCCGGCGCTAGTCGCTTTTTCCCTTGAGGCGACGCCCGCGGGCGTCGGCCTGGCGCAATCCGCCCTCTCGGCGCCGATGTTTTGCTTGCTGTTGTTTGGAGGCTTGCTGGCCGAGCGGGCCAAGGCGGGCCCTACCCTGGCGCAACTGCATCTGGCCTTCGCCTGCGCCTCTTTCACGTTGAGCGCAATCATCGCGGCGGGGTGGCTGAGCTACCTTGTTTTGATAGGCTATGCCGTGATTGTCGGCGGCCTCGCCGCTTTCATGATGCCGGTGCGCGATGCCGCCCTCAATGGCGTAATCGCCCGCGACACCGAACGCGGGCGCCACACGCCGATCGCCACAGCAGCCGCGACGACGACGGCAGTCCAAATCGGGGCGCAAATCGCTGGCATCTTGGCGGCGCGTTTTGCCGGCGCATCGCCAGCGCCTTACCTTGCCCTGCAAGGCGCGGCGCTGCTGCTCGGCGCGATTGTTTCACTGGGTTTGCAGGCGCCAAAGCCGACAGGCCACGAACGCACGCTCGCGGGTGCGCTCAAAGATGTGCGGGAAGGCCTCGTTTATTCGTTCCGCAATCCCATCATGTCGCCGATGCTGATTTCAGCGGCCTATGTCGGCGTCTTTGTCATTGGGTCGTTCCAAGTCCTGTTTCCCCTGATTATTCGCGACGCCTATGGCGGAGACGCACCTATGCAGGCGGGCAGGCTCGGCGCTTTGTTTGCAAGTTTCTGGGGCGCGTCGTTTGTGTCGGCGGTGCTGCTGAGCCGCGTGAAACCGCTGCGGCGACCCGGGCGCGCGCTCATCATCTCCCATCTCATCGGCGCCGTCGCACTTGCGACATTCGCCATCCACAAGCCGTTCATGGCGTTCGCGGCGATCGTGGTCCTCTGGGGTTTCGCCGCGGGGGTCGCCATTTCGACCAGCCGCACAATCGTTCAAGGCGCGGCAGGCACACGCTATCTCGGGCGCGTGCTCGCCGTGTATTCAATGGGATTTATGGGCGGAGCGCCTCTTGGCTCGGCCATGGTTGGCTTCGCCGCCAGCCAAATGGGACCGCGCATGGCGGCCCTCATCCCGGCGGCGGGGTTAGCGTTCGCCGCCCTGGTTCTGGCGATGGTGACGCCACTCTGGCGCTTCGCGCCAGAGCAAACATCGACCGACCTCATTCCGGATTGATCCTAGCGGGAGCGGCGCGTGGGTCGCGGCGGTTTCTGGCGCTTCCCGGCCGCGCATTAAATTCCGCCACCTCAACCTGCCAATTCGCGACCACGGTATTCAGCTCCTCGGTGTTCGAATTGTACGATTGTTCGAGCGGCACCAATTGCGCGCGGAGCGCCTCAATATCGGCCCGGCACAGCTGCAGCTTCGCCAACCGCGCCTGTCCCCAGGATTCGTATTGAGTATTGCCCGCCTCAATCGCGTCGCGATCAGCTGTCGCGCCATCGGGCAGAGTCGGGACTGGGGCGAAGTCGCTGCAATTCGACGGGGCGGTTAGGGCCTGCGCGGAGGCCGGCGGCGCAGCGAAGATCAGGGCCATCGCGACCGCGCCGATCAGAATTCTCATGGAAGTTCTCTCCAGTCCAAATAGTGTCCCTCGCCCGCGCATGTGCGGGGCGAAAACGGCCAAAATACGATGTTACCCAGGCTTTCAGCCCGCATCAACGCGGAACGGCACCCGCATCCTATAACGCCCCTCCACGGCACGACCGTCGCGCATCGCCGGGACCATCACATGGTCGCGCGAGATGCGAAGTGCGGCGCCGCCCAAGCCCCAGTTGAGCGGCGTTTCCGAGACAATTGCGCAGTTGAGCGCGCCCTGCGTGGAGACGAGACAATCCAGCACGACCTCTCCTTGCACGCCGCGCTCTAAGGCTCGGCGCGGAAAATACCTGGCCAGATCATGCGGCCGGCGCTCCCAACGAGGATCGTCGATCACGACCGGACCAAAGGGAGCGACCCAAGTGGGCAGCGTGGTGCTGGTTGGCGGCGTTTCGCTTTGGGGAAGCGGAGTAAGGCTCGCTATGGCCGAAGGCGCTTCGACGCGCGGGGGCGCATCTGGCGCAGCAGGCGGCGGCGGGGGCGGCGCTTCGTACACAATAGGAATTCCGGGCGGATCGGCGATCACAGCACGCTGGATCGTATAGGTCACGGAGAGAGCCGCCAGCACCGACAGACCGAGCATAAAAGCCGAGGCCCCGAGCGACATCGCGCGCATTCCAAACGTGTTGGCCATTGTCCGAACTCCCTATTGCCGGACTTCGCGCCGGCATGCCGGAAGCTTGAGGCGCGCCCACAAGGCCCGCAATTCACACCCGCGCGAGCGCAATCACACTTGCGCGATCAGCTTTCATCGACGCGCTGCGCAAAGATGCCTACTTTGGCGAAACGTGCGCTTTGCAGAATATCCAATGCCGCAACGACATTCCCGTAAGCAATGTCCTGGTCTGCGCGCACATAAATGCGCGCGTCCGCGTAGGCGTCCTCAGGGGTAAGGGCGCTGTTGTGGCTCAGCACGTTCGCCAGGGTCCGCTGCGCTAGAGCGGACGCGGCCACCTCTTGCTGGTCCACCAATATGCGCACCGCGCCACCCGGCGCTTGTTCAATGTCGATGATTGTCGGGGCAATGATCGGCGGGATCCCACTACGGCTCCCCAGTTCCAAGCGCAAATCCACGGTGGGCTTAGGCGCCGTGACCATGAAAATGATCAAAAGCACTAACAACACGTCGATAAACGGGATGACGTTTGGTTCGACCGCTGGAAGGAACCGCGCCGCGCGCTGCCGATGCACCGCAATCATGCCCGCCTCCTGATCTACGCTGACCAAAACGGCCAGCGTCACATCAGAAGTCGCAAGTTGGTCCTGCGCAATTCACACCGCCGCGAGGACGATCACGATTGCGAGAACCGCCCTTGCGTGGCTGACGCGGTCATTCGCCCAGATTGAAGCGTATCGGCACGCGGACACGACCGCCGGAGGTGGGCACGCCATCGCGCGACGCAGGCGCCATCCGAAAGTGGCGGGATATCCGCACAGCTGCCTCGCCGAAGCCCCAGCCTGTCGGATCCTCGGAAGAAACCGTGCATGCGATGCGCCCGTCCGCCGCGACGATGCAATCAAGCGACACTCTGCCCTCTTGCTCACGCTCAAGCGCGCGCTCCGGATAGTAGCGCGCGAAATCGCGTGCGTTTGGCCGCTCCAACCAAGTCGGATTGGTGATCACTGACGGCGTTGGCGGCGCGGGCGGGGGATCGACGGCGACAGGGATCGGCGTCGGCGTTGGCGGCGCGGAGAGGTCCGGCGGGGGCACGCGTTGCTCTGGCGGCGGCGGCGGCGGCGGACGATTCGGCGGCGGCGGCGGCGGCGGCGGCTTTTCCTCTTCCTCGATCTCGACCTTCACCGCGTCAGGGTCGTCGAACATGTCGGTGATGGCGTTGAATTTGCGGGTCACCGCCAGATAGACCAGCGTAATGCAGATCAGCCCAGCCAGGCCCAGCGAAATGAGTCGAAGGCGAACCATTTCTCTTACCCTTCGCTCGCGAGTTCGGCGAAGATTCCGACTTTAACGAAACCCTCCTCCTGAAGCAGGCTCATGACATTCACGACATTGCCGTACGCGGTGCTCTGGTCGGCGCGCACGAAGACGCGCGCTTCCGCGTAAATATCTTCGACATTGAGCGCGGGATTGTTGCGGATGGCGTGGGTCAACGTGGTCCCGCCCAATTGCGACATCAGCACCGTTTCCTCATCGACGTACACCGCCAGACCGCCAGCCGTTTCGCGTAACCCAACAATGGTTGGGTTCAGGCCTTCAAGGCGGATCGGGACAGGATTTGGCGGCGGCAGATCAACCCGTATGTCCACCGTGGGGATGGGCGCCGTCACCATGAAGATGATCAGCAACACCAACAAAATGTCGATAAACGGGATGACATTGGGTTCGGAATTGGGCTGCAGCGACGCCCTGCGCCCGCCTCCGCCGCCCATGGAGATTTTGCCAGCCATCGCTTATCTCCGCCTGTCTTCGGCGACCAGGCCAATTCTGGTGAAACCCTTATTCTGCAACTGATTCATCGCGCGCACGACATTCCGATAGGCGGTGTTGGTGTCAGCGCGAATATAAATCCGGCAGTGTGAGGCTTTGGCCGTCTCGGCAAGCAGGCATTCGTCGAAGGATACCGTGGGCGTATTCTTCTGCCATTCCTCAAACGTGCGCTCCCCCAAATCGGCGATCGACACTTCGTCGTTCATCACGAAATAGCGTGCTCCACCATCGCCCTCTTGGACGGAAATCCAAGTTGGACGCGGCGGCCGCTGCGAAGGGATGATCTTCGAGGTTGGCATTTCCACCTCGACATCCACCGTCGAGATCGGCGCCGCGATCATGAAGATGATCAACAGCACGAGCATGACGTCGATGAACGGGATCACGTTGGGGTCGGCGGTCACCTCAAGGCGTCCGCGCTTTCCGCCCCCGTGACCGGGCGCTGACATTTTACCCGCCATTGGGGTTCCTCCAAGCCTTCTTCACGAAGCTTCAGCCCGCCCGACGGTCCATGTCGCGAGAAACAAGCGCGATGAATTCCGACGCGAAATCGTCGAGTTTGTTGGCCTGCTTGGAGATTTGCTTGGCCGCGAAGTTGTAGATCAACACCGCCGGGATAGCCGCGGCCAGACCGGCAGCGGTGGCCAAAAGCGCGCCGGCGATGCCCGGGGCGACGACGGCGAGCGACGTGGTCTGCGTTTTCGCGATGCCGACGAAGGCGATCATGATGCCCCAGACCGTGCCGAACAGACCGATAAACGGCGCGTTCGCGCCGATCGAGGCCAAGAACGTCATGCTGGAGCCGAGGTCTTCCAAGTGATCGTTCTGGCGCGTCGACATGGCCGAACCGACCCGCTGCATCGTGTGGTCGCGCGCATCGCGCATGGTGTAGAGGCCGAGGTCCTGGGTGCGGCGGACTTCAGCCATGCCGGCGTCAAACATCGACTTGATGCCAGATTGCGGCAGCTTGCGAGCGATCGCTTCGGCTTCCTCAACCGAATTGGCCTTGCGGAACGCGGTAAGGAAATCCCGCGTTTGGCCGCTCGCCTTGCGCATGACGTAAACTTTTTCGAACAACAGCGCGACCGCGTAAACGGCGCACAGGCCGAGGATAATCATGACGCCGAGTTCGAGCGGCTCAAGGTGGCGAACCAGCTCCATCAAGCTGACTTCCTGCTGGCCGGCGGCCTCGGCAGCTGCCGCTGCGCCGCGCTCTTGGGCGGCGGCAAGCTCGGAGGCCGAGGGCGGGGGACCGGCCGATGGGGCCGTCGTGGCGGGGGCCGCGCCCGCAGGAGCCGCGCCTTGCTGCGCGAAGATCAGCAGCGAATTCATCAACGTCATGGTCTGCCCTTTTACCTGCCCTGAAATGTCTCTCTGGCAATTCGCCCGAGCGCCTCACCTGGCCCAGGCGGCACCGCCGCTGTCAAAGTTAGGAACGAAATGATGATAAGCCGCGAATGGTTCCGCTTCCTCCCACCAACCGGTCCGGGCCGCCGCTCTTCGCGGTCTGTCTCCCGGATCGGCTTCGACGTCAGCACCTAAATTTTCTGAAATGGTGCTCTTGTCAACGTCTCCCGCGCAGTAGGCGATCAGAGATGACAGCCAAAGCTCGAACTTTCAGGGTTATTCACCGGTAGGGAGGGTCTCGGCAACCAAAACTTTCGTGATCGTCACTCTATTCGACCAATTGACGCCTATCGCTCGCCACCCCATCCGGGGGTAAAGGCAATCTCGGAGTCCAGATTCCAATGGCCATGAGCGGCGCCGATCTCGAGCGCCTCCTCCGGGAGGGCTTTCCCGGCGCGATTATCGAGGTGCACGACCTCGCCGGCGATGGCGATCATTATAGAGCCGTCGTTCGATCCGATCAGTTCGCCGGCAAGACCCGCGTGGCGCAGCACCAGATGGTTTACGCGGCGCTCAAGGGGCGCATGGGCAACGAACTGCACGCCCTGGCGCTTGAGACTGGCCCCAAGCAGCCTTGATGCCCACGTCTGGCGCGCCTATTTCGGGCGGCAGGAGAACAATCGCGCAAATGTCCGAGGCCCAGGAAACCATTCGCCGCACCGTAGCCGACCACGACGTGGTTCTGTTCATGAAGGGCACCGCCAGTGAGCCGCGTTGCGGTTTTTCCAGCACGGTGGTGCGCATCCTCGACCATTTGGGCGTCGCTTTCCACGACGTTGACGTGCTGGCTGATGAAAACATCCGGCAAGGCGTCAAGGATTTCGCCAACTGGCCGACGGTTCCGCAGCTTTATGTCAAGGGCGAGTTTGTCGGCGGCTGTGATATCGTCCGGGAAATGTTTCAAACTGGCGAGTTGAAAACATTGCTGGCCGAAAGCGGCGTGAGCGCGCCAGCTTAGCCTGCTTTCGCGACGGCGCGCCTTAGCCTACATCCCCGGCATGGATTCTACTCCCACACGCCGCTTCAACCTGCTTGCCTGGGTCCGCAACTCGTTTCTGGCGGGCGTGGCTTTGGTTTTGCCATTCGTGGTCACGGTTTGGCTGATCTGGCTGGTCGTCAGCTTCATCGACAATAACGTCGCCCCGCTCATGCCGGCGCGTTTGCAACCGTTCACCGAGAGCGTACCGGGCGCTGGCGTTGTGATCGCGGTCGCCGCGCTCACCTTGGTCGGCGCGCTGGCGGGCAACTTGATTGGCCGCTGGTTCGTCCATGCGGCGGATCGTTTCATCGCCAATCTGCCGTTGGTACGTTCGATCTATGGCGGCGCGAAGCAAGTGTTCAAGCAAGTCGCGGCGCCCGAACGCACCTCGTTCAAGGAAGCGGTGCTGGTCGAGTTCCCAAAACAGGGATCGTGGGCCATTGGCTTTATCACCAACGAAGACACCGCCGAAGTCGCGCACGACGTCGGTGAAGGCCTGGTCGCCGTTTATGTGCCTCAGGCGCCGATCCCGACCTCGGGATTTTTGCTCTATCTGCCGCGGGCGGCTCTTCGCCCACTCAAGATCAGCCCGGAAGAAGCGCTCAAACGCGTCATTTCCCTCGGCCTCATTCGCAACGACACCGAGGCCGCGCCTACGCAATCTTGAAATCCGATGGTTTCCAATCGGGCTTTGGATAATCCGGCGCCATCTGCTCAAGCGTCCCGCGCACGATCGTCGCGATCAGCGCGTTGCGCCGCCATTTCTTGTCCGCCGGAATGACGCGCCACGGCGCATGCTCGGTTGAGCAGCGCTCCAGCATCGTTTCATAAGCCTTTTCGTACTCACCCCACAAAGCGCGATCCTCAAGGTCCGCGGGATTGAATTTCCAGTTTTTCGCCGGATCGTCTAAGCGCTCCTGCAGGCGCTGGCGCTGCTCCTCTTTCGAAATGTGGAGCATGAATTTCAGAACTGTAACGCCATTCTCACCGAGATGTTTTTCAAACGCGTTGATTTGGTCATAGCGTTTTTCGACGGTCGCGGCCGGCGCGAATTTGCGCACCTTGACCACGAGCACGTCCTCATAGTGCGAACGATTGAACACGCCGATCATGCCTTTCTTCGGCGTCGCGGCATGCACGCGCCACAAATAATCGTGCGCCAATTCCTCTTCGCTGGGGCGCCCGAACGGCGTCACGCTGACGCCCAGCGCGCCGCACGCGCCGAACACGCCGCGCACGGTCCCATCCTTGCCCGAGGTGTCGATACCCTGCAGCAGCACCAACATGGACCGCGACCGCTCTGCCCAAAGCCGGTCCTGCAACTGATCGATCGCCTTGGAATCGTCGGCCAGAGAAGCCTCCGCCGCGGCGCGATCAGAAAAGAGGTGCTCGCCCACCGTGTCGCGTTTCTTGAGCGGCGATTTGGCGCCGGGTTCGATACGAAGCGCGGCGTCGATCTGCTTCCAGTCTTTGGTCATCGGTCAAGCATACAAGAAAAAGGCCCTCCGCAAGGAGGGCCTTCAACTTCAGCGCTCCGCGCTAACCTAGCTCGCGTAATATTCGACCACCAGGTTCGGCTCCATTTGCACCGGATACGGCACGTCCGAGAGCGTCGGCACGCGCGAGAAGCGCGCCGTCATCGCCTTGGTATCGACCTCGATATATTCTGGGGTGTCGCGCTCTCCGCTTTGCAGCGCTTCGAGCAGGATCGCCATGGAGCGGGATTTCTCGCGCACTTCGAGCACATCGCCGGCCTTGACCTGGAACGATGGTATCGTCACCCGGCGACCATTCACCTTGACGTGCCCGTGATTGACGAACTGGCGCGATGAAAACACGGTAGGCGCGAACTTGGCCCGATACACGACAGCGTCGAGGCGGCTCTCAAGCAGGCCGATCAGATTTTCCGCCGTATTGCCCTTCCGGCGCGCGGCCTCTTCATAAGTGCGGCGGAACTGCTTTTCGGTGATGTTGCCGTAATAGATGCGCAGTTTTTGCTTGGCCACGAGCTGAAGGCCGAAATCCGAAGTCTTGCCCTTGCGGCGCTGGCCATGCTGGCCGGGGCCATACTGGCGCTTGTTGACCGGCGACTTTGGCCGGCCCCAGAGATTTTGACCAAACCTGCGGTCGGACTTGTATTTCGCTTGGATACGTTTCGTCATGCGCGGTTTGCGCCTTCTTCTTTGACGGGGCCCGGCGGCCTCACAAAGAAGCCGCGACTGCCCTGGCGGATCGCCCGTCACCCAGTATTGGACCAGTTGGCCGAAGGCCAACCGCCCGAGAAGTTGGGGCTTTTGGTGCAGCGGACGGGCGAAGTCAACCAGGAGGCGGTGCGCGTATGGCGAGTTGATCATAGACAATCGCCCAGCCCGCGGGACGGAATTGCCAAATGCGTGCGTAAAAACCTTGCCGCGGCGCGCCATCGCGCACCCAGTTCGCCTCACCCAATGTGAACACCAAATCACCCGCCGACGAGCCCTCGGCGCGGACCATGCGATAGCTGACCTCGCTATTCGGATAAATCATGCGCGCAGCGGAATCCGCGCCGCCATAGGCGCGCGCTTGGCCCGCTCGGTAGACGTGCGCACCCGCACCCAAATGGGCAACCAACGCCGTCGCCGTGCTAGAGCCGCGCTCGATCTCGGAAACTTGTGCGACAGCCGCCGTCGCCGATCCCGCCCCGCGCGCGGCCAGAGGCAATTCTTGCGGCGCGGCGCCTTCGGCCAAAAACGGCCCCGGCTCGGCCACCGGACCGGGCCCGCCGTCGTAAATCCACTTCCACGACCCGTCCGGCTGGCGCCGCCAGACGGTGAAGTATTGGATCGCCGGCGTGCGCGCGGCGTCAAAACTCACCGGCCCGGTGGTGAAACCGAGATCGCCGGAGCAGGCGATGCCGGCATAAACCGGCGCCCAAAAAAGGTTGCGCTCACCGTCATCTGCTAAGGCTGCCATGCGTTCCGGCGCACTGACCAGACCCGCTTGGCCGACCAATTGGCCGTCGGGCGCCGTGTACTCACGGAACGCGGGTATCCAGCCAACCTCCCCAGCACGCGCCGCAAAGGCGCGTTCCGCCACGATCACGATGTCGGCGCTGGGGAGCGCGGGCGGCGCACTGGCGCAGGCGCCCAGCAATAGAGCACAGAGAAGAAATCCACGCATGATCGCGACCTCGGCGAGCCGGAGGCGCTGGGGTCAATACGTTTGCGACCAACCCCCGGCTCGCCGCGCCCGGCCACAAGTCTTTGGCCAGAATTATTGACTAGTTGGATATTCAGGTCTATATTTCCTCGATGATTAAAGTCGGCGCCTTCGAGGCCAAGACACAGCTTTCGGCCCTGCTTGAGCGGGTCGCGGCTGGTGAGGATGTGCTCATTACCAAGCACGGTCGGCCCGTGGCGCGGCTGACTAAGGCCGACACCGCCGACCGCGCTGACGCCGACGCCGCGATCGTGCGACTGAAGGAACTCAGGAAAGGAGTGACGATCGGGGCGGGCGGCTGGAAAGCGGCGCGCGACGAAGGCCGCAAATGACCGCAGGCCTGGTGCTGGATGCTTCGGTCACCGCTGCATGGTGTTTCGAGGACGAGGCTGATCACGCCACCGACGCCCTGCTGCAGCGCGTTCGCGACGAAGGGGGGCTGGTACCTGCGCTCTGGCACTGGGAGGTGGCGAATGTGATGACCAGCGCTGTGCGCAAAAAGCGTCTCAGCGCCGACGCTGCGGCCCTCCGGCTTAGGGTGCTGCGCGGTTTACCGATTGCAACGGATCGCGAAGCTCAGGCTCGTGCCTGGCGTGAAGCCTTCGCTTTGGCGCAATCTCACGCACTATCGGCCTACGACGCTGCTTACCTAGAACTCGCGCAGCGGGAAGGATTAGACCTCGCCACCAAAGACGCTGCATTGCGCCGCGCCGCCGCAGCGCTGGGCGTCAAGGTCGTTCCATGAGCAAAGCCCCCACCATCGGCATCGTCTCGCTCGGCTGCCCCAAGGCGCTGGTCGATAGCGAGCGCATCATCACGCGCCTGCGTTCGGAAGGTTATGCGCTGAGCGGCGATTACGCGGGCGCCGATCTGGTGGTGGTCAACACGTGCGGCTTTCTCGACAGCGCCAAGGCCGAAAGCCTGGATGCGATCGGCGAGGCCTTGGCTGAGAACGGCAAGGTCATCGTCACCGGTTGCCTCGGCAAGGAAGAAGACCTGATCCGCGCAACGCACCCAAACGTGCTCGCGGTGAGCGGCCCGCACCAATACGAAGCCGTGATGAGCGCGGTGCACGAACACCTGCCGCAAGTGCACGACCCGAAGATCGATCTGGTGCCGGAGGGCGGCTATCGCCTCACGCCGCGCCACTACGCTTACTTGAAGATTTCCGAAGGCTGCAACAATCGCTGCTCTTTCTGCATCATCCCAAGCATTCGTGGCGATTTGGTTTCACGCCCGGCCAACGCCGCGTTGAAGGAAGCCGAAGCTTTGGTGAAGGCGGGCGTCAAGGAATTGCTGGTGATCAGCCAAGACACGTCCGCTTATGGCGTCGATGTGAAATATGCCGAGAGCAAATGGAAGGACCGCACGGTTCGCGCCAAATTCTACGATCTCTGCAAGGAGCTTGGCGAATTCGGCGTGTGGGTGCGCCTGCACTACGTTTACCCCTACCCGCACGTGGACGACGTGATCGGTTTGATGGCGGAGGGGAAAATCCTGCCCTATCTCGACATCCCGTTCCAGCACGCGAGCCCGCGCCTGCTCAAGGCGATGAAGCGCCCCGCCAATCAGGACAAGATGCTCGAACGCATCGCCTCGTGGCGCAAAATCTGTCCTGACCTCACCATCCGTTCCTCCTTCATCGTCGGCTTTCCCGGCGAGACCGAGGAGGATTTCGAGACACTTTTGGACTTCGTCGAGGAAGCCGAAATAGACCGCGCCGGCTGTTTCAAATACGAAAACGTCGCCGGCGCCCCCTCGCGGGAACTGGCCGAGCATGTCCATCAGGACGAGATCGACGAACGCTACGACCGCTTTATGGAAGTGCAGACCACCCTCGCGCACGCGCGCGGCCAAGCCATGATCGGGCGCGATGTCGAGGTGATCTGCGATGGCTGGGACGACGATGCGGAAGCGTATGCCTGCCGCACCAAGGCGGATGCGCCGGAGATCGACGGCGTAGTTTTCGTGGAGAGCGAGCGGGAACGAAGCGAAGGCGAAATCTTCAGCGCCAAAATCATCCGCGGCGAAGGCCATGAACTGACAGGACGGGCCTAAGTCCGTTTTCGCCGCTGGCGGACATTAGGCCGCCATCAAAAGCTGATCTTCGCGGATGTTCGCGAGCCGGGCCTCGAAGTCGCGGATTGGCACCGTCTCGCGGCTTGGCTCGATCACTTCGTCTTCCACGTGGCCCGAGTAAAAGTGCAACAGCAACCCCGCGTGTTGGACGCCGGGTGTAGCCAGCAAGTCGGCGATGATGCGGGACCAAAGGTCAACACTATCAGGCGTGTTCGCGTGGCGTCGTTCGTCGGCCCGATCATCCGCCTTCACGCGGTCGCTAAGCCAGCGATCAATCTTGGCTTGAGACCAACCCTTTTTCGCGAGCTTCGCGACTTGCTCGGTTCGTTTGCCAGCGCGGTCTATGACGGTCGGCGCTAGCGCGGTCCCGCAATCGCAGTGCCCAACAGTCGTCAGGAATTGCGCTTCTCCAGGAACAAGCGCGCCACCTATTGACGCATTGCTGATTGGCTTCGCTTGGCGACCGTGCCGACGAAGCACCCCGTCGTCGCGGCGTCCGAACCCCGGACCACGAGGGCGATGTAATAGCACATGGGGTCACCTTACACGGATGCTTCATGTCCGCTCCGGGCCATGAACCGCCCATCACGCCGCCAAACATCAAGACATCAAAATATTGACATCAAGGCATCAACCCGCTAATTTGCCCCATGCGCACCACCCTCACCCTCGAACCCGACGTCGCTGCCCAAATCGAACGTCTCCGCAAGAGCCGGGATATGGGCCTGAAGGACATCATCAACGAAGCCCTGCGCCGCGGGCTGCAAGACATGAACGCCAAACCGAAGAAGAAAGAACCGTTCCGCACGGGTGTGCATCACGGCGGCAAGCTGTTGATCGAGGACGTCAAGGAGGCGCTCGCCATGATGGACGAGGAAGATGATCGCAAGAAGCTCGGGCTTTGATCCTCGTCGACGCCAATCTTCTCATCTATGCCTATGTCGATACCTATCGCGACTATGCGAAAGCGCGCGATTGGCTTGATGATCAAATAAACGGCGACGCGCCTGTCGGCTTGCCATGGGACAGTCTGCTCGCTTTCATGCGTATTGTCACCAATCCGCGCATCCATGCGGTCCCTGCAAGAATTGATGACGCGTGCGGGCAAGTCGAAAAGTGGCTCGGTGCGGAAACAACTTGGATCCCCGAACCCGGTGAGCGGCACACTGAAATTCTCATGCGCCTGCTGCGCGACGTAGGCGTTGGCGGCAAACTCGTCCCCGACGCCCACCTCGCCGCGCTGGCGATCGAACACGGCCTCACGCTTTGCTCCGCCGACAATGATTTCGCGCGCTTTGCCGGGTTGCGTTGGATCAATCCGCTCGCGGCGTAAGGCGCGAGGACAACGTCAATCCCCTTTCTTCCTTCCCCCTCGCCCGATCGTCAGCGCCTTGATCACGCCGCGCAGGGTTTGCGCTTCTTGCACGGTCAGGCGCGCGCGCAAAAACAGCGCACGCAGGTTTCGTTTCATCAGCGGCGCCTTATCCTCGGGGTGGAAAAAGCGGCCGTGGTCGAGCTCGGTTTCAAGGTGTCCGAACAATTTTTCGAGATCATCTTGCGTTGCGGGCGGGCTTTCCAGATCGCGAAACCAGGCCGGCAGGTCATGACCCTGGCGCGCCTCGGCGTAAGCAAAGCCAAACACCGCGACAGCATTGGCCAGGTTCAGCGAAGCGAACGCCGGATTGACGGGCAAGGTCAGCAGCGCATCGGCGCGCGCCACTTCCTCGGTCTCCATCCCCGCCGCTTCGGGGCCGAACATCACCACCGGACGCTCGCCTGCCGCGATCGCCGCGCGTAAATTTTCCGCCGCTTGCCGCGGACCCCAGGCCGGCTTCTCCAGCCCGCGCGGGCGCGCCGTGGCCGCGAGCACTAGGGTCGCGTCCGCCAACGCGTCTTCCAAGCGCCACTCCACGCGCGCCTGCTCGAGCACCATATCCGCCCCCACCGCGACCGCGATCGCCTTGGGGTTAGGCCAGCGGTCGCGCGGGGCCACGAGCCGCAGCGAGGTCAGGCCGAAATTCAGCATCACCCGCGCCACCGCGCCGATGTTCTCGCCCATCTGCGGACGGACGAGGCAGATCGCCGGCCAGGCTTCCTCGATCGGCGGGGGCATGTTGGGCGCGCGGGTCATTGCAGACTCCACCCCCTCCCCGTGAGGG
>JBEBHQ010000070.1:0-2106 GCA_040080805.1 Terricaulis sp. | reverse complement strand
CTCTTGAGGCGCGCGATGATCGACGTCGCCTGGTCAACATAAAGCGTGTGCGGGACGGCCAGGATGATCGCGTCCAGTTCATCAAGCCCTTCCAGATCCATAAGTTTCAGTCCGTATTCGCGACGGACATGTTCAGGCAAGGCCAGCGGATCGGCGACGCTGGCTTCGATCCCGAAATTGCGTAGTTCATGCAGGATGTCTGGCACGCGACTGTTGCGTATGTCTGATATGTCTTCCTTGAATGTCAGACCAAGGATGAGAACACGCGTCTGGTTCAACGGTGTCTCATGCACGCCAAGAAATCGTACGAGCCGCTGGGCGATGAAGGCGCCGACACCGTCGTTGATCCGGCGACCCGCAAGAATGACGTCCGGGTGGTACCCCAGCGCTTCTGCCTTGGTGGTGAGATAGTAGGGGTCGACGCCGATGCAATGGCCGCCGACCAGGCCAGGCGAAAATGGAAGGAAGTTCCATTTGGTACGCGCGGCGGCCAGGACATCCGCCGTACGAATGTCCAGACGGTCACAGATCAGGGCCATTTCGTTCATAAGCGCAATGTTCAGATCGCGTTGGGTGTTTTCCAGAACTTTTGCAGTCTCGGCCACCTTGATTGACGGTGCGATGTGGATACCGGCGGGAACAATTGCACCATAGAGTCGCGCAAGGGTTGCAGTTGTCTGCGCATCACTGCCCGCTACAACCTTGATGATGCGCTGAAGTGAGTGTTCCTTGTCACCAGGATTGATGCGCTCGGGTGAATAACCTAGAAAGAAATCCGATCCGGATTTCAGCCCAGATTCTTTTTCCAGGATGGGGGCGCAAAACTCTTCGGTTAAGCCAGGATAGACCGTCGATTCGTAGACCACGATTGAACCGCGCTTGAGCGCTCGTCCGGCAATGACAGACGCCGAACGCAGTGGCTCAAGGTCGGGGCGCTTTTGGTCATCAATCGGCGTGGGTACGCAAACAATATAGACATCCGCCCCTTTGAGGTGGTCCGGATTGTGTGTGAGGGTAAGTTGCACGGCTTTGAGCTCGTTGCGCGTCGTTTCGCCGGTCCAGTCATTTCCCTCGCGCAGGGCGTCGACGCGTGCCTGGTCGATATCGAAGCCGACCGTGCCTGCAAATCTGGCCGCAAACCCCAGCACCACAGGCAAACCGACATAACCAAGTCCCAGCACTGCGATGCGTTCGCTCATCACCCTGTTCCTGTATCTGCAGCGCATTGGCAGTGGTGCAACGCACACTGTCAAGCCAGCGGAGCGTCCGGATCATGAGTGATGCAACGCTTGCGGCACGCTGGACCAGATCGGAAAACCTCTTGCTCCTGTTCTTTCTGGCCGTGCTGGCCTGGGCGCCGTTTCCATACGGCTCCAACCGGACATGGGCTGAGTTGATGTTGGGAATCGGCTTGGGAAGCGTTTTGTTTGCATGGGCAGGTGCAGCGCTGACCGGGTTTGCCACCGTTTCTTCTTTGACCAGGCGGTTGCTGGCACCGGCGCTGTGTGTGGCCATTGCGATGGGCTGGGCGGGAATTCAGGCGATTGATCTCACTTCTGTTCAACAAGCAACTGGTTTGCCGTTCACAAACCTGGCGCATGGCGTCTGGACAATGGCGGCGCACTCACTGGGACGCGAGATTGGTAGTTACATTTCAGTGGATCCGGAGAAAACCCGCCAGGCTCTGTTCGCGGCATCGCTGAGCATTGCCTCATTTCTGCTTGCATTCAATCTGTCGCGGGATCGCGAGCGGGCAGCGGTGCTGTTCAATGGTCTGATCGCCATTACGCTGATTTATGCGGTGATGGCAGTCGCGGTCTATCATTTTCAGTTGGACCTTCAGTCCTGGTTGATGCCCGATGCGCGGGCAGATCTTGGTCGCCTCTCGGGTCCGTTCGTGAACCCCAATCACTTTGCAACTTTCATGGCACTGGGCACACTTGCAGCGCTCGGCACGTTCGTGGAAAGCGTTCGTCAAACCGTGGTGTGGGACCGTGGCCGCCGCATTCTCATCAGATCGGCGCTGCACGCATTGTCCGGGATTAATGCGATGCGGATGGCAGCAATCATTTTCATGTTGTCCGCATTGCTGTTCACCCAGTCGCG
>JBEBHQ010000001.1:0-151995 GCA_040080805.1 Terricaulis sp. | reverse complement strand
GGGGCTGGGGGGTGAGGGGCGTGCCGACGCGCCGACGTTGGCTTGTTGGAACGCCCCTCACCCGCCTCGCTTCGCGAGGCACCCTCTCCGCGAGGGAGAGGGCTGGAGTCAACAAATTCCGCGTACGCGATCCCGTCCGCCAGTTTCAGCGCCTGCTCCAACGAATCCGCGAGCCGTGTCTCGATGCCGGCTTTTACAGCGATGCGATCGATCACGACTTCAATGTCGTGCTTCAGCTTCTTGTCGAGGGTGGGCGGTTCGGCGAGCTCGTAATACTCGCCGTTGATCTTGGCGCGCTGGTAGCCCTTGCGCAGCAGCTCGGCCATTTCCTTGCGGTATTCGCCCTTCCGGTCCCGCACGATCGGCGCCAGCAGATAGAGCCGCGTGCCATCCGGCAGCGCCATGATTTGATCGACCATCTGCGCCACTTGCATTGCTTCGATCGGAAGGCCGGTGGCAGGTGAGTACGGTACGCCGACGCGCGCCCAGAGCAGGCGCATATAATCGTAAATCTCGGTGACGGTGCCGACAGTCGATCGCGGATTGCGCGACGTGGTTTTCTGCTCGATCGAAATCGCCGGCGAAAGGCCCTCGATGGAATCGACATCCGGCTTCTGCATCAGTTCGAGGAACTGGCGCGCGTATGCCGACAAGCTCTCGACGTAACGGCGCTGGCCCTCGGCGTAGATGGTGTCGAACGCCAGCGAGGATTTCCCTGACCCCGAGAGTCCGGTGATCACGACCAATTCGTTGCGGGGAATATCGACGTTGACGTTTTTTAGGTTGTGCTCGCGCGCGCCGCGGACACGAATGTGGGTAAGGGCGTCTCTCATGACGGAATGCCGAAGGCGATGGAGGTCATGGAGATGCCGGGAAAATAGTGACGGTTGAAGAACTCGGCCGCTTCGCCTTCCGCACGGCCGCCAAGCGCGTAGAGCAGCGGATAGAAGTGGTCCCAGTCCGGCGCGGAGCGGGCCGCTTCCGAGTGGGTTTGGTAGTTTATGACACCGCCGTCGTCGCCGATTTTAACAGCCTCGGCGATGATAGTGTCGAATTCCCGCTCCCAGTGACCCGTTTGGACGCCGCGATGGAAGAATGCGCGCAGATTGTGCACGATGTTGCCGGAGCCAAGGATAAGCACGTTTTCGTCGCGCAAGGGCGCCAAGGCGCGGGCGATGTCGTAGTGTTGTTGCGGTGGTCGCTGCGCGTCGAGGCTCAATTGTATGACCGGCACGTCAGCCTCGGGATACATGTGGACGAGCACGCTCCACGTTCCGTGGTCCAGCCCCCAGCTTTCGTCGGTCTGAGCGCCAAAGGCGGAGAGCCGAAGCGCCACGTCGCGTGCCAGTTCAGGAGCGCCTGGCGCGGGATATTGCACCGCGAACAGCTCCGGCGGGAAGCCGCCGAAATCATGGATGGTGCGCGGGCGCGCATTGGCGGTGACGCGCACGCCCTCGGTCTGCCAATGCGCCGAGGCGCAGATGATAGTGCGCGGTTTTGGGAACCGCGCGGCGACCTCGCGCCAGCCGCGCGAAGACGGCGTGTCCTCGATGGCGTTCATGGGCGAGCCGTGGCCAATGAACAGGGCGGGCGCTCTTTGGGTCATCGCAGCTTTCGTCGGAAACGGCCGACACCATATCTAGTAGGCCGAGTCCCTTGGACATCAAGAACGTAAGGCGAACATTTTATCGAGGGGGGCGTTAGTCTCCTCTTTACCATTTGGGCGAGTCGGCGTAAAAGAACAATATGAGAACACAGTCCGGCCAAGCCAGTCTGTTTGTCTCACCCATCGACGTGAAAGCGCAGGAAACAGGAGGCCACGATGGCTGGCAGTGTGAACAAGGTGATTTTGATCGGCAATCTGGGCAAGGACCCGGAAGTGCGGCGGCTCAATTCGGGCGACATGGTGGTCAACCTGCGTATCGCCACCACGGAAAGCTGGCGCGATAAACAGTCCGGCGAACGCAAGGAAAAGACCGAGTGGCACTCAGTCGTCATTTTCAACGAAAACATCGCCAAGGTGGCGGAGCAATATCTGAAGAAGGGTTCCTCCGTTTATATCGAGGGCCAATTGCAAACGCGCAAATGGACCGACCAAGCAGGCGTCGAAAAATACAGTACGGAGATCGTCCTGCAGAAATATCGCGGCGAACTCACCATGCTCGGCGGCAAGGGCGATGGTGGCGGGCGTTCCGTCGAGGATGAAAGCGGCGGCTTTGCCGGCAAGGCGGGCGGCAAACGCGTCAGCGAAGGCCCCCGTGAAAACTTCAACTCCGACCTGGACGACGAAATTCCGTTCTAACCGAGCACCTGAAACACACAGCAACAGGTTGTGAGACTGGCGCGGCTTGCTTGCGGCGTCAGCGCAGCCTAGCCACGCGGTGTGACATCCCATCCCCGCGCGATTGCGCCGCTTGATCTTCTCCAGCTGCTGTCGATTGCGCTGATCTGGGGAACCAATAACGTCGCGGCGAAGATCGCCATAGGCGAGTTGCCGGCGATGATGGTGGCGGGCCTGCGGTTCGCCATCATCCTCGCGGTGTTGGGGGTGCGGCTCTGGCCGCTGCCGAAGGTTCAGTGGAGGCCGTTCGTCCTCCTGTTGGTGCTTGTGGGACCGTTGCATTTCGGGCTGCAATATCTGGGACTGGGACTTGCGGACGATTTGGCGCCGATGGTCGTGGCGATGCAATTGTGGGCGCCGGCGTCGGTGCTGTGCGCGATTGTGGTTTTGGGCGAGCGCGTCAGTCCGCTCCGGCTGGCCGGTGTTGGCATCGCCTTCGCGGGCGCTGCCGCGATGACTTTTGATCCCGTGGTGTTTGCGCAATGGGGCGCGCTTGCGCTCGTGGGGCTGGCGTCGTGCCTCTATGGGCTAGGCGCGGTGTTGATGCGCCGCATGGGCGCGGCGGTGAATGCTTGGACGATGCAGGCTTGGATCGCCCTTGCCAGCGCTCCCCTTCTGTTGGGGGCGTCGTTCACGTTCGAGTCTGGCCATGGCGCCGCTGTGGGTGACGCGTCTTGGCTGGCGTGGGCGTGTCTGCTGTTTGGAGGGATCGTCTCCGGCGTGGTGGCGAATGCATTTCTGACGCGTCTGGTGCAGAAATACGAGGTCTCGCGCACCACGCCCTACCTCCTATTGACCCCGGCTATTTCTTTCACGCTGGCCGCTTTAGTTCTGGGCGACGATATCACCCCGCGCATTTTGGCTGGCGCGGCTGCCACGATGTCAGGCGTTGCGCTGATGGTATGGGCGGAGCGGCGCTTGCTTAGGGCAATTGTGTGAGCGCCGCGCAGGCGATGCGGACGCCGGCGCCGCCGATGGGCTGGCTTGTCTGATCATCGACCGCGGCATGAATGACAAGCGCCGAGCCATCCGCATCCAGAAGCGGGATGCGCTCGCCAACCGGCTCGCTCCTCAAGGTGACGCGCGGGTTGAACAATTCGGCGCCGAACACGCCCGAGGGCGCCGCAAACAGCGAGGGCAGATCGCCGGGCTCGGGCCCGAAGGGGTTCATCAGTCCGTGCTGCGCGCCACCGGCCATCCCCAGATGCCCGCCGGAGGCTTGGAAGCCGGCGGCGAAGTCGCTGCAATCACCGCGCTGATGCAAGTGCACGCCGTGCCAACCGGAAGGCATGCCGCGACCAGAAAATTCTAGCCTAATCAAGACTCCAGCCGGACCTTCAGTGAACCGAGCTTGGCCCAGAGCCCGCCCGTCGGGCCCGACGACCCAAGCCGAACGGGGCGGCGGCGGCGGGTTAAACTCCCGGTCGCCGCCGGCGCTGGCGCAGCCGCCGAACAGGGCGGCCAGAAGGAAGGCGGCGAGACGGCGCATGGAATGCTCCTTGGTTTGCGACAGCGGCGTGTGGATGCTAGCTTGGCAGGGATTCGAGGGCGAGTTTTTCTCGCCTTTTTCCAAGTTCCCAACCCAATAGAGATTAGACCGGCGATCCGTGTCAGACACGTCCGATCCCGCCGATACCGGCGGACCATCCCTCCCCAAAGGCGTCTCGCTCATCACCATAGAGGATGAGCTGAAGCGATCCTATCTCGACTACGCGATGAGCGTGATCGTGTCGCGGGCGCTTCCCGACGTGCGCGACGGGCTCAAGCCCGTGCACCGGCGCATCCTGTTCGGCATGGACGAAGCCGGCAACACCCACGACAAATCCTACCGCAAATCCGCCAACACGGTGGGCGAGGTGATGGGTCGCTATCACCCCCACGGCGACCTCGCCATTTATATGTCTTTGGTGCGCATGGCGCAGGATTTCTCGATGAGCCTGCCGTTGATCGACGGGCAGGGGAATTTTGGCTCCATCGACGGCGATATGCCAGCGGCGATGCGCTACACGGAAAGCCGCCTCAACAAGGTGGCGCGCGCGCTGCTGGACGATATCGACGAGGATTCGGTCGATTTCGTCGACAATTACGATGGCTCGCGCCGTGAGCCCACGGTGCTGCCGGCGCGCTACCCGAACCTGTTGGTCAACGGCGCCGGCGGCATCGCTGTCGGCATGGCTACCAACATCCCGCCGCACAATTTGTCCGAGGTGATCGACGCGGCGGTGGCGATGATCGACACGCCGGAGATTTCCGACCTCGACTTGCTGGAGATTGTGCCAGGACCGGACTTCCCGACAGGCGGAGAAATTCTCGGCCGCGCCGGTGCGCGCATGGGATTGTTGACGGGGCGCGGCTCGGTCGTGATCCGCGCCAAGCACCACATCGAGACCATTCGCGGCCGCGAGGCGCTGGTGTTCACCGAAATTCCCTATCAGGTGAACAAATCGGAGATGGTAGAGCGCATCGGCGAGCAAGTGCGCGAGAAACGCATCGAAGGCATCGCCGAGGTGCGCGATGAATCCAACCGGCTTGGCATTCGCCTGGTCGTCGAACTGAAGCGTGACGCAGTGATCGATGTCGTGCTGAATCAACTTTACCGCTACTCGCAGCTGCAAACCTCATTCGGCGTCAACATGCTGGCGCTTAACGCAGGCCGGCCCGTGCAAATGGGCCTGCGGGCGATGCTGACGAGCTTCCTCGCATTCCGCGAACAGGTGGTGACGCGGCGCACCAAGTTCCGCCTCGCCAAGGCGCGCAAGCGCGGTCACGAAACCGTGGGTCTGGCGATCGCTGTCGCCAATATCGACGAAGTGATCCGGCTCATCCGCGAAAGCCCTGATCCTGGCGTGGCGCGTGAACGCTTGGTCGCCCGCGATTGGCCCACCGGCGACATGCAGCCGCTGATCGCGTTGATCGCCGATCCGCGTACGATTATCAGCGACAGCGGCGCTATCCGTCTTTCCGAAGATCAAGCGCGCTCGATTCTGGCGTTGCAGCTTTCGCGCCTCACCGGGCTCGGCCGCGAGGATATCGCCAAGGCCGCTAATGAAATCGCCGACGAGATCAAGGAATTGCTGTCGATCCTCGCCAGCCGTGAGCGCATCTTGGCCATCATTCGCGGCGAACTGACCGACATCAAGCAAGCATTCGGTGGCCCGCGCCGCACGCAATTCTCGGAGTCCGAAGGCGATATCGACGACGAGGCCTTGATCCCGCGCGAGGATATGGTCGTCACCGTGACGCATGGCGGCTACGTCAAGCGCACGCCGCTGGCGCTTTACCGCACGCAACGCCGGGGCGGCAAAGGCCGGGCTGGCATGCAGATGAAGGACGAGGATTTCGTCACCCGCGTGTTCGTGGCCTCGACGCATGCGCCGATCCTGTTCTTCTCGTCGGCAGGCATGGCCTACAAGATGAAGGTGTGGCGTTTGCCGCAAGGCGATCCGCGCTCGCGCGGGCGGGCTCTGGTCAATCTGTTCCCGCTGGAGCAAGGCGAAACCATCACTTCGGTGATGGCGCTGCCGGAAGACGAGCACGATTGGGAAAAACTCGACGTGATGTTCGCAACACGCTCGGGCGGCGTGCGCCGCAACAAGCTCAGCGATTTCGCCCAGGTCAACCGCAACGGCAAAATCGCCATGAAGCCCGACGAGGGCGATGGCATTGTCGAAGTGCAGATTTGCTCGGAGGACGACGACATTCTGCTAACGACTCAGAATGGCATGTGTATCCGCTTCGCGGTGCCGGAAGTGCGCGTGTTCTCCGGGCGCACCTCTACCGGCAATCGCGGCATCAAGCTCGATGACGGCGACAACGTCATAGGCATGGGCGTGCTCAAGCACGTGGAAGTCAGCTCGGCGGAGGCGCGCGCCTATTTCAGATGGGACGCGCAGGCGCGTGACGGCGGCGAGGTTGAGCCGGAGGCCGGTGAGGATGCCGGCGAGGTCGCCGAGGTCGCGTTCGAGCGGCTTGCCTGGCTCAAGACGCAAGAGCAATTCATCTTGACGGTCACCTCGGGAGGCCTCGGCAAGCGCGCGTCGTCCTATGAATACAGGGTCACCGGGCGCGGCGGCAAAGGCCTCATCGCCCACAAGCTGACCGGCGATGCGCGGATCACGGCGTCGTTCCCCGTGCGGTCAAGCGAAGACCTGTTGTTGGTCACCGATAAGGGCCAGTTGATCCGCACCAGGATCGACCAAATCCGCATTGCGGGCCGGGCGACCCAGGGGGTTATACTGATCAATGTGGCCGAGGACGAGCACGTGGTCGCGGCCGAGCGCCTGGAGGCGCTTGGGGGTGAGGGCGGCGAGGAGGGCGAGGAGTGACGCAGCCTGCCCGCGTCGGGCTCTATCCCGGCACCTTCGATCCAATGACCAACGGACATGTCGATATCATCGCCCGCGCCTGCAAGCTGGTGGACCGGCTGGTGATCGGGGTGGCCGTCAATGAGGACAAGGGGCCTTTGTTCACCTTGGCCGAGCGGGTGGAGATGGTGGAGCATGAATGCGCCAAATTAGGCGTGACCACGGAGATCATCGTCCGTCCTTTTGACACATTGCTGATGAATTTCGCCGAGAGCGTAGGGGCGCAAATCATAGTGCGAGGCCTTCGGGCAGTCGCCGATTTTGAGTACGAGTTCGCAATGGTCGGCATGAACCAAAAGCTCAATCCAGCCATTGAGACGGTCTTCCTGATGGCTGACGCCACCCATCAGGCGATCGCCTCGCGGCTGGTCAAGGAAATCGCGCGACTGCAAGGAAGTGTCGCGCACTTCGTACCTCCGGACGTAGAACGTCGTCTGAGGGCGAAACTCGGGGTACCCTGATGCGTTTCGGTGCAATGCTGGCCGCGGCTTTTATGATGCTGGGGCTTATCGGTTCTGCGGATATTGCGGCGGCGCAAGCCCTGCCTGATCCGCGCAATTGGCGTCAGGTCGATCCTGACAACACGCTCTACATTGATACCGTGCACGGGCGCATTGTCGTGGAGCTCTATCCGGAGATCGCGCCGCGACATGTTGAACGCCTGCTGACGCTGGCGCGCGCCGGCTTTTACAACGGGCTGACCTTCCACCGCGTCATTGATGACTTCATGGCCCAGACCGGTGACCCGCTCGGCACTGGGGAAGGCGCGTCCAGCCTGCCCGATCTGCGCGAGGAATTCATGTTCCGGCGCGGGCCCGACATGCCGTTCGTCGAGGCGGCGGTTCAGGGGCGGGCGCGGCTCGGCTTCTACAAGGCGCTGCCGATCGAGAGTCAGCCCGACGCGCAAATGGCGGTGACGAGTGATGGGCGCGTGTCCGCGAACGCGCTGCATTGCCAAGGCGTTGTGTCGATGGCGCGCGCCGATGCCCCGAACTCCGCCAACAGCCAATTCTTTATCATGCGCGCGCCGAATTCCGCGCTCGACAAACGCTATTCGATTTTCGGGCGCGTGGTCTGGGGCCAGGAAGCGGCGATGGCGATTGCGGTAGGCAATCCGCCGCCCACGCCGGACCGCATGCTTGCGGTTCGGGTTGCGGCGGACTTGGACGACGCCGAGCGCGCGCCGATCTACGTGCTGCGCACGGACGGCGCGCGCTTTCGCGAGCTGATCGAGGATACGAGGCGCGAGCGGCGCGCTGATTTCTCGATCTGCGATGTGCAAATTCCTGCGCGGGTGCCGCGCGATGAACAAAGAGAGAGACGCTGGTGGTCGATCATCCCTTTCATACCCTGACGATGGCGCTTGAGACGGGCGAAGTGAAAATCAAACTTCGCCCCGACCTGGCGCCGGGCCACGTGGCGCGCATTTCCGAATTGGCCAACGAGGGCTTTTACGATGGCGTGGTGTTTCACCGTGTCATCGCCGGCTTCATGGCGCAGGGCGGCGACCCAAGTGGGCGCGGCATAGGCGGTTCCGACAGGCCGAACCTGAAAGCAGAATTTTCCGCAGAGCCGCATGAGCGTGGAATCTGTTCGATGGCGCGCACCAACGACCCCAATTCGGCGAACTCCCAGTTCTTCATTTGCCTCGACGCGGCGCGCTTCCTGGACAAGCAATACACGGTCTGGGGCGAGGTCATTGAGGGCATGGAGCACGTCGATAAACTGCCGAAGGGCGAGCCGCCGGCAAAACCGGGCAAAATCGTCAATATGCGGGCGGCGTGATCACGTCCTTGCTCCAGCGCTGGCGTGCGCTGGCGGGCGAAGGCAATGACGATCTTGGCGAGGCATTGATCAGCGCGTGGCGCGCCCCGCAACGCAAATATCATGACCAGGGCCATTTGACATGGCTATTGGACGAGGCGGATGGCCGGGCGCCGGCCTCGAAAGAGCCGCGCTTCGTGGGCTTCGCCATCTGGTTTCATGACGCAATCTACGAGCCTGGGCGTTCGGACAACGAGGCAAGAAGTGCGGGCTGGGCCCGCGCCGCGCTCGCCGACGATCCCATTTTAGCAAACCGCGTTGCCCAGGTTATCGAGATGACCAAGAACCACTGGGAGGGCCAGGCGCTAGGCGACGCGGCGCTCTTCCTGGATATGGACATCGCCATCCTCGGTGCCGCGCGGAATATTTACCGCGACTATGCTCGTGGCGTTCGCCAAGAATTTGCTCAGTTTCCTGACGCGGTTTACGGCACGGGGCGTTGCACTTTTCTTGACTCCGCGTGCGCGCGCGCGCGGCTGTTTCGGACTGATTACTACGAAAGTCTGCTTGCCTCCCAAGCTAGAGCGAACATGTCTTGGGAGCGGGAGGAGTTGCGGAACGGTCGCATGGTCCTGGGCTAATGCGCGTTGATCTTTTTGATTTCGCGCTGCCGGAAGATCTGATCGCGCTGCGTCCGGCGCGGCCTCGCGATAGCGCGAGGTTGCTGTATGTACCTGCGGACGGCGTCTTTGAGGATCGCCTGGTGCGCGAGGCGCCGGGGATGTTCCGGCCAGGTGATCTGTTGGTGTTCAACGACACCCGCGTCATTCCCGCCGCGCTGAAAGCGGTCCGTCCAAGCCGCGATCCGCAAGGGCCCGTGGTGCGGGTGTCGCTCAACCTTATCGAACGCTTGGGCGCGGAGACCTGGCGCGCGCTGGCCAAGCCGGGCAAGCGTTTGAAGCTCGGGGACGGCCTCTTCCTTGATGACAGCCTGTTCGCGCGTATCGAGGCGAAGGACGAAGATGGCGCCCTGACGCTTTGCTTCGATCGCGCCGGCGCCGCGCTGGATCAAGCCATCGCCAAAATCGGAGCGCCGCCGCTGCCGCCGTACATCGCCGGCAAGCGCGCCCCCGATGCCGCCGACGCCGCCGATTATCAGACCATATTTGCTGCCAAGGACGGTGCGGTGGCCGCGCCGACTGCTGGTTTGCATTTCACCGATGCGCTGATGGCGGCCCTAGGTGCGGCGGGCGTGGAGCACGCCAAGGTCACCCTGCACGTGGGCCCCGGCACATTCTTGCCCGTAAAGGCCGGCGACACCGGCGCGCACAAAATGCACGCGGAGTGGCGCGAAATCCCCGAGGTGACAGCCAACGCCGTAAACCGCGCCAAGGCGGAAGGGCGGCGCGTGATCGCGATGGGCACAACGGCGTTGCGCGCGTTGGAATCGTGCGCCGACGAGGGGGGGCGGGTCCACACCGAGGCCGGCGATACCGACATCTTCATCACCCCTGGGTATCGCTTCCGCGTCGCGGACGGCCTCTGGACCAATTTCCACTTGCCGCGCTCGACGCTTTTCATGCTCGTCTGTGCGTTCGCGGGACTCGAACGCATGCAAGCGGCCTACGCGCACGCGATAGCGCAACGATACCGCTTCTATTCCTATGGCGACGCCAGCCTGATATGGCGCGCCAAATGAGCTGCTTTCCATTTGAGATTCACGCCCGCGACGGCGCCGCGCGCACGGGTTTGTTGCGCACGCCGCGGGGCGATATTCGCACGCCAGCCTTTATGCCGGTGGGCACCGCTGGGACGGTAAAGGCGCTCACTGTTGATCAAGTCGCATCGACGGGCGCTGATGTCATTCTCGGCAACACATACCACTTGATGCTGCGTCCTGGCGGCGAGCGTATGGCGCGCCTTGGCGGGCTGCATGCGTTCATGCGCTGGGACAAACCAATCCTCACCGATAGCGGCGGCTACCAAGTGATGAGCCTGTCGCAATTGCGCAAACTCGATGCCGATGGCGTCACGTTCCGCAGCCATATTGACGGCAGCACGCATCGCCTCACGCCCGAGCGCGCCATTGAGCTTCAGGTCGATCAGATCGGCGCCGATATCGCCATGCAGCTCGACGAATGCCCGGCTCTGCCCGCCCCGCGCGCCGACGTGGAGAAGGCGATGGAGCTTTCGCTACGCTGGGCCGAGCGCTGCAAGCGTGCGTTTGGCCTCCGCGAAAAGCAAAATTTGTTCGCCATCGTGCAGGGGGGAATTGACGCGCAATTGCGGCGCGCATCCGCCGAAGCGCTCGTGGCTGAAGGTTTTGACGGCTATGCTATCGGCGGATTGGCCGTCGGCGAGGGGCAAGCGGAGATGTTGGCCACTCTGGACGCGACCGTTCCGTTCTTGCCGCCACACCGCCCACGTTATCTTATGGGCGTGGGCAAACCGCTCGACATTATCGAGAGCGTTGCGCGCGGCGTCGATATGTTCGATTGCGTACTGCCAACCCGCTCAGGCCGTCATGGTCAAGCCTGGACGGACGCGGGCCCGCTCAACATCACCAACGCGCGCTTTGCCGAAGACACTTCGCCGCTTGACGCTACAAGCGCTTGCCCCGCAAGCCGCGACTACGCAAAGGCCTATCTACACCACCTGTTCAAGGCCAACGAGATATTGGGCCAGGTGCTGCTCTCCTGGCACAATGTTGCTTATTACCAATCGCTGATGGCGCGTATTCGGGACGCGATCGCGGTGGGGCGCTACGGCGAATTTCGCGCGGGATTCGCGCAGCGCGCTTAGTTGGCGCCAACCGGCCGGTCGTCGCGTGAGCGCGATTGATGAACCTGCGGCGGCGGCGGCGGGATCATGTTGGGGCACCCGAGGGAAGCGCCATAGCCCCGCAGGAACGTGCGGCGTTGCTGGCCGTTGGCGACGGCACGCAGCGCTTCGCGCTCGGCTTGGCTTGCGCCAGAGATGCGCCGAACCCACGAGCGAAATGGGATCAAATCCTGCGCGGTGCTCTCGGCTGCCGTGATGGTTTGTTCCTCGACAAAATCACCGCTGCGATCCCAGGCGTTGCGGTTGGGGCCGGGTTGGTAACTCTCGGGTCCAAGCACCGAATCGAGTTGGGCGATCTCGCGCGCAACGACAGGGCATCCCCCGCCCAAGGTGGCCGTGGAATAAGGGTACATCAGCGAGCGCAGCAGCAGAGGAATTTCGGGCCGGATCAGCCCGACGTCGCGGAACGGGATGGCGGCGGCGCCGGTGACGCCGCGGCGTGTGTCGGCGGTATTGCCCGTCGAGCAGGCGCCTACACATACGCTAATGAAAAACGCCGCGATCAATCGACCGGCAATATGTGGACGCATTATCGGCTCCGTTGTTCCTCGTCGGAACCTATACTCTCGCGAGGGTGGTGCGCCAATGTGGCGAGACAGGGCCGGCGCGACGCGATAAGTCCCGCTTCATGCTTCCGGTCGATGAGGTCCTACCCCAATTGCGCGAGGCGTTGACGCTGCGCAACGAGGCCGTGCTTGTGGCCCCGCCGGGCGCGGGCAAGACCACGCGGGTCCCGCCCGGCTTGCTCGGCGAGGCATGGGCGTGGGGCGGCAAGATCACCCTCTTGTCCCCGCGCCGGATCGCGGCGCGGGCGGCGGCGGCGCGCATGGCCGCAGAGCGCGGCGAGCGCGTGGGCGAGACAATAGGCTACCGCGTGCGGCTGGATTCGCGCGTTGGCCCGAGGACGCGCATCGAAGTGGTCACCGAGGGCGTGTTCACGCGCATGATCCTCGACGATCCCGAATTGAAGGGTGTGGCGGCGGTTTTGTTCGATGAATTTCACGAGCGCAGCCTGGAGGGTGACCTTGGTTTGGCGCTTGCTCGCGATGTGCAAGCCGGTCTGCGCCCCGATCTCAAGTTGGTGGTGATGTCGGCGACATTGGATGCGGCGCGGGTGTCGCGCCTGCTTGGCGACGCGCCGGTGATCGTCAGCGAAGGGCGAATGTTCCCGGTTTCGCATGTCTATCGCCCACGCGATCCGCGCGCGCCGCTGGAGCGCGAAGTTTCAAGCGCGGTGCGCGCCGCGCTGGCGGCGGAGACCGGCAGTGCGCTGGTGTTTCTTCCTGGCGTGCGTGAGATCGAACGCACGGCAGAGGCATTGCGGGCCGAAGTGCACGATCCTAACGTTGACATCCGCCCGCTCTATGGCGCCATGAGCCCCGCCGATCAGGATGCCGCGATTTCGCCGGCGCCGGCGGGCCGGCGTAAAGTCGTGCTGGCGACGTCGATCGCCGAGACCAGCCTCACCATCGAAGGCGTGCGCATTGTCGTGGATGCCGGCCTGGCGCGACGGCCGCGCTTCGAGCCGGCGCTGGGGTTGTCGCGGTTGGAAACCGTGCGCGCCAGCCAAGCGGCGATCACCCAGCGTGCTGGTCGTGCGGGCCGGCTTGAGCCAGGCGTGTGCTGGCGTCTATGGAGCGAAGGGGAAACCCGCGCCCTGCCGGCGTTTGAGCGGCCCGAAATCCTGGACGCCGATTTGGCGGGGCTGGTGTTGGACCTGGCGGCGTGGGGTGTCAGCGATCCAGCATCGCTTTCGTGGCTCGAACCGCCGCCGAAGCCGGCATGGAGCGAAGCGCTTACGCTGCTGAAGCGTTTAGGCGCGCTGGATGAAGCGGGGCGCCTGACCGATCACGGCGCCGTGGTGGCGCGGCTGCCTCTGCCGCCGCGCCTTGCGCATATGGTCGTCGAAGCCGGCGAGGATGGATTGCTCGCGGCGCGTATCGCCGTTTTGCTGAGCGAACAAGGCCTAGGCGGACGCGATCGCGACCTGCGCGCGCGCTTGCATCGGTTCGCCAGCGAACGCGGCCAGCGCGCCGAGGCGGCCCGGGCTCTCGCGGACCGCATCGCGCGCGCCGCTGGCGGAAAAGCGTCGCGTGCTGATGAAGAACGCGCGGGGTCCATTCTGGCGCTGGCATACCCTGACCGCGTGGCCAAGGCGCGTGGCGCGGGCGCCTACACCATGGCGAATGGCCGCGCCGCGACGCTCGATCAAGCTTCGCCGATGGCGCGCGAGCCTTTTCTCGTCATCGCCGATATCGCTGGCGCGGCTGGGCGAGCGCAGGTCCTGCTCGGCGCGCCGATCTCCCTTGCGGAAATCGAAGCCATGTTCGGCGCCCGCATTGAAACGCGGGCGGCGGTCAGCGTTGACGAGGTAACGGGCGCGGTGCGTGGCCGGCGGGTGCGGGCGCTGGGGCGCATCGTGCTGTCGGAAACTCCCTTGGAGCGGCTGACTGGAGCCGATCTCCGACACGCGCTGTTGGATGCGGTGCGCGATGGCGGTTTGCAATTACTGGAGTGGGATGGCGCCGCGCGTCAGACGCGC
Source organism: Terricaulis sp. (assembly GCA_040080805.1). Classification (GTDB taxonomy): domain Bacteria; phylum Pseudomonadota; class Alphaproteobacteria; order Caulobacterales; family Aquidulcibacteraceae; genus Vitreimonas. The sequence continues at coordinate 138,143 of JBEBHQ010000001.1, read as the reverse complement.
GCGCGCACGGCGTTCATGCGCGCGATCGAAGGCGAGGTTTGGCCCGATTGGAGCGACGAGCCGCTGATGGCGGCGTTGGATTCCTGGTTGATGCCGGCGCTCGATGGCGTGACGCGCTTGCGCGAGGTTGATGTGGCGCGCGCGTTGCTGAACGCGCTGAGCTACGAGCAGCGGCGGCGTTTGGACGAGGCGGCGCCAACACGGTTCGAAACGCCGGCGGGATCATCCTTGGGCATCGATTATGAAGCCGAGGGGGGCCCAGCTTTGGAGGTGCGGCTGCAAGAATTGTTTGGGCAGGACAAGCATCCGGCGGTGGCCGGCGGGCGTATTGCACTTACCCTGCGCCTGCTTTCGCCAGCGCGGCGACCGGTGCAAACCACAAAGGATTTGCCAGGATTCTGGCGTGGCTCATATGCAGCGGTGCGAACGGAGATGCGCGGACGCTATCCGAAGCATCCCTGGCCAGAAGACCCGGTGACCGCGCCGCCGACACGCCGTGCAAAACCCAGAGGCTCATGATGATCCCCACCATCGAAGACGTGAAGGCCGCCGCCCGGCGCATCGACGGCATCGTCGTGCGCACGCCGTTGTTGCGCTGCGACTCGCTCGACGAGGCCGCCAGCGCGCGCGTGTTCGTGAAGGCGGAGTGCCTGCAGCGCGGCGGCGCCTTCAAGATGCGCGGCGCGACCAACGCAATTCTAGGGCTAGCGCCAGACGTTCGCGCGCGGGGGGTGATCGCATTCTCCTCGGGCAATCACGCGATAGCTGTATCGGCGGCTGCAAACCTGTTCGGCATTAGCGCGACGATTGTGATGCCGTCGGATGCGCCGAGGATCAAACTCGAGATCACGCGCGCCAACGGCGCCAACGTCGTGGCGTATGACAGGGTGCGTGAAAGTCGCGAGGAAATCGGCGCCCGCTTGTCGGCGGAAACCGGCGCATCTCTGATCAAGCCGTTCGACGATCCGTTCGTCATTGCCGGTCAAGGCACACTGGGTCTGGAGATCGGCGAGGAGATTTCGCCTGATGTCGTGCTCGTGCCCGCGAGCGGCGGGGGGCTTGTGTCGGGCGTGGCGCTGGCTTTGCCGAACGCGGCGATCTTTGCGGTCGAGCCCGAGGGCCACGACGACATCGCTCGATCGTTGGCGGCGGGCTCGATCCAACGTAACGCGCCTGGAATTCGCTCGATCTGCGATGGATTGCTCAGCGACACGATGGGCGAAATTCCCTTCGCCATTGCGCGCGCGCGTTTTGCCGGCGCCGTGGTGGTGTCCGACGCCTCCGTGCGGCGGGCGATGAAGTTCGCCTTTCGCAATCTCAAGATCGTACTTGAGCCTTCTGGAGCGGCATCCTTGGCGGCGTTGCTTGAAGGCGGGCTCGACATCAAGGGCAAAACCGTCGCGCTTGTCGCCAGCGGCGGCAATGTTGACGCTGATGCGTTCGCGGCGGCGATCGCCTAATAGCGCCCCCGGCGCAGATCCGCTTCCAGTTCGATGGGCGTGGGCGCGCCGGCCAAGCGGTGGCGGTAGACCTGCAAATTCTCGGTGACGCGCTGCACGTAATTGCGCGTTTCCGAGAATGGAATAAGTTCGATCCAATCCACCACATCCACCGAACGTGAGCGCGGGTCGCCCCATTCCTCTATCCAATTGCGCGCATTCTGCGAACCGGCATTGTAGGAAGCGATGGCGAGAACATATGAGCCGTTAAAATCGTCAACCAGCCCTGCCAGGTGCGCGGCGCCCAGGGTCATGTTGTATTCGGGATCGGTGGTGAGCGCCGCGCGCTGGAAGGCGATGCCTTCGCGCCGCGCTTGCGCTTGCGCGGTCGATGGAATGAGCTGCATCAAGCCGCGCGCATTGGCGCTGGAAATAGCTGACGGATCAAACTCGCTTTCTTGCCGGATGATGGCCAGCACCAGGGCCGGCTCGGGGCGCCCGCTCGCGCGCACAACGCTCGGAAGCTCGATCAACGGGTAGGCCGCATTCGCGGCGACGACGCCGCGAAACAAACCCGCCTTGGCGCTTCTGAGTGCGGTGCGGTTGTAGGACTGCTCGCGCGCCATTTGCGACAAGAGCTCAATTTCCATCGGGTCGTCGAGCGTGTCGTCGAGGTAGAAGGCGATGGATTCGAAGTCGCGCTGCGCGCCGACCTCCGACATCAGCCGCAGCGCCCGAACAAGTTCGCGGTTTTCAAAGCGAGAACGCGCCGCGTTGGTGACGCGCGCGCTTTCCGGTAGCGCCAGCGTGGCAGGTCGCTCACCGCGCGTGGCCGCCAGCTGACCGTAATAGGTGAAATTGAAGCGCGCCGCCTCCGTGAGCAGCGTTTCAGCTTCGGCTGTTTGGCCCAAGGCGCGCGCCGCTTCCGCGCGCCAATAGAGCGCACGCGAACGGCTGACCGGCGCGGATACATTGCTGCTCAGGTGCGCGAAATGCTCGGCGGCGCGCTGCGGCTGGCCGAGAAAACGCAACATCAGCCAGCCGGACATCCATTCGGCGTCGGCGAACGACTCGCCCGAGGTGAGGCCGTGGTTTGAGACGAGGTCATAAGCTTGGCGGTGATTGCCAGCCCGCAGCGCCCGCGGCACATAAAGCCGGCGTTCGCGGAATATGTCGTCGCGCGCGAATGCGGGCGCTTCGCGCGCATCGATTTCGACAGCGATTGGCAGGCCTTCTTCGGGACGGCCGGTGCGGCGACGATATTGTGCGCGGTCATATTGAAAACCGGGGTCGTCCTGACGCGATGCAGGCACGGCGTCGACCACGCCCTGCAAACCTCGGCGCTGACGCGTTTGCAGGCCGATGCGGGCTTGCGCGAGCAAGCGGTCGGCGGCTGAGATGCGCGAAAATAGACGCTGCGCGGCGCTGCGTTGGTCGCGCCAGAGTAGGGCGCTGACGCGGTCGCCATGGTCCTGGCCCGTGAATGAAGTGCTGAACTCCTCAAGCGCGCGCGCTTCCGCTGTGGAGGTCAGTGTTTCAGTGCGCCACGCGGCTCGCGCGATTTCCGCGGCCTCCGACCTTTGGCCAGTGTCCTTGAGCGCGATGGCGAGCGCGATGCGGCCGTCGCCGGTGATCGGGCCATTGTCTTGGCGCAAAAACGCCGCGCGGTCCGAAGCGGGGAGCCGCGAGTCGAAGATGGCTTGTTCGGCGCGTGTACGCATGGTCACGCGGCCTGGCCAGCCTTGCAATTCGTTCAGCGCCAGCGCGATGTCCGCGAAATAGAGCGGGGCGTCGGTGGACGCGGCCCAGCGCCATTGCAGCATGCGCCGTACCAGTGGGTCAGCGGCGCTATCGCGCAACTGGGCCAGGGCGCCCCAATCGCCGCTCTCGGCGGCGGCCATGCCGTCGCGCAGGCGCAAGCGTTCGGATGCGACGGGCTGTTCGGGCGGGGGCGTGTAGATTGTGGCTTCGACGAGGGTAGGGGCGGGATTGCCGGACTGCCCAACGCTTGACGCCGCCAAAAAGACGCTAGCGGCGGCGGCCATGGCCGCGACGCGGATCAACTGGACTGGCCGCATGGGTCCCCTCCGCAACGAATGCGACACAACGGCCCCGAAAAGTCGTGGCCGCCGCATCGCCCTTTAACCTCGCGCGACACTGTGGCAGGAATCGCGCCAATGCCACCCCATGCCAAGCACGCCGCCCAGTTTCACGGTTCGATTCCGGCGCTGATTACGCCTTTTCGCAACGGAATCGTGGACGAAAAGTCATTCCAGGCGTTTGTGGACTGGCAGATTCGCGAGGGGTCGCACGGGCTTGTGCCGTGTGGCACCACGGGGGAGAGCGTAACCCTGAGTATGGCCGAGCATGCCCGGGTGGTGGAATTGTGCGTCGAGGCGGCCGCTGGTCGTGTGCCGGTGATCGCGGGGGCGGGATCGAACAACACGGCCCACGCGGTGGACTTGGCCCGCATCGCCAAGAAAGCAGGCGCCGACGCGGTGCTGGTGGTGTCACCCTACTATAATAAGCCAAGCCAAGACGGCCTCTACGCGCATTTCAAGGCCATCAACGATTCCGTCGATATCCCCATTGTGATCTACAACATTCCCGCGCGCTCGGTTGTTGACATCAGCCTCGAGACGATGGGACGCATCGCCAAGCTCGCCAATGTTGTCGGCCTCAAGGACGCGACCGGCGATTTGGCGCGCGTGGCCCGTCAGCGCGCGGTGTGCGGCGCCGATTTCATCCAACTCTCCGGCGAGGACCCGACGGCGCTCGGCTACAACGCCCACGGCGGCAGGGGCTGCATTTCGGTGACGGCCAATGTCGCGCCGAAACTGTGCGCGCAAATGCAAGAAGCGACGCTGCGGGGTGCTTTCGAGGCCGCGCGGGCCATCGATGACAAGCTCGCGGATTTGCACAAGGCGCTCTTCATAGAGCCATCTCCGGCGCCGGTGAAATATGCGTGCTCTTTGCTGGGTTGGTGCGGCGATGACGTACGCTTGCCGTTGCTCGGCTGCGGCGACGGCGCCAAAGCCAAGGTCCGGGACGCCATGGCGCAGGTCGGTTTGGTGTAGCGTCCGATGGCCAAGAAAAAGGACGACAACCGCAAACTGATCGCCGAAAACAGGCGCGCGCGCTTCGATTACATGATCGAGGAGACGCTCGAAGCCGGCATCCAATTGCTAGGCAGCGAAGTGAAGTCGCTGCGCCTGGGCCGCGCGAATATCGCCGAGAGCTACGCCAGCACTGAACGCGGCGAGCTGTGGCTCATCAACGCGACGATCCCGATTTATCCCGCCGCCGGCCAATTCAACCATGAGCCCACGCGACCGCGAAAATTGCTGGTGCGAGGCCGTGAATTGAGAAAGCTGGCGAGTGCGGTCGAGCGCGAAGGGCGCACGCTGGCCCCGCTGAAGCTCTATTTCAACGACCGCGGCATCGCCAAAATCCAACTCGCCTTGGCCAAAGGCAAGAAGGCCCACGACAAGCGCGCCGCCACCAAGGATCGCGAATGGAAACGCCAGCAATCGCGCCTGTTGCGCGACAAGGGCTGACGCAGGTCACGCGGTCGCGAGCGCCTTTGCCCGCGCCACTACCGCCTCGAACATGTCCGTCGTCAGCCGGCGGGTTTGCGTGTTGTAGCGGGAGCAATGATAGCTGGAGACGAGTGTGCGACCCTCCGGCAGCGCTGCCTCGGCGCCATGTCCGAATTTGGCGGCGGATGGCTTGAGCCCGTGCGCGCGCAGCACGCTTTCGTGTGCAATCGAGCCCAGGGCGAGGATGACCTTGAGGTTCGTCAGGGCGGCGATGCGGGCGGCGAGGAACGGGCGGCAGGCGGCGATTTCCGCCGGCGTCGGCTTGTTCTCGGGCGGCGCGCAGCGCACTGCGTTGCTGATCATCGCACCGACAAGGGTGAAGCCGTCGCCTGGATCGGCGCGGTACTCGCCCTTCGCTAGTCCCAGTTTCTTGAGCGTGCCGTAGAGCAAATCGCCGGCATAATCGCCGGTGAACGGCCTGCCGGTTCGATTGGCCCCGCCGCGCCCGGGCGCGAGGCCGACAATGAGCAGGCGCGTGTCCTCATCGCCAAAACTGGGCGCGGCGCCGTTGAACCATGTGGGCTCCGCGCGCGCATTCTCCGCGCGGTATGCGACAAGGCGCGGGCAGTGGGGGCAATTGCGCGGCGCCTCGGGCGCGGTCACGATGGGGCTTCGTCCGAAGGGCATGGGTCGTCCCAGTTGCAGCGAATGAAGTCTGTATGCAAGTCCGCCACCGCGCTCGTCGCGCTAGGAACTAATCTGCCTCGTGACGGCTTGAGCGGGGCGGCCTTGTTGACGCGCGCCGTGGAGGCTCTGCGGTTGGCGGGACTGCCGCCGGTCGCGCTTTCAGGGGTCTGGGAAACCCCAGCTTGGCCGCCAAGTGACCAGCCGAATTATTTCAACGCCGTTGTGGAGGTTGGCTCTGCCGGGCTCACCCCCGAGGCGCTTTACCGAACTCTGCGCACCCTAGAGGCCTGCTTTGGGCGCGATCAGCGCGAGCGTTGGGGGCCGCGCACGCTCGACCTCGATATTATCGCCATGGACGGGTTTGTCGGGGTGTTTGGCCCGATCACGCTGCCCCACAAGCGCATGCACGAGCGCCGCTTCGTGCTCGCGCCGCTGGCCGAAATCGCGCCCGATTGGCGCCACCCAGGCCTCAAAACGGCGGTATCCGAGCTGCTGGCCGCTCTGCCCCCTTCACCGGCACGGTGGGTGGGTCCCCTTGAGATGCTGCCACAAAAGGATTGATTTCGCACTTGCGGTGGCCGCTTCGCATTGCGAAAAGCGTCCGTCCCGTCTAGTTTGGCCGGCTAAATCCCGCTTGACCCCGAGAGGAACCACGCCTTGGCTCGCGTAACCGTCGAAGATTGCGTCGAAAAAATCCCGAACCGGTTCTCCCTGGTTCTGCTCGCGGCGCACCGCGCGCGCAACATTTCCTCGGGCGCCGAGCCGCTGGTGGACCGCGACCGCGATAAGGATCCGGTGGTCGCCTTGCGCGAAATCGCTGATGAGGCGGTGCTCCCCGCGGATCTGCGCGACAGCTACGTCATGCTCTACCAAGACGTGCAGCCCGCAACCCAGGCCGAGGACGAGCAGGACCGGCAAGCTTTGGCCGCCCCGGTCGAGACCAGCGAAGAGGACGTGCTGCGCGCCTTGCAGCAAGAGGCCGAAGCTCAGCGCGACGAACGGTACTAGGCCGATGGCCGGCGGTGACGGCGTCGCCGCCAAAACCCCCGCCGGTCAAACCCAGGCTGGCGTGGGAGACGCTCCGGCGCGCGCGCGTTACCTGCGGCAGTTCGAATTGGTCGAGCGCATGCGCGCCTATGACCCTTCGCTCGATGAAAACCTCATCAACCGGGCCTACGTGTTCGCGACCGCAAAGCACGGCGGCCAGAAGCGCCATTCGGGCGACCCCTATTTCGCGCACCCGATTCAGGTCGCGGGTATTCTGACCGAGTACAAGCTCGACGCCGCAACGATTGTCGCGGGCTTGCTTCACGACACAATCGAAGACACTGAAGTTACGCGCGCGGAAATCGAAGCGAAGTTCGGCGCCGAAATCGCGGATTTGGTCGAGGGCGTCACCAAGCTCTCGAAGCTTGAGATCCAGTCAGAAGAAAACAAGCAGGCCCAGAACCTGCAGAAATTCATCCTGGCGATGTCGCGCGATGTGCGTGTGCTGTTGGTTAAACTCGCCGACCGGCTGCACAATATGCGCACGCTGGGGCACGTGCCCGAGCCCGCCAAACGCCGGCGCACCGCGCTCGAAACGCTGGAGATTTATGGTCCGCTGGCGCGCCGTATCGGCATGGAGCGCATGGCGCGCGAACTGGAGGGCCTCGCTTTCCATGAAGCGTTTCCCGAGGCGGAAGCGGCGATCAACGCGCGGCTCGAGCAATTGCGCATGGAGAAGGGCGCCAACGTCGCCATCATCATCCAGACCATCATGGAAGTGTTTGAGTTTTCCGGCATCGATGCGCGCGTGTTCGGGCGGGAAAAGCAGACCTTCTCGATTTGGCGCAAGCTGCAGCGCAAGAGCGTCGAATTTGCTGATCTGGCGGACGTCTACGCATTCCGGGTCATCGTCAACAATCCCGACGATTGCTATCGCGCGCTTGGCCTGATCCACCAGACTTGGCGTTGCGTGCCCGATGAGGTCGAGGATTACATTTCAAACCCGAAGCCAAACGGATATCGCTCGATCCACACCATCGTCATTGGTCCGGGAAACGTGCGCGTCGAAATCCAGATACGCACAGAGGAGATGGACCAGATCGCCGAAGTCGGCGTTGCCGCGCATTGGCGTTATAAGAACGAAGCTTACGGCTACGACGAAGAACTCGCGGCTTCCGCCGGGGTGGATGCGCGCGAGGCGACGCGGTCGCTCTTGGAGATCGCCGAACATGGGGGCGACGCCGAAGAATTCCTCGAACACGCCAAGCTCGAAATGTATCAAGACCACGTGTTCGCGTTCACGCCGAAAGGCACGCTGATCGCGTTGCCGCACGGGGCGACGTCGCTCGATTTTGCCTACGCGGTTCATTCCGACATTGGCGATTTTTGCATCGGCGCCAGGATAAACGGCATCGATCGACCATTGCGCACCATGCTGCGCAATGGTGACGTGGTTGAAATCCTGACCGGCGAAAAAGCCGCGCCCCTGCCGGGCTATGACGGCCTGACCAAGACGGGGCGTGCAAAGTCCGCGCAGCGACGTTTGCAGCGCCATGCGCGGCGAGAGGAATTCGCCAAGCTGGGACGCGAACTGGTGATGCATGCTCTGCGCCGTTACGGCCACGAATTGGCCGATACCGCTTTGACGCAGGCCGCCGGACGGCTGGGGCGTCCGGACGAAGAGGAATTGTTTGTGGCCGTTGGGGAAGGCGCTGTGAAACCGAGCGCGGTGGTAACGGCAGCGTTCCCGGGGCTTGAAGAAAAAGTCCGCAAGGATGAGAGCCGCAAGCCGATGGAGGTGGAGAAGGCCAAACTCTATGTAAAAGGCAGCGATCTGACGCCTGGCGTTGCGCTGCATTTCGCCGAGTGCTGTTCCCCCATCCCGGGTGACCGCATCATCGGCGTGCAGACCCAAGGCGAAGGCGTGACCATCCACACAATCGATTGCGATCGGCTTGGCGCGCTCGAAGGCGAGCACGGCGAATGGATTGATTTGGCGTGGACGCCTACGGCGCTGACGCGAACGCTGGCCACGGGACGCTTGATCGCCACTGTTGAGAATAAACGTGGCGTACTCGCCGAACTCTGCAGCACCATCGCCGAAAACGAGGGCGACATCCTCAACTTGAAATTGGCGCGCCGCAGCAGCGAATTTTTCGAAATGGTGTTTGACATCGAAGTCGCCGACGCCCGCCACCTCGTCAACATCCTCGCCGCGATGCGGACAAGCAAGTCGGTAAGGGATGTGGAGCGGGCGAGGGGGTGATCTTTTCCGCGCCACCCGAAGGGTGCTACATCCAGCCCATGAATCAGTCTGAAGTTCTCGACGAATTCCGCGCGGCGGGGGCGTTGCTGGAGGGGCATTTTGTGCTCTCCTCTGGGCTGCACTCGCCGGTGTTCTTCCAAAAGAACGCCGTGTTCATGGACCCCGCACGCACCGAGCGGCTATGCCAGGCGCTCGCCGAGAAAGCGCGTGCGGCGTTCGGTAAGGTCGATGTCGTCGTGTCGCCGGCGGTCGGCGCGATTATTCCGGGCTACGAGACGGCGCGCCACCTCGGTGCGAAGGCGATGTTTGTCGAACGCGAAGGCGGCAAATTTCAGTTGCGGCGGGGCTTCGAAATTCGGGCGGGCGATCGCGTGCTAATGGTTGAGGATGTCGTCACCACGGGGCTTTCCTCGCGCGAATGCTTGGATTCGATACGTGGACACCCGGGAGAGCTGGTTGGCGCGGCTTGCCTGATTGATCGCTCTGGCGGGCGCGCGGACATTGGAGCAAAGCTCATTTCGCTCGCGCAAGTCGATGCGCCGACCTATGCCGCCGATCAAGTGCCGCCGGAATTGGCGGCGCTTCCAGCCGTGAAGCCGGGCAGCAGAGGCCTTGGCGCATGAGCGACTGCGTACGGCTCGGCGTCAACATTGATCACGTCGCGACCATTCGCAATGCGCGCGGCGGCGCCTGCCCTGATCCCGCGCGCGCGGCGATTGTAGCGCTCGAAGCTGGCGCTGATGGCATCACCGCACATTTGCGCGAGGATCGCCGTCACATCTCCGACGCCGACATTGAGGCGCTCACCGCGATGTTGCGCGAACGCAAGCGGCCGTTGAACCTCGAAATGGCCGTGACCTCCGAGATGTTGGACATTGCCCTGCGCCATCATCCGCATGCGGTGTGCCTGGTGCCGGAGCGGCGCGAGGAGCGCACCACCGAAGGCGGGCTTGATGTCGCTGGCGGGCACAATTGGATCGCGCCATTTGTGATGCGCCTGCGCGATGCCGGCAGCCGGGTGTCGCTGTTCATCGCGGCCGATCCGCTTCAGATCGAGGCGGCGGGGCGCACTGGCGCGGAGGTGGTGGAATTGCACACGGGCGCCTATTGCGACGCCGTTCGCGGCGGGGAGGAAGGCAGCGCAGCGGCGAACCTGAAGGCGCTGATCGCCGGTGCGCATCAAGCGGCCGCGTTAGGCCTCGAGGTCCATGCCGGGCACGGGATCGATTATGAAACCGTCGCCCCAATTGCGGCAATTCCCGCGGTAAGGGAGCTCAACATCGGACACTTCCTGGTGGGCGAGGCGATCTTCACCGGGCTGGCGGCGGCGGTGGGCGAGATGCGGCGGCGGATTGACGCGGCGCGGATCTCCCCGACATGATTTTGGGCATCGGATCAGACATTATCGACATCCGCCGCATCGAAAGATCCCTGGCTCGTTTTGGCGACCGGTTCACGTCCCGGCTGTACACGGACCTTGAGCGCGCCCGGGCCGAACGACGCCCTCATGAGAGCGCCGCCAGCTATTCCAAGCGCTTCGCGGCCAAGGAGGCATGCTCCAAGGCCTTGGGTACAGGATTGAAAAAAGGGGTTTTTTGGCGTGACATGGGGGTGGCTAACCTCCCTTCCGGGCAACCCACCATGGTGCTCACCGGGGGTGCGGCGCTACGTTTGGTGCAATTGACCCCGCGGGGCCTAGTCCCCCACATCCATGTCAGTTTGACGGACGAGTATCCCATGGCTGTCGCCTTCGTCATCATTTCGGCGGAGTTAGGGGCAAATCCATCCGAGCTAGGCTGGGCAAGTCAGTGAAAAGATGTCGGTTCCCGAGGCAAGGTGGCGAAACGCCTTGCGGAGCGGGGCCATGAGCGAGAAACGCATGAGCATGTCGACGACGAGTTCAACCCCAGTGTCCGGAATGGACATCTTCTGGGAAAATGTACGCACCATCCTTTACGCGCTCGCGCTGGCGATGGTGCTGCGCTTCTCGATCGCTCAACCGTTCCGCATCCCATCGGGCTCGATGCAGCCGACACTTGAAGTGGGCGATTATATCGTCGTGACCAAATGGTCGTATGGCTACGGGCGCTACTCATTCGCGCCGCTGGAAGGCTTGTTGCCGCACGGGCGCCTGTTCGGCGCTCCGCCAGAGCGCGGCGATGTCGTGGTGTTTCGTCCGGTTCCAGAACCGACGCGTGATTTCATAAAGCGGCTTATCGGCATGCCTGGCGACCGCATCCAAGTGATTGACGGTTTGCTGCACATCAATGGCCAAGCTGTAGAGCGTGAATCGCTGGGGCTGGTGGAGTTCGAGAACGAACGCGGAGATGCCGAGTACATTCAAGGGTATCGTGAAACGTTGCCGAACGGCGTCAGCTACACGGTCTTCGATAGAAGCGTCACCGAACTCGACAACACTCGCGAATATGTCGTGCCGGCGGACAATTATTTTATGATGGGCGACGATCGCGACAATTCCGCCGACAGCCGCGTGCCCTCCGTGGTCGGCTATGTGCCCGCAGATAATCTGGTTGGACCGGCGCAATTCGTGGTCGCCTCATTCAACCACACCACATCGTTGCTCGCGCCGTGGACTTTGCTCACTGGATTCCGCGCGGATCGTTTCTTGAAGCCGGTGGAATGAGCGTATTGCGCCCATGAGCGGGCAGCGCTTGCAGGACGTCCGGCTCGCGGAGCTGGAGCAGCGCCTGGGCCATACCTTCCGGGATAGAGCGTTACTGCGCGAGGCGATGACCCATGGCAGCGCGCTCGATGGCGCATCCAAGAAACGTCGCTCCTACGATCGATTGGAGTTCCTGGGGGATCGGGTGCTGGGGCTCATTGTCGCCGAGCGCCTGCTGGCGGAGCATAAAAGCGAACACGAGGGCGAGATCGCGCCACGCTTCAACGCGCTGGTCAATCGCCGCGCCTGCGCCCGCGCCGCCCGCGCCGCCGGCTTGGGCGAGGCGGTTATTCTTTCGCCCTCGGAGGAGGCGCAAGGGGGGCGCGGCAAGGAGGCGATCCTCGCCGATATCTGCGAGTCGGTGATCGCTGCGCTCTATCTGGATGGTGGCTTGGAGGACTCACGCGCGTTCATCATGCGTTTCTGGTCCGATGCGTTCGATGATGTGAAAGACGCTCCGCGTGACGCCAAGACCGTGCTGCAGGAGTGGACGGCGGCGAAAAAACGGGGCTTGAGTTACACCATGATCGAACAATCCGGCCCCGAACACGCGCCCCACTTCGTGATCGAAGCGCGCGTCGATGGTTTTGATCCGGCGCGCGGAGAAGGCGGCTCCAAACGCGAGGCGCAGCGTATGGCGGCAGCGGCGTTTTTGAAAGCGCGGGGCGTGCATGTCTGAGCGGCGCTGTGCTGTCGTCGCCGTGCTCGGCGCGCCCAATGCGGGAAAATCCACTTTGGTGAATGCGCTCGTCGGCGCCAAGGTCGCTGCGGTGACGCAAAAGGTGCAGACAACGCGCGCCTTGGTGCGCGGCATCGCCATGCGCAATGAGGTGCAGCTCATCTTGATCGACACGCCGGGCGTGTTCGCCCCCAAGCGCCGGTTCGACCGCGCCATGGTTGCCGCGGCCTGGAGTGCGATCGAGGGCGTGGACGCCATCGTTCACGTTGTGGATGCGGCCGCGCATGCAAACAAAGCGACCGGCGCGGAGCGCCATTCGGTGGAAGATTCTCACACCATCACCAAAGCGCTCGACGAGCGCGAAGTCAGCTCGATCCTGGTGCTCAATAAAGTGGACGCCGTGGACCGTCCGGCGCTGCTCGAAATCACCCGCGAACTTGTGGAGCAAGGCCGCTACACTGATGTGTTCATGATCTCGGCCAAGAAGGGCGACGGCATCGATGATCTCGCGCGGACCTTGGCCGAGCGCGCGCCAGTAGGGCCTTGGCTTTTCCCAGAAGATCAGACCATGGACGCGCCCGCGCGCGTGCTCGCCGCTGAAATCACCCGCGAGAAGGCGTTCCTGCGCCTGCACGAGGAATTGCCGTACGAATTGATCGTCGAGACCGAAGCCTGGGAAGAGCGCAAGGACGGCTCGGTGAAGATCGATCAGACCATTTTCGTGGCTCGTGAAAGCCAGCGCAAGATCGCTATCGGCGCCAAGGGTCAGAGCATCAAGACCATCGGCGAGCTGGCGCGTAAGGAGATGGAAGAGGCGTTCGGCCGGCGCGTGCATCTGTTCCTGCACGTGAAGCTGCGCGAAAACTGGACCGAAGAACGCGCGCTGTATCAGCGGCTCGGGCTGAATTACGAAGCCTGACCCATGGAATGGACTGACCACGCCATCGTCCTCGGCGCGCGCCATCTTGGTGAGGGCAAGCTCGTCGCCGAAGTGTTTTCGCGCGCGCATGGGCGCTTTGGCGGGGTCGTGCATGGCGGCAGGCGCGCGGCGCCGTCGCTGCAAGCGGGCAATCTCGTGCACGCGACGTGGAAAGCGCGGCTTTCCGATCAGCTGGGATTTTTCCACCCGCTTGAATTGGCCGAGCCCCATGCCACGCGATTGCTCGACGATCCGGTCGCGCTGGCGGGCCTAACTTCGGCGGTGTCGTTGATCAGTGGCGTGGCGCAAGAGCGGCAAGCCTACCCGCAGCTCTATGACGCGCTGATCGTGCTGATCGAGGCGATGCCGCATCGCGAAATTTGGCCGGCGCTCTATGCGCGCTTCGAATTGGGGCTGTTGGCGGCGCTTGGCTACGGACTCGACCTGTCGCGCTGCGCGGTGACCGGTGCAACCGAAGGGCTGGCCTGGGTTAGTCCGCGCACAGGACGCGCGGCGACGGCGGAAGCAGGCGCGCCGCATGCCGATCTGTTGCTGCGGTTGCCGCCTTTTTTGGTCGATCCGGAGGCGGAACTAAATGCGGGCGATGTGGCCGATGCGTTCGCGCTGGCAGGTCATTTCCTGGAGCGCCAATTGTTCGACCACAAGGGCGAAGGCATGCCCGAAGCCCGCCGCCGGCTGATCGAACGCTTGGGATTTGCGGGGAAGTTATGATGACCGCAGAGGCATTCTGGGATCGCTTGTTCACAATGGACGCCAGCGACATGACCGAGAATGAGCGGTTGTGCCACGCTGTGAATGTATTCCTCTGTGAGTGGGCCAACGGGTCCTTGTCGCAATACTTCTACAATACCGGCGGCGAAGAGGCAGGCATTCTTGAACAAGGTCTGGCCGCGATTGGCGCCGACGAAGCAGGCGTCATCGTGAATGAAGCAACTCAAGTCTTGTTCGACGGCGCCGAAAGGTGTTGGCAAAACCTCCCGTGGCCCGTCCCGGAATGCAAGCGGGAACAGGTAACTGCACTGGACCGCCGAATCGCGGCGGTGGAGAACGAGATTTGGGACCGCTTGGAGGCGTTCGCCATTTCTCAAGGCCTCTATGGGGCTGGCACAACCTGATCGAGCGGTTGGGCTTTGCAGGGCGACTCTAGCTACAAGTAGCTCCGTCATTCCGGGGCCGCCGAAGGCGGAACCCGGAACCTAGGGGCCGCAAGCGCTGCGTTCTACGATCCCCTGGGTTCCGGGTCTTGCTCCGCAAGCCCGGAATGACGGTGGATATTTTGGGCGATAGAACATGGCCGACGACATTACTCACCCCCCCGACGAAGGCGGGCGCATTGTGGATGAGCCGATCGGGGAGGCGCTGTCGAAGCGCTATCTTGCCTATGCGCTCTCCACCATTACATCGCGCGCGCTGCCCGATGTGCGCGATGGCTTGAAGCCCGTGCATCGGCGCGTGCTCTACGCCATGCGCCTGCTCAAGCTTTCGCCGGACGCGGCGTTCCGAAAGTCCGCGAAAGTGGTCGGCGATGTGATGGGTGATTTTCACCCCCACGGCGATCAATCCATTTACGACGCCTTGGTGCGCTTGGCGCAGGACTTCAACGCGCGCTACCCGCTCGTGGACGGCCAAGGTAATTTCGGCAACATCGACGGCGATAACCCCGCCGCCATGCGCTACACCGAGAGCCGGCTCACCCATGCCGCCGAAGCGCTGCTCGATGGCATCGATGACGACGCGGTGGATTTCCGCCCGAGCTATGATGGCTCGAAGGAAGAGCCGGTGGTGCTGCCGGCGGCGTTTCCGAACCTGCTGGCCAACGGCTCGTCCGGCATCGCCGTCGGCATGGCCACCAATATCCCGCCGCACAATGTCGCCGAGCTGATCGATGGTTGTCTGCATCTGATCGAGAACACCAAGGCGACCACCGACGAGCTGATGAAATTCATCCCAGGCCCGGATTTTCCCACTGGCGGCATCGTCGTGGAGCCGCCGGAAAGCATTCGCGAGGCCTATGAAACAGGGCGCGGCGGCTTTCGCGTGCGCGCGCGCTGGATGACGGAAGATCTCGGGCGCGGCATGTGGCGCATCATCGTCACCGAAATCCCCCACCTGGTGCAAAAGTCAAAGCTCGTGGAGCAATTGGCCGATCTGATCGAAGCCAAGAAGGCGCCTCTGCTCGGCGATGTGCGCGACGAAAGCGCAGAAGAAATGCGCCTCGTGCTGGAGCCGAAGGCGCGCACGGTTGAACCCGCCGTGCTGATGGAGAGCCTCTACAAGCTCACGGCGCTGGAGACGCGCGTCTCGCTCAACATGAATGTGCTCGATGCTGCCGGCGCGCCGCGCGTGATGAGCCTGAAGGAGGTGTTGCGCGCGTTCCTCGACCATCGCCGCGACGTGCTGCAGCGGCGAACGGCGCACCGGTTGACCAAAATCGCCGCCCGCCTCGACGTGTTGGCGGGTTTGCTGATTGTCTACCTCAACCTCGACGAAGTGATCCGCATCATCCGCAACGAGGACGATGCGAAAGCCAAGTTGATCACCCGTTTCAAACTCAATGACGTCCAAGCCGAAGCCATCCTCAACACCCGGCTGCGCCAATTGCGTAAATTGGAGGAGATGGAAATCCGCCGCGAGGATGCGGCCCTGCGCGAGGAACAGAAGGAGCTCCACGGCCTGCTCGAAGATGCGCGCAAGCAATGGCGCAAGATCAGCGGCGAACTCAAGGAGACGCGCAAGCTGTTCGGGCCGGGCACGGCCTGGGGCAAGCGCCGCACGGAATTGGGCCAAGCGGGCGAAGTGCCCACCGAAATCGACGTCGAGGCGTTCGTGGTGCGCGAGCCGGTGACGGTGGTGCTGTCTGAAAAGGGTTGGGTGCGGGCGCTCAAGGGCCATGTCGCCGACCTTGGCGATTTGAAATTCAAGGACGGGGATCACGCCCAGCACATTGTGCAATGCGAAACCACCGATAAGCTCTTGCTGTTCGCCTCCGATGGGCGCGCGTTCACGCTCGACGCCCACAAGCTGCCGGGCGGGCGCGGACACGGCGAGCCGCTTCGACTTTCGGTGGAGTTAGGCGATATCGACGAAGCGGTGGCGCTGTTTGCATACGAGGAAGGGGCCAAGCGCTTCGTCGCCAGCAATGAGGGCTACGGCTTCATTGTTGGCGAGGATGAAATGTTGGCGTCGAAGCGCTCCGGCAAGCAGATACTCACCGGCCGCGCCATGGCGGCGGCCAAGGTCGCAGGCGATCAGGTTGCGGTGATCGGCCAGAACCGCAAGCTGCTGATCTTCCCGCTCTCGGAATTGCCGGAGATGGCACGCGGCAAGGGCGTGAAGCTGCAAGCCTATCACGACGGTGGTCTCGCCGACGCCAAAACCTTCGCCAGGGCCGAGGGGCTGACATGGGAGGATTCCGCCGGGCGCGTGCGCGGCGTGGTTGAATGGACGGACTATAAAGGCAAGCGCGGCGGCGCGGGCCGGGTCGCGCCAAAGGGCTTTTCGCGCTCGGGCCGGTTCTCCGACGTGATCGGATAAGATGGCGTCGCGGCGAGACCTTTGTTAAGACACGCGACAAGCTGGAGAAGGAAGTTCCATGACCCTCGGATTGATCCTGCTGATTGGCGCGGTCGTCATCGCCGTGCTGTTGATCGGCATCTATAACCGCCTCGTCGCGCTCCGGCAGAATTGCAACCAGGCTTTCGCCGATATTGATGTCCAGCTGAAGCAGCGCCACGACCTGATCCCCAACTTGGTCGAGACCGTGAAGGGCTACGCCGCTCACGAGAAGGGCACGTTAGAGGCGGTGATCCAGGCGCGCAACGCGGCGGTGACCGCGGAAAAGACCGGCGATCCCAAGGCGATGGGCGCGGCCGAAGGTATCCTGGGCGCGGCGCTTGGCCGATTGATCGCCTTGTCAGAGGCCTATCCGGACCTCAAAGCGAACACCAATTTCCAACAATTGCAGGCGGAACTCTCGGATATCGAGAACAAGCTCGCCGCTGCCCGCCGCTTCTTCAACAACGCGGTCGGCGAATACAGCACCAGCCGCGAACAATTCCCCGCCGTCCTCGTGGCGAACGCGTTTGGCTTCGGGCCACGCGAGTTCTTCAATGTCGGCGAGGAAAGCCGCGCCAGCATGGACGCAGCCCCGCCTCAAGTGAAGTTCAGCTAGGGGCCCGCGCGTGGCCGCCTACGGCCTGCAGACCCACATCTGGAACAACAACAGCAAATCCGTGCTTCTGATGCTCGGGTTTCCGGTGCTGCTGTTGCTGCTGACCTATGGGTTGTTCTTGTTGTTCGCGGGGCTCTCTGGCGCTTCCGTCGGTAAGGACGCGGTCATGGGCCCGTTCGTATGGGCCGCTGACGCGCTCGCGCAGGCTTGGCCCTATGCAATCGCCGGCGCCATCCTGTGGTTTGGCATCGCCTATGCCTTCTACCAGGGCATGATCGACGCGGCCACCGGCGCACACACCACCGAACGCAAGGACGAGCCGCGCCTCTACAATTTGCTCGAAAACCTGACCATCTCGCGTGGCATGAGCATGCCGGCGCTGCGGATCATGGAAACCGAGGGCATGAACGCCTTCGCCACCGGCCTGCATGAGGGACAATATTCCGTCACGGTGACACGCGGGCTGATGAATGCGCTCAATGATGATGAGCTGGAAGCGGTGCTCGCGCATGAACTCACTCACATTCGCAATAAGGATGTGCGCCTGTTGGTGATCGCGGTGGTGTTCGTCGGCATCTTTTCGTTCGTCGGCGAGATGGCGTTTCGCGGTTTGTGGCATTCGGGCGGCGGCGTGAGTTCGCGGCGCTCCTCGTCGAGCCGCGATTCCGGCGGCGGCGCGATTATCGCCATTGTCGCGGCGCTGGCGATGATCGCGATCGCCTACGCGCTCGCCATCGTCATTCGCTTCTCCTTGTCGCGGCGGCGCGAATATCTGGCGGACGCCGGCTCGGTTGAGCTGACCAAAAAGCCGGACGCGATGATCTCGGCGCTGCAGAAAATCTCCGGCAATGCGGTGGTCAATGCACCTTCTGAAGTCCGCGAGATGTTCATCGAGAACCCCCATTCCGATTTCGCCAGTTTGTTCGCGACCCATCCGCCAATCGAGAAGCGCATTGAAGCGTTGGCGAAATACGCTGGCGGGCGGGTGGCTGCGCCGGCGGCGACGAAGCCGGGGCCGTGGGGCTAACATGCCGCGCATCGCTAAAGTACTGATCGCCGCCGCTGCGGGAGTTTGTCTCCTTGCGGCCCTGTTTGTGGGGGCAGTGGCATTGGTTGTCCCGGATTTTTGCGACTATGAAGCCGGCGTATCGAGGCGATCTCCGGATCGTCGATATGTTGCGGACGTGACGTTTCTTGATTGTGGTCACGCGGCGCACGGTCAGATTATCACACTGCGTTACGCGGCGACGAGGTATGAGCCTGGCCCGGGACGCCGGCCGAAAGGCGAGTTCGTGGCGGGTTACCACTGGTTGACCCCCGATTTGTATCCGCGATGGGATGGGCGGAGATTGCTCATTATGAGCCGCTACCCAGAGCCGGAGCATGGATTGCGTCGGACACGATGGCATGATGTGGAGATCGAGTTGCGTGAGGTTCCACCTCAAACACCCCCGACGCCGAGTGGTCAAGCTGGCCAAGAACCCTGACTCCCTGATCTCGGTGCGATCGAATCTAGTGTGTCGCGGGTGTGAGTGCGCTATCGTTCCCCCCCAAAAAAACGGGCGCGACCATTAGGCCGCGCCCCAAGGCTCATGGAGCTGAAGCTCAGTAACCGATAAATTGCAGGTGCCGCCACGTGTCGGGAAAGCTTTGCACCCAGTCGCGAAACTCGGGCAGGACCTGGTAGGCGAGCGCCCCGCCCGCCAATATCGCCAGCAACACCACCAGACCGCCCGCGCCGCCGTGATCATAGCGATGACCACTGGCGGTGGCATAAGAACTGCGCCGCAGGTGGCGCAAGGGTGACGCCAAAGCCGCGTAAGCGATCACCAGGATTACGATCGCGAGCCAATTGGGAAAATCGCCGGGCGGGGTCCAGCCGAAGACCGCCCCCGTGTTTAAGAGCGAGAACAACACGATTAGGAACGCAATCAACAGCGCGGCTGTGACGATGCTGAACACAAACGCAAACAGGCCCGCGAAAATCCGCGTGACGTAACCGACCGGCTGAGCCGGCGCTGCGGCAGCCGGAGCGCTATCCCAGCCACCCCAGGAATGGCGCCAGGCATGGGCGCGCTCGCGCATTGACCTGCGCCACGCCCGCTGCTCGCCGCGCCACCCGCGCGAAGCATCTTCGGCGACGCGCGCGTATTCGCGTTTGGCGCGGTCGATTACTTCTTGGGCGTTAAAAGGCGCGCCGTGCGCCGCCGCCCATTCGGCGCTAGTCTGCGCCGAGGGGATCAGAAACATCATGGCGATGTAGACGATCAGCAGCGTTCCGCCCGAAAACAAAAAGCCGATGATGAACAGCAGCCGGATGACATTGGCGTCGATATCGAAATAGGCGCCGACGCCCGAGCACACGCCCGCGATCTTGGAATCGCCGGCGAGCCGGTAGAGCCGTTTGCGCGGCGGCTCGCCGCTCTGCGCTTGTTCTTCGCCGGCGGGTTGCTCGGCGCCTTCGACAGGGCCCATTTCACCCAGAATCCGCGTCATCTCCGCCGCCGCGATAACGCTTTTGTGGGGCGAGAGATAAGCCGCGCACTTGTCGGCGACGGCCTGTTCAAGATCGCGGATGATCTCGGCCTTGTCAGGATTGTCCGTCAGCGCCGCCTCGGCGCGCGAGAGATAGCCGCGCAGCGCATCGTAGGCGCTTTCGTCGAGTTGATAGGGATTGCCGTTGAGATTGATGGTGACCACACGTTCCATGGTTCAGCGCCCCAAGCTTTCAAGAGTGGTGGTGAGGCGGCGCCAATAGGCGCCGAGGTCGCTCAGCCGGGCTTGGCCCTTTTCGGTGAGCGAATAATATTTACGCGGCGGGCCGGCATCGCTTTCGACCCATTCGTAATCGACCAATTCCTCGCGCCGCAGCTTGGAGAGGAGGGGGTAGAGCGTGCCTTCCTGGGTCGCGAACGGGGTCTCGGCCAGCAGCGTCAGAATGTCGGCGACATAGACCTGCTCCACCGAGATCACGGTGAGCAGCGCGAACTCCAAGAGCCCTTTACGGAGCCCAGCGAATTGTTCGTCAACTTGTGACATAAGCTACCTTGCGTAATAAAGGTAATAGGGCATGCGCAGGTTGTCAAGACGGCGGGAGGCGGGGCGCGTGGGACGCGCTGGTTTGGTTCCTTTAGTGAGCGCTGTTCCTCGCGAAACAACGCCGCGCGTCGCACGCGCCCCGTGGTGATTGTTATGCGCCGGGCCGTCACAGGCAGGTGTTTCACTGCCTTGGAGCGGTCCCCGGCGGCGTGCAGGCCTGAGCCTCAGGCACGGACCCCAACGGTTAGTGTGCCCCGTTGGCTTTGACCGCATTAAGCAATGCGCATCTCACGCTCAATCACAGCCCCCACTTCTGGTGTGCCCGGCTAGCAACGAGAACCTCCCGTGCGGGGGATGAACGCAGTATGCGGGCGGTTTGCAGGTGTAGGATAGATTTTTTTCGGGGGTGGGCCTTGGGCCTCACGCCAGCTTCACTCTGGCTCGAAGTCCCAGCGCACTAGCCGATACCCCACGTCGAGCGCTTCGCGATCGAGCAAGCTGGCATTTCGCGTGCGCCAGGCGCCGCTGTCCAAGTCGCCGGTGAGTTTTCTCAAACCATTCGCAGCGTCCAGTTTTGCGAACGAGGACATCGATCCACGCGCGTCGGCGTCAAGATAGGTGTGCGGGCGTCTCCAATAGGCGCCGAGGAAGCCGTCCAAACAATCGTGCGGCACTAGCACGGGGGCCGATTGGAACGCTCCGAGATGGTCTTTCAGGGCGCTTAGCTTCGGCATGATCCGGCGATCATGCTCCATGATTTCGGGGAAATAGTCGCGCGTGAGCCAAAACTCAGACGCCTCGGCGTCGAACGTGAGCAGCACGATGCGGCGGCGCGCCACGCGGCGCATTTCCGTGAGGCCAAGGCGCCAATCGGTCCAGTGGTGAATCGTCAACACAGCCATGGCGGCGTCAAAGGCGTTATCGGCAAACGGCAACGCTTCCGCAGCCCCCCGCAGGCATGGCGCCGCGCCCAAGGGGCGCTGGGCGATCATCATTTGCGAGGGCTCAACGGCCTGAACGCACCTGTCGGTCGGCTCATACGCGCCGGCGCCGGCGCCGACATTAATTAACGTGCGCACGTCTCCGAGCGCCCTTGCAAGTTCCGACGCGATGCGGTGGTCGGGCTTACGCCGAAGCGCATAACCCTCCGCCAACGCGTGTCCATCGATAGCATTGTCGTAGCTCACACCGGGTATCCCCATCGCGGCCAGCGGCGTCCAGAAGCCCTTTTTCGCCTCGGCGGGCAAGCTAGGTTGATGGCAGCGATCAGTGCGTTGCGCGCGGCGCTACAATCCGTGATTGGCGGGCAGCGGCGGGGCTTCGCGCAGAAGCGTGATGGCGATGCGACGGTTGCCGGGAAGGGTGGGATCATCCGCGAACATCGGCTCGGAATCGGCGCGGCCCGCGACTTGATAGATGCGGTTGGTGGGCAGGCCTTGTGCCATGAGCAAGCGCCGCGCGGCGTTGGCGCGCTCGGCTGAAAGCTCGAAGTTTGACGCGTAGCGCCCGCCGGGGGCCGATCCGTCGGTGTGCCCCGAAATCGTGATACGGTTGGGCAATTGTTCGATGACGCCGGAAATCGCCACCAGCAAACGCCGCGCGCGTTCGTTCGGCTGGGCGTCGCCCGGATTGAACATCGATCGGCCTTCCTGGTCGACGATCTGAATGCGAAGGCCCTCGGGCGTCTGTTCGACGATGACATTGCGGGAAAGCTCGGCGACGTCTGGCATGTCCTGCATCGCTTGGCGGATGGCGATTTCGGCGCGAGAGAATTCAGCGCTCTCGCGCATGGCGCGCGCGCGGGCCAGGGAATCTTCGTCGGGGCTTTGTTGGCCGCCGGACTCGCTCTCGCCTTGGTTTTCGGCGGGCGCGGTAGAGGTGTTCTGAGGTTCCGCCGACGCCGAGACTGGCGCTGAGTGGCCGTGGCGCGCACCTTCTTCGGCAAAGCTCGTGCCCGCGAGCAAGCCGCCCGCGCCGGACGAGACGCGGCTGACACTGGCGGGTGCGAAAAACTCTGCGATGCCGCGGCGCTGCTCTGGACTTGTGGTGTTTATGAGCCACATGAGCAGAAAGAACGCCATCATCGCGGTCACGAAGTCAGCATACGCGACTTTCCAGGCCCCGCCGTGGTGTCCGCCGCCAACGACCTTCTTGATTTTCTTGATAATGATGGGGCGTTGATTGGTAGCGGAAGCCATGGGTCCGTCCATTCTGGCGGAGATGAAGCGCATCAATGCCCAAACGGGGTTAAGATCGTGTTGAACGAGCGGAGATGAGTGGAATGGCGAAGGCTGCGTTCGTTGGACTTGGGGTGATGGGCGCGCCGATGGCCGGTCACCTGGCGAAAGCCGGGCATGATGTGGCTGTCTACAACCGCAGTGAGGAGAAGGCGCGCGATTGGGCTCAGAAGCACCGCGGGCGCACCTACACCTCGGTCGCGAACACGGTGGATGGTTGCGACATTGTGTTTGCCTGCGTGGGCGCTGACCGGGACGTGCGCGAAGTGTTCGACGCCGCTGTCCCCGCGATGCGCAAGGGCGCGATCTTCGTCGATCACACCACGACTTCGGCTGAACTCGCGCGCGAATTGGCCGCCAAGGCCGAGGCGCTGGGGCTTGGGTTTCTCGACGCGCCGGTGTCGGGCGGGCAGGCGGGCGCGGAAGCGGGGCGGCTGACGGTGATGGTTGGCGGCGCGCAGAGCGCGTTCGCGGAGGCGCAGCCGGTGATGGCGGCCTATGGCGCGAACATTACCCTCATCGGTCCAGCAGGCGCGGGCCAGCTGGCGAAGATGGTAAACCAAATCTGCATCGCGGGTGTTCTGCAGGGCCTGGCCGAGGGGCTGCACTTCGCCAAGCGCGCTGACCTCGACGTGGAAAAGGTGATCGCGGCCATCTCCAAGGGAGCGGCGCAAAGCTGGCAGATGGAGAATCGCTGGAAAACCATGTCCGAGGGCCGGTTTGATTTTGGCTTTGCGGTTGATTGGATGCGCAAGGACCTGGGTCTGGTGCTGGATGAAGCCGAGCGCAACGGCGCCAAGCTCGACCTCGCGCGGCTGATCGACAACTATTATGCGGAGGTCCAAGGCATGGGCGGGCGGCGCTGGGACACCTCCAGCTTGATCGCTCGTTTGGAGACAAAGCGTCCGTAGGGGAAACGGTAAACGTTTTTTCAACGACCTTGTGGTTTAGTGACGCGATGGGCGCTGCGCCGCATTACGGTTAAATTGATGTCGTCCAAGTCCAAACAAGTTCAGTTCCTGGTCTGCGACGACAATCAGCACACGCGCCGGCTTGTGTCTGAAGTGTTGGCCGGCGCCGGGTTCGAAAAAGTCCAATTTGCCTCGTCGGGCGCTGAATTGCTCAAGCTGACGATTGAGTTTCAGCCGCGGATCGTCATCACGTCTTCGCGGGTGCCGGCTCTGTCGGGCCTTGAATACACGCGCATTATTCGTGGCGGCTACGGCACCGTGAACCGGGCCCTGTCCATCATCGTGATGACCGACACCCCTACGCAGAAATTCATCGACGCGGCGCGCGGGGCGGGCGTGGATGAAATGCTGGTGCGGCCCTTCAATGGCGCGGCACTGCTGTCACGCGTGGAAGCGGTGCTGCTGCGGCCGCGCCGCTTTGTTGAAAGCGTGAGTTATGTCGGCCCGTGCCGGCGCAGGCGCATGCTTGATGAATACGGTGGGCCGCTGCGCCGCTTTACCGATCCGCTTGAAGATAATGAAAAACCGCTCTGGGAGGCGGAGGGCAATCGCGAATTGGTGCGTCAGTGCGTGACCAAGATCAGCGAATTGGCCCTCGGGCTCACACCCGGCGACCGTCGCAAGTTGCGCGAGATCTACGGCGCCGTGCGGGACGCCGAACAATTGGCAGACGACGTGCGCGATCAATCCATGGGTGACGCGGCGCGCTCGCTGGCGCGATATATTTCCGCGATTGGCGGCGCTGGCGTGGTCGATCCGGAAGTCGTGACCACCCACATCGACGCCATGCAGAAGCTTGGCTACATGACAGCCGAGCACATCACTGAGCGTGGTATGCTGGTGCAAGGCTTGGTGGCGGTCGTTGACAAGCGCTTGGGGCGCAAGGAAACGCCGCGGACGGCGGCGGCCTGATTTAGCTGGACAGCAAGTCCGCCGCCTTCGGCGCGAAATAGGTGACGATTCCGTCGGCGCCGGCGCGCTTGAATGCGGTCAGCGTTTCCAGGATGGCGCGTTCTTCATCGATCCAGCCATTGGCGGCGGCCGCCTTGATCATCGCGTACTCGCCGGAGATCTGGAACGCGAACGTTGGCAGGCCGAACGCCGCCTTCACGCGCGCGACGATATCAAGATACGGCAAGCCTGGTTTCACCAGCAACATGTCGGCGCCTTCGGCGATGTCGAGCGCCACTTCGCGCATGGCTTCGTCGCTGTTGGCGAAATCCATCTGATAGGTGCGCTTGTCGCCAGGGTTTTGGACGGACCCGGTTCCCAGCTTTCCCGAACCGATGGCCTCCCGGTAGGGGCCGTAGAACGCCGAGGCGTACTTGGCCGCATAGGACATGATCAACGCATCTTGATGACCTTCGCCGTCCAAAGCGGCGCGGATGGCGCCGATGCGTCCGTCCATCATGTCGGAGGGCGCGACGATGTCGGCGCCGGCCTTGACCTGGATCAAGGCCTGCTCGGCAAGCACCTTTACCGTCTCATCGTTCAAGATGCGCCCGCCGCGCAGGAGCCCGTCGTGGCCATGATCGGTAAACGGATCGAGCGCCACATCGACCATGATCCCTACTTCGGGCGCCGCGTCCTTCATCGCGCGCACCGCCGTGCAGACGAGGCCATCGGGGTTCAAAGCTTCGCGCCCGGTCGCATCCTTCTTGGCGGCGTCGATGTGCGGAAAGATCGCGATGGCGGGGATTCCCAGGCTGGCGGCGCGTTTTGCGGCCTCGGCGGCGGCGCGCACCGAGAGCCTGGAGGTGCCAGGCATCGCCGCGATGGGGATTTCGTCTTCAGCACCATCATGGATGATCATGGCCCAGATCAGGTCGTCGGGGCCGAGGCGATGCTCGCGCACGAGGCGGCGCACCCAATCGGCTTGACGAAGACGTCGTGGGCGGGCCGAGGGGTAGCGGGCGGTATAGTTCATGAGAATGACTCGCAGGTGGTTGGGTTTGCGTGCGCGTTAGCGCCTCAGTTACCCTGTTGGGCGGAAACATCCTATAAGGTGCGTGGCGGAAGCCGAGCCGAGGCAGCGACGTGAGAGAAGCGGACAAGCAGGTTTTCGAGGACGCCGTCGCCGCCATCCGCGACGAGGGTCGCTACCGGGTGTTTGCCGACATCATGCGCGAACGGGGCCGGTTTCCACGCGCGCGGCTGCGCCTGCCCGAGGGCGGCACGCGCGAGATCGTGGTTTGGTGTTCGAACGATTATCTCGGCCAAGGGCAAAGCCCCGAAGTGCTCGACGCCGCCCATGCCGCGCTCGATCTGGTGGGCGCCGGCGCCGGCGGCACCCGCAACATTTCCGGCACCACCTCGTACCACGTCGATCTCGAACGCGAGCTTGCGTCCTTGCACGGCAAGGAAGGCGCGCTGTTGTTTACGTCGGGCTATGTCTCGAACGACGCGACGCTCTCTACGCTGGCGAGCCTGTTCCCGGATTTGTGGATTTTCTCCGACGCCCAGAACCATGCCTCAATGATCGAGGGCATCCGCCGCGCCAAGTGCGAGCGCCGCATTTTCCGTCACAACGACCTGCAACACCTCGAAGCGCTGATCAACGAAGCGCCCGCGGACGCGCCCAAACTCATCGCCTTCGAGAGCGTCTATTCGATGGACGGCGACACCGCTCCGATCGAAGCCATGTGCGATATCGCCGACGCTTATGGGGCGATGACCTATCTCGATGAAGTGCACGGCGTTGGCCTTTATGGCGAAACCGGCGGCGGCGTGGCCGAACGCGACGGCGTCATGCACCGGGTGGATTTCATCGAAGGCACGCTGGCGAAAGCGTTCGGAACCATGGGCGGTTACGTTTCCGGTCCGGCCGCGGCCATTGACGCCATTCGCTCCACCGCTTCCGGTTTCATTTTCACCACCTCGCTCGCCCCCTCGATCGCGGCGGCCGCGCTCGAAAGCGTGCGCCTGGTGAAGGCGTGCCCGCACATGCGCTCGCGCCTGGCTGAGCGCGCCGAGCGTCTGAAGTCGATGTTGCGCGAGGCAGGGTTGCCGGTGATGTCGGAATCGACCACGCACATCGTGCCGGTACATGTGGGCGACGCGGCGTTGTGCAAGCAGCTGTCCGACGCGCTGCTCTATGAATACGGCATCTATGTCCAGCCGATCAATTACCCAACCGTGCCGCGCGGCGGCGAGCGCTTGCGCCTGACGCCCTCGCCCTTCCACGATGATGCGCTCATGGACGACTTGGTGGCGGCGCTCAGTGCGGTGTGGGCCAAGCATGCGGTCGGACGCGCTGCGTGAGCGAGGGCGGACCCGTCGCGCCCGAGGACGTCATTTTCGAGATTACACGCGTTGGTGATGTGCAGCGGGCCGCTGCGGTGCATGTCGCCTCCGGCGTTGAAGTGGTGGTCCAGGCGCCGGCCAGCGCGGCGCTTGCGGATGTGCGGGCCTTGGCGCTGCGCAAGCTCCAACGCGCGCTCGCCAGCGAACCGGCGGCATTGCCGGCGCGTCCGGGCAAGCTGGTCTAATAAGCGGGGTCGGCTTTGCGGTCCGCTTTCAGGGCCTTATGTTGCGCCTGATTCCGGAACGAATGAGGCTCGAATGACCCAAACAACTGGCCGTGACGCGGCCGAGCGCGATCGATTTTTCGAGGCTTCGCTGGACCGCGCCGATCCTGACGTCGAAGCGGCGATTGCCGCCGAATTGACCCGCCAGCAGCGGCAAATCGAGCTGATCGCCTCCGAGAATATCGTGTCGCGCGCGGTGCTTGAAGCTCAAGGCTCGGTGCTGACCAACAAATACGCCGAGGGCTATCCGGGGCGGCGCTATTATGGCGGCTGCGAGCATGTCGATGAGGTGGAGCGGCTGGCGATCGACCGCGCCAAGCGCTTGTTCGACTGCAAGTTTGCCAACGTGCAGCCGCACTCGGGGGCCAACGCCAACCAAGCGGTGTTCTTTGCGTTATTGCAGCCGGGCGACAAATTTCTCGGCATGGATTTGGCGTGCGGCGGGCACCTTACGCACGGCTCACCGGTGAACATTTCCGGCAAATGGTTCAATCCGGTCGCCTACAGCGTACGCGAGGACGATCATTTGATCGACTATGACCAAGTGGCGGAAATCGCGCGGCGCGAACGACCGAAACTTATCCTCGCTGGCGCATCGGCGTATTCGCGCCAAATCGATTTCGCGCGCTTTCGCGAAATCGCTGATGAGGTTGGCGCTGTGTTGATGGTGGATATGGCGCATTATGCTGGGTTGATCGCGGGCGGCGTCTATCCCTCACCGCTGCCTCACGCGCATGTGGTCACGACAACAACGCACAAGACGCTGCGTGGCCCGCGCGGCGGCATGATCCTCTCCAACGACGAAGAGATCGGCAAGAAGATCAATTCCGCCGTGTTTCCGGGCTTGCAAGGCGGGCCGCTGATGCATGTGATCGCCGCGAAGGCGGTGAGTTTCAAGGAAGCGCTGACGCCGGAGTTCAAACTCTACGCGCGCCGCACTTTGGAGAACGCGCGGGCGCTCGCTGAGCGTCTGATCGAGAACGGTTTGGCGGTAGTCTCCGGCGGCACCGACAGCCATTTGATGTTGGTTGATCTGCGCCCCAAGAAGGTCACAGGCAAAGCCGGTGAACAGAGCCTCGAACGTGCCTTGATCACCTGTAACAAGAACGGCATCCCGTTCGACACCGAAAAGCCGATGATCACGTCCGGCGTGCGCCTGGGCTCGCCCGCCTGCACCACGCGCGGCTTTGGGCCCGCCGAGTTCCGCCAAGTAGCGGACCTCATTTGCGAGACGCTGGATGGGCTTTCCCGCTCAAACGGTGACAATTCCGCCACCGAGGCTGCGGTTGCCGCCAAAGTGGAAGCGCTGACAGCGCGCTTTCCGATCTATTCTTGACGGCGCGGCGTTGCTGATTCGGGCCGCGCGGAGCTGATCTCATGCGCTGCCCGTTCTGCCAAAACGAAGATACCCAAGTGAAGGATAGCCGCCCCACGGAGGACGGCGCCGCCATCCGCCGCCGCCGCCAGTGCGACAAGTGCGGTTCACGCTTCACGACGTTCGAGCGCGTGCAATTGCGCGACCTCACCGTGCTCAAGCGTTCGGGCCGGCGCGCGCCGTTTGATCGCGACAAACTCGCGCGCTCGCTGATGATCGCGCTGCGCAAGCGCCCGATTGAGCAGGACCAGATCGAGCAGATGATTTCCGGCATCGTCCGCAAGCTCGAAAGCCAGGGCGAAAGCGAAGTGACGTCCGAGGCGATCGGCGGCATGGTGATGGAGGCGCTGGCGCACCTCGATCCGGTAGCCTATGTGCGCTACGCCTCGGTGTATCGGGATTTCCGCGAAACCTCCGATTTCGCGGATTTCATCGAGGAAGCAGGAAAAACCAAGCGCCCCGGCAAGAGTTCGGACTAAACTGCGGGCATGAACCGCCCCCACGTCACTTTGAAGCTTGCCAGCAGCCTCGATGGGCGCATCGCGACGGCGTCCGGTGAAAGCCGTTGGATCACGGGCGAGGCGTCACGCGCTGAAGTTCACCGTATGCGTGCGACTGCGGACGCTGTGATGATCGGCGCGGGTACGGCGCGCACCGACGATCCTTCGCTTCTCGCTCGCACCGACCCGCAGCCGGCACGCCAGCCCACGCGCGTTGTGATCAGCGCCGGGCTCGACCTCTCCCCCACTGGAAAATTGTTCGCCGACCTCGATCGCTCGCCCTTGTTGATCATCGGCACGGGCGCGGCAGATGCCGGCCGGATGGCGTCATTGGAGGCGGCCGGCGCCTTGGTTCAATTGGTGGATGCCGCCCTGGGCGGCGGCGTGAACTTGGCGGCGGCGCTTCAATTGCTCGCCAGCGCCGGGCTTGCTCGGGTGCTCGTCGAGGGCGGCGGCGAGCTTACGGCTTCCTTGGTCGGCGCCAATTTGGTCGATCGGTTGGAATGGATGCGCGGTGCTATCGTCCTTGGCGCCGAGGGCAAGCCCGCGATCGGTTCTTTGGCGCTGGAGCGGCTTGAGGACGCGCCGCGCTGGCGGCGGGTTGCGCTGCGCGAGCTTGGCCCCGATCTGTGGGAAAGTTACGACCGGGTTTGATTACGACCAGGCAGCGCCAAGGAACGCTTCATGTTCACGGGAATTGTCACGGCTGTCGGCGAGGTGACGGCGCTTGAACGCCGCGACGGGCTTGTGCGGCTTGCGATCGAGAGTGGGTACGCAGCGGACGTTGAGATCGGCGCCAGCGTCGCGCACGACGGTTGCTGCCTCACATTGGTTGAGATTGTCGCGCGCGCGGGCGGCGGCATGCGCCATATAGTTGAGGTTGCGGCGGAGAGCTTGGCGCTCACGACGCTCGGCGGATTAAAGGTCGGCGACAGGGTGAATCTGGAGCGTTCGCTTCGCCTGGGCGACGAATTGGGCGGCCATATCGTGCAGGGTCATGTCGACGGTTTGGGGGAGGTGGTTTCGGTGGGCGGCGACGGGGATGGCTGGCGGCTGCGCATCAAACCACCACATACGATCGCTCATTTGATCGCCGCCAAGGGCTCGGTCGCGGTCGATGGCGTCTCGCTTACGGTCAATGAAGTCGATGAGGCGGGGTTTGGCGTGCTGATCATTCCACACACCTGGAGCGTCACCACTTTGTCTCGGCTGCAACCAGGCGATAAGGTGAATTTGGAAGCCGACATGATGGCGCGCTATGCGGCGCGCCTCATCGAGGCGCGGAGAAACGCCTGATGGCGGGCAAGCTGTCCCCGGTGAACGATCTGAAGCGCGCGATTTCGGCGATTCCCGAGATCATAGAAGAGGCGCGCGAAGGGCGCATGTTCATCCTGGTCGATGCCGAGGATCGCGAGAACGAGGGTGATCTCGTGATCCCCGCGCAATTCGCGACGCCGGCCGCGGTCAACTTCATGGCCAAGCACGGGCGTGGACTGATCTGCTTGGCGCTCACGGCGGACCGAACGCGCGCTCTTGGGCTTGAACCGATGGCGCCGCGCAATCAGACCCGCATGGGCACCGCGTTCACCGTTTCGATCGAGGCGCGCGAGGGGGTTTCCACCGGCATCTCCGCTCACGACCGCGCCCACACGATAGCGGTGGCCATCGATGCAAGTAAGCGCGCGGAAGATATTGTCTCGCCGGGGCATGTATTTCCGTTGACGGCGCGCGACGGCGGCGTGCTCGTGCGCGCCGGCCACACCGAGGCCAGCATCGACATCTCGCGCCAAGCCGGGCTCAATCCATCGGCGGTGATTTGCGAAATCATGAACGACGACGGCGCCATGGCGCGTCTGCCGGAGCTGGTGGCGTTCGCGCAATTCCACAATCTGAAGATAGGCGCCATCGAAGAGCTGATCGCGTATCGCCGGGTCACTGAAAGTTACATCGACACCGTGCTCGACACGCCCTTCGAGGTGCGCGCCGGCTCGGGCTTCCGGTTGGTTTTGTTCCGCAATCGGTTGGACGGCGTGGAGCACGCGGCCTTGGTGAAGGGCAAGATCAAGCCAGATCAGCCAACCTTGGTGCGGGTGCACCGTGTCGATTTCGCAGCTGACGTGATGGGCGGCTTGGGTGAGCGCGCCGGGCTGGTGGACCGCGCCATTGCTGAAATCGACAAGGAAGGCGCGGGCGTGCTGGTGCTGCTGCGTGAGTTTGAGCAGGACTGGCTGTCACGCCGGCTCATCGGCGGCGGGCCGAGCGAGCAGGAGGTGGCCGCAAGCGCGCAGCGTGTGGTTGGCGTCGGCTCGCAGATTTTGCGTGAACTTGGCGTGCGGCGCATGATTGTGCTGGCGAACACGCCGGCAAAGCTTGTCGGGCTTGAAGGCTACGGCCTCGCCGTCGATGGCTGGCGCGGGTTCGCCTCGTGAGGGATGCCGAAAAATTCGCGGTCGCCAAGCTGCCCGGCGCGCGCCTGCTGATGGCGGTCGCCCCCTATTATCGTGCTATTGCCGATCACTTGCAGCGCGGCGCTGAACTGGCGGCGGAAGAGGCCGAGGCCACGCTTGACCGCGTGTTCGTGCCGGGCGCGTTTGAAATTCCAGCGGCGATTATGCACGCGGCCAAAAACGAAGCCTATGATGGCTATATCGCCTTGGGCTGCGTCGTGCGCGGAGAGACCAGCCACTATGATTATGTCTGCGGCGAGAGTGCGCGCGGGCTGATGGAGCTATCAATTCACCGAGGTTTGGCGATTGGCTATGGTGTCTTGACGGTGGAAAATATCGCGCAAGCCGAAGCGCGCGCCGACCCCAAACGTGGCGACAAGGGCGGCGAAGCGGCCCGCGCGGCGCTGGCGATGATCGCCTTGAAGCAGCGTTTCGCGGCGCTAAAGCGATGAAGGTCAACGAGATCGAAGCGCGCCGCGCGGCGCGGCTGGGCGCGGTGCAGGCGCTCTATCAAATGGAAACTGGCGGCGCCTCCACTGCGGACGTCATCGCGGAGTTCGACGCCGGCAAATTACCGCGCGAAACCGAAGCGACCTATGGCGACGTCGAAGGCGACATGAGCTTGTTTAAAACCCTGATCGAAAGCGCAGTTGATCGCCAGGCCACCCTCGACGGCGCCATTGGCCGCCATCTCGGCAAGAATTGGCGTCTGGATCGGCTGGATGCGGTCGCGCGCGCGATCCTGCGGGCTGGCGCTGCGGAATTGGAACAGCGCCCCGACATCCCCACCGCCGTGGTGATCGACGAATATGTCGAGATCGCCAAATCCTTTTTCGACGGGCCGGAGGCGGGCTTTATCAACGCA
The DNA here is from genome assembly GCA_040080805.1 of Terricaulis sp. Taxonomy (GTDB): domain Bacteria; phylum Pseudomonadota; class Alphaproteobacteria; order Caulobacterales; family Aquidulcibacteraceae; genus Vitreimonas. The sequence continues at coordinate 105,791 of JBEBHQ010000001.1, read as the reverse complement.
ACATTGGATGCTTGCGCGAAAGATCTGAGGCCCGTGGTCCAGGGGGCTTGAGCCCATGCCCGCCGATGAGTTCGGCATCATCAAATCCTTGTTCGCGCCGCTGGCGACCCATGCTGGCGCGCGCGGATTGCTTGACGATGTGGCCGTCCTGGAAACCAAGGGCGCACTGGTTCTTACCACGGACGCGATCGTCGAGGGCGTGCATTTCCGCCCCGATGATCCCATCGACACCGTGGCGAAGAAGGCGCTGCGCGTGAACCTATCGGACCTCGCCGCCAAGGGCGCCGCGCCCATCGGCGCGCTGCTCACCTTGATTTGGCCTGACCAGCGGCCAGCGTCGCAGATCGCGGACTTCGCGCGTGGCTTAGGCGAAGATTTGCGCCACTACGATGTTGCGCTTTTCGGCGGTGATACCACCTCAACCCCCGGTCCGCTGTCTGTTTCGATCACCGCCTTTGGTGAACCCTTAGCTGCGCGCGTGCCGGCGCGTGCCGACGCCAAGCCGGGCGAGGACATCTGGCTCACCGGCGCCATCGGTGATGCGTGGCTGGGGTATGAAGCGTTGTGCGGGCATTGGCCGACGGCGGATGCGGCACATCGTGATGCCGTGATTGCGTGCTATCGTTTGCCAGAGCCGCGCACTGCGTTCGCGGACATCGTCGCGCGTTGCGCTGGCGCCGCGATGGATGTCTCGGATGGCTTGACCGGCGATGCCGCGAAGCTTGCTTCAGCCTCCGGGGTGGCGCTACGCATCGACACGGGCTGTGTGCCGTTGTCGGAGGCGGCGCGCGCATGGATGGCGCAGACGGATTCCTTCGGCAGGCTCCTCGATTGGGGCGATGATTACGAAATTCTGTTCACCGCTGCGCCGGCGCGGCGCGCGGAGATCGAATCAGGTGGCGTTGCAAGAGGCGTTCGCGTCACGCGCATCGGCGTGGTCGAGGAGGGCGCGGGGGTCAAAATCGCGACGGCGGATGGTTCGTTGACGGTCGCCGGCGGCGGATACACCCACAAGCTCGGTCGGTAAGAATTAAGCAACCATTGTGGCGGAACGTGCCGGCCATGAAACGCGCAGTAGCCATGGCCGTTATTGCCTCAACCCTGCTGGCAGGGCTGGCCAACGCCTCCGCGCCCGCGGCTAAAGCCAAGGCCGAAGACGGCGCGGCCACCACGTCGCGCTCCATGGACGCGCCCTATTTGGCGGTCCCGGTGGTGCGGAACGGCCAATTGGTGAACTACCTTTTTGTTTCGATCCGCATCGAGATTTCCTCGGGGGTGGACCTCTGGCGCACGCGCGAGCGGGCCCATTTCCTGCGCGATACCCTGGTCCGCGCGAGCCATGCGGCGGATTTGGCCGATCCGGAAGACGCTAATGTCCTGAACGAAGCCCGCGCGATCGAAATATACCGGGCGGCGGCCATTCAAACGCTTGGAGCAAACGCCGTTGGCCCCGTTACCGTGGTCGCGTCCTATTCAAGCCGCGGCTCCGGCATCTGAGAGAGTTTTTGCCGCGTCCATTGCGCCGGGCGGCGGCTTTTGGCAGTAACGCGCCGACCTGGGGGTGGCGCCCGCTGACGAACTGTCGGCGGCGAACCGCTCCATTATTCCCAAACCCCGGCGCCCCGGCGCCTAGGAACGCACAATGAACAACGATTTGATCCTTTGGTTGGTCGTGGCGAGCGGCGTGATCGCGGCGCTCTTTGGCTGGCTTGAGACGCAGACGATCACGGCCGCGAGCGCTGGCACCGATCGTATGAAGGAAATCGCAGCGGCCATTCAGGAGGGCGCGCGCGCCTACCTGAACCGCCAATACTCAACCATCGCCATGGTTGGAGCGGGCGTCGTCGTCGTGCTCGGAATTGCATTCTGGCCAGTGTGGCAAGTGCCGGTTGGGTTCTTGATTGGGGCGGTGCTTTCGGGGGCGGCCGGGTTTATCGGCATGAACGTGTCGGTGCAAGCCAACGTGCGCACGGCGGAAGCCTCCCGCACCAGCCTTGCTGGCGGACTGCGCATGGCCTTCAAGGCTGGCACGGTGACAGGCATGCTGGTGGCTGGCGGCGCGCTGTTCGGCGTTGCGTTCTACTATCTCATTCTCACCCAATGGATGGGTTATACGCCAACAGATCGCGTGGTTGTGGACAGCCTCGTGGGCCTGGGCTTCGGCGCTTCACTGATTTCGATCTTCGCGCGTCTCGGCGGCGGTATTTTCACCAAGGGCGCTGACGTTGGCGGCGATATGGTCGGCAAGGTTGAAGCCGGCATTCCCGAAGATGATCCGCGCAACCCCGCCACCATCGCCGACAATGTCGGCGACAATGTCGGCGATTGCGCCGGCATGGCGGCGGATTTGTTCGAGACCTACGCCGTCTCCACGGTCGCCACCATGGTGCTGGGCTCGATCCTGTTCCGCGGCGCACCGGAAGTCGCTGACATCATGCTGTTGCCGCTGGCGATCGGCGGCGTGGCGATTTTGGCCTCGATCATAGGCGCCCAATTTGTTCGCCTCGGCCCGTCCAACAACATCATGGGCGCGCTCTACAAGGGTTTGCTTGCGGCGGGCGTTCTTTCGGCGGTCGGTTTGGCGGGCGCCATCGTGGTGACGACGGGGTGGGGCGCAATTGCGCCAAGCCTGGGGCCGGCATCGCCGCTCGCGGGCATTTCCGGCACCGACCTGTTCTTCTGCGGCATCGTCGGCCTGCTCGTGACCGGCGCCATCGTCTGGATCACGGAATACTACACCGGCACGGGCTTTCGTCCGGTGAAGAGCGTGGCGCAGGCTTCTGTCAGCGGGCACGGAACCAACGTGATCCAAGGGCTCGCGGTGTCGATGGAATCGACGGCGCTGCCGGCGCTAACGATTGTCGCCGGCATAATCGCGTGCAACTCACTAGCGGGCCTGTTCGGGATCGCCATCGCGGTGACCACCATGCTCTCGGTGGCCGGCATCATAGTGGCGCTCGATGCGTTTGGCCCGGTGACCGACAACGCCGGCGGCATTGCCGAAATGGCGGATTTGCCGAAAGAAGTGCGCGTCACCACCGACGCGCTCGACGCTGTCGGCAACACCACCAAGGCTGTTACAAAGGGTTACGCCATCGGCTCGGCTGGCCTGGGCGCGCTGGTGCTGTTTGCGGCGTATTTCGAGGATTTGAAATATTACGCCGGCAACCCGGCGGAGTTTCCGTTCTTCCACAATTTGCCGCTTGATCGGTTGAACGAATTCTTCGCGCTCTCAAACCCGTTTGTGATCGTTGGCCTCTTCATTGGCGGCCTGCTGCCGTATCTGTTCGGCGGCTGGTCGATGACTGCGGTCGGGCGCGCGGCGCAAGCCGTGGTGGAGGAAGTTCGGCGTCAGTTCCGCGAAATTCCTGGGATCATGGAGCGCACCGCGAAACCTGATTACAGCCGCGCCGTGGACATCCTCACCAAGGCCGCGATCAAGGAAATGGTGGTGCCGTCAATGTTGCCGGTGCTGGCCCCGATCGTGCTGTTCTTCGTGGTTTGGGCGTTGCCAGGGCAGAGCAATGCCGACGCACTTGGCAATGCGCTCGCGGCGTTGGGCGCGTTGCTGGTTGGGGTGATCGTGACCGGGTTGTTCGTCGCCATCTCGATGACGTCGGGCGGCGGCGCGTGGGATAACGCCAAGAAGCTGATCGAAGAAGGCCATCACGGCGGCAAGGGCTCGGACGCCCATAAGGCCGCCGTTACGGGCGACACGGTCGGCGATCCCTACAAGGACACTGCCGGTCCCGCCGTGAACCCGATGATCAAGATCACCAACATCGTAGCGCTGTTGTTGCTGGCGGTGCTGGCGCACTGGAACGGCTGATCTTGGCGATTGCTTTGACAAATAAAAACGCCCCGGTTTCGCCGGGGCGTTTTTTTCCTGCAGCGTTGGCGGCGTAATCAGCGCGGCCTGCCGCCTTGTTCTTCCTCGGTGCGAATGGGGGACGTTTGGCCAATGGTGCCAAGCAATTGTTCGAGTACGGAGAGCTCGCGTCCGCGCGTGGGCGTCACTTCGTCGTCGTACGAAACAATGCGTCCGCGTTCGACGCCGTATTTTTCCACGGCGGCCACGGTGTCGCCGTCGAAACGCACCACCATGACATCTCGATCGGTAATGCGAGGCGTGTAGAAGGCCACGCGTTCCTGCACCGAACTAACATAATACCAAGCGGTTTGATCGAACACTGCGGTGGTCGATGGCGACCCGAAACGCTGCTGGACGGTGGAGCGCGTATCGACCCCCACCTGCGGGTCGGGGATTTCCTGATTGTTGCGATCAGAGCGAAAGCCGTTGTAGGTCTGCACCGGCGCGCATGCGGCTGCCGCGGAGAGAACCGCAATCGCCGCCATCGAAAGTCGCAAGAAACCGCGATTCATCGTTCACCTCGCGGGCGATCGCCCAGAAAATTGACCCCGAAAACGGGCCTCACGGGTAAGGCGGACCGCGCGAGCGGGCAAGAGGGGAGCACAGGCGCGATGCCGATTTGGTCATTTGGAGGGTCCCGGGGGGTGGCCGAGGCCGAGGAATTATTGGCGATCGTCGTCGCCATGAGCCGCCGCTCTGGTTTTTTTGGCGAAAACCGCGTTTCCGATACGCTGGAAGGGCGATTTGAGGTGCTGACCCTGCACGCGGCTTTGGCTTTGATTCGCCTGCGAATGGACCCGGCGGCGGCGAGCGTGGCGCAGGCCTTCACCGATCGCCTGTTCAGGCACTTGGACGCGGGACTGCGCGAGGCCGGTGTCGGCGACCTGACGGTCCCCAAACGCATGCGGAGCATGGCTGGCTCATTTTACGGTCGCCTCGATGCTTATGCGCATGCGATCGAGAACGTGGATGGGGCGGCGCTGGTGGCGGCAGTGGCGCGGAATGTCTTCGGATCCGACGGACACCCTTTCGCGGCGCCGCTCGCTCTCTACGTCGCGGACGCGGCCCGCTGCCAGCGCGCGGCGCCCTTCACAGCTTTGTTTGACCCGGCAGGCTGGCTGGTGCTGGAGATTTGAGGCCGGTTTGGCTTTCCTTTACGCGAGGTCTATGGTTCGCGCCCGGCGAACCGGCCAGGACATCAGGACACAAGAAGAATGGCCGATGGGCTCGTACTCTCGATAGACGGGATGGGAGGCGATTGCGCGCCGGAGATCATTGTCGAGGGCATTGAAGTCGCGGCGCGGAGACGCTCCGATGTTCACTACCTTATCCATGGCGATGCGCCGCGTCTGACCGTGTTGCTGGATCGCCACCCTGGCGCCAGGGCGGTGTCCGAGATCGTGGCGGCCGAAAAGGCGATTGGTATGGACGTGAAGCCCAGCCAGGCGCTGCGCCAAGGCAAAGGATCTAGCCTTTGGAATGCAGTGGCGGCAGTGGAAACGGGCCAAGCGCACGCCGTCGTATCAGCCGGCAACACGGGCGCCTATATGGCGATCGCGATGTTCCGCCTCCGGACGATGGAGGGCGTGCATCGGCCAGCGCTTGCGGCGCGCTGGCCGGCGGCGAACGGCAGCTTTGTGGTGATGCTCGACGTTGGCGCCAATGTCACCGCTGACGGGGAGCAATTGGTTGAGTTCGCCATCATGGGCGAGGCTTTTCAGCGCGCGGTCTCCGGCAAGGAGCGCCCCAGTGTGGCCCTGCTCAATGTCGGCGCGGAAGACCTGAAGGGCCACGAAGAAATTCGCACAGCCGCGCGGCTTGTCCGTGACGCTGGCGTTGATCTCGATTTTCAAGGGTTTGTTGAAGGCGACGACATCGCCAAGGGCACTGTGGATGTGGTGGTGACCGATGGCTTCACCGGAAACATTGCGCTGAAAACCGGCGAAGGAACCGCCCGCATGGTGGGGCAATTGCTGCGCGAGGCGCTGACCAGCTCACCTTTCGCTAAGCTTGGTGCGCTGATCGCCTATCCGGCATTGGCGAAATTGCGCCAACGCATGGACCCAGGGTCTTTTAACGGGGCCTTGTTCCTGGGATTGAACGGTCTGGTCGTCAAAAGTCATGGCAGCGCCAACGGGCCCGGCTTTGCCGCGGCCATCGAAGTCGCCGCGAAAATGGCGCGTAGCCATTATCGCGATGAGATTGCGCAAAACCTCGCGCGACTCTCGCAGGCGTCCGCCGCCGCCAGCGCCCAAGGCGCGGCCGGCTGATGGCGCTGCGATCGGTGCTCTTGGGCGTCGGCGCCTACCTGCCGAAACGCGTGCTCACCAACGCTGAACTGGCCCAACAAGTCGATACCAGCGACGAATGGATCGTCGAGCGCACCGGCATCCGCGAACGGCGCATCGCAGCCGCCGATGAAAAAACCTCGGACCTCGCCATCGCCGCCTCGGTCGAGGCGCTGAAAAGCGCAAAGCGCGAGGCCAAGGATATCGATCTCGTCATCGTCGCCACCACCACGCCCGACCTGACGTTCCCGGCGACAGCTGCGCGCGTGCAGGCCGCGCTCGGCATCAATGCGGGCGCCGCGTTCGATCTGCAGGCTGTGTGCTCGGGGTTTATCTTCGCGTTGACGACGGCGGATAATTTCCTGGTGCGCGGTCAAGCCAAGACGGCGCTTGTGATCGGCGCGGAAACATTCTCACGCATCCTCGATTGGACGGATCGCGGCACGTGCGTGCTGTTTGGCGACGGCGCCGGCGCGGTGGTGCTGGAGGCCCAAGGCGAGGCCGAGGCAGATGGGCGCGGGGTCATCTCCACCTTTATCCGCACCGATGGGCGTTTGCACGATCTGCTCTATGTCGATGGCGGGCCCTCGGAGACGCAAACAACCGGTAAGGTCCGCATGGTGGGCAACGCCGTGTTTCGCCATGCGGTCGAGCACATCTCCGGCGCCATACTGGAGGCGTGCGCGCGCGCCAATGTGTCGCTAGACGCCGTGGATTGGTTTGTGCCCCACCAGGCCAACCAGCGCATCCTTGATGGTGTGGCGCGCAAACTTGGCGTCTCGCCCGAGAAAGTGATTTCGACGGTTGCGCGCCACGGCAACACCTCGGCGGCGTCGGTACCGCTGGCGCTCGACGCCGCAATGGCGGATGGACGTATCCGACCGGGCCATCTTGTGCTCATGGAAGCGCTGGGCGGGGGGCTCACCTGGGGCGCGGCTCTGGTGCAATTATGAACCTCTTGCAAGATTTGACCTAAACCCAGGAGAAGCATAGCTTTTCAACGCGCTGGACGGCGCGGCGGAGGGGGCTCCGGTGGCGAGCAAGACAATCACACGCGCTGACCTGGTCGAAGCGCTGGCGCGGCGCGGCAATCTGCAGCGCGCCGACGCAAATCGGCTGCTCACGCGCATGCTGGAACTGATGCAGGACGCGCTGGTCGATGGGGATCCCGTCAAGCTTTCGCGCTTCGGCAATTTCAACGTGCGCGCCAAGCGTCAGCGCATCGGCCGCAACCCGAAGACGGGGGAAGAGGTGCCGATCACGCCGCGTCGTGTTGTCACGTTCCGACCTTCGCAAATGCTGCGCGACTTTGTTGAAAAAGCCGGCCAAGGGCGCACGAAGAGATAATATTCACGTCGCTGTGGTTAATCGCCCGCGGGCCTGCCGGGGCCCGAGAGTTGCGTGGCTCATGTTAGTGTGCGCGCACAAGCGAGGCGTTCGGTGTCATTGAAACAGAAAGCTCAGTCCGCGCTACGGCCGCTTGTGCAGGCCGCGTGGCCGGTGGTGGAGGCGCTGTCGCGCGCGCGCCCGCCCGCCGCGCCCGGCATCAGCGTCCACTGGGCCGAGGCCTGGACGCCGGAATTTGACCAAGCGCTCGCGGCGCTGCCGGCCTTGGCGGACTGCCCGCGCGATCTTTACAAGGAATTGCTACGTCCCACCGACGTGCCCAAGCGCCATGCGCTGGTGCGGGAAAACGGCGCGCCGATCGCGATCATATCCGTGCGCCGTTGCCAGCGGCACTGGGAGCCGGTGGCGTATCAGTGCATGCCGGGCGCCATCGCGCCCGCGCGCGACGCCCCTGCCTTGGGCCGCGCGCTCAATGCGCTGGGGCTTGAAGTGCGCGTCAATGCGGGGTTGGGGCCTGATGTCGAGCAGATGGGGCCGCGCTATTCGTGGAAGTACGTCTGGTACCAGATCGATCTTCAAAGCGATTATCAGGCCCATTGGCGCGCCAAGAAGCGCCAATACACAATCAACCGCGCACGCAAACGCTGCGCCGAAATGGAGCGCCGCGTCGATGGCGCGGGTGATTTGGAATGGATCATCGCGCAATGGCGCGAGCAATGGGCCGCCGATCCCGGCCAAGAGATCGTCGCCACCCAGGACCGGCTTCATTTTTGGGGCGCATTGGCCGAGCTCGGCAATCGTAATCCCTTGCGCCTACACACGCTAACGCTGCTCGGCGAGGGCAAGCGCGCCGCGGGGCTCATCTTCACGAGCCGCGGCGACACGGTGATGCTGCAATGCGGCGGGCGCGATCCTGGCTTTGACGATTCCTATTCGCGCGCCGCCACCACGTTGGCGTCCGTCGATTGGGCTGGCGAACATGGCTTCCGCTTTCTCGATCTCGCCGCCGGCGATTTCAAGCGCCTGTGGGGACCCGAAGGCGGTGTGCGTTACGGCGCTATCTTCCGCCCGCGCTTCATCGACGCGCTCTCCTGGGCCAACCCCGAGCCAAAACACGAAGGCGAGTGAGCGATTTCAGAACACCGCTTGCGGCTCGCCGCCCATCATTTGCGCACGCACGAGAGGGATGGGCGGGCCGCCATAGCTCAGGAACTGGTCGTGGAAATCGTGCCAGCCTTCGCGGCCGCTATGTGACGCTGTCCAATCCTCGCGCAGGCGACGGATCAGGAGTTTGCCCATCGTGTAATTGATGTAGGCGGGATCGTAAGTTCCGCGCGCGGCCTGCTGACGCGCATTGCCCTCGTCCTGATAGCATTCGTTCACGAACATCTGGCGCGACTGATCAACGGTCATGCGTCCAGTGTGCATGAGGATTGCGGAAAGGAACCGGCAATCGCGGCGCAGCGCGTTCGAGAGTTGCCCGATGTGGACACGCGCATCGCCGTCGCCGAGCCCAGCGTCCCACATCATCTCTTCGGTGTAGTGCGCCCAACCTTCGGCGTAGGCGTAGCCAACGAACACGCGCCCGAACTGGTTTTCCGAACGGTTCGCATGCAGGAAATTGAGGAAGTGGCCCGGCCACACTTCGTGCACGGAAACGAACAACAATTCGGTCTCTCCGGGCACGAAGTCGGCTTGCACTTGGGCCGGCCAGCTCGGATCGGGCGGCGAGATGTAATAGACCGACGGCAAATTGGTCTCGTACGGACCAGGAATATCGATGTAGGCGAAGTTCTGGCGCGCGAACGGCGGCGATTCTTCGACCTGCGCTTCCTCGGTGCCGGGGATGGTGACGAGGTTTTGCGCGGCGATAAAAGCCCGCAGGCCAGCGAGCTGCGCGCGCGCGCCCGCCACGGCGCCGCCTTGCGGCTTCTGGGCGTTCGCGCGCGTCATGCATACGGCGAGCGAGGCCCCAGCCGCGTAGCGCGCGCATGCTTGGGTCAACGCCTGTTGATTGCGCAACAGATCAGCGCGGCCGATCGATTCCAGCTCCTCGAGGGGAGTATCCACCATTTCCGTGTCGCGTAGCATTTGCGCGAAACGCTCCGCGCCCAGCGCGAAGTCTTGTGTCGCGCTTGGCCGCTGCGCTTCGACCCAGGCGGAGAGCCCGCTCATCGCCAGCGCGGCGACGTTGGTGGCGTTGCTCAATTCGGTTTGCAAAGCGGGAACGGTGACGGACGCGAAGGCGGCTTTGCCGTCGCCCTGATAATATTCGGCAAGCCCGCCAAACGAGGCGGCGCCGTAATTGACGAAGGTGAGCGGCAACGGCGTGCGCAAATTGGCGCGGATCTGCGCGGCGGCGGCCGGTATCGACTGCAAATAGGTGATGTAAGCGCGCAGCCGCACTTCGGGCGCGGCGTAGGGTCGGGCGATGTACATCGAGGGACTAAGGTTGCCCATGTAGAAGGCTGGATTGGTGTGGGGCTGATCAACGACCTGCAGCCAGAACAAATTTCGCCGGGCGACAGCGACGACGTAATCGCGCTCGAAACTTTGCTGCGGGTTGAGGCCCGTGAAGGCCTGGGCGGTTTCGATCGACGCGGTGAGGAAGGAAATCTGCGCGGCCAGTCCCGGTTCGCTCCAATCGGGGAGCCGACCGTCGAATTCATGGCGCCCCTGCGAAGCCGCGAAGGCCGGATCGAGTTCAAACGAACGCTCGATGAAACGGTCCTGGAACGCTTGCCACCTGCCGGCGCTGTTGGGCGCACACCCGGCGAGCACGAACAGCGCCGCCATGACCGCACCAAGAAATCTAACCATTCAAGAACCCCAGTCGGAAACAGGATGTCGCCCGGACACTGCCGCCGAAGCGAGCGCCAGCCTATCCCCTTTGGCAAACTAATCGACGAAGCGCCGCGCTAATCACCCCAGCCCACCGGCCACGCTGAGCTTTGGTCGGAGCGAGAGGATTTGAACCTCCGACCCCCTGTCCCCCAGACAGGTGCGCTAACCGGGCTGCGCCACGCTCCGAACCGTAAGGCCCCGCTTCCGGTGCGCGGGGTGCGCCGTCTTAGCCGCAGTGATCGGCGGGGGCAATGCGAGGGGTGATCAGTTGCTTCGGTTTAGCCAGCCGAAAAGGGGTTTGAGCGGGAGCACCCAAACCGTGCCAGCGACGGCGTAATAGGCAAGCTCGCCCCAGGCCGGCAGCAGCGGCAAAAGCGCCGCGCCCAGACTGGCCGCAGCGGCGGCGTAAACGCCCAGGTAGATGAGCAGCACCGCGCAACCCAGCGCTTTGCGCGAACGCGCCTCCATGTTTCAAACCCCAGCGCGGCGGCGCGTCACGTTCACGCGCCTGTTGCGCGGTTCTATGGGTGCGGACATGACAAGAGCAAGCGAGCCCGCGCCACGCGATACATTGGTAGGCGCTTGGCTCATCTGCTTGTGCGTCAGCGTGCTGGCGATGGTGCTGGTCGGCGGGGCGACGCGGCTCACCGATTCGGGCCTTTCCATCACCGAATGGAACCTGGCCAAGGGCCTCATGCCCCCGCCCAGCGCCGAACGCTGGACCGAGGAATTCGCGCTTTACCAGCGCACCACCGAATATCAGCTGCAGAACCGTGGCATGAGCCTCACCGAATTCCAGTCGATCTATTGGTGGGAATGGGCGCATCGCTTCATCGGCAAGATGATCGGCTTGGTATTTGCGCTGCCGTTCGTTTTGCTCTGGGCGACGGGGCACCTTCGCGGACGTTTTTTGCCCGTGCTCGGGCTGTTTGCAATGGGCGCCCTGCAGGGTGCGGTTGGTTGGTGGATGGTGACGAGCGGGCTGTTCAGCGGGCTCGATGTCAGCCCCGTGCGGCTCGCGATCCATCTAGGGCTGGCGTTTGCGATTCTGGCGTACGCGCTGTGGCTGGCGCTCGACGCGTTTGGTTGGCCGCGCGGCGCCTCCACGCTTGGGGCGCCGGGATGGGTATCGTTTGCCGTGCTTGGACTGATTTTCTGCCAGGTGATCCTTGGCGCTCTGCTTGCTGGCGCCGATGGCGGGCCAGCCTACGCGGATTGGCCGACGATAGGACAAGAATGGTGGCCAAGCTCTGCGTTCGCCTTGACGCCGCCGTGGCGCAACCTGGTTGAAAATCACGCGACGCAACATTTGCTGCATCGCTCGCTCGGCTATGTCGCCGCGGTCTGCGCCTTGGGCCTGGCCGCCCAGGCCGCCTGGAGAGGCGCGGGTTTGGCCAAGCGCCTAGCGCTTTGGCTTGGGGCGCTGGCGCTGGTCCAGGTGGCGCTCGGCATGGGTACGGTCATGATGGGGACCCTCCCGCACTTGGCGTTGGCGCACCAATTCGTCGCCGCAATGCTCTGGTTGACGGCACTGGCGCTGGCGCGCGCTGGCGTGAGGTAATAAAATACCGCATCACTAAGTGAAGGAAAGCAGGCGTATTTCTCAGGCCTCTTGACGACGAGTCAGCGCCCCTCTAAACGCGCGCCTTCATTTCGTCAGGACTTATTCCCATGCGCACGCAATCGACGCGCTCGGCCAAGGCCTCGGAGATCACCCACGGCTGGATCGTGGTGGATGCCGAAGGCGTGGTGGTCGGCCGTCTCGCCTCCTTCATCGCCCGCCGGCTTCGCGGCAAGCATCGCCCCGATTTCACCCCTCACGTCGATACTGGCGATTTTGTCGTCATTATCAACGCCGAGAAGGTGGCGCTTACGGGCAAGAAGCTCACCGATAAAATCTATTACCGCCACACCGGCTATCCCGGCGGCATCAAGGAACGCGTTGCCGGCAAGGTGTTGGTTGGCAAGCATCCCGAGCGCGTGCTGGAAAAAGCCATCGAGCGGATGATGCCGAAGGAAAGCCCGCTCGCGCGCGGCCAACTCGCCAAGCTGCGTGTGTACGCTGGCGCCGAGCACCCGCACGCCGCACAGAAGCCTGTCACCATCGATTTCAAATCGCAAAACCGCAAGAATTCGAGGACCGCATGAGCGATATCGGCCAAGGTTTCGAATCTCTCGGCGAGATCACCGGCGCGCCGCGCATCGCGCAATTGGCGCAAGGCGAGACGCCGGTTTATGAGCGCAAGGTCGATAAATTCGGCCGCGCCTACGCCACTGGCAAACGCAAGAACGCCATCGCCCGCGTTTGGGTGAAACCCGGCAAGGGTCAGATCACCGTCAACGGCAAGTTGTCGGACGCTTACTTCGCGCGCCCGGTGCTGCGCATGATGATCAACCAGCCGTTCCGCATCACTGATCGCGAGGGCCAATTCGACGTGATTTGCACTGTCGTCGGCTCTGGCCTCTCGGGCCAAGCCGGCGCGGTGCGCCATGGCATTTCGAAGGCGTTATCGGATTATGAGCCGGGCCTGCGCCCCACGCTCAAGCACGCCGGTTTCCTTACCCGCGACAGCCGCGTGGTCGAGCGCAAGAAATACGGCAAGAAGAAAGCCCGCAGAAGCTTCCAATTCTCGAAGCGCTAACCAGCTCTTCAAATTTGGATCAGACGGGCGCTTTCTTTCGGGAGGCGCCCGTTTTGTTTTTGGAGGAGCACGAGTGCCGGAATGGCTGCGATACATCCTCGTGCTGGGCATGGCGGTCTGGTGCATTTGGTACTTCAGCAGGGTGCTGTGGATCGCTCTGACAACGGGCAGACTGATCGATAGTCGACCGTGGGACGGTGTGCCTGTAACGCGCGAAAGCAAACCGATCGCGTTCTGGTTTTCCGTAGGGTTGGGGCTGCTGTTCCTGCCGGCGTTCCTTTGGTTCGCGGCAAGCGTGGTGGGCCACATGGTTGGCCTATGGGAGTTCGTGTTTTGAGCGGCAGGGTCTTCATCGACGGCGAAGCGGGCACTACCGGCTTGCAAATTCGAGAGCGGTTGGAGGGCCGGCGCGACATCACGCTCATCTCCATCGATCCCGATAAGCGCAAGGACGCCGAGGCACGCCGCGTGTTGCTGAACAGCGCCGATGCAGTGATCCTGTGTTTGCCGGATGAGGCCGCGCGCGAAGCGGTGGCGCTGATTGAGAACCCGGACGTCAAAGTGATCGATGCCTCGACCGCCTACCGTGTCGCGCCGGATTGGACCTACGGTTTCCCGGAAATGGCCAAGGACCAGCGCGCCAAGATCGCCGCGTCCAAGCGCGTGTCCAATCCCGGCTGTTACCCCACCGGCTTTATCGCGCTGGTGCGTCCGCTGGTGGAGGCGGGGCTAATCCCGCGCGACTGGCCGCTCAGCGTCAACGCCGTATCGGGCTATTCCGGTGGCGGCAGGGCGATGATCGCCGAGTTCGAGCAGGAAGATTCGCCTAGTTTCACGCGCGCGCCGTACCGCATCTACGCCATGGCGCAGAGCCACAAGCACGTGCCGGAGATGCAACATTATGCCGGCTTGGCGCGCGCGCCAATCTTCGCCCCGAGCGTCGGGCGCTACTACAAGGGCATGATCGTAGAGGTTCCGCTGCCGCTCTCAGCGCTACCGGGCGCGCCGAGGCTTGCGCACGTCCACGCCGCGCTCGCCAATGCGTACGCGGACGAACGCTTCGTCGAGGTCGCCTCGCCGGCGGAGAGCGCTGCGCTCAAGACCCTCGATCCCGAGGGGCTGAACGGAACCAACCGGCTCAAATTGTACGGCTTCGGGCACGACGAGGAAGCGCGCCTCGTCGCGCTCCTGGATAATCTGGGCAAGGGCGCATCCGGCGCCGCCGTGCAGAACCTCAATATCATGCTCGGATTGGACGAAGGTGCGGGCCTAGGTTGAGCCGCCGCCATCGTAGCGCGGCACGCTGTCGTCCAAGTGAGGATTGTTGGCGGCGCGGATTTTCACCGCCTCTTCGTCATAGAGGAAGGGCAAAAACGCGTAGCGCTGGCCGCGCGTCACGGGCGTCGCTTCGTGCAGGAGGCCACAGGAAAACACCACCGCCCCGCCGCGCGGCGCCTTATAGGTGCGCGAGCCGAACTCGGGAAAGCGAAGCTCTCCGCCATCGTAATCGCCGGTGTTGAGGTTGATAGTGACTGCGAAGCGGCGGTGGGCGGTTCCCTTGGTGGTGTTGTCTCTGTGGGGACGAAAATAACCGCCGCTCTCGGCGTTGTAGCGCGCGACAATGTAGCGCTCCATCCGCGTCGCCCGCCACATGAAAGCCTTCTCAATTTCTGGCAACAGCCGCCAGAACACGCGCTTCATCGCCGCCCCCCGCAATGTTTCATCCTCGATCAGGCAATCGTCGCGGCGCTTGAAGTCGTCGGCGAGGCTGACGAAGGTTTTACCATCCGGGCTTTCCCTGGTGACGCCGGACGGCTGGCCGCCAACGCGCTGGTAATACGCAATAAGCTCCTCGCAAAAGCCAAGTTCAAAAATGCGCGGTGCGATCAGGATCGGCGCATTCAAGGGAGTCTCGGCGTGCAAGCTGGGCTCGGGCGCCGCCGCAAGCGCAACCAGCGCCGCCGCCGCCTCGCCCAAGGGCCACAACGCCGCCACCCGCAGGCTTGGGTCAAACAAAATCCAGCGCCCATGAGGCGCGCCGTGCGCATCAATAAGTCCGCACCCGCGCGCGATCTCGCCGCCGGGATCGTGGAACACAAGCTTGGTTTTGCCGATCTCCGCGAGCAGCGGGTCGCTGGCGCAAGTTGAAGACGCGGCGAACACGACGCAGGCGCGTTGTTTTTCGTCGGTGTCCGCCCGGGCGAGCGTTTGTAGCGCGGTCCGTGCGGCGGCGTCAGCCGTATCGGTCACCACGCACATGAGCACGAAGCGTCCACCCATGGAGCCCAGCGCGAAGCGGGGGTTTCGATTGGAGGCGACAAATTTCAGCGCCAACGCTTCGCCAAATTGCAGCGGTCTTGCGTCGCCGTTTTCGGGGCCGGGTGTCATGGGCGCGCACTCAAGACGAGCGAACCCGGACATACTCGCCCGGCGCATCGCAAATCGGCTTCAACTTGCCCTCGCCAGGCGTGCGCGCGGGCACGTCGGGGCCGGCGCGCGTCTTGAGCCAAGCATCCCAATACGGCCACCACGAACCCGGGTGCTCGTGCGCGAAGGCGAACCAATCCTCGATCGCGCCCTTGAGGTTTTTGTTGGTCCAATATTGGTATTTCCGGGCGTCGGGATGGTTGATGACGCCGGCGATATGTCCCGATCCGGCGACCAGGAATTCCACCGGCCCCCCGAACGCCAGTGCGCTGCGAAACACGCTGACCGCGGGGGCGATGTGATCTTCCTTTGAGCTCTGCATGAACAGAGGGATGGTGACATCCTTGAGCGACAGCTTCTCACCAAGCAAAGTGAGCTTGCCAGCCGACAGCGCGTTATCGCGATAAAAATTACGCAAATAGTAGAGATGCAGCGCCTTGGGCATGCGGGTCTGATCGGCGTTCCAGTAGAGCAGATCGAACGGCGGGGGCTGCTTGCCGATGTAATAATTATCGACGACGTAGTTCCAAATCAGGTCATTGGATCGCAAGGAGTTGAAGGTATCAGCCATAGTCTGCGCATCCAGAACGCCGCCGTGCTGATCCATCTTGGCTTCGAGAAAGTCTATCCCGACATTGTCCGAGAATATGAGCAGGTCGCCAGCGTATTTGAAATCGGCTTGGCTGGCGAAAAACGTGGCGCTTTGTATGCGGTGATCGCCGGTCTTTGCCATGTGCGCCAAGGTGGCCGCGAGCAGCGTCCCGCCAACGCAATAGCCCACCGTGTTCATGCGTTCGACGCCTGTCGCGTCCACGACCGCTTGCACGGCGGCATAGACGCCTTCGCGCATATAATCCTCGAAGTCGATCTCGGCCATGTCTTCGTCGGGGTTCACCCAGGAGACGAGAAACACCGTGTGACCCTGGTTGGTCAGCCAATGGATCATCGAGTTCTTCGGTTGCAGGTCGAGGATGTAGAACTTGTTGATCCACGGCGGGAAAATCAGCAGTGGGACTTCATGCACGACTTCAGTCGTTGGCGCATATTGGATGAGCTCACACACACGGTTACGGAACACCACCTTGCCCGGCGTGGTCGCGACGTTCTCGCCGACCTTGTAGGCGTCGAGGTCGGTTTGCGAGATGGAAAGCACGCCGCCGCCGCGCTTTAAATCCGCCGCGAGGTTCTCCACGCCAGCGACGAGACTTTTGCCGCCGGTTTGCAGCAGCGCCCGCAGCGCGGCCGGGTTGGTCATCAAGAAATTGGAAGGCGAAGCGGCGTCGACGGCTTGCTTGATGAAGAATTGCGCCTTGCGTTTGGTCTGTTCATCAACCCCGTGGGCCTTCTCAACAAGATCACTGATGAAATCGGCGTTGGCGAGATAGGATTCCCGCAACATCGAAAAGGCGGGGTTGGAGCGCCATTCAGGATCGCGAAAGCGTTTGTCGCGCGCCGGGCCGTCGTCGGCGGCTTTGCCGGTGAGCATGTAGGCAGTGTGGCGTTCCCAAATATCGGCGTAGCGTTTCCACAAATTAGCGTGCGCGTCGCGCAGCGTCTCTGGCTGCTGCGCCAAGCTCGACCACACCTCGTTCAGCGCACCTTGCACGCCGAGCGGGTCGGGTTGCCAGGCGGCGGTCTCCTTGGAGTGTTCCATGAAGGCTGTGGAGAACACTTGGTTGGCGCGGGTCATCGCTTGGGTCAGATTGGTGGAAAGCGTGGCCAAGCTCTCGGCAGTTTGCTCCATCAT
The DNA here is from genome assembly GCA_040080805.1 of Terricaulis sp. Classification (GTDB taxonomy): domain Bacteria; phylum Pseudomonadota; class Alphaproteobacteria; order Caulobacterales; family Aquidulcibacteraceae; genus Vitreimonas. Next base: position 88,625 of record JBEBHQ010000001.1, on the reverse strand, counting down.
CAGTTCGTTGAGCGGTGCGGGCGCGGGCTTGGGGGCCGGCGGCGCCGGCTCAGCCGCCGCCTTCGGGGGCGCCTTGACGGACGCGCGCCGCCGCGCCCGCTTCCCCGCCGGTTTGGTCGGGGCTTTGCCACCAGGGGGCTTGCCACTTGTCGTCTGCGTCATTGCGGCCTCTCTGTTGGCGAGCCTGCTGGCGAAATTGTAATGCCGCCTGTTGTGGTGGCGCAAAGCCGCCCTCTGGTATAGGAGCCAATAAGGGGCCGGAATCGAGCCCAGGGGAAGACCATGCGCACTATGACCGCGGCGATCCTCATAAGCGTTATTTCTGGCGCGTGCGGACTTGCAGGGTGCGTGAGCACCCCAGCGGACGAAACCCCGGCCTGGGTGTCGGAGAACCAACAGGGCTACCCCAGCCTACGGGATGTGCCGCGAACGTCGGACGCCAATACCGATGCTGCTCATTGGGCTGTGGTCGAACTTGAAATGCTCGCTCTCGGCGAGGCGGTGAAGAACCATCCGCGCGCCCAGCCGGTGACCAATGCTGACGGTCCGAGCGTGTTTCTTGAAGAGGCGCGCGAGGACCTCGATCAAGCCCGCCGCGCGCACGAACCGAACTGACGGCTGGTCGCCGCTGCATGAGCGACTTTCACAAGATTCGACGCCTTCCTCCCTACGTGTTCGAGGAGGTGAACCGCTTGAAGGCGCGCCTGCGCGCCCAAGGCGCCGACATCATTGATTTCGGCATGGGTAACCCAGACCTGCCTGTGCCGGCTCACATCGTCGATAAATTGTGTGAGACGGCCAAGAAGCCGCGCACCAATCGTTACTCGGCCTCGCGCGGCATTGGCGGCCTGCGCAAGGCGATGGCGGGATATTATGATCGCCGCTTCGGCGTGAAGCTGAGCCCCGAAACCCAGATCGTCGCCACGCTTGGCTCCAAGGAAGGCTTCGCCAACCTTGCCCAAGCCATCACCGCGCCGGGCGATGTGGTCATTTCGCCAAATCCATCCTATCCGATCCATGCCTTCGGCTTCATCATGGCGGGCGGCGTCATTCGCAGCGTCGAGGCGCATTCGCCGGAGCAATATCTCTCGGGCATCGGTCGCGCGGTGCGCCATTCGGTGCCCCCGCCCATCGCCATGGTGACGTGCTATCCCGCGAACCCCACTGCCCAAGTGGCCGATCTGGATTTCTACAAGGATGCCGTCGCCCTCGCGAAGAAGCACGACATGTTCGTCTTGTCGGACATGGCTTATTCGGAGATCTATTTCGAAGGTGATCCGCCGCCGTCAGTGCTGCAGGTCGAGGGCGCGACGGATGTCGCGGTCGAGGTGAACACGCTATCGAAAACCTATTCGATGGCTGGCTTCCGAGTTGGTTTTGCGCTGGGCAACGAGCGCCTGATCGCGGCGCTGGCGCGGGTGAAATCCTATCTCGACTATGGTGCCTACACGCCGGTGCAGGTGGCCGCCGCCGCGGCTCTCAATGGCCCACAGGAGTGCGTCGAGGAGATGCGCCAGATCTACAAGCAGCGCCGCGACGTGCTGGTGGACAGTTTCGCCAAGGCCGGTTGGGACGTGCCCAAACCCAGCGCCTCCATGTTCGCCTGGGCGCCGCTGCCCGAGCAGTTCAAGCATTTGGGCTCGGTTGAATTCGCCAAGCGATTGATGGAAGGCGCGGAGATCGCGGTCGCGCCAGGGGCGGGATTTGGTGAGTACGGCGACGGCTTCGTCCGCATCGCGCTGGTCGAGAACGAGCAACGCATTCGCCAGGCCGCGCGCAGCCTGAAGCGCTTCCTGCAGAACAATTCCGCGGTGGCGCAGTAGCCATGTCCTCAGCCAAGCCTCGCGTCGCCAAAGCCGGGCTCGGCGCGGTGACTCACAATTTCGGCGTGACGGCGGCGCCCGCGCGCGTCATGCCAGTTGAAGTTCGTCCCTGGAGTTAAACCATGATCATCACGGACGACTTCGCCTTTTCCGCAGCGCGCGTGTCCATCGCTGCGGCCATTGCGGCGGCAAGGCTTGTGGGGCGCGGCGATGAGATGGCGGCCGATCAGGCCGCGGTCGATGCCATGCGCACCGCGCTTAACGCGATGGCGATCGCGGGACGCATCGTCATTGGCGAAGGCGAGCGCGATGAAGCGCCCATGCTCTATATCGGCGAGCAGGTGGGAACCGGAAACGGGCCTGAGTTCGACGTCGCCCTTGACCCGTTGGAGGGCACGACGCTGACCGCCAAGGCGATGGCCGACGCGCTCGCCGTTATCGCCTTCGCGCCGCGCGGAGGCCTATTGCACGCGCCCGACACCTACATGGAGAAACTCGCGATCGGTCCGGGCTATGATTCGGGCGTCGTCGATCTCGATAGACCCATCGATGACAATGTGAAGGCGCTGGCGAAAGCCAAGGGCGTGACCCCTGCCGATATCGGCGTCTGCGTGCTCGACCGGCCGCGCCATGGCGCCATCATCGAAAGACTTCGCGCCGTCGGCGCGCGCGTACACCTGATTACCGATGGCGATGTGGCGGGGGTCATCGCGTGCAGCAAGCCCGAGACAGGCGTCGATATGTATGTCGGCCAGGGCGGGGCGCCCGAAGGCGTGTTGGCGGCGGCGGCGCTCAAGTGCGTGGGCGGACAATTCCAAGCGCGGCTTGTGTTTCGCAACGACGAGGAACGCGCCCGCGCCGACCGCGCCGGAATCACGGATTTGAAACGGCGCTATCAGCTTGATGATTTGGTGTCACAACCCGCCATCTTCATCGCCACCGGCGTCACGTCTGGCGCCTTGCTCGACGGCGTGCGTCAACACGGCGGCTGCGTCGCCACCCATACTCTGGTGATGAATTCGGCCACACGCATGGCTTGCGAACTGCGCGTCAAGCATCCAGCGACGTCAAAGGCAAGATGATGCGCAAATTGTTCGATCTCACAGGCAGAGTTGCGCTCGTCACCGGGGGCAATGGCGGCATCGGCCTCGGGATGGCCGAGGGCTTGGCGAGGGCCGGCGCCGACGTTGAGATTTGGGGCACCAGCGCGGAAAAAAACACGCGCGCCGCCGATAAGCTCAAAGCGCACGGCACGCGCATTAGCGCGCGCGTCGTGGATGTTTCGTCCGAAGAAGCCGTCGTCGACGCCATGCAACACACCATCGCTGACCTGGGTCGCATCGATTCCTGTTTCGCTAATGCCGGCGTGTCCAATCGTTGGCGATCGTTCCTCGATATCAGCGGCGAGGATTATCGACGGCTCATGGCCATCAATCTCGACGGCATGATGTGGACCATGCGTGAAGCTTGCCGGCACATGAAATCCCGCGCGCAAGCTGGTGATGCGGGCGGTTCAATTGTGGCGGTGTCGAGCATGGTCAGCGACCAGGGCGCGCCGCGTAATGAGGACTATGCGGCTTCGAAGGCCGCGGTGCTTGGCATTGTCCGCGGTATTGCCGTCGAGTTTGCGCGCGATGGCGTGCGCGCCAACGCAATCGAGCCAGGCTGGGTCAAGACTGACATGACTGGCGCACTGCAAGACAATCCGAAATTCACCGACAACGTGCTGTCGCGCGTGCCGTCCCGGCGATGGGGCAAGCCCGAGGAATTCGCCGGCATTGCCGTCTACCTCGCCAGTGACGCCAGTTCGTTCCACAACGGCGACACCATCCGCATCGACGGCGGTTACAGTGTGTTCTGAGGCCGCCGCAGCTTCTGGGGCATAAAGCGCCCAGGCGCTCGCCAAATCGTGCAATCGCATTGGACGCCTTCCTTGGCCGTTGCATCGTCGGCTTGGTTCTGGAATCTAGCGGAAGCACATCCGCTGGGGCTTTGGAGGCACGCCATGTCCGCTCTCGCGCCCGTCCGCCCGGTCACGCTCGCTGAGATCGAGGAGGCGCGCAAGCGAATCGCGGGCACGGTCCTGCGGACGCCGCTGGTGCGCCTCGATTTGGGGCCGGGGCTTCCCGACGTCCGCTTGAAGCTTGAGAACCTGCAGCCCACCAACTCCTACAAATTGCGCGGCGCCGTCAACGCAGTGGCCATGCTGACGGACGCCGAGCGTGCGGAGGGGGTGTGGACCATCAGCGCCGGCAATGCCGGCCAGGGCGTCGCCTTCGCGGCGCGCCAGGCGGGCGTGGCGTGTAGCGTTGTGGTGATCGAGACAGCGCCGACGACGAAGCTCGACCGCATGCGCGCGCTGGGCGCACGGCTTGTCCCCGTCCCGTTCGCAGTCGCATGGAAGGCGCTTGAGGAGCATGCGTTCCCGGGCATGGAAGGCACGCTGATCCATCCCTTCGACGATCATAATTTCATCGCCGGGCATGCGACCATGGGGCTCGAAATTCTCAAAGACGCGCCTGATGTGGCGGCGATCATTGCCAGCGTCGGTGGCGGCGGGCTGATCGCGGCGATTGGCGGCGCGGTCAAGCCGTTGCGGCCGGTGATCAAGATTTGGGGCGCGGAGCCGGAAACCGCTGCCCCCTTCGCGCTGTCGCTCGCCGCCAATGCGCCACGGGAGTTCGAGCAATGGAGCGCTTCGTTCGTGGACGGCGCCGGCGGGCGCAACGTCATGCCGCGTATGTGGGCGCGCATGAAACCCGTGGCCGACGGCGCCATAGTCGTCACGCTGGAAGAGACGCGCAGGGCGATGCGGCTGATGGCGGAAAAGGCGCGCGTCATCGCCGAGGGCGCGGGGGCGTTGCCGCTGGCGGCGGCGCTGACCGGCAAGGCCGGCGCTGGGCCACTCGTCGCCATCGTTTCCGGCGGCAACCTCGATTTGAAGAGGTTTTGCGAGTTGATTGAGGTGTGAGCCAGAGCAAGCCCCACGAATCGCCCCAAGAATCGCATTAGACGTAGTGCATGGCCGCACCAGCGCTGAAAATGCTCAGTTCAGAAAAGACGCCCGCCTTTCTTGGCGTCGAGCGTTCGCTCACCGGGCGGCGTTGGCGCACGCGCGAGGCGGAACTGGGGCTAGTGGAGGCGTTCCGGCGGCGGTTTCAGTTGCCGGAGATCGCCGCGCGTTTGCTCGCCGCGCGCGGGGTGACGCTGGAGGCGGCGCCGAACTTTCTCGAGCCAACGCTGAAGGCGCTGTTCCCCGATCCGTCGAGCTTTATCGACATGGACGAAGCCGCGTGCGTGATCGAGGACGCGATCGTCTCCGGGCGCCAATGCGCGGTGCTGGCGGACTATGACGTCGACGGCGGCTCATCGGGCGCACAGCTCGTGCGCTACTTTCGCGCGCGCGGACGCGAACTGAAAATTTATGTGCCTGATCGCATGAAGGAGGGCTACGGGCCGTCGGCCTTGGCGTTCGAACGCTTGAAGGCCGATGGCGTGGAACTGGTCATCACCGTCGATTGCGGCGCCGCCGCCGAGGGCCCGCTCAACGCCGCGGCTGAACTCGGCCTCGATGTCATCGTCCTCGACCACCATTTGATGGCCGGTCCGCCGCCGAAGGCGCGCGCGGTAGTCAACCCAAACCGGCTCGACTGCCCATCTGGCCAGGGCGATCTTACCGCCGCCGGCGTTGTGCTCGTCACCATGGCGGCGGTGAACCGCGAAGCGCGCAAGCGCGGCTCGATCGGTTCCAACAATCTGCCCGACCTTATGCACATGCTTGACCTATCGGCCATCGGCACCGTCTGTGATGTGGCCCCGCTCACCGGCTTCAACCGCGCCATCGTCGCGCAAGGACTCAAGGTTTTGCGCGCCGGCAAGAATATCGGGCTCGTCGCGCTGGCCGAAAGCGCGGGCCGCAAGGGCGAAGCCAGCGTCTACGATTTCGGATTTATCCTGGGGCCGCGCATCAATGCCGGCGGGCGCGTCGGCGACGCATCTTTGGCGACGCGGCTGCTTTCAACCGAAGACCCACTCGAAGCGCGCGAATTGGCGGCGACGCTCGAAGATCTCAACACCGAGCGCCGCGCCCGCGAAGCGGAGATGCTGGCGGAAGCGGAGACCGCCGCGCTCGCGGAAGCGGAGCTGCGCTCGGTTGTCATCGTCGGCTCGCATCGCTGGCATCCTGGCGTCATCGGCATTGCGGCGGGGCGTTTGAAGGATCGTCTGCTGAAGCCGACGATCGTGCTCGGCGGCGTTAACGAGTGCGATCCCGCGAAGGGCTCGGGGCGATCAACGCCAGGCGTCAATCTCGGCGCGGCGGTGGCGGCGGCGAAGAATGCAGGGTTGCTGATCAATGGCGGTGGGCACGCGATGGCGGCCGGGCTCACGGTGGAGTGGGACAAGGTGGAGGCGTTGAGGGATTTTCTCTCCGCGGCCTTGGAGGGCGAGATCGCATCCGCCGCCGGCGAAGCGCGCGCGCTTACGGTGGATGCTGCCGGCGCCATTTCCGCGCTCGACCTGGGGCTGATTGAATCGCTCGACCGCATTGGCCCCTACGGCCAGGGCCACCCCGAGCCCTTGTTCGCGCTGCCGGACGTGCGCGTGTCGTATTCCAAGCTGGTGAAGGACGAGCACGTGCGCTTCACGCTGGAAGATGCGCGCGGCGCCCGCATCGGCGGCATTGCTTTCCGCGCCATGAAAAGCCCGCTCGGCGAAGCGTTGCTCAAACGCGAAGGCATTTTCCACGCCGCCGTGCGCGTCAAACGCAACGAGTGGAACGGCAATGTCCGCGTGGAGGCGGAGATCGTGGACTTGGCCGAGGCGGGGTAGGCAGCGCCACTTGCTCCTCCGCGCGAGGAGAGGCTGGGAGGGGATCGGCGCTACGTTCGGAACCTGACCCGACCAAGGCCCCGCCGCTTGCCAGCGCCCGCGCACGCCTTTATATGCCCGGCTTCCCGCGCGGGCAGGTTCAACCCTGGCCGCCGTGGGCCCTTCGTCTATCGGTTAGGACGTCAGGTTTTCAACCTGAAAAGAGGGGTTCGACTCCCCTAGGGCCTGCCATGTTTTGCAAGGGTTTTTTGGAAAATTCCTAAGGGCGCCCAGTCGCTAGGGACCACATAGGGACCGCCGGTCCAGGATGGGCCTTAATCGTCCGCAGTGGCGGGCTCGGCGACGACACTTTCGTGTTCCGCGCCGGCCAAGGCGCCGACACCATCACCGATTTCAGCCCGCTCGCGGCAAGCAACAACGATGTTGTACAACTCGTCGGCTTCGGGGCTTCGTTCGACAGCTTCGTCGAAATCATCGCCGTCGCCACCCAGGTCGGCGCCGACACGGTGCTCGATTTCGGCGGCGGCCAGACGCTGACACTGCAAAGCGTAACGCTCGGCAGCCTCACCGCCGGAGATTTTATGTTCGGGCCCTGAGCCCGCGCCTTATAAGCCGTCGCGCCCCGTGTTAAGAGGCCGGGCGTTTGGTGGGAGATCGTGGATGGTTTTGGTGAACATTGCGCGCGCGGTCGCCCTTGGGCTGGTTGCGGTCACATTGGGATGCGCTCAGCCCGCCGCGACTTCTCCCGGCGCTGTTGAAGCTCCCGTTCACACCGAGCGGCTCATTATCGACACAGCCAACGGCGCCGTGCGGCTCAACGTTGAGATTGCCGACGACGAGCAGGAGCGCAATCGCGGCCTGATGTTCCGTGAAACGCTGGCCGATGATGCGGGCATGTTGTTCGATTTTCCCACCCCCGAGCGCGCCAGTTTCTGGATGCGCAACACCATCTTATCGCTCGATATCATCTTTATCGGCGTTGACGGCCGCATCCTCAATATCGCCGACCACACCATTCCGTACTCGGATGACCCGATCCCCGCCGCTGGGCTGACTCGCGGCGTGCTCGAGCTTCGCGCCGGCCGGGCCGAGGCCCTTGGCATCCGCCCAGGAGACCGTGTGCGCCATCGCATCTTCCCGTAAGCGGCGGGGCCGTTGCGGCGCGCGCCCGCGCGTGGCATGGAGCGCGCAGTCGGGGCGTAGCTCAGCCTGGTAGAGCACCTGCTTTGGGAGCAGGGGGTCGGGAGTTCGAGTCCCCCCGCCCCGACCAAAAAAATCAAGCGAAGTCCAGCGCTAACTCCGCGCGCGCCGCCGGCGAGAGCAGGGCGAGGTGGGCATATTGGGGGTGATCGACGCCAGCCATGACTTGCCCGTCCGTGTCGGCGAAGGCGCGCTTCTGTTCGGGGGTGAAGCGGAAATGCGCGAAGTGCACCGACGAAGCCTTGCCGTCGGCGCGCGTACGTTCGGCGTCGGTTTCCTGGGTTCCCCTGATGCGCGCGGACCCAACCTGAATGAAGAAGTGCTCTTCGACGCCGCCCAATTGACCCAGCACGCGGGCGCGGCGGTCAGGTTCGTCGATCTCGAACATGATGGTGGCGACAAGCTCGTCGCCGTTGGGAATAAGCGGGTTATAGGCGGCGAGTTCGTCGGCGAGTTGCGCCGCGCCGCCGCCTTCGACGTGCAGCATTTCTTCCACTTGAAAGAGCATCGTCTCGAAGCTCTCGAAATAGAACGCGCAATAAGGACCAATTTCGACGCGCCGAATCTGCTTTTTTGGAAGCAGCGCGGCGCGGCGCTCGGCCCGGGCGCTCGCGTATGCGCCTGGCGGCAGGATGTCGGCTGCTGAGATTTGGCGGGGGGCGGTGGGCATTGAGCTAAAATCCATAGGCGCGAGCGAAGATTTCGATGGGATGGGCGCGCACGCCCGGCGCAGGGCCGATTTCCAGCATCTCATCGCTGACCAATTGGCCGAGGTGCTTGCAGGCAAGCGGACAATCAGAACACAGTGTGTTGTTCCTTTTCTGCGCGACTTGTCGCGCTGCTGGGCGACCGATTTTTACCGCAAGCGCGCGCGTTTCAGCCATCACGCCAAAGGTGCCGCCGTGCCCAGAGCAGCGCTCGACGACATCGACGCGCGTATCGGGAATGAGTTTCAAGAGCTCAGCGGATTTCCGGCCCATGTTCTGCGCGCGTGCGTGGCAGGCCATGTGCGCTGTGACACCGCCCTCGATGGGGATTAGCTCACCAGTGAGGCCCTCGGTTTTGGCGATGTCGACGACATATTCACAAATGTCGCGTGTGGCCGCGGCGAGGCGTTTGACGCCCTCGTGTTCGGGCAGGATGAGCGGCCATTCGAACTTGAACATGAGTCCGCAACTGGCTGTCAGAGTAATAATGTCATAGCCGGCATCGACGTAAGGGAGCAGCGCGGCGCTGATCTGTTCGGCGCGGCGCGCGACGCCGACGATATCACCCTGCTCCAATTGCGGCATCCCGCAGCACGCCGGATAAACAGCTTCTGTCTCCACGCCCTGGTGGGCAAGGACCGCTTGGGCGGCGACGCCCGTGCTGGGCTGATTATAATCGACGAAGCAGGTGGCGTAGAGCACCGCCTTGCGAGCCCGTGCTTTGCCATCTGGGTTTACCCGCGGCGGTTCCAACGCTGCGCGGCGCGAGAACGTGTTGGTATGGTATTTGGGTAGTTCAACGCCCGCGTCGACGCCGAGCGCGGCTTTCATGAGCGGTCGCGTCACCCAATTGCCGCGCTCCGAGGCGAAATTGGCCAGCGGCGCGACTGACCGTGCAAGCTGACCATTGCGATCGGTCTTGGTGAGTTCGTGCGCACGGCCTGGTCCGTCGCGTTTTAGCTCGGCGGCGCGGTAGCGCAGCATGAGATGCGGAAAATCGAGCGCCCATTCGTGCGGCGGCACGTAGGGGCATTTGGTCATGAAGCACATGTCGCAAAGTGTGCAGGCATCGACGACCGCCTTGTAATCATCCTTTGCGACGCCATCGAGTTCGCCGGTGGGCGAAGCGTCGACCAAATCGAACAAGCGCGGGAAGCTCTCGCACAAATTGAAGCAACGCCGGCATCCGTGGCAGATGTCGAACACGCGCTCCATTTCCATGTCGATAGCGTTGAAATCGTAGAACGATTCCGAACGCCAATCGAGCGGGTGGCGGGTGGGCGCGCCGAGGGAGCCTTCGCGGGGTGTGTTTGTGCTCATGCTCTCAAATATTCCATCATCCCGGACGCGCGAAGCGCGGTCCGGAACCCAGGGTCCGTGTTCGACGCTTTATGATCCCCTAGGCTCCGGGCCTGCTGCGTGCGCCCCGGAATGACGGAGAGTTTTGTTTGTTGGGGATTACTTATCCAAGGTGTCCAGCGCCCGCTGGAACCGCCCCGCGTGGCTGCGTTCGGCTTTTGCCAGCGTCTCGAACCAATCGGCGATTTCGGCGAAGCCTTCGTCGCGCGCAGTGCGCGCCATGCCAGGATACATGTCGGTGTATTCATGCGTTTCGCCGGCTATGGCGGCTTTCAGATTGGCGCCCGTCGGGCCGATGGGCAGGCCTGTCGCAGGATCGCCCACGGCTTCCATGAATTCCAAGTGTCCGTGCGCGTGACCGGTTTCGCCTTCGGCTGTGGAGCGAAATACCGTGGCGACGTCGTTATAGCCTTCGACGTCGGCTTTTTGGGCGAAATAGAGGTAGCGCCGGTTGGCTTGGCTCTCGCCGGCGAACGCAGCTTTCAGATTGTCGAGCGTTTTACTGGAACTGAGCGACATGTCATTTTCCTTGCGTTGCGGATGGATCGTAAAGGTCAGCGATTTCTCGTTCGGACCTTATCGGCGCGTGCGCCGCCCACGTCCAATTGCATGACCCGATGGCGCCCATAGAGTGCGCCAATGCCTGCTCGCCTGCCAAGCGAGCGTTTGGCCGCACTTACGCGTACCCGGGGCGGGGGGCAGTCTCGCGTGAGGGTTCGGGCGTAGGGTTGGCTTCTGGCGGCTTGGCCGCAGCGGGAGGAAGATATGACTCGAGTTGCTGGCTTGCGCGCGCGCGCGTTGAGCACGTCAATGTTGCGGCCTTTGGTGGGCGCGTTCTTGTTGGGCGCCGCGATGGGCGCCGCGGCGCCAGCCTGGGCCCAAGAGTCCGTTGAGGACACGATCGTTGTCACCGGCTCGCGCATCCACGCCGATCCGCTCACCCAGAACCAGCCTGTCACGCAACTCGGCGAAGACGAAATCCTGCGCACCGGCCTCAGCGCGACCGCTGACGTGTTGCAGCGTTTGCCAATCGCCGGCGGCGGCCTCAACACCCGCAACAACAATTCGGGCAATATTGGCAGCCCGCCCGATGGCGGCGGCGTCGGCGCGGGGTCGGCCGAAATCGACCTTCGCTATTTGAGCCCCCGGCGCTCGCTGGTCCTGGTGGACGGGCTGCGCTGGGTGAACGGCACAGCCGGATCGGGCGTGCCGGGCTCGGTGGATATTAATACGATTCCGAGTTCCATGATTGAGCGGATCGAAGTGCTCCAGGAAACCGCTTCGCCGATCTATGGATCGGACGCCATCTCTGGCGTCGTGAACATCATCACCAAGCGGCGCCAGGATGGGTTGCACCTTTCCGCGCAGACCGGAGAGTATTTTGAGGAGGGCGACGGGCGCACGGACGATATCAGCGCTACGTTCGGCCTTACCGCGGGCAATAATGACATCGTCCTTGGCGCCAATTATCAGAATCAGGAATTGATCAGTTCCGGTGATCGCGCTCTCTCGGCGTTTCCCGATCCCTACGGGACCGCCTGCACAACCAGCTGCAGTTCCGGCACGCCAAATGGCCGCTTCGTTGGGTTTTTTGGCAGCATCACGCTAAACGCGGCGCTCGCGCCAGGCGTGACGCCGAACTACCCCGCCGACTTCAAACCCTTCACAACGGCGGATCGGTTCAACTTTTCGCCCTTCAACTACATCCAAACCCCGTCCGAGCGTTTCGGCACGTTTGGGTCGTTCACGCATGACTTCAACAACGACGTAAGCCTGCGCGTGCGCGCGACTTACACCAACCGCCAGTCGGCAAACCAAGCGGCGCCCCTTCCGCTGTTCATCGGTCCAGCGGCGGGAACGGGAACGGATTTGGATGCAACAGGCGTGGATGTCACCAACCCGTTCAATCCGTTTGGCGTCAGCCTCGACGCTGGCAATTTCGTTTTCATTGGCCGGCGCATGATCGAGGCTGGGCCCCGCCACTTCGAACAGGAGGTCGAGACTTGGAACCTCGCCACGACGCTCTCCGGCGAGACCACCCTTTTCTCGCGCCCGTGGTACTGGGACCTGAACTATGTGGCGTCCGAAAACACCGCCGAGCAAAGCTTCACCGGCAACATCAACGTGGCCAATGTTGGCCGCGCACTCGGGCCATTGGTCAATTGCACCGGGGCCTGTGTGCCGCTTAACATATTCGGCGGGGCCGGGACCATCACGCCGACGATGCTTAATTATATCGGCTACACTGAACGCAATTCTAGCGATCAGAAGTTAAGCGATTTCAGCGCCAACATCACCGGTGATTTGTTGGATTTGCCAGCGGGTCCGCTCGCCGTGGCGGCTGGCTTTGAACACCGCCGCGTCGAGGGTTCGTTTACGCCCGACCCGATCACTGCGGCCGGGCTTTCATCCGACATACCGGCGCTGCCCTCGCAAGGCGAATTCGACGTCAATGAAGTTTACACAGAAGTCCGGATTCCCTTGGCAAGCCGAAGCCCTTGGTTTTACTCGCTTGAGGCGTCATTGGCAGGGCGGTATTTCGACTATTCCACGTTCGGGACGGACTCGACCTACCAGGCCGGGCTGCGGTGGCGCCCCGTCGAAGAAGTCTTGTTGCGCGGCTCTTGGGGGGAAGGGTTCCGCGCGCCATCGATCGGCGAACTGAACGGCTCGCCCTCGAGGTTCGACCAAAACATCTTCGACCAGTGCAACGATTATCTGGGACAGTTTAGCGTCGATGACGGGGGCCGCGGCGTCGGCAATCCCGCGCCGGCCAACATCCAAACCAATTGCGCCAACAACGGCGTTCCCGGCGGATATATCCAGTTCAATTCGCAATTGCCGGTCTTCACGCAGGGCAACGCAAATCTGCAGCCGGAGACCAGCGAGAGCTGGAACGTTGGTTTTGTGTGGCGGCCTAGCTTCATTGAGGGCACGCCGGCGGCTGATGACGTGGTGTTAGAGGTCAATTACACCGAGATCGAACTCGCGCAGGCGATCCAAGCAAAGGATTCGCAAGCAATTGCCGACCTTTGCGCCACAACTGGAGATTCCGCTGCGTGCGCCACTATCACGCGTGCTTCGGACGGTTCGGTCAGAGCCATCACCAATCCGCTGATCAATGTCGGTGGGATCGAGGCAAGCTACCTTGATGTTGGGGTCACCTGGACCTCACCGGATTGGTCGTTTGGCCAATTCAGCGTCGAGTCGCGCACGTCACGCTTGTTGGAGTTCACTGAGTTCGTCGCGGTCGGCAACGCGGTCGCGCCACGCTCGTTGGAAGGAACAGAGCGCGGCAGCCCGGCAAAAGGCTTTCCGGAGACGCGTTCAACCTTGAATATTAACTGGGAGCTCGGCAATTTCGGGGCGACGCTCGGTGGTCGCTACATCTCCGAGCTCACGGAATCCGCAGGCGCAACGCCGCGCACAATTCAAGCGGTGACGTATTGGGATGGGCAGCTGCGTTGGTCACCAGAGCTGCTGGGCGATCACGACGTGATGTTTGCCTTGGGCGTCAACAACCTGTTTGAGGAGGAAACCCCGGGCTGCTTTAGCTGCGACGTCAACAACATGGATCCCAACCTTCACGATGTGCCGGGGCGGTTTGGATATTTCCGCGTCAGTTTCCAAAACTGACACTTCAGCGCGACATCTGTTGACCGGCGGGCGCGCAGGCGTCCGCCGGTTTTGTTTGCCATCAGATAAGGCGCGGTGCTTTCCGGCCAGGTTTCGTTTTCTCGGGCGCAGTCGGTTACGGGTAGGGGTCGCCGTTCTCGTAGAACAGGCGCCCCGATCGTGGGTCGCTGAAATAATAGCGCCCGGTGCGTTGATCCTGGTATTGGCGTCGGTTGGCGTTGCCGCCGCAGCGCCCATCCTGCACGCAGCCAGCGTATGCGCCGCCAGCCGCGCCGATCACGGCGCCAATTGCCGCGCCTTGTTCTGCGTTGCCGTCGCCGGTGTTGTTGCCGATGACCGCGCCCGCGACGCCGCCGAGAATGGCGCCTGTTGCCGCGCCGCGTTCAATATTTCCACTTTGTGTGCACGCCGCCGCCACAAGCGCCAGCGTTGACGCAACAAGTACCGATCGCATCGCCTGCTCCTTATTTGCCCAAATTCACAACGAAGAACTCGGCGCGGGATCAGGCGAAATCGCGGCGAAACTCGCCGCCGTTCATTACGATCGCAGGCATGGAGGGCATGGTGATCATGACTTACGTGTTAGAATCGATGAAAAAGGTCCCGGTGTTCTTATCGCCATCAGATGACGAGGGACGCTTTCCAGTGGGCCAATTGATCCGGGGTCGCGGCGATGATCTCCGATAGGACAGTGCTGGTGTCTTGACCAAGGAGCGGCGGCGCCAGGCTCGGCGTCGGCGGCGTGCGGCTCATGCGGATGGGGTTGGCGGCAAGCCGCACCTCAAACCCATCGGCGCGCGTCATCGCCTCTACCGCACCGCGTGAAGCCACCTGCGGGTCCGCGTACACTTGGTCCAGCGTGTTTATGGGTCCGCACGGCACTTCAGCGCCCTCCAATGCGCCCACCCAGTCCGCCGTCGTGCGCGTGCGCATCGCCGGCGCCAGTGCGGCTGTGAGTTCCGCGCGATGGGTGACGCGTGCTTCGTTGGTGGCGAAACGCGGATCGCTGGCGATGCCGAGATCCGCCGCGCGGCAGAAGTCGCGAAACTGCCCGTCATTGCCCACTGTCAGCACGATGTGCCCATCGGCTGTGGCGAACACTTGGTAAGGTGCGATGGCCGCGTGCTGATTGCCGTAGCGCGTCGAAGGCTTGCCGTTCATGAGATAACTCGCGCCGAGATTGGCAAGCATCGCAACTTGGCAATCCAGCAAGGAAACGTCGAGGTGCTGGCCCTCGCCGGTGCGTTCGGCATGGCGGAGCGCAGCGAGGATCGCGGTGACTGCGTACATGCCGGTGAAAAGGTCAGCGACGGCGACGGCGGATTTCATCGGCTCGCCCTCGGGCTCGCCAGTGAGGCTCATGAGCCCTCCCATCGCTTGGATCATGTAATCGTAGCCGGGCCGGTGCGCGTAGGGGCCAGTCTGGCCGAAACCCGTAATGGAACAATAGACGATTGCCGGATTGATTTTGGCGATAGTTGCGTATTCGAGGCCGTATTTCGCGAGCCCGCCGGTTTTGAAATTCTCGACCAGGATTTGGCAGTGCGGCGCAAGCCGGCGGATGATGTCGGCGCCCTCGGGTTTGGCGAAATCAATGGTGACGGAGCGCTTGTTGCGGTTGGCCGCGAGATAATAGGCGGCGTCGCCGTGGCCGCCTTCCGGGTCCGGCAAGAACGGCGGTCCCCACGCGCGGGTGTCGTCGCCGCGCCCGGGTTTTTCGACCTTGATGACGTCGGCGCCCATGTCGCCCAATATCTGCGTCGCCCACGGGCCGGCGAGCACGCGCGAGAGGTCAAGCACGCGCACGCCGGTAAGGGCTGACTTATGCTCGGGAACGATTTGGGCCATCGATGGTCCTCGCTTGCTTGAAGTTCAACGGCTGAGTAGAGGAGCCTCATGAGCGAAGTCAAAACGCCGGCGGCGACTGGCGGCTGCCAATGTGGGGCGGTGCGCTACGCACTTTATGTTCCGCCGCAAAATGCTCACGTCTGCCATTGCCGCATGTGCCAGCGCGCCACTGGGGGGCTGTTCGCGGCCCTTGCAGGCGCGCCCAAGGCGGAATTCGCCTGGACCAAAGGCGAGCCGGCGGTGTTCGCGAGTTCCGACCTCGCCACGCGCGCCTATTGCGCCGAGTGTGGCACGCCGTTGTCGTTCAGCTACAACCAGCCCGAATCACGCTTTTACGTGACCATGGGATCGCTCGACGATCCCAACGCGGCGCCGATCATAATTCAATACGGAACCGAAAGCCGGATACCCTGGGTCAAATTCTGCGAGGATGTGCCCAGCGAGCCGACAGGCGCGGATCCCAAGGCGGCCGCTTTCTTGGCCGGCATGCACGTCAATCAGGGCTGAGCCCTTGCGCGTGGGCCGGGCGCGCGCCTAAGAGGCCGCCTCCGGGCGGTTAGCTCAGCGGTAGAGCGTCTCGTTTACACCGAGAGGGTCGGGGGTTCGATCCCCTCACCGCCCACCATTTTGTGTTCCGCGAGGCATCCTTCGGCGCCTTGGCGCGCTTGACCCTTTGAGCAGCTTGTCCTAACCCGTCGCGTCTCGCGCTGAACGCGGGTGTAGCTCAGCTGGTTAGAGCGTCGGCCTGTCACGCCGAAGGTCGCGGGTTCGAGTCCCGTCACTCGCGCCATCGCGTTCGTGTTTCCGCTCGTTTTCTCGCGTGGACATCGGCGGCGGGCGCCCCTAGTTTCCGCGCCGATTTCGCGGGTGCGGCGCCGGGTCCCTGGCGCGGCCAGCCAACGCGGCTTAGGTGGAGCGCCAAGGAACCGACAATGGGCCTCGATCTCACGGACTATTTGCCGATCATTATCTTCTTCGCCATCGCCGCGGTGTTGGGCGCGGGCTTCTTGATTGCCGCTTGGGTGATCGCGCCCAAGAGCCCCGATTCCGAGAAGGTGTCGGCCTACGAGTGCGGCTTCAACGCCTTCGACGACGCGCGCATGAAATTCGACGTGCGCTTTTATCTGGTTTCGATCCTTTTCATCATTTTCGACCTCGAAGTGGCGTTCTTGTTCCCGTGGGCGATCACGCTGCCGCATTTGCCGCCGGATATCGCCGCCTTCACGTTTTGGTCGATGATGGCGTTCTTGGGTGTTCTGACCGTCGGCTTTATCTATGAGTGGAAGAAAGGCGCGCTCGAATGGGAGTGACCGACAAACCCCTCTACGGCGAAGCAGGGCGCGCGCTGGTCGAGGGTGGCTATCCCAAGCGCGAGGACGATCCGTTCTACACCGGGCTCTCCGATCAGCTCGCGGACAAGGGTTTCCTGGTCGCCGCGGCGGATGACCTTATAACCTGGGCCCGCACCGGCTCGCTGATGTGGATGACGTTCGGGCTCGCGTGCTGCGCGGTCGAGATGATGCAGGCGTCGATGCCCCGCTATGATCTGGAGCGTTTCGGTTTCGCGCCGCGCGCGTCGCCGCGCCAGAGCGATGTGATGATTGTCGCTGGCACGCTGACCAACAAAATGGCCCCGGCGCTGCGCAAGGTCTACGACCAGATGCCCAACCCCCGCTACGTGATCTCGATGGGCTCGTGCGCCAATGGCGGCGGCTATTACCATTATTCCTACGCCGTTGTGCGCGGCTGCGACCGCATCGTGCCGGTGGACATCTACATCCCCGGATGCCCCCCTACGGCGGAAGCCTTGGTGTACGGCGTGCTGCAATTGCAGCGCAAAATCCGCCGCAGTGGGAATATTGAGCGATGAGCGCGCTTGAGGATTTGGGCGCGCACGTCGCGTCGTCGATGACGAGCGCGATCGAGGCGCAGCACGTTCGGTTCGGCGAGCTGACCTTGAACGCGCGCGCCGATCAGATCGTGACGGTGTTGACGTTCCTGCGCGACGATCCGCGTTGCCGCTTCACCACTCTGATTGATATTTGCGGCGCCGATTACCCTGAACGCGGCAAGCGCTTCGATGTCGTCTATCATCTGCTTTCGATGCATCTGAACCATCGCGTTCGCATCAAGATCGAAACCGACGAACAGGCGCCCGTGCCTTCCGTGGCGGGGCTGTTTCCCTGCGCCGATTGGTTCGAGCGCGAAGCGTTCGACATGTACGGCATCTTGTTCTCGAACCACCCCGACCTGCGCCGTATCCTCACCGATTACGGCTTCCAGGGCTTCCCGCTGCGCAAGGATTTCCCGCTCAGCGGGCATGTGGAAGCGCGTTACGATGCGGAGCAGCAGCGCGTTGTGTACGAGCCGGTGAAGTTGACGCAGGGCTACCGAAATTTCGACTTCATGAGCCCATGGGAGGGCATAACAATCCCCGGCGATGAGAAGGCTAAAGAGCAATGAGCGCCAGACGTGGAGCGCGTCCCTTCTCCCCCTGCGGGGGCGAGGGCGGCCGAAGGCCGGATAAGGGGGCGGGCTGCGCCGCGTTTAAGTGTTCTCGCACAATTGCTTTGCACCACCCCTCATCCGTCGGCTTCGCCGACACCTTCTCCCCGGGACCGGGGAGAAGGGACGGAGCTGCACATGGCTGACGATCTCTCTCTCGCACCCGCTGAAGAGCGCCGCACCTTCACGATAAATTTCGGTCCGCAACACCCGGCCGCGCACGGCGTGCTGCGCCTGGTGCTGGAACTCGATGGCGAAGTGGTCGAACGCGTCGATCCGCACATCGGACTCCTGCATCGCGGCACCGAGAAGCTGATCGAGCATAAGACTTATCTGCAAGCGCTGCCTTATTTCGATCGGCTCGATTATGTCGCGCCGATGAACCAGGAGCATGCGTTTTGCCTGGCGATCGAGAAGCTCGCCCAAATCGAGGTTCCGCGCCGCGCCAGCATTGTTCGAGTGCTTTATTCCGAAATCGGGCGCTTGCTGTCGCACCTGCTCAACGTCACCACCCAGGCTATGGATGTTGGCGCGCTGACGCCGCCGCTTTGGGGGTTTGAGGAACGCGAAAAGCTGATGGTGTTCTACGAGCGCGCGTCGGGTTCGCGCATGCACTCGGCCTATTTTCGCGCTGGCGGCGTGCACCAGGATTTGACGCCGCAGCTTATCGACGACATCCAAACCTTCTGCGAACAATTTCCACCCGTGCTCGATGACATCGAAGGCCTGCTCACCAACAACCGCATCTTTAAGCAGCGAAACGTCGATATTGGCGTGGTCACCCAGGACGACGCGCTGAAATGGGGCTTTTCAGGCGTGATGGTGCGCGGTTCCGGCATGGCCTGGGACCTGCGACGCAGCCAGCCCTATGAGATTTACAACGAACTGAAATTCCAAATCCCGCTCGGCAAGAACGGCGATTGTTATGATCGCTATCTTTGCCGCGTCGAGGAGATGCGCGAGTCCACCAAGATCATGCTGCAATGCCTGGAGTTGCTGCGTAAAACGCCGGGCCCGGTGATGAACGAGGACTCGAAGTTCGCGCCGCCGCGCCGCGCCGAGATGAAGGCGTCGATGGAGGCCTTGATCCACCACTTCAAGCTCTACACCGAAGGCTACCATGTGCCGGCGGGCGAGGCCTACGCGTGCGTCGAAGCGCCCAAGGGCGAGTTCGGCGTGTATCTGGTCTCCGATGGGACCAACAAACCCTACCGCCTGAAGATCCGCGCGCCCGGGTTTCCGCACTTGGCGGCGATGGACTACCTCTGCAAGGGCCACATGCTGGCCGACGTGAGCGCCATTCTCGGCTCGATCGACATCGTGTTCGGGGAGATCGACCGATGAGCGGCGAGCACGTGCCGTTGACGCTTTGGATCGAGGGTTTGGTCGCCCTCGTGATCATGACCGCTTTTGTGGTGCATTCCCATTTTGTGCTCAAGCCGGCGCACGTGGAGCATCATCCCGCGCGCGTGCGCATCGGCGCGGCGATTCAAGGGTTGGTGATCGGCTTGCTGGTCGGGTTCGTGCTGGTGCCGCTGCGCATGCGTTTCGTGGATGGCGGTGCTGATATGGGGTCCGGTTCGTCGGCGCTCGCCTTCGTGCCGGCGGTGTTGTTGCTGATCCTGATCCGCCGCGGCGTTTTGTTGAAAGCGCCGGTGCTGTCGACATATCTGCGCGCCTATCGCCGCGCTGGGCTGCTGAAGCAGCGCGACGACGTGACCAAGGCGCTCACCAAACTGGATATCGCCGAGGGCCGGGCAGTTCCCGCATGAGCGTTGATGATCGCCCCTTATCGGCGCTGCTTTCGCAAGGCTGGGAAGTCCTGCAATACAGCGCAAGCATTGGTGACAGCGGCACGCTGGAGCATTGCTTTCTCCTGCGTCGTCAGGGAACCACCAAGGTGCTCATTGTTCGCAAGAAGATGATGGGCGAAGGCGTCACCAGCGAAGAGTTGGAAGTCTGATCATGAGTGTGAGACGTTTGACCCACGAGCAGCCCGAGAGCTTCGCTTTCGCGCCCGCGACCATGGAGCAAGCGCGCTGGTGGATCGCCAAGTATCCGCCGGAGCGTAAAGCCTCGGCGGTGATCCCGATCATGTGGCTGGTGCAGAAGCAGGAAGGTTGGGTGAGCGAGCCGGCCATCCGCGCGATTGCTGCATTGTTAGAAATGCCAGTCATTCGCGTGCTGGAAGTGGCGACGTTCTACACGATGTTCCATCTCGGGCCGGTTGGGAAACACCATCTGCAAGTCTGCGGCACCACGCCCTGCATGCTGCGCGGGGCGGAGGAACTGAAGGACGTGTGCAAACGCCGCGTCGGCGAGAAGCACGAGGTTTCCGCGGACGGCAAGTTTTCGTGGGAAGAGGTTGAGTGCCTAGGCGCCTGCGTGAACGCGCCGGTGATCGCTATTGACGACTACTTCCACGAGGACCTGACGCCTGACGCGCTCGAAGCGCTAATGGATAAGCTCGCGCGCGGAGAGCGCATCGAGCCCGGTTCAGCCATCGACCGCGAGACTTCGGCCCCCGAGGGTGGCCCCAACGTGCTGACGGATGCGAGCCTCTATGACGGCTCGCTGGCGCGGCCGCTGAGCTTGCCCAATCTGCCGGAAAAAGTGTGAGCGATGAACTCCCCGCCGAACCGCGCAAACCGCGGACGACGCTCGAGCCCATTTCGCTCGGCGGGACGATGCGGCGGGGCATGGTGTTCGTGTACGCGGCGCTGGCCGTGGGGCTCGCGGGGCTGGCCGTGTACATGGGGCTGGTCGCGGGGCGCCCGCTGGTGAGCGGTTACGTCGCGGCGCCGGCTATTGGCGCTATGTGGTTTGGCTTGCGTCTGTTCATGATGTTGGGAGCGCGGCGATGACCAAAGACGCGATGAAGCCTGCCTTCATGTTGGCTTTGGCGGCAATAATGGGGCTGGTCGCGGTGGCGGCGGCGGTGCGTATCTACATGGGGGTGGTTTCTCTGATGCCGCTTGATCTTATTGTTGTCATGGGCGCCTCTGTGGTCGGTGGCGTTTACCTCGGTCGATATCTTGTTGCGAAGGGGCGCGCCTGATGCTCGCTGACAAGGATCGCATCTTCCTCAATCTCTACGGGCAGCAGGGCGCTGATCTGGAGGCTGCCCGAAAGCGCGGCGCCTGGAACGGCACGCGGGACATGCTCGCCGCCGGGCGCGACTGGATCATTCAGCAGATGAAGGAGTCAGGTCTGCGCGGGCGTGGCGGCGCGGGTTTTCCGACTGGGCTCAAATGGTCGTTCATGCCCAAGGAAGTGAAGGAGCGTCCGCATTACCTCGTCGTCAACGCCGACGAGAGCGAGCCGGGCACCTGCAAGGATCGCGACATCATGCGCCACGATCCGCATCTGCTGATCGAGGGTTGCTTGGTGGCCTCGTTCGCGATGGCGGCGCACGTTTGCTACATCTACATCCGCGGTGAATACGTCGCCGAACGCGAGGCGATGGAGCTTGCGATCCGCGGGGCGTACGAGGCCAAGCTTGTCGGCAAGAACAATATCCATGGCTGGGATTTCGACATCTACATGCACCATGGCGCCGGCGCCTACATTTGCGGGGAAGAAACCGCGCTCCTGGAAAGCCTCGAAGGCAAGAAGGGTCAGCCTCGTTTGAAGCCACCGTTTCCGGCCAATATCGGACTCTATGGTTGCCCGACCACCGTGAACAACGTGGAATCGATAGCCGTCGCGCCGACTATATTGCGCCGCGGCGCAAAATGGTTCGCGGGTTTTGGCCGCGCCAACAACACCGGCACCAAGGTGTTTTGCGTGTCCGGGCACGTGAACAAGCCGTGCAACATCGAAGAGGCGATGAGCATTCCGTTGAAGGAATTGATCGAGACGCATTGCGGCGGCGTACGCGGCGGTTGGAGCAATCTCAAAGCCGTGATCCCTGGCGGCTCGTCGGTAAGGATGATTCCGGCGCACGAGGCGGAAACCGTGCTGATGGATTTCGATTCCTTGTCGGCGTTGAAATCCGGCCTTGGGACCGCTGCGGTGATCGTGATGGATCAATCCACCGATCTGATCCGCGCCATCGCCCGGCTTGCGTATTTCTACAAGCACGAAAGTTGCGGCCAGTGCACGCCGTGCCGCGAAGGCACGGGCTGGATGTGGCGCGTGCTGGAACGCATGGCCAAGGGCGAAGCCGAGCACAGCGAGATCGATTTGTTGCTTGAAGTCACAACCCAGGTCGAAGGCCACACGATCTGCGCCTTGGGCGACGCCGCCGCCTGGCCCATCCAAGGCCTGATCCGCCACTTCCGACCCGAAATCGAACAACGCATAGACCGCTACCGCGCCGCCAAGGGCGTGCACCAGGTGCGCATGGTGGCGGCGGAGTGAAACACTTCGTCCTCCTCTACGACTACCCCGCCGATTTCCGCGAGCGCCGCGCGCCGCATCGGGCTGCGCATCTGGCTCTGGCCAACGCTTCAGCCGCGCGCGATGAGCTTCAGTTGGGCGGGGCGTTTGCGGACGAACCTCCGATGGGCATGCTCCTGTTCAAGGGCGAGAGCGCCTCGGTCGCCGAGGATTTCGCCCGCGCCGACCCATATGTGGCCAGCGGCGTGGTGCTTTTCTGGCGCGTGCGTGAGTGGGTGACGGTGGTGGGGCCGGGGGCGCTCACGAACGTGTAGCTGCATTCACAGTTTGTTCCGATAATAGAACAAGGCAAAGCCCCAGCCCGGGACGCGTCCGCTTCGTCAAACCGGGTTCGGCTCCGCCGCCCCGGAATGACGGAAATTTTTTCGAGCCGCGATTCGGTCCGTTGGCGTCCCGCCCCAAGGCGACTTCTCGCCCCCTTGCGGCGACGCAATAAATCGGCCATGCGCGGGGCGCGAAAGCGGAACTTCCCATGACGAAAATTCTCGTCGACGGTGCTGAAGTCGACGTTCCCCCGGACTATACTCTGCTGCAGGCGTGCGAAGCCGCCGGCGCCGAGATTCCGCGCTTCTGTTACCACGAGCGACTCTCGATCGCGGGCAATTGCCGCATGTGCCTGATCGAAGTGAAAGTGGGCGGCAAGCCGGGGCCAAAACCGGTGGCGTCCTGCGCGCAGCAGGTGAAGGATTTGCCGCCGCCGCGCGATGATTTGCTCAACGAATTGGTCACCAAATCGCCCGCGGTGAAGAGAGCGCGTCAGGGTGTGATGGAATTCCTGCTGATCAACCACCCGCTCGATTGCCCGATCTGCGATCAGGGGGGCGAGTGCGACCTTCAGGACCAATCCATGGCCTATGGGCGCGGCGGCTCGCGCTTCGATGAGAACAAGCGCGCCGTCGAAGAAAAATTCATGGGGCCATTGGTCAAGACGGTGATGACTCGCTGCATCCAATGCACGCGCTGCATCCGCTTCGCCACTGAAGTCGCGGGCGTGCCGGAGCTGGGCGCGACCGGGCGCGGCGAGGATGTGGAGGTCACCACCTATCTTGAAGCCGCGCTGAGCAGCGAACTTTCCGCCAATGTGATTGACCTGTGCCCAGTGGGCGCGTTGACCTCGAAGCCATACGCCTTCAATGCGCGCCCCTGGGAATTGACCAAGACGGAATCCGTCGATGTGATGGATGCGCTTGGCTCGAGCATCCGCGTCGATGCGCGCGGAGACGCGGTGCTGCGGGTGTTGCCGCGCGTGAACGAAGGCGTCAACGAGGAGTGGATCTCAGATAAAACCCGTTACGCCGAGGATGGGCTTTCGCGCCAACGCCTTGACCGGCCCTATCTGCGCGAAGGCGGCAAGCTGCGCTCAGCAACCTGGGATGAAGCGTTGGCGGCGACGGCGAAGGCGCTCTCCGGTGATCCCAAAAAGATAGGCGCCATCGCCGGCGATCTCGCGTGCGCCGAGAGCATGAAGGCGACGCTCGATTTGTTCCGCGCGCTTGGGTCTCCCAACACCGATTGCCGCCCAAACGGAGAGAAACTTGGCGGTGGCGCGCGGCAAGGCTACCTCTTCAATTCGACCATCGCCGGCATCGACGAAGCCGACGCAATTTTGTTGGTCGGAACCAACCCACGACTCGAAGCTCCGGTCTTGAACGCGCGGCTACGCAAGGCTTGGCTGCGCGGCGCCGAGATCGGCGTGGTCGGCGAGGCCAATGATCTAACCTATCGGTACCTGCACATCGGCGCCGGCCCGCAATCCTTGAGCCAGCTCGGCGCTTTTGCCCACGTGCTGAAGAATGCGCGGCGGCCGATGATCATCGTCGGCCAAGGCGCGCTTTCGCGGGCCGATGGCGCCGCGGTGCTGCGGGCCGTGGGCAAACTCGCGGCGGGGATTGGCGCCGTGAAGGAAGGCTGGAACGGCTTCAATGTGCTGCATGTCGCGGCGGCGCGCGTCGCCGGCCTCGACCTGGGCTTCTTCCCCGGCCAGGGCGGCAAGGATGCCGCCGAGATGCTGGCGGGCGGACTCGATGCTTTGTTCGTTCTGGGCGTCGATGAAGTCGATTTGCCGCGCGCCGGGACGGCCATTTATCTTGGCAGCCACGGTGATCGCGGCGCCCACCGCGCCGACATCATCTTGCCGGGCGCCGCCTACACCGAAAAAGACGCCACCTGGGTCAATACCGAAGGGCGGGTCCAATATGGGCGGCGCGCCACTTTCCCGAAGGGGGATGCGAAAGAGGATTGGACTATTTTGCGCGCGCTCTCGGGCGTGATGGGCAAAACGCTGCCCTATGATTCACTCGATGCGCTGCGCGCCAGGATGATCGCGGACCATCCCACTTTCGGCCATGTCGATTATGCGCCGGGAGCCGCCGATGCGGCAGGATTTGATCCGACACAGCTCGGCGCCGAGGGAACGTTTTCCCCCGAACCGTTCTGCTCGCCGATCGATGATTTCTACCTCACCAATCCGATAGCACGCGCGTCCAAGACGATGGCCGAGTGCTCGCTTCTGCGCGCGGGAGCACAACGGGTGGCGGCGGAATGAGTTCATCCCTCCACCTCCTCGCGGCTTCCCTCACGAGCGTCTTCCCGGACGCGCGGAGCGCGATCCGGGACCCAGGGGCGGCTGGCCGCGCTCTACGATCTCCTGAGTTCCGGGTATCGCTTCGCGATTCCGGAATGACGGAGTTCGGACACGGTTCGTGTTTGGTTGAAGTTGGCGCGCCATGAACCCCGCCCTCGATTACATCACCTGGTTCGGGATCGACTGGCCGGCCCCTATCGAGTGGGGGCTGATGAAGACGGGGCAAGTGCTTGCCATCGTCATCATGCTGCTGCTGACACTCGCATTCATCCTGCTCTTCGACCGCAAGGTCTGGGCGGCGGTGCAATTGCGCAAAGGCCCGAACGTGGTGGGCCCCTTCGGTCTGCTACAGAGTTTCGCCGATTTTTTCAAATTCGTGTTCAAGGAAATCGTCATTCCCGCCGGCGCGAATAAGACCGTGTTTATCCTGGCGCCGCTGATCACGTTTATTCTGGCGTTTGTTGGCTGGGCGGTGGTGCCGTTCGCCAACGATGTGGTGATCGCCGACCTGAACGTCGGCATCCTCTACCTGTTCGCGATTTCCTCGCTTGGTGTCTACGGCATCATCATGGGCGGTTGGGCGTCCAACTCGAAATATCCGTTCTTGGGCGGGCTGCGGTCGGCGGCGCAGATGGTGAGTTACGAAGTTTCGATCGGCTTCATCATCGTGACGGTGCTATTGCTGGTCGGCTCGCTCAACCTCACCGACATCGTCAACAATCAGCGCGATGGCATCTGGGCTTGGCACGGCTTCCGCTTCCTCAACGTGGATGCATACCCCGGGAGTCTGCTTGTCGGCGGCGTTATGTTTGTGATGCTGGTGATGTTCTTCATCTCGGCGCTGGCTGAAACAAACCGTCCGCCGTTTGACTTGCCGGAGGCGGAGAGCGAACTCGTCGCCGGCTATCAGGTGGAATATTCATCCACGCCGTATTTGCTGTTCATGATCGGGGAATATCTCAACATCGTGCTGATGTGCGCGATGACGAGTGTTCTCTTCCTCGGCGGTTGGCACCTGCCATGGGGTCCGGTGGACAATCCCTGGCTCGGCTTCATCGTGTTCTACGTGAAGATTTGGGCGATCTTCTTCCTGTTCGCCATGGTGAAGGCCATCGTGCCGCGCTACCGCTACGACCAATTGATGCGCCTCGGTTGGAAAATCTTCCTCCCCACCGCGCTCGCCGCCGTGGCGGTGATCGGGTACTACGTCACGTTCATTGAGCCGGCGGTGGGGGGTTAATGCGCATGTTGGCTCTCACCGCGTGTGTTGCAATTAGCGCCTGCCAAACCGCTCCGGAACAGACGATCTATGTTCCAGTCTTAGCCGGAATGAACTCGGCTGACCTAGAAGCAGAGGCGCGTACGCGGTGCGGCGGGCCTGTGGGGCGGCCCGCAATGATGCAATCGTGGCATGAGGACGAGCCCGACATCCTCATCTATCCATGCGTGAGGCACTGATGTCACATATCCTGCAAGCCGCCAAAGGCGCCCTGATGCTCGACATGCTGGGCGGGTTTGCGCTCGGCATGAAGTATTTCTTCAAGCGCAAGGCGACAGTGAACTATCCGTTCGAGAAAGGTCCGCTCAGCCCGCGCTTCCGCGGCGAGCATGCGTTGCGCCGCTATGCCAACGGCGAGGAGCGCTGCATTGCCTGCAAGTTGTGCGAAGCCATTTGCCCGGCACAGGCAATCACCATCGAGGCCGAGCCGCGCGAGGATGGCTCGCGCCGCACCACGCGCTACGACATCGACATGGTGAAATGCATTTATTGCGGGTTTTGCCAGGAAGCGTGCCCGGTTGATGCGATTGTCGAGGGGCCGAATTTCGAGTTCGCGACGGAGACGCGCGAGGAGCTTTACTACGATAAGGAACGCCTGCTCGCCAACGGTGACCGTTGGGAGCGGGAAATCGCCAAGAATTTGGAACTGGATGCGCCATACAGATGACCGCGCTGGGCCGAGTCCATGCTCCCCCGTCCATGGGGGCGGCGTCCGCGAAGCGGACTGAGGGGGCGCTCTGATGCTGGCGGGAATCGCCTTTTATGTCTTGGCCGCGACGGCGATAGCGTCGGCGTTCGCGGTGATCGCGGCGCGCAATCCCGTGCACTCCGTGCTGTTCTTGATCCTCACCTTTTTCACCGCGGCCGGTTTGTTTGTGCTGCTCGGCGCCGAGTTCTTGGCGATGCTCTTGATCGTGGTCTATGTCGGCGCGGTCGCGGTGTTGTTCTTGTTCGTGGTGATGATGCTCGACGTGGATTTCGTGGAGTTGAAACAAGGGTTCCTCGCTTACATGCCCGTGGGCGCCTTGGTGGCGCTGGTGCTGCTCAGTGAAATCAGCCTGGTTGCGAGCGCGGCGATGTCCGCCGACGGCGCGCCCATCGCGTTAGCGCCGGCCGCGCCCAGTGAAGTCACCAACGCCGAGGCGATCGGGCGGGTGCTCTATACCGACTACGTGCTGGTGTTCCAGCTCGCTGGCGTGGTGCTGTTCGTCGCCATGATCGGCGCCATCGTGCTGACCCTTCGTCATCGCCCTGGCGTGCGCAAACAGAATATCGCCGCGCAAGTTGGCCGCAAACGCTCCGAAGGTGTGGAACTGAAAGACATCCGGCCTGGGCAGGGGCTCAGCTGATGGAAATTACACTCTCGCACTATCTCGTAGTCGCCGGCGCCCTGTTCACAATTGGCGTCTTCGGCATTTTCGTAAACCGCAAGAACGTCATCATCATCTTGATGTCGATCGAACTGGTGCTGCTGTCGGTCAACATAAATCTCGTCGCGTTTTCCGCCTTCCTGCAAAATCTTGAAGGCCAGGTGTTCGCCATGCTTGTGCTCACAGTGGCGGCGGCCGAGGCGGCGGTGGGCCTGGCGATCCTGGTCACCTATTTCCGCAACCGCGGCGGCATTGCCGTCGAAGACATCAATCAGATGAGGGGCTAAGGGGTGGCGTTCTCAACTGAGGTCCTGATCGTCCTGGCGCCGTTGTTCGCGGCGGCGTTCGCGGGCCTGCTCCAGAGGTTCATCGGCGACCGCGTCGCCATGGCGGTGACCACGGCATCGGTGGGCCTCTCGCTCGCGTTGTCGCTGCCGATCTTCGCCGATTTCGTATGGGGCGAGGGGCATGAGCGGATTATCGAGTTGTTCCGCTTCGTCGACGTCGCCGGATTCACCTCAACCTGGAGCGTGCGCATCGACACGCTGTCAGCGATCATGCTGGTGGTGGTGAACACGGTGAGCTTTCTGGTTCACGTCTATTCCATCGGCTACATGGCCGACGATCCGCACCGGGCGCGGTTCTTCTCGTACCTCTCGTTTTTTACCTTCTCCATGCTGGCGTTGGTGACGGCGAACGACTTCCTGCAATTGTTTTTTGGTTGGGAGGGCGTCGGCGTCGCGTCCTATCTGTTGATCGGCTTTTGGTATCACAAGCGCAGCGCCAACGACGCCGCCATCAAGGCGTTCGTCGTAAACCGCATCGGGGATTTCGGGTTCGCGCTTGGGATCATGGCGGCGTTCTTCTGTTATGGCTCGATCCAATACGACGCGGTGTTCGCCGCCGCCGCCGCGCACCCCGATTTGATGCTGGGTGTCGGCGATGTGCAGGTTCGCGCGGTGGAGGCAGTGGCGTTCCTGCTGTTCATCGGCGCCATGGGTAAGAGCGCGCAATTCTTCCTGCATGTGTGGCTGCCGGACGCGATGGAAGGCCCGACGCCGGTTTCCGCTCTGATCCACGCCGCCACCATGGTGACGGCTGGCGTGTTCATGGTGTGCCGCTGCGGGTCGCTCTATGAACTGGCGCCGCTGGCGGCGGGCTTCGTGACGATCATTGGCGCGGGCACCGCCCTGTTCGCCGCGACCGTCGGCGTCGCCCAGAACGACATCAAGCGCGTGGTGGCGTATTCGACCTGTTCACAGCTCGGCTACATGTTCTTCGCCGCCGGCGTCGGGGCCTACAACGCGGCGATGTTCCACCTGTTCACGCACGCCTTCTTCAAGGCGCTGCTTTTCCTTGGCGCTGGTTCGGTGATCCACGGGCTGCACCACGAGCAGGACATGCGCAACATGGGCGGCGTCGGCAAGCCGATGCGGATCACCTATGCGATGATGACCATAGGCACGCTGGCGCTGATTGGTTTCGGCATTCCGGGCCTGGGTGGTTTTGCCGGTTTCTATTCCAAGGACGCCATTATCGAAGCGGCGTACGGCGCGCACGGGATCGGCGCGCAGTTTGCCTTTTGGTGCGGCCTCGCGGCGGCGTTCTTGACCAGCTTTTATTCCTGGCGCCTGGCGTTCATGACCTTCGAGGGCGCCTATCGCGGCGCGCCGCACGGTCATGCAGATGCGCACGCCGCCGCTCATGATGCTCACCACGGCGCGCATGCCAAGCCCGCCGATGGCTCAGCGCCGGCACATGAATCGCCCTGGATCATGCTTGGCCCACTCGTGGTGCTGGCCACGGGCGCGGTGTTCGCCGGCGCACTTTTCGCGCCATACTTTTTACGCGACGCCAACGAGTTCTGGGGTCACGCGTTGCCGCTGGCGCACGGCGAGCATAGCGAGCATCCGCCGAGTTGGGTTATTTGGGCGCCGCTCGGCGTGACGGTGGCGGGGTTTTTGGTCGCCGTGTTCTTCTATCTGTGGAACCCGGGTGTGCCGCGCACCTTGGCCAAGGGCCCAGTCCACGCCTTCCTTTTCAACAAATGGTACGTGGATGAGATCTACAATTTCATCTTCGTGAAGGGCGCGCGCGCGATCGGCGATCTGTTCTGGAAGGTCGGGGACGTCAAAATCATCGACGGCTTGGGGCCGGACGGCGTGGCGATGTCCTCACGTATGGTTTCGCGCGGTCTCAAGCGTCTGCAAACCGGGTTTGTCTATCACTACAGCTTCGTGATGCTGATCGCCGCGGTGGCGTTTAGCGCCTACGCAATCATCGCCGGCCTCGGAGGCGGGCGATGATCGAGCTGTTCGCGGGCTGGCCGCTGCTGTCCATTCTTACCTTTATGCCGGCCGCGGGCGCGGTCTGGGTGCTCGCTTCGCGGGCGATGCTGCGCGGGGACAATCCGGGTTTCGACCAGGGCGTGCGCCTCATTAGTTTGATCGTGACGGTGGTGACCTTCTTGGTTTCGCTGTTCGTTTTCGCCGCTTTCGATCCGGGGGAAGGCGGATATCAGCTGGTCGAGGACACATCGTGGGCGTTCAACATCCACTACCGAATGGGCGTCGATTCACTGGCCATGACGCTGATCGTGCTGACGACGTTCCTCACCCCGCTTTGCATTCTGGCAAGTTGGGGCATCGAGAAGCAGGTCGCCAGTTACATGGTGCTGTTCCTGATCCTGGAAACGCTGATGATCGGCGTGTTCTGCGCCCAGGATATCATCCTGTTTTACCTGTTCTTCGAGGGCGGCCTCATTCCGATGTTTATCCTCATCGGCGTATGGGGCGGGGCGCGGCGGGTTTACGCGGCGTTCAAATTCTTCCTCTACACGTTACTCGGCTCGATCCTTATGCTCGTCGCCATCGTCGTCATGATGTCGGTTGCGGGCACCAGCAGCATCCCCGAGCTCACCGCCTATGCGGCGGAAACCGGTTTTGATCCCAATTTGCAGATATGGCTGTGGCTCGCCTTCTTCGCGTCCTTCGCGGTGAAGCTGCCGATGTGGCCGGTGCACACCTGGCTTCCGGACGCGCACGTCGAGGCGCCGACGGCGGCGTCCGTCGTGCTCGCCGCGATTTTGCTGAAGATGGGGGGGTACGGGTTTTTGCGCTTCTCGCTGCCCATGTTCCCAGAGGCGTCGCACTATTTCACACCCTTCGTGTTCGCGCTTTCGGTGGTGGCGATTATTTGGGCGTCGCTGGTGGCGTTCCGCCAGCTGGATATGAAAAAGCTTATCGCCTATTCATCGGTGGCGCACATGGGCTTTGTGACGCTCGGCATTTTCTCGGGAACGATGCAGGGCATCCAAGGCGCGATTTTCCAAATGCTGTCGCACGGGATTATTTCTGGCGCGCTGTTTTTGTGTGTTGGCGTGGTTTACGACCGCATGCACACGCGCGAGATCGCGTTCTATGGCGGGCTGGTGTCGCGCATGCCGGTATACGCCGCGATCTTCATGCTGTTCACGCTCGGCAATGTCGGCCTGCCAGGTACGAGCGGTTTCCCGGGTGAAATTCTCACCATGCTCGGCGCATTCCAGGTGAACGCCTGGGCGGCGGCGGGGGCGACGCTGGGAGTCATTCTCTCGGCGGCCTATGCGCTGACGCTTTATCGCAAGGTCGCGCTCGGTACGATCGAGAATCCGAAATTGGCGGGCATCGCCGACATCAACGCGCGCGAGTGGATGACTTTCGTGCCGCTCGTCATCGCCACTCTCGTCATGGGCCTTGCGCCAAGCCTGGTGCTCGATTTCACCAAATCCTCGGCTGAGGCGGTCGTCGCCGCCTATGGGAGCGTCATGCCATGATGTCTCCGATGCGCGATCTGCTCACGAGCTACCCGCTGGCATGGCCCGAACTGGTCCTGGTCGCGTTTGCGATGCTGGCGACGATCGCTGGCGCGTGGCTGAAGGAGAAGGGCTTCGGCCTTCTCTCCGCTGGCGGCGTTGCGATTCTCGCGCTCGCCGGCGGACTGGCCTTGGCCCATCAACCTTTGGCGCCGGTCGACATTTTTCAGGGCGCGATGGTTGTCGACGGCGTCGGCGTGTTCGCCAAGGTGCTGATCGCGTTCTCCGCGGCGGCGACGTTGGCGTTGGGCGCGGATCATTTCAGCCAGGTGCGCGACCGCCGTTTCGAGTATCCGATTTTGATCGTGCTGGCCGTGCTTGGCATGTTCGTGATGGTGTCGGCGCAGGACCTCATCAGCCTTTATGTAGGTGTCGAGCTGCAGAGCCTCTCGGCCTACGTCTTGGCGGCTTGGCGGCGTGACGACGCCAACTCCTCCGAGGCGGGGCTTAAGTATTTCGTGTTGAGCGCGATCTCCTCGGGTCTGCTGCTGTTTGGGTCCTCGTTTGTCTATGGCTTCACCGGGTCCGTGCGCTTTGACGCCATCGCGGCCGCGGTAAGCGAGGGCGCGGGAGGCGTCGGTCTCTTGTTTGGACTGGTTCTGATGCTGTGCGCTCTTGGGTTCAAGATGTCGGCGGCGCCGTTCCATATGTGGACGCCGGACGTTTACGAAGGCGCGCCAACGCCGGTGACCGCGTTCTTCGCGGCGGCCCCAAAGGTCGCCGCCGTCGCGCTGATGACGCGCGTTCTGTACGATCCGTTCGCCGGCATGGCAGACCAATGGCGTCAGGTCGTCTGCGCTTTGGCGGCGATTTCGATGGTGTGGGGATCGGTAGCCGCGCTGCTGCAAACCAATTTGAAGCGGCTGATGGCCTATTCATCGATTGGCAACATGGGGTTTGTGCTGATGGGGCTGGCGAGCGGCCCCGAGATCGGCCCTGTCTCGGCGCTGATCTATCTGGCGCTCTATCTTCCCGCGAACCTGGGTATCTTTGCGCTGATCTTGGCCATGCGCCGCGATGGCGCTTCGGCCG
The DNA here is from genome assembly GCA_040080805.1 of Terricaulis sp. Classification (GTDB taxonomy): domain Bacteria; phylum Pseudomonadota; class Alphaproteobacteria; order Caulobacterales; family Aquidulcibacteraceae; genus Vitreimonas. The sequence continues at coordinate 56,198 of JBEBHQ010000001.1, read as the reverse complement.
AGACCGTGGCTGATCTTGCCGGTATCGCGCAGCGGCGTCCGTGGATGGCGGGCTTGTTCACGATGTTGCTGTTTTCCATCGCCGGCGTTCCCCCGTTCGCGGGCTTCATGGGCAAGCTCGTGGTGTTTCGCGCCGCCATCGACGCGAACCTAACCTGGCTCGCGATTGTGGGCGCCGTGGCGGCGGTCGTGGCGGCGGCGTATTATCTGCGCTTGCTCGCCTCGATCTGGTTCAGTCCGCCGGCGCCGGCGCTGCAACACGCGAGCGGCATGGTGGTGCTGACGGCGACTTTTGCCGCCGCGCTGACCTTCCCCCTCATGGTGTTGGCGCTTGGCGCGCTCCAGGAATGGGCGGAAACAGCGGTGCGGACGAGCTTTTGAGAAAGTACACGCTATGATCGACGGCCGCGCGCCGATCGAGAGTTTCGACGAACTTGACTCCACCATGTTGGAGGCGCGTCGCCGCGCGGAGCGCGGCGAGTTAGGCCCCGTGTGGCTCATCGCGCGCCGCCAAACTGCGGGCCGTGGCCGGCGTGGGCGAGCTTGGATGTCCTTTGATGGCAATTTGCTCGCCACCCACCTGTTTATGACCGCGCTTCCGCCAGCCGAAATCGCGTTGCTCGGCTTTGCCGCTGGAATAGCGATCGCCGAAACCATTGAGGCCATGGGTGGTGTTGGGCGCGTCGCGCTGAAATGGCCCAACGATGTCATGATCGACGGCGCGAAAACCGCGGGCATCCTCATTGATAGCGGCGCGCTCGGCGGCGGGCGCCTCTGGGTCGCACTTGCGTTTGGAATCAACATCTCCGCCGCGCCACGGGCCATCGACCAACCGACTTCCTGTGTGCGCATGGTGCTCCCGCACGATGTCGCAACCCCCTCATCGACGGAGTTCTTCAATGCCCTGCGGCCGAGACTGGAGACGTGGGCGGCGCGGCTGGCGGAGGAGGGCTTTGAGCCGCTGCGGCGAGCCTGGCTCTCGCGTGCGCAAGGGTTGGGCCACCAGGTGCGCGTGCTGCAAGGTGATCAGGCCCTCGAAGGGCGTGTCGCCGGCTTGTCCGCGCGCGGCGAACTCGAACTCGACACCCAAGATGGTCGTCGCCTCATCGCGGCGGGCGATGTCTTCTTCTCCAACGCGGCTTGATCCCCATGCTTCTCGCAATCGACGTCGGCAACACCAATACCAAGTTCGCAATCCATGACGGCACCTCGTGGCGCGCGCAATGGCGGGCTTCTACGGATTCCAGCCGCACCGCCGACGAATATGCGCCCTGGCTGTCGCAGATCATGGCGCTGACCGGGCTTGGCTTCGCCGATGTGAAAGCGTGCGTGATTTCCACCGTCGTGCCCCAGGCGCTGTTCAACCTGCGCAATCTGTCGCGCCGCTACATCGGCGCTGAGCCGTTGGTGATCGGCGAGCCCGGCGTTGAACTCGGTATAGAGGTGCGCATCGACAAACCGAGCGAGGCCGGGGCGGATCGGCTGGTCAACGCGGTGGGCGCGTTTGTCGCCTACGGAGGCCCGGCCATCGTCATCGACAGCGGCACCGCCACAACGTTCGACATCGTGGGCAAGGACGGCGCGTTCGAGGGCGGGATTATCCTGCCGGGGATCAATCTGTCACTGCAAGCGCTGCACGACGCGGCGGCTCGCTTGCCGCGCGTGGAAATTCGCGATCCCGGCCGTATCATTGGCAAGGATACCGTCAGTGCGATGCAGTCGGGCATATATTGGGGTTCAATCGACATGATTGAGGGGCTGTGCCGACGCATACGCGCGGAGTATCGTGAGCCCATGATCACAATCGCCACCGGCGGCGTCGCCTCGATCTTCGAGGGCGCGTTTCCCTCGATCGACCATTTCGACCAGGACCTCACCTCGCGCGGCCTGCTTGAGATATTCAAGCGCAACGGCGGCGTGCTTTGAGAAAGCCGAAGGCCAGCGACGAACTCGTTTTCCTGCCGCTCGGCGGCTCTGGCGAGATCGGCATGAATCTCAATGCCTACGGCTACGGCCCGCCGGAGGCGCGTCAATGGATCATCGTCGATATTGGCGTCACCTTCGGGCGCGAAGAAATGACGCCTGGCGTCGAACTCATCTTGCCGGATCCCAGTTACCTCGAAGGTGAGCGCGAGAACATTCTGGGCATCGTGCTCACGCACGCGCATGAGGATCATATCGGCGCGTTGGCATGGCTTTGGCCGCGCCTCAAGGTCCCGGTTTACGCAACGCCGTTCACCGCCGCTCTGGTGCGGGAGAAACTGAAGGAACGAAATCTTCTTGAAAAGGTCCCACTCACCGTCATTCCGCTCAAGGGCAAACTCAATCTTGGGCCGTTCGACGTCGAGTACATCACGCTGACCCATTCGATCCCCGAGCCGAATGGCCTCGCCATTCGCACGCCGCTTGGGCTTGTGTGGCACACGGGCGATTGGAAGATCGATCCAGACCCGTTGATTGGCGAACTCACCGACGAGGCAAGCCTGCGCGCCATGGCCGACGAGGGCATCCTCGCCATGGTCTGCGACTCCACCAACGTGTTCGTGGAGGGGACGTCAGGGTCGGAGGCTGACGTGCGCGTGCGGCTCACCGAAGTGATCGCCGGGTGCAGGGGCCGCGTCGCTGTCACCGCCTTCGCCTCGAATGTCGCGCGGGTGGAGACAACCTTGAAGGCCGCGCGCGCGTGCGGGCGCTTGCCGTGCCTGGTTGGCCGTTCGATGCACCGCATCGTCGGCGCGGCGCAAAGCGTGGGTATGCTCACGGACGCGCCGCGTATCATTGATGAAAGCGAAGCGGCCGGCCTCGACCCCGCGCGCGTGCTCTATTTGTGCACCGGCAGCCAGGGCGAGCCACGGGCGGCGCTCACCCGTATCGCGCGCGGCGAGAGCCGGCAGGTCAAACTCGAGCAGGGCGATACAGTGATTTTTTCGTCGCGCGTCATACCCGGCAACGAATCCGCGATCCACGCGCTCTACAATGCCTTCCTGGAGCGCGGTGTTGATCTCATCACCGCCGATGACGCGCCCGTGCATGTCTCCGGCCACCCAGCGCGCGATGAATTGCGGCAGATGTATCAATGGGCGCGCCCTCGCATTGCCGTGCCGGTGCACGGGGAACGCCGCCATATCCTCGAACACGTGAAGCTGGCGCTCGAACTCCAGACGCCGGAGGCGATCGCGCCCAATAACGGCGATCTGATCAGGCTTGCGCCAGGGCCGGTCAAGCTGATCGATGAAGTGCCTTCGGGGCGCCTCTATGTTGATGGGAGCGTTATCGTCGAAGCCGAGGATGACGCCTTGCGCGACCGCCGCCGGCTCGGCGCGGAAGGCGCGGTTAACGTGACTTTTGCCATAAGCGGCAAGAAAAACGCCATCGTCTCGGGCCCCAAAGTGTCCGTGCGCGGTCTCGCCTTGTTTGACGAGGAAGAAATGGATCTGGCGCTCGAAGAGCTCGAACGCACGGCAGAGGCGGCGTTCACGAAGCTTAGCCACGGCGAGCGCGAAGAGGACGAGGCGGTGGAGGCGGCGGTCATGCGCGCCGTGCGCAAGGCCGCCGATAGGCTCTGGCGCAAGCGCCCGTTGATCGATGTAATGGTCTTGCGCGTTTAAACCGGAAGCGCCTTGGACTTGGAGGTGGCGTCATGCTCGGCAGACTCAATCACGTGGGCATCGCGACGCCCTCTATCGAGGTCGCGAAAGCCACCTACCGCGACCTCTACGGCGTGCCCGACAGCGACATCACCGACACTCGTGATTTGCCCGAGCAAGGCGTGAGGTTCTGCTTTGTCAATTTCGCCAACAGCCAGGTCGAGCTTATTGAGCCGCTGGGGGAGCATTCGCCGATCCTTGGATTCCTTGAACGCAACCCCAAGGGCGGCCAGCACCATGTCTGCTTTGAGGTGTGCGATATCTACAAGGCGCGAGACGAATTGGCCGCGAAGGGCGCCACGATCCTGAACGAGCCGCGCATTGGCGCTCATGGAACGCTGATCATTTTCGTACACCCAAGAAATTCCAACGGCGTTCTGATTGAGCTGATGGAAAGCCCAGCGAAGGCGCATGCATGAATTTGTTTCTGGGGCTCGCGATCTACATCATCCTTTGGTGGCTGGCGTTCTTTGTCACCCTGCCAATTGGCGCTCAAAGCGCTCACGAGGCAGGCGAGCAAGTGGCGCCTGGGATGGAGCAGGGTGCGCCCAGGGCGCATCGGCTGGGGTTCAAGGCGCTCCTGGCGGCGGCAATCGCGGCGCCTTTGTGGCTGTTTGTAGCCTGGGCGATCTCAATCGATTTGTTCGAGATGCGCGGTTAAGTCGCCGAATTGCCCGATCGCCCGGCACAGTCTATCCAGACCCGCCGGAAAGGACACGCGACCCCTATGCATGCGCTTAAAGTCACACGCGCCGAGGATTTCCCAGAATGGTACCAGGCCGTCGTCCGCGAGGCCGACCTGGCGGAGCTGTCCCCCACGCGCGGGTGCATGATCATCAAGCCGTGGGGCATGGGGATTTGGGAGCGCATGGTGGGCGAACTCGACGCCCGCATCAAAGCCAGCGGCCATGAGAACTATTACTTCCCGTTGCTGATTCCGCTCAGCTTCATCGCCAAGGAGGCCGAACACGTCGAGGGGTTCGCCAAGGAAATGGCGGTGGTCACGCATCATCGCCTGAAAGCGGTGGACGGCGTTCTGAAGCCCGACCCGGACGCGGAGTTGGCCGAACCGCTGATCATCCGCCCCACTTCGGAAACCATTATCGGCGATGCGTTCAGCCGCTGGATCAAATCGTACCGCGACTTGCCGTTGAAGCTCAACCAATGGGCCAACATCATGCGTTGGGAGATGCGCACGCGCATGTTCCTGCGTACGGCGGAGTTTCTCTGGCAAGAGGGGCATACCGCCCATGCCGATGAAGCCGGCGCCATGGAGGAGACGCTCTTCATCCTTGATATGTACAAAAGCTTCGCCGAGGATTTCTTGGCGCTTCCGGTTATTGCCGGCGAAAAGCCGGAGAACGAGCGCTTCCCTGGCGCGGTCAGCACCTTTTCAATCGAGGCCATGATGCAGGATGGCAAGGCGCTGCAGGCCGGCACCTCGCATTATCTAGGCACTCACTTCGCCGAAGCGCAAGATATCCGCTACCAGGACAAGGACGGCGCTCAGGCGCTTGCGCATACGACGTCATGGGGGGTGTCCACGCGGCTCATTGGCGGCGTGATCATGACCCACGGCGATGATGACGGTCTGCGCACGCCGCCCGCCATCGCACCGCGCCAAATCGTCATCGTCCCGATGCTGCGCGGAAAGCCGGAGGATGCCGCGCTTATGGATTATTGCGTTTCGCTCGCGGCTGAACTCGGCGCGGGAAGCGTATTCGGCACGCCGGTGCGGGCGTTTGTCGATGTGAAGGACGCCCGGCCCGCCGACAAACGCTGGGATTGGGTGCGCCGCGGCGCGCCGCTCATATGTGAGATAGGCCCGCGCGACGCGGCGGCGGGCCAAGTCACTTTCATCAAACGCAATGCGCTGCGCGATGGTGACAAGATCAAATCACACTCCGTGGCGCGCGCTGATTTCATCGCGCAGGCGCCAGCGTTGCTGGAGCGGGCTCAGCGTGAGATGTTCGTGGACGCAAAAGCCCGCCTCGACGCCAACATTCGCGGTGACCTCAAGACGTTCGCGGACATCGAGCGCTATTATGGAACCGAGGAGAATGAAGGCGAGTTCAAAGGCTGGGCTCGCGTCGCCTGGGCGCGGCCCTCGGGCGCGGCGCTTGAAGAGGTGGGCAAGCAATTGAAAGCGCTGAAGCTGACCATTCGCAACGCCCCGCGCGATCAGCCCGCCTCGTTCGGCAAATGCATCTTCACCGGATCGCCCGGCGTGGAAGAAATCCTTATCGCGCGGGCCTATTGATGACCGGTCGCGCTCAACCGTTCGGCCTCTTCGAACGCATGCTCGCGGGGCGCTATCTGCGCGCCAAACGCCAATATGGCGGGGTGGCCTTGATTTCCGTGATCTCCGTTGTCGCCATCGCTCTTGCGGTGATGGCGCTGATCATAACCATGTCGGTGATGAACGGATTCCGGGAAACGCTGCTGTCGCGGATATTGGGCGTCAACGGCCACGTCTACATCGACACGCGCAACATGCCGGGCCCGGAGATTGACCGCCTCGCGCAATTGGTGCGCCAGACGCCCGATGTCGTCCACGTCACGCCCACCATCAATGCGCAAGCGTTGGCCAGTTCGGATGGCTTGGCGGCGGGGGTTATCGTGCGCGGCATTCCGCGTGCGCAATTGCAGGGCTTGCCGATTGTCGCTGGCAGCGTACGCCCTGGCGGCGGTTTCGAAGGGTTTGAAGGCATCGAGTCGCCGACAATCCTGGTCGGTGACCGTTTGGCGGCCTCGCTCGGCGTGGTCGAAGGCATGGCGATCTCGGTGCTGTCGCCGCAAGGCGCGGTCACGCCGTTTGGGCTGACGCCGCGCCGCAAATCGTTTCTGATCGGCGGCGTGTTCAGCGTCGGCATGGCGGAGTTTGATTCCGGCCTCATCTACATGCCGCTGGAACAGGCGCAAATCTTGTTTGGGCGCGGTGACGGCGCCGATGAGTTGGAAATCCGCATTCGCGACCCCGACCGCACCCTTCCGATGATGATGGAACTGCGTTCGCGCTTGGGCCCGAACGTGACGATCTACAATTGGGAGGCCAAGAGCCAAGGCCTTTCCGACGCGCTGGTGGTTGAACGCAACGTCATGCGGCTGATCCTATTGATTCAGGTGGCAATCGCCTCCCTGGCCGTGATCACCGGTTTGCTGATGCTTGTGAAAAACAAAAGTCGTGACATGGCCATCCTCCGGACCATGGGGGCGACAAAAGGCGCAATTCAGCGGGTGTTTTTCATGACCAGCGCTACATTGGGAGTAATAGGCTTGCTCCTCGGACTCTTTCTGGGAGTCGGATTTTGCTTGTTCATTGAACCAATTCAAAACTTTCTCTCGACAGCCCTTGGCTTTGATATTTTCCCCGGGTCTGTCTATTCACTGGAAACACTTCCGGCCAAAGTAGAATGGAGTGAAGTGGCTCTGGTTTCGGTGTTCACGATCGCGACGGTGTTCGCCTCCACGGCCATCACCGCATGGTGGGGTTCGTTGTTCGATCCGGTGGAGGCGCTACGCTATGAGTGAGCCCGTTCTTGCTCTGCGCAGACTCGTTCGCCGCTTCAAGTCCGGCCCTGGCTACCTGGTGGTTCTGGACGGTGTCGACCTAGAAGTTCGCCCCGGTGAGATCATCGGTCTCGTCGGCCCATCCGGCTCTGGGAAATCGTCGTTACTGCATGCGGCAGGATTGTTAGAGCAACCCAGCGACGGCGAAGTAATCCTTGGGGGGGCCTCCGGCTGGGAACTCGACGATGCTGGTCGCACCGCGCTGCGACGAGAGAACATCGGGTTCGTCTATCAGTTCCACCATTTGCTGCCAGAGTTTAGCGCGTTAGAAAACGTCGCGCTCCCAGCGCTCATTGAAGGTCGCCCAGTCCGTAAAACCAATGAGGAAGCTGTACGCCTACTCACCGCGCTCGGCCTCGGCTCGCGTTTGGAACATCGTCCATCCCAACTATCCGGCGGTGAACAGCAACGCGTTGCGATCGCGCGAGCGTTGGTCAATAGGCCGCTTTTGATCCTGGCGGACGAACCGACCGGCAATCTTGACCCTGATACCTCGAATGCAGTGTTCGACGCGCTGGCGCGCCAAGTTCGTTTGGAGGGTACGTCAGCCATCATAGCGACGCACAACTACGGGCTAATTCGATTCATGGATCGCGTGGTTGGCTTAAGCCACGGAAAACTCATCGAGTTGGACAAGGACCGTCCGATCGAGGCGCAGTTTGCGACCGTCCCGCGCTCAGCGGCGAGCACGGATGCCGGAGATATCCAGAAGCAGCGTTTTTATCCTTGGGCGAGATTTTGGGCCAAGCAGATCGACCTATGGCTTCACAGCGCGGTCGCGGGTGCGGCATTGGCAATCATTTGGTCTAGTGTTGCGGCGATGACCGGCGAGGCGTCAGGTTTGCTGTCGTGGACTCCAGTCGTTGCCTATTTTGGTGCGATCTTCACATATCCCATCACAGATGCTTTGCTCGTTTCGGCAACTGGCGGCTCGCCCGGACGTGCAGTGTTTCGATTTGCCGTCCGTAGGCGCAACGGAGCAAAGCCGCCGTTCGGTCTGGCGCTGTCGCGTGCCTGGACCTGCTTGTTCTTCGGGCAAGGTATCGGCGTCGCAAGCTTGTTTGCTTGGTGGGCGTCGTATTCCAACTTGTTGCAGTTCAACGCCTCGCTTTGGGATCGTGACGCGGGCACAGAGGTTATCCACCGAGGGCCGGCCTGGTGGAGCTGGCTCCTGTTGCTGATATTCATTGGGTTTGTGCCGGCGGTGGCTTGGTTTTCGTCTCAGATTCTGTCGTCGTCCTAGGACGCCAGCGTTAGCGAACGCCTATCTTGAGCCCGAGGAGAATCGCTTTGACTCAGGCCTTCATCCACCTGCGCGCGCGCTCCGCGTATTCGCTGCTGCAAAGCGCGGTCCAGGTGAAAGACTTGGCTAAGCTTGCGGCCAAGCACGCCATGCCGGCTCTGGGACTGACCGATTCCAACAATCTGTGCGGCGCATTGGAATTTTCCGAGGCGGCGGTGCAATTGGGCGTACAGCCCATTGTCGGGTTGACGCTGGAAGTGCGCGACGGCGCGGGCGCCGCGGGCGCGCTTGTTTTGCTGGCGCAGACTTCAGCGGGCTATTCCAACCTGATGCGGCTTTCGAGCGCCGCCTATCTCGATACAGATATGCACGGCGATCCCCATGTCATGCTGGAGCGCGTCTGCGCCAACAACGAAGGCCTCATAACCCTCACTGGCGGCGGCGAGGGCTTGCTCGCTTCGCTCATCGCCGAGGGCAAACAGGATTTGGCTGAAATCGCGCTCAAACGCCTCGCGGCGGTGTTCGACCGGCGCCTCTATGTAGAGCTGCACCGCCACGGCGAGCGCGCGGAGGCCGAGACGGAAGGCGCTTTGGTCGATTTCGCTTACAGACTCGGGCTGCCGTTGGTCGCCGCCAACGACATCCGTTTTGAAGCCCGTAGCGGTCACCGCGCGCACGACGCGTTGATGTGTATCGCCGCCTCGTCCTATCTCGGCGAGGAGGATCGCCCGCGCGTCAGCGAGGAGCATTATTTTAAAAGCGCCGCCGCCATGACGGAGCTGTTCGCCGATTTACCGGAAGCGGTGGCGAACACGGTCGAGGTCGCGCGCCGCTGCGCTTTTCGGGTTGAGACGCGCAAACCCATCCTGCCGCGCTTTGACACCAAAAGAGGCCGCGACGAACCGGGGGAATTGAAGGCGCAAGCGGAGGCGGGGCTCAAGGCAAGGTTGAAAGCGCTGGGCGATCGGATCGCCGCACCTGAAGAGGACTACAAGAAACGCCTCGCCTACGAATTGGGCGTCATCACCCAGATGGAATTTCCGGGTTACTTTCTGATAGTCGCCGACTTCATCAAATGGGCGAAGACGCAAGGCATTCCCGTGGGGCCGGGGCGTGGATCGGGCGCGGGATCGGTGGTCGCCTGGGCGCTGACCATTACCGATCTTGACCCGCTACGCTTCGGCCTTCTGTTTGAGCGCTTCTTGAATCCTGAACGCGTGTCGATGCCGGATTTCGATATCGATTTTTGTCAAGAACGCCGCGGCGAAGTTATCGATTACGTCAAGAACAAGTACGGCGAAGATCGCGTCGCGCACATCATCACCTTCGGCACCTTGCAGGCGCGCGCTGTGCTGCGCGATGTCGGGCGGGTGATGCAATTGCCGTTTGGGCAAGTCGATCGACTGGCAAAGCTTGTCCCCGCCAATCCCGCCAACCCGGTGACGCTCAAGGAGGCGCTCGACATCGAGCCAAAGCTCAAGCAGGCGCGCGAGCAGGAACCAGAAGTGCGCGCTTTGATTGACGTAGCGCTGCAGTTGGAGGGACTCTATCGCAACGCCTCAACCCATGCCGCCGGGGTTGTTATCGGCGATCGTCCGTTGATCGAACTGGTTGCGCTCTATCGCGATCCGCGCGCTTATCTGCCGGCCACCCAGTTTAGCATGAAATGGGTCGAGGCAGCGGGCTTGGTGAAGTTCGACTTCCTTGGCCTCAAAACGCTGACTGTTATCGACCGCACCGTGAAGTTCCTGAAGCAACGCGACATCGAAGTCGATCTCGACGATACCGGATACGATGATCCCCGAACATATGAACTGATGCAATCCGGCCTCACCTTCGGCGTGTTCCAGCTAGAAGGCCAAGGCATGCGCGACACGCTGCGCAAGGTGAAGCCGACCACGCTTGAGGATGTCATCGCGCTCATTTCGCTCTACCGGCCAGGCCCAATGAAAAACATCGACCGCTTCGCAAACGTCAAGCATGGGCGTGAGCAAGCGGACTATTTGCACCCGACGCTGAAACCCATTCTGGAGGAAACCTACGGCGTTATCGTCTACCAAGAGCAGGTGATGCAAATCGCACAGGTGCTCTCCGGTTATAGCCTGGGTGAAGCGGACCTGCTGCGCCGCGCCATGGGCAAGAAACAGCCCGCCGAGATGGCTAAACAGAAGTCTCGCTTTATCGACGGCGCTAAGGAACGCGGTGTGAGCGAAGGCCTCGCTTCGCACATTTTTGATCTGGTGGAAGAGTTCGCGGGATATGGGTTCAACAAGTCGCACGCCGCCGCGTACGCCGTCGTCGCTTACCAGACGGCGTATCTGAAGGCGCATTACCCGGTTGATTTCATCGCCGCCTCAATGAGCCTCGACCTGTCGAATTCCGACAAGCTGGCAAGCTTCCACCAGGATGCGCGGCGCATGGGCGTTACCGTGTTGCCGCCTGACCTCAACGCATCGGAAGCCGATTTCAGTGTCGAACCCACCGACGATGGCGTCGCCATCCGCTACGCGCTGGGCGCGATACGCAATGTCGGGCTCGTGGCAATGGAGACACTGGCGAACGAGCGTAAAGCGCATGGGCCGTTCAAGGCGCTCTACGATTTCGCCGAACGCGTCGATGCGAAGGCGATGAACCGGCGACAGCTCGAAAATTTGGCCAAAGCCGGCGCATTCGACGCGATTGAGCCGGACCGCGCACGCGCGCTGGCCGGGTGCGAGACGGTCGCGGCTTATGCGCAGCGCGTCGCAGAGGAACGTGCTAGCGCGCAAACAAGCCTGTTTGGCGCCGAAGAACCAAGCGCGCGCCCGGTGTTTCCCAAGGCGCCGGCATGGTCAGCGCAGGATCGGCTCGACGCTGAGCGCGAGAGCGTTGGCTTTTATCTCTCGGGACATCCGCTTTCGGATTTCTTCGTCGAGGCGGGCGATCGCTATGCGAGCTTCGCCGATATCCTGGAGGAGGGCGAAACCGAGCCGCGCTCTTACCCGATGGCCGGCGTCGTTCGCCGCATTCAATATCGTCCTGCGATGTCGGGCGGGACGTTGGCGTACATTTCCATGTCCGACCCGACCGGCGATTTCGAAGCTCTGGTGATGCCTGAGCAGGTCGAGGCCGCGCGTGACGCCCTGGAGGTGGGCAAGGCGTTTGTGTTCCGCGGGCGCGTGCGCTGGCGTGACGGTGATCTGAAGCTAGCTGGCGACACCTTTGAGCCGGTGGAGGCGGCGGAAGCGCGCACCACCGAGGATTTGCGCATCATCGTTAAGGAGGGCGCGCCGCTTGAAATGCTGGCGCAGACGCTGGCCGCGTTGCCCAAGGCCGTCGCCGGCGAAGCGCGGCCGCTGCGTTTGGTGCTGCACTTGAAAGATGGGCGCGAGATCGAACTGAAAGCCAACGCGCAGGTCTCAGCTAGCCCCGCCGCGCGCGCGGCGCTCAAGGCTGCCCGCGGCGTCGAGCGCGTGATCTGACGCCGGGTTTCCATTCGTCGCGGAATTCTCCCGAAAGGCGTGCATGGACTTGTCTCGCTCCGGCGAACGGCTCAGATGCCAGGTCTTCAGGGGGAGCTTATGCGTTTGCGACTGCATTCCGTTATCGCCTTGGCTGCGAGTTTTGGCCTTGCTGCCTGCGCTTCCACGCCAAGTGAAGAAACCCCCGCGGCGACAAATGCGTACGCGTCAACCTATACGCCGCGCCCCTCCGGCCCAACTCTGATCCGCGGCGCCACCGTGCTCGACGGCGCCGGCGCGGAGTTCGCGAATGCCGACGTGCTGATGCGGGACGGACGCATTGTTTCTGTTGGCCAGGCGCTCACGGCCCCCGAGGGCGCGAGCATTATCGACGGCGCTGGCAAGTTCGTGACGCCAGGCATTATCGATGTGCACTCGCACCTGGGCGTTTATCCCTCCCCTGGTCTCGATGCGACATCCGACGGTAACGAGCTCACGCAGCCCAACACCGCGGAAGTCTGGGCTGAGCATTCGGTGTGGCCGATGGACCCCGGCTTTGGCCGCGCCGTCGCCGGCGGCATCACTACGCTGCACATCCTGCCAGGCTCCGGTAATCTGTTCGGCGGACGCGGCGTGACGCTGCGCCCGGTTTTGGGTGCGCGCACTGTCCAGGAGATGAAGTTTCCCGGGGCGCTGCAAAGCCTCAAGATGGCGTGCGGAGAAAACCCCGCGCGCGTCTATGGCGAACGCAATTCCTCTCCCGCGACCGGCATGGGCGTTGTCGCCGGGTACCGCGAAGCCTTCTCGCACGCGCGGGAATATAATCGCCGCGTCCAAGCCCAGCGCGAAAGCGGCGAGGGCGATCCGCCCGACCGCGACCTTGAATTGGAAACGCTCGCCGGCGTCCTCAATGGCGAAATCCTGCTGCAATGGCACTGCTACCGCGCTGACGAAATGGCCAACGCCATCGCAGTCTCGCACGAATTCGGCTTCCACATCGCCGCCTTCCATCACGCGGTCGAAGCCTACAAGATCCCAGATTTGCTGGCGCGCGAGAACATTTGCGCGGCGATGTGGGCCGACTGGTGGGGCTTCAAGATTGAAGCCTATGACGGCATTCGCGAAAACATTCCCTTCGTCGATGCCGGCGGCGCCTGCGCCATTGTCCACTCCGACAGCGAAGTGGGCATCCAGCGCCTGAATCAGGAAGCGGCCAAGGCGCTCGCCGATGGCAACCGCGCCGGCCTCAACATTTCACGCGCGCAAGCGTGGACGTGGCTATCACGCAATCCCGCCCGCGCGCTGCACATCGAGGCGGAAACCGGCACGCTGACTCCTGGCCTTCGCGCTGACGTCGTGGTCTGGTCGGCCGATCCGCTCTCCAGCTACGCATTGGCCGAGCGCGTCTACATGGATGGCGCTCTGATTTATGAACGCGGGCGCCCCGGCGAGCCGGCGTCCGACTTCGAACTTGGCCAAACCTATCGGGAGCGCGCGCAATGAGGTTCTTGTCAGCGCTCTTGCTCGCCGCAATGCTCGCCGCTCCCGCGACGGCGGAAACCGTGCTCATTCGTAATGGGCGCGTTGTCACCAACAGCACTGCCGGGATCATCACGGGCGGGGACGTGCTCATCGTTGATGGCCGCATCTCCGCAATCGGCGCGGACATCGCCGCGCCGCGCGGCGCGCGAGTCGTTGAAGCGCAAGGCCGATACGTCACGCCCGGCGCTTTCGCCGCGATGAGCGAACTCGGTTTGAGCGAAATCTCGGGGTCGGGTGCGCCCAACGACGCCGACATTGAGGGCGAACTGGTCGCCGCCGCCGCTGACGCGGGTCGCGCGTTCAATCCAGAGGTAACCGCGGTTGCGGTGACGCGCATGGAAGGCGTCACCCGCGCGGCCATCGCGCCCTCGGAGACCGCCACCTTGTTCGGCGGGCGCGGCGCGCTCGTCTCGCTCGGCGGCGGCGCCGACAGCGTGTTTGGCCAGAGCGCCTTCATGGTTGTGGAATTGGGCGAAACCGGCGCCACCCGTACTGGCAGTTCGCGCGCCGCGCTGTGGCCAGTGTTCGAGGCGGCGCTGCGTGACGCACGTGAATACCCGGGCCGTTATCGCAGCGGCCAAGGCGGGGCGGTGCTCAATGAAATCGATGCGCAGGCGCTCGCACCGTTCGCGCGCGGGCAGGGCATGTTCTTGGCGCACGCGGAAAGCGCCGCCGATATTCGCCGCATCATCGCCTTCAAGCGCGATAACCCGAGCCTTCGTTTCGCCATCCATGGCGGCGCGGAAGCCTGGCAGGTCGCCGCTGAACTCGCGCGCGCGGACATCCCGGTTTTGATCGATCCGCTCGCGAACCTGCCAGACAGGATTGAGCGGCTCTCGGCCCGGCTCGACAACGCGGCCCTGCTCAATCAGGCCGGTGTGCGCTTCGCCATTGCGCCGGCGCCTGGCTCGGGCGATGCGCACCAGGCCCGTCTTGCGTTGCAACTAGCCGGCAATGCCGTCGCCAACGGCCTGCCCTGGGAAGCGGCGTTCGCGGCGGTGTCGCGTGGCCCCGCTGACATTTTCGGTGTCGGCGCCCAATTGGGCCGGCTTGAGCGCGGTTATCTGGCCGACGTGGTGCTCTGGGACGGCGACCCGCTGCAAGTGACCAGCGCCCCGACCGCGGTATTCATCGAAGGCCGCGAACAGCCCCTGGCCTCCCGCCAAACCCGTCTGCGGGATCGGTACAATCCCTCGCGGCAGCGCTAGCCCCCAGTCGGCTTGCGCCTGCCGGTCTATCCCCCTATATCCGCGCTTCACTTCGCACGCGGGAGCGGCGGGGCGGTCTGAAAGCGGCTGTTCCCTCCATCCGGTCCCAGGAAACCTTGGGTCTCTCCCGCGGCGGCAAACCGGAAAAGGAAAGTCCCATGGCGCTGCCTGAATTCAGCATGCGTCAGCTTTTGGAAGCTGGCGCGCATTTTGGTCACCAGACCCACCGTTGGAACCCGAAGATGGACCGCTTCATCTTCGGCGAAAAGTCCAACATCCATATTCTCGACCTGTCGCAGACGGTACCCTTGCTGCACCAGGCGCTGCTGAAGGTGCGCGAGGTCGCCGCCGGCGGTGGACGTGTGCTGTTTGTCGGCACCAAGCGTCAAGCCGCTGATCACATCAAGGCCTCGGCGCAACGCTGCGCGCAATATTTCGTCAATTCCCGCTGGCTCGGCGGCACCATGACTAATTGGCAAACGGTGTCGAAATCGATCGCGCGGCTGCGCGAGGTCGAACAGATCATTGTTGGCGGCGGCATTGGCCTCACAAAACGTGAAGTGCTTAATCTGACGCGCGAGCGCGACAAGCTCGATCGCTCGCTGGGCGGCATCGCCTCGATGGGCGGCGTGCCCGACATCATGTTCGTGGTCGATACCAACAAGGAAGCGATCGCCATCAAGGAAGCCAGGAAACTCGGCATCCCGGTGGTCGCGATTATCGACTCCAATTGCGATCCGGATGAAGTCACCTATCCGATCCCCGGCAACGACGACGCCGCGCGCGCGATCCAGCTTTATTGCGACCTCATCGCCGATTCCGTGCTCGACGGGTTGACCGAGGCGCAAGTGCGCGGGGGCGTCGATATCGGCGCTTCAGCACGCCCGCCGGTGGAGCCAGCGTTGCGCGAGCCCGCGCCGTACGTGCCGGCCGAGAGCCCGATGGATGGTCCCACGGCCTCGAATTACTAATTTACGTTAGGAGTGAGAACATGGCGGAAATCACCGCTGCGCTGGTCAAGGACCTGCGCGAAAAAACCGGCGTCGGCATGATGGATTGCAAAAAGGCGCTCGCCGAAACCAATGGCGAGGTCGAAGCTGCGATCGATTGGCTGCGCGCCAAGGGCATTTCCAAGGCGGCCAAGAAGGCCGAGCGCGCCGCCGCTGAGGGCATCGTTGCCGCTTTTGTCAGCGGAAATGTCGGCGCCGTAATCGAACTCAATTCGGAAACAGATTTCGTCGCGCGCAACGCCGAGTTCCAGAAGGCCGCGGCGTCCTATGCCAAGTTGGCGGTGCATGCGGAAAGCCATGACCACCTGTTGGCCGCGAAATCCGATGCCGGCACGGTGGCCGATCAGATTACCGGCCTCATCGGCACGATCGGCGAGAATATCATGCTGCGCCGTTCGGCGCGGTTGAACGTCGAGAGCGGCGTGATCGCGTCCTATGTTCACGCCAAGGTCGAAGGCGCGGACAATCTTGGCCGTATCGGCGTACTGGTGGCGGTCGAATCAACGGGCGACAAAGCCGCGCTTGAGAGCATCGGCAAGAAGGTGGCGATGCATATCGCCTCGGCCAGCCCGCTGGCGCTCACCGAGGCGGATATCCCCGCCGAGCGTGTCGCTCGCGAAAAGGCCGTGCTGCTCGAACAAATCAAGGAAGACCCCAAAGCCCAAGGCAAGCCACAGCAAGTGCTGGACAAGATGCTCGAAGGCCGGATGCGGAAATTCTTCGAGGAATCCGTGCTGCTGAAGCAGGCGTTTGTGCTCAACCCGGAACACACGGTCGAGGCTGCGGTTGCCGAGGTGGCCAAGGCCGCCGGAGCGCCGGTCGCCATCAAGGGCTTCGTGCGCTTTGGCGTCGGCGAGGGTGTGGAAAAGCGCTCTGGCGATTTCGCCGCCGAGGTCGCCGCGCTGACCGGCAAGCCTGACTAAACCTAACCGCCGCCGTTAGCCTTTGCGCCGACGGCGGCGGTGGCGTTATGGTGAGTCCAGGATAGCCCAGATGAGCCTCGCCGAATCCATGCCCAAGCCAGCGCCCGCGCGGCCCTACAAACGCGTGTTGCTGAAGATTTCCGGCGAAGCTCTAATGGGCGAGGGGCAATACGGCATCGATATCGGCGTCTGCGAACGCATCGCCCAGGAAGTTCAGGCGGCGTCGAGCAGCGGCGTCGAGATGTGCCTCGTTATCGGCGGCGGCAACATTTTCCGCGGCATGCAGGGCGCGGCCAAGGGCATGGAACGCGCCTCGGCTGATTATATGGGCATGCTGGCCACGGTGATGAATGCGCTCGCCATGCAAAACGCCATCGAGGCCGTGGGCGGTCAGGCGCGCGTGCTTTCCGCCATCCCGATGATGACCGTGTGCGAACCGTATGTCCGCCGCCGCGCCATGCGCCACATGGAGAAGGGGCGAATTGTCATTTTCGCCGCCGGTACCGGCAATCCCTTTTTCACCACGGACACTGCTGCCGCCTTGCGCGCCGCGGAAATGGGGTGCGATGCGCTGCTCAAGGGCACGCAAGTCGATGGCGTCTATACCGCCGATCCCAAGAAGGATCCCGACGCAACGCGTTATGAGCGGCTGAGCTATCACGAAGTGCTGGCGCGCGATCTCAAGGTGATGGACGCATCCGCCGTGAGCCTGATGCGCGAGAACGGCATTCCCATTGTGGTGTTCTCGATCCACAAGCGCGGCGGGCTTGGCGAGGTGATCGCCGGGCGCGGCGTGTGCACAACGATCAGCGATTAGGCTTCAACGAGCGGAACGAAGGCGATGGCGGCACCAGATTCCTTTAGACTCGACGACTACAAAAAGCGCATGGACGGCGCCTTGGCTGCGCTCTCGCATGAGTTTGGCGGCTTGCGCACCGGGCGCGCTTCGGCGGCGTTGCTCGACACCATCCAAGTCGATGCTTACGGCTCGATCTCGCCGCTCAATCAAGTCGCCGGGGTCAACGTGCCTGAGTCGCGGATGCTCTCGGTTCAGGTGTGGGACAAAGCCATTGTGTCCGCCGTTGATAAGGCGATCCGATCCGCCAATCTTGGCCTCAACCCGATCATCGATGGGCAGACGCTCCGCATTCCCATCCCCCCGTTGACTGGCGAGCGGCGCGCGGAATTGGCGAAGGTCGCGGGCAAATACGCGGAGGCTGCGCGTATCGCCGTCCGCAACGTGCGCCGCGACGCCATGGACCAGCTGAAGAAACTCGAGAAGGATCACGCCATCAGCCAGGATGAGCATAAACGCCTGGGCGAGGACGTGCAAAAAATAACCGACGATCACGTCAAGAAAGTCGACGATGCCGTGCGCCACAAGGAAGAGGAGATCATGCAGGTGTGAGGCTGTCGACAGGAGTGAAGCAGGCAAGGGGCTCGCCTCGCAGCCGTCTTTAGCCCTCTTGCAAGCGTCTCCGCCGATTACCCAAACATGGTGATCGCTGTTCCCCACCCCCAAGCCGCGTCCGCTCCGCGCCATGTCGCCATCATCATGGATGGCAATGGTCGGTGGGCGAAACAGCGTGGGCGGCCTCGCACGTTCGGGCATGCCGAAGGCGTGGAGGCGCTCCGCCGCACAGTGGAAGCCGCCGGTGAATTGGGGGTGCGCTACCTGACTGTGTTCGGCTTCTCCACCGAAAACTGGCGTCGGCCCGTGGAGGAGGTCAACGCTCTCTTCGATCTCCTGCGCCTCTTTGTTGCGCGAGATTTGGATCGACTGACCGCTGAAGGGGTGCGCGTGCGCGTCATTGGCGAACGCCTGGGCCTCCAGAGCGACATCACCCAGATCATCGACAACGCCGAAGCTCGCACCCGTCGCAACGACAGGCTCAACCTCACCATCGCCTTCAATTACGGCGGCCAGGACGAGATCGTGCGCGCCGCGCGGCGCGCATGCGAAGACGTGGCAGTCGGCAAAATCAGCTCTGCTGACATCAATGCCGAACGTTTCGCGAGCTATCTGGACACGGTCGATTTGCCCGCACCCGATATGCTGATCAGAACGTCCGGCGAGTATCGTCTGTCGAATTTCATGTTGTGGCAGGCAGCCTATGCGGAACTCGTGTTTGTCGATGTCCTGTGGCCCGATTTCGACAAGGCCGCTTTGGAATCCGCGATCGCTGAGTTTCAGCGCCGTGAACGCCGCTTCGGAGGGCATGTTCCTGACCCCCTCTGAGCCGGCGGCGCCGCATGAACGCGGGGATTGGTCCGATCTGGGCGCGCGCGTGGCCTCGGGACTGGTGTTGGCCGGCGCAGGCGCCGCGGCCGCCTGGTTCGGCGGACCTTGGCTCGCGGCGGCGTGCGGCGCGGCGGTTGTGGTCATGAGTTACGAATGGGCGCGGATGAGCGAGCCCAAGGCGATGAATTCGGCGTTGCTATTTGTGCTCGCCGGTTCACTCGGCGCGGTCATGTTTTCGAGTTGGCAAAGATTGGACTATGCGGCGGCGTGGTTGGCGGCGTGCGCGGCGGCGTCAGCGTTTCGCAGGCGCTCGCTCGCGGGGGTGATCGAGACGGCTGGCGGGGCGCTCTATATTGGGTTGCCGCCTGCGTTGTTTCTCTGGTTGCGCGATAGGGCGCCGGAGGGATTGGAGACGATCCTCGCCCTGTTCGGCATTATCTGGTCAGCGGACATCTTTGCGTATTTCGGCGGTAAATTGGTGGGCGGCCCTAAAGTGGCGCACGGGCTCTCACCGAACAAAACCTGGTCTGGTATTATCGCCGGGGTGCTGGCCGGTGCTGCCGCGGGCTTCGGCTGCGGCCATCTGTTCCAAGCCCCGCCGGACCTGCGCATGGCATGGTTGATCATCGGCGCGTTGATCGCGTTCACGGGGCTCATGGGCGATTTGTTTGAATCCTTTCTCAAGCGCCGTTTCGGCGTGAAGGACGCCAGCCGGATCATCCCCGGACATGGCGGCGTGCTCGATCGGATCGATAGCTTGATGGCCGCCACCTTGCTGGTCGGTGCGGCCCTCGCCTTTGGTCCACGGGCGACGGCGCTCCTGTTTGGAAGCGGCCTATGAGCGCCGACGGCCGCTCCGTCTCGATCCTCGGAGTAACGGGATCGGTGGGCGCTTCGACGATCGAGGTGATCGCGGAATTGCGCGCCCAAGGGCAAATGATCCCGGTGGAGGCCGTCACAGCGGGACGCAACATCGAGGCCCTTGTCGCCGCCTGCCGTCGATTAAGGCCGCGTTTTGCGGCCTTGGCCGACGCAAGCCTCCTCGACGCCGCGCGTGGCGCGTTGGCCGGCTTGGAGGTCGAAGTGGGGGCGGGACCTGGGGCCCTGGCGGAAGCGGGCGCACGTCCAGCCGATTGGGTCATGTCCGCGATCGTGGGCGCGGCTGGTCTAGCGCCGACAATGGCCGCCGTCCGGCGCGGTGCGCTTGTCGCCATCGCCAACAAGGAATGCCTGGTTTGCGCGGGTCCTTTGATGCTGGCTGCGGCGCGTGCGAGCGGAGCACGGCTTTTGCCTGTGGACAGCGAGCACAACGCCATCTTCCAGGTGCTCACCCACCCAGACCGCGTCGAACACCTAACTCTTACCGCCTCGGGGGGACCGTTTCGCTCCAGCAGTTTGGAGGCGATGGGGCTGGCAACCCCCGCCCAGGCATGCGCCCATCCAAAATGGAGCATGGGCCCCAAAATTTCCGTCGATAGCGCGACCCTCATGAACAAGGGCCTGGAGCTCATAGAAGCGTCCTATCTATTTAACATATCACCAGATTTGATAGACATCGTCGTTCATCCCGAAAGCACGATCCACAGCCTGGTGCATTACGTTGACGGTTCGGTGCTGGCCCAGTTGGCGGCGCCCGACATGCGCATTCCCATAGCCCACACCCTCGCCTGGCCAGACCGGAGCCCAGTTTCCACAGCTCGCTTGAACCTGGCGGAAATTGGAACGCTCACCTTCGAGGCGCCCGACTTGAAGCGGTTTCCCGCGCTTGGCTTGTGCCGCGCTGCCCTCAGAGCGGGGCCAGCAGCCGCGGCCGCTCTGAGCGCCGCCAACGAAGTGGCGGTTGAGGCTTTCCTGGACGGGCGAATCCGCTTCCTCGATATCTGCCGCATAGCCGAGGATGCGTTGGGCGCGCTTGAGGCGCTAGAGCCGGGCCTCATCGCAAAAACGCCCACTTCGTTCGCTGAAGTGGCGGCGGTGGATCAGGCGGCGCGGCGCGCCGCCCAACGGATTGCGGGAAGTCTAGCGGCGGCTTAAGGCTGGAAGGCGCTCCAAGCCGTAGAAGAAGCGTGGAGGAAGCGACCGAATGCTGGACCTGCTGCAGAACATCCTGACCTACCTGGTTCCTTTCGTCGTGGTTCTGAGCGTCGTGGTGTTCGTGCATGAGTTCGGCCACTTCCAAGTCGCGCGTTGGCGCGGCGTCGCCATCGACACGTTTTCCATCGGCTTTGGCCGCACCTTGATCGGCTGGCGCGACAGGCAGGGCGTGCAATGGAAAATCGGCGCGCTTCCACTCGGTGGATACGTGAAATTCGCCGATGACGCCGACGCCATGTCCACTGCGCCGCGCGAACGTATCGAAGATCCGCAAGCCTTGGCAGAAGCGCGCCGCGCAGGCCTCTTCCATGCGCAACCATTGTCCACGCGCTCAATGGTCGTGGCCGCCGGGCCGGTCACCAATTTTATCTTCGCGGTGCTCGCATTCGCCGCCGTGGCTTTCGCCATGGGGCGCGACGTGACCGACTACGCCGCCGCGACGCCGCGCATTGGATCGGTCATTGCCAGCATGCCCGCCGCGGACGCAGGCCTCGAAGCGGGTGAGATTGTACGCGCCGTTGACGGCGTCCCGCTGCCGGGGTGGGGCGCATTTCAAGAGCGGATCGCCGCCAGTCCAGGCCAGACACTAACGTTGACGTTGGAAGGCGCGGACGGCGGCGTTCGCACCGTGGCAGTGACGCCGCGCGCGATGGAACGTCCCACCGCTGAGGGCGACACGGTGCGTGTGGGCGCGCTCGGCGTGCAGCTAGGCATCCTCGATAGCGAACGCGTGGTTGAGCCCGTCGGCGTTGTTGAGGCCCTCGGGGCGGGGGCTGGCAATACCTGGGCCATCATCGCGCGAACGGGGGCGTATCTCGGCGGGATTTTCTCGGGCCAAAGCTCGGGCCGCGATATCGCGGGCCCGCTTGGAATTTTGAACGCCTCCGGACAAGTCACCACCATTGCGCTGGATGGCGCCGGGCCCGGCCTCGCTGACCAGATCGCCAGCGTGGCGCTGGCCTTGTTGGGGTGGGCGGCGATGCTCTCCGTGGCGGTGGGTTTCGCCAATTTGCTACCCATCCCGATCCTGGATGGCGGCCACCTTCTATTTTATGCCATCGAGGCCCTGCGGGGAGGGCGGCCGCTGCCACCCGTCGCTCAGGACTGGGCTTTTCGGGCCGGACTCGCCGTAATGGCTAGTTTGTTCTTGTTCGCGACTTGGAACGATATTGCACGGCTCTTCCCCGGAGCGCAGTGAAACAGCGCCTCGTCCTTGTCTTTCGAGACGGGATGGGGTCTTAAAAAGCACGACGCTGGGGAGCGTCGAAAGCGTCGAGGGCTTGATGAAGCGGGTTCTACGGGATGTCGTGCTGGGCGCTGTAAGCTGCGCAGCCACGGTCAGCGTTGGTTCTGGTGCGCTTCTGGCGGTCGCCACCGATGCCTATGCCCAAGAGGGCGCCAGCCAACCCAGTCCAGCGGCGGCGCAAGCTTCGGGCGTCGCCATTCGGCGCATCGTGGTTGAGGGCAATCAGCGCATCGAACCGGCGACAATTAGTTCTTATCTCCAGGTTCGCCCCGGCGATACTTTCGATCCCGAGCGTATCGATTTGTCGCTGAAAACCTTGTTTGCCACCGGTCTTTTCGCGGACGTGCAGATCGAGCAACGCGGCCCCGATCTCGTCGTCGCGGTCATCGAGAACCCGGTGATCAATCGGGTGATCTTCGAGGGCATGCGTACGCTCGACGAGGAAGACCTCGAAGAGGAAGTACAAGCGCGGCCACGGTCGGTGTTCACCCCCGCACGCGCCCAAGGCGACGTTCAACGCATCATCGAGGTTTACCGCCGCGCGGGACGTTTCGCCGCGCAAGTGACGCCGCAAGTGCGCGAATTGGATCAAAACCGCGTCGATCTCATTTTTGAAGTGGACGAAGGCCCTGTCACCGGGGTGCGCGACGTCAACTTCATCGGCAATGAAGTATATTCCGATCGCCGGCTGCGCGACACCATCGTGACCACGAAGTCGAATTGGTGGAATTTCTTCTCCAGCAACGACAATTACGATCCCGATCGTCTTGAGTACGACCGCGAGCAGCTCCGCCAATACTACAACAACCACGGGTACGCCGATTTCCGCGTCGTTTCCGCCGTCGCCGAACTGACGCCGGACCAGCGGGATTTCTTCGTGACCTTCACTGTTGATGAGGGCATTCGCTACGAGTTCGGCGAAATCCGCGTGCAAACACAGTTAGACCGCCTGCCCGAGGCCCTGCTGTTGGCGGCGGTGCCGATCCGGGGCGGGGCCGTATTTCGCGGTGAATTGATCGAAGACGCGATCGACGCCATGACCTATGTCGCCGGAACGGTCGGCTACGCCAATGTTGACATCACTCCAGTCGTGGAGCGGGACCGCGAAAACCGCGTCGTCAACATCACTTTTGAAGTCGATGAAGGCCCGCAAGTCTTCATCGAGCGCATCGACATTGTCGGCAACACCAGCACGCTTGACCGGGTGATCCGGCGCGAGATGCGCGTCAACGAGGGCGATGCATTCAATCGCGTTCTGTTGGATCGCTCACGTCAACGGATACAGGCGCTTGGCTTCTTTGAAGAAGTCACGGTGGAAGATGCCGATGGCTCGGAACCCGATCGTTCGGTCGTGACAGTGACGGTGGAAGAGCAGTCTACTGGGGAACTTGCTTTTGCGGCAGGATATTCATCGACGGAAAGCCTTCTCTTTGACATCTCCGTCACGCAGCGGAACCTTCGCGGTCGCGGCCAATTCCTGCGGTTGCGGGCGTCCTCCAGTTCGCAGCGCCAGCAGGTGGATTTGCGTTTCACTGAACCGCGTTTCATGGGCAGGGACCTCTCCGCCGGAATTGACATTTATTCCCTGCGCACCGATTTCCTCGCGCAGTCGTCGTTCGAGAACCAGTCAACCGGAATGGGTCTGCGCGCGAGTTTCCCGCTCGCGGACCGGACCAGTTTGGGCCTCACCTACTCACTGGTGCAGGATGAAACGCAGGTGGCGGACCTGTTCATCGACCACGATAACAACGTGCTCACGCCGAATATTGATCAATGTGACGCCGGCAACACGTTCCGGCCCACACTGTGCAATCAAGAGGGAACGTTCATCACCTCGGTGTTCGGGTACACAGTGAATTGGGATCGGCGAAACGAAGCGCTGCGCGCCACCCGTGGGTACGATTTGCAGTTCAGACAAGATATCGCCGGAATTGGCGGCCAAGTGAACTATTTGCGGACTGAACTTGAAGGTGGGCTTTATTACGGGCTGTGGGGCGGTTTCCGCGCCACTCTCCGCGGCACCGCAGGCTATATCGCCGGCTGGGGCGGAGATGACGTTCGTATCAACGATCGTTTCTTCAAGGGCGGTTCGTCGTTCCGCGGCTTCGACGTTGCTGGGATTGGACCACGCCAATTGGTTGTCGACGCCACCACGGGCGTGACTCAGCAAATCGGTGACGCTGTCGGCGGCAACACCTACGCGATCGGGTCGCTGCAATTGGATGTGCCGTTGCCGCTACCTGAATCTTTTTCGTTGGGAAGTGCGTTTTTCGTTGATTTTGGAACGCTCGGAATCGTCGATTCAGCCAACAGACAGACGGTGGCGTTGGGCGGAAATTCCAATCTCATCGTCGATGATAGCTCGAGCTTGCGTGTGGCGGTTGGGGTGTCTGTTTTCTGGGATTCGCCATTCGGCCCAGTGCAATTCGATTTCGCGGAGCCGCTCGAATACGAAGAATACGACCGGCGCAAAGAGTTCCGGTTTTCCACCCGAACAAATTTCTAAGGAGAAGACGCAACATGCGTTTGATAAGCATCCTATCCGCGGCCGTCATCACGGTCGCCGCTCTTGCCGCGACGCCGGAGGCCCTCGCCCAACGCGGGCGCAACAACCAGTCCACCACGTCCGTGGTCATCAATTACCAACGCGTCCTCACCGAGACCGCACTCGGTCGTGATATGGCCGCGAAGCTGCAACAAATTCGCGCCCAGGTGGGAACCGAGGCGCAATCCCTGCAGCCGGAGCAGCAATCCATCGAACAGGAGCGCCAACGTTTGGCGCAAGCGTCGCGGAATATGTCGCCCGAACAGATTCGCAACAGCTCGACGTTGGGCCCGCAAGTCCAACAATTCCAGCAGCGCGTGCAGCAGTTTGAAGCGCGCGCGCAGGGGCTACGCGGTGATTTCGAGTGCTCGCAGATGTTCGCGCTCGGCGATTTCGACCGGCAAGTTTCGCCGATCGTTCGCAGCGTGATGGAAGCGCGTGGCGCTGGCGTGGCGCTCGACGCAAGCAACGTCCAACTTGTGCTCCCAGAGTTCGACATCACCAACACCGTAATTCAGCAGCTCGATCAGGGTCCGGCTACGCGGACCGCGACTGTCGCCCGCCATGCGGTGGCGGAGTGCCAAGCCCAGGCGCCAGCGCAAGCGCCGGCGGCGCAATAAGCAACTTACGGCGGTGACATTGGGCTTCGTCGGCGCCAGCATGGTAGGCGCATGATAGATCCCCGCTTCTACGAGGCGCTCGGACCGGTCACGGTCCGGGCGCTTGCGCCGTCCGCCGATATTGGCGGCGACAGTGACCGATTGGTGTCGGGTGCGGCCCCGGCCGAGCGCTCCGGGACTGATGACATCTGCTATTTCGAGGGCAAAGGGGGCGTATCGCTCGCTGCGGCGCCGGCGGCTTGCGTTATTGCTCCCGCTATTGCCCATTTGGCGCCAAACGCCGCCGCCCTTATCCTAACTGAACGCCCGCGCGCCACGTTCGCGCGCCTTGTCCCGGCGCTCATTCGCCCGCGTGGCTTTACGAGCCAAGCTCCGTCGACGGACCCCACCGCACGCCTGGAGGAGGGCGTGAGGTTGGCGCCGGGCGCCGTTATCGGCCCTGGCGCGCAGGTTGGCGCGGGGGCGGAGATCGGCGCGAACGCCGTCATTGGGCCAGGCGTCGTAATTGGCCGGCGCACCCGCATTGGTGCGGGCGTGTCAATCAGTTTTGCGCTCATTGGCGACGATGTGAACATCCTTGCCGGGGCGGTCATTGGCGAGGCTGGCTTCGGGGTCGCGGGAGACGCCTCGGGTCCGGTGGATGTGCCCCACCTTGGGCGCGTGATTATCCAAGACCGCGTCACGATAGGCGCCAATTCCTGCATTGATCGGGGCGTGTTCGACGACACAATTGTCGGCGAGGGCGCCAAGATCGATAATCTGTGTCACTTGGCCCACAATGTGATTATCGGGCGCGGCGCCCTGATCGCCGCTTTTGCGGGCGTCTCGGGCTCAACCATCGTCGGCGACGGCGTCACCATGGGTGGGCGTGTCGGGGTGGCTGACCATCGCAAGATCGGCGCGGGCGCCACTCTTGCCGGCGCCGCCGCCGTGTTCCAAGACGTGCCTGCGGGCGAGGTTTGGAGCGGCTACCCGGCCAAACCGCTGCGCAAATGGCTACGCGAGGCCGCGTGGTTGAGCCGCAAGGCGGGGGCGCGCAATGCAAGCGAATGATTTGACCAACCAGCAAAAGACCACCGACGATGTCATCGAGATCGGCGAGGTGCTGCGCCGCCTGCCTCACCGTTATCCCTTGCTCTTGGTGGACCGCGCGATCGACTACGTGCCGAACAAGTCGATCCGCGGCATCAAGAACGTCACCATTAACGAACCATTCTTTCAGGGCCATTTCCCGGGCGCTCCAGTGATGCCTGGCGTCCTGCAGATCGAGGCTCTGGCGCAGACCGGGGCGCTGCTCATGTCCAAGACGCTGGAAGCTGACATCACCAAGCACCTGATCTTGTTCATGTCGGTTGAGAACGCCAGGTTCAAACGACCGGTGATGCCGGGCGATGTAATGGAGATGCCGGTGGAAGTGCTGTTTCAGCGCCGTAACATCTTCAAGTTTCGCGGCCGTGTTGAGGTACGCGGGGAACTTGTCACTGATTGCGAATTCGCCGCGATGAAGGCTGACCGGCCGCGGGATGCCGCCTAATGAGCGCTACAATTCATCCCACCGCCGTCGTCGATAGAAGCGCCGAATTCGGAGAAGATGTTGATGTTGGACCCGGCTGCGTCATCGGCCCGGACGTAAGGCTCGGCGACCGCACACGTCTGATCGCGCATGTGTTCATCGAGAGCCACACTGAGATTGGCAAGGACAACACGGTGTTTCCTTTCGCTGGCTTGGGCGGAACGCCGCAAGACCTGTCCTACAAGGGCGAACCCACGCGCCTGCGAATCGGCGACAACAATGTCATTCGTGAGCACGCCACGTTGCACCGCGGCACCGCGCGCGGGCGCGCTGTCACCACAATCGGCGACAATTGCCTGATCATGGGAAATTGCCACGTCGCCCACGATTGCATCGTTGGCAATCACGTCATCATGGCCCAAACCGCCACTATCGGTGGTCACGTTAAAGTCGGTGATTTCGCCTTTCTCGGCGGGCTTTCCGGCGTGCACCAACACGGGCGTGTCGGGCATCACGCCTTTGTCGGCGCCTCCGCGCTCATGACCACTGACCTCATCCCCTTCGGCTCGGCCATCGGCAATCACGCTCACCTTGCCGGCCTAAACGTGGTTGGTCTC
Organism: Terricaulis sp.; assembly: GCA_040080805.1. Taxonomy (GTDB): domain Bacteria; phylum Pseudomonadota; class Alphaproteobacteria; order Caulobacterales; family Aquidulcibacteraceae; genus Vitreimonas. The sequence continues at coordinate 28,739 of JBEBHQ010000001.1, read as the reverse complement.
AAACGCCGCGGTTACACCCGCGACCAAATTCACGATCTGCGCGCCGCCTATCGGTTGTTGTTCGCGGAGGAGGGCACGTTCCAAGAGCGGATCGAGGATTGCGCCCAAATCTATGCGAGCAATCCCGAGGTGATGGAGATCGTCGAGTTTGTGCGCGCCGACGCCGCGCGCCCGCTCTGCATGCCACGGGATTAGCGGATGGCGACGTGGCGCAAGCTGGGCGTGATCGCGGGCGGCGGTGACCTGCCTGTTGTCCTCGCCGAGCATTGCGCCAGCACGGGCGCACCCTATTTCGTGGCGCGCATATCGCCATTGGCTGAGGCCGCGCTTGATGCGCACCCCGGCGCGAGCCACGCCCTCGGCGCCATGGGCGCACGCATGGCCGCGCTACGGGGTGCCGGCTGCGATGCGATCGTGTTGCTTGGGCGGGTGCCGCGCCAAGATCCCCGCGCGCTCGATCTTGACGAAGGCGGGCGCGCCATGGCCCCCGCGCTGCTTGCAGCCGCCCCCCAGGGCGATGATGCGCTCTTGCGTGCTATTTTGGCTGAGCACGAACGCGCCGGCTTCCAGGTGCTCGGCGCCGAGGAGGTCATGGCCGACCTGCTCGCACCGGTCGGGGTTTGGGGCGCTGTTCGGCCGAATGACGCCCACCTTGCCGACATGAAACGCGCTGCCGCCATTGCTGCTGCAATAGGTCACTACGACGTTGGCCAGGGCGTTGTCGTTTGCGACGGGCTGGCGCTCGCGGTCGAAGCGCAAGAGGGCACGGATGCAATGGTGCGGCGCGTCAGCGAACTTCCGTTGACAGTGCGGGGCTCGCCCGATGCGCGGCGCGGCGTGCTGGTCAAACGTCCCAAACCGATCCAGGAGCGGCGTATCGATTTGCCGACCATCGGCGCGCGCACCATCAAGGGTGCGGCCGCGGCGGGGCTCGCGGGCGTTGCCGTTGAAGCCGGCGGCGCGCTGGCTGTGCGGCGGGCAGAGCTGGTTGCGACCGCTGATTCTGCGGGCTTGTTCGTGTACGGCTTCACGCGCGCGGAAGTGGGCGAGCATTGAGCGGACGAATATTCCTCGTTGCAGCGGAATCCTCCGGCGACGCGCTCGGCGCCGATCTCGCGCGCGTGCTGAAGGAAAGCGATTCCACGCTTGAACTCGCTGGCGTCGGCGGCGCGCTGATGGCGGAGGAGGGGATTGAGAGCCGGGCCGACATAGCCGGGCTTGCTGTGCTCGGATTTGTCGATGGCCTGCTCGCGTATGCGCGCGTGAAGCGCGCGGTGGCGGCGACTGTCGAGGCGGCGCTCGCGTTCGATCCGGCCATTGTCGTGCTGATCGATTCCTGGGGTTTCACGTTGCGCGTGGCGCAGGCCCTGCGCGCGGCGGCGCCGCACATCAAGTTGGTCAAATATGTCGGCCCGCAAGTGTGGGCGACACGTCCAGGCCGCGCCCAAACCTTGGCGGCCACGATTGACCATCTCATTTGCATCCACGAGTTCGAAGTCGCGTTCTACGAGCCATACGGGTTGGCGTGCACAATCTGCGGTCACCCCGCGCTCGGGCGCTTCAAGGCCGGCGATGGCGCGGCCTTGCGCGCGCGCCAGGGCTTCAAGCCAAAAGACCAAGTCGTGCTCGTCCTGCCCGGCAGCCGCGCCAGCGAGATTCGCCGGATAGGCCCAACGCTTTGGCGCGCCGCCGAATTGCTCGATAGGGATCGCCCAAATGTGCGCCTGCTTGTTGTCGCCGCGCGCAGCGTGCGCAAAGCGGTGATGGCGCAGACGCCGGCGACAGCGCGCGTTGTCGATGAGCGGGAGAAGGAAGACGCCTTCGCCGCCGCCACGGTCGCGCTCGCTGCCTCCGGCACGGTCACCACGGAGGTGGCGCTGCAAGGAACGCCCCTGGTGATCGGCTACAAATTGGGCTGGCTGACCTGGGCGATTGCGCGCGGATTTCTGTTTAAGGCGAAATACGCTACTTTGATGAATGTCGCCGCGGACGCCGAAGTCGCGCCGGAATTTCTGCAAACACGGTGCACCGCGGAAAATATCGCCGCCGCGGCCGCGCCGCTGATCGATGATCAAGACGCCCGCGAGGAGCAAGTCCGCCACCAGGATGAGGCGCTGGCGCTGATGGGACGAGGCCGGCGCCCGGCGGCCGAAATCGCGGCGGAAACCGTGCTTCACATGTTGCGAACGCCGGCGCCTTGAGGGCGCTTAGTCTCGCTTGTTCACCGGCACATAATCGCGCGGCGGCGCGCCGGTATAGACTTGCCGTGGGCGACCGATCTTCTGGCTGGAATCTTCCATCATCTCGGTCCATTGCGCGATCCAGCCGACCGTGCGCGCGACCGCGAACAGCACGGTGAACATCGAGGTCGGGAACCCCATCGCCCGCAGCGTGATGCCGGAATAAAAATCAATGTTCGGGTAGAGCTTGCGCGAGACAAAATACTCGTCGTTGAGCGCGATTTTTTCCAACTCCACTGCCACGCGCAGCAATTGATTATCCTCCGCGCCGACTTCCTTGAGCACCTGGTGGCAGAGTTTCTGCATCGCAATGGCGCGTGGATCGTAGTTTTTGTACACACGGTGCCCAAAGCCCATCAGGCGCACATCGGATTTCGGGTCCTTCACGCGGGCGATGAAGTCCGGGATGTTCTCGACCTTGCCGATGTCCTCCAGCATTTTCAGCGCGGCCTCATTGGCGCCGCCATGGGCTGGCCCCCAAAGGCAGGCAATCCCGGACGCGATGCAGGCGAACGGATTGGCGCCCGATGATCCCGCGAGCCGGACCGTCGATGTGGACGCGTTTTGCTCGTGGTCGGCATGCAGGATCATGAACACATCTAGCGCGCGGGCGAGCACCGGGTTGACGTGATAATCCTCGGCGGGAACCTGAAAACACATGCGCAGGAAGTTCGAGGAATAATCAAACTCGTTGCGCGGCGAAACGAACGGTTGGCCGATGGAATACTTGAACGCGCGCGCGGCGATCGTCGGCATTTTCGCGATCAGGCGTTGGCTGGCGATGGTGCGCTGCACCGGATCATCGATGTCGGTAGAGTCATGGTAGAATGCCGACAACGCGCCGACCGTGCCGACCATGATCGCCATCGGGTGCGCATCGCGCCGAAAGCCTTCGAAGAAGCGATCGAATTGTGCGTGCAGCATGGTGTGGTAGGTGATGTCGCGAACAAAACGCTTCAGTTCGGCTGCCGTGGGGAGTTCGCCATTCGCGAGCAGGTAGCAAACTTCCAGAAACGTTGAGTGCTCGGCCAATTGATCGATCGGGTAGCCGCGATAGAGCAAGACGCCAGCGTCGCCATCGATGTAGGTGATCTGGCTTTCGCAGCTTGCGGTTGAGGTGAAGCCGGGATCGTAGGTGAACGCCTTTGTGTCGCTAAACAATTTGCGGATATCGATCACGTCGGGGCCGACAGAGCCCGCGTAAACGGGCAAGTCCATTCGCTTGTCATTGACGGTGAGCGTCGCCGGCGTCTTCTTGGTGAGCTTGCTGTCCATGACCTACATCCTCAAATTTGGCGTCAAACCTGATCCGATATCCGCCCGAGCGCTTCTTCGCGGCCCAACAATTCCAACGCCTGGCCTAGATCGGGAGCGGGCGCGCCGCCCGTCAGCGCGGCGCGCAAACCCGGTCCGATCTGTCCCAATCCAACACCCTCGTCGGTAGAGAAAGCCTTAAGTGCGGCGCCCAAAGCAGAATGTTCCCAAATTGTTTCCGATGCGAGACGATTACGCAGGCGCGTGAGGCGTTGGCGGAAGTCTTCCGTTACAAACGTTTTCGCGGCGTCGCTCATAGCCAAGGGACGTTCCGCGAGTACGAATTTCACTTGCTCCGCCAATTCCAGCAGTGTCTTCGCCCTTGCTTTGAGAACCGGTACGGCACGTGTCAACTTTACATGGGCCGCCTCGCTCAGCCTCGCGCCGTCACGCGCCTCCAGATGCTCCCGAAGCAGGAGCAATAGACGCGCATCGTCTGCCATGCCCACGAAATGCGCGTTCACGAAATCGAGTTTCTTGAAGTCGAGCCGCGCCGGGCCCTTGCCGATCTGTCCGATGTCGAACTGCGAGACGGCATCTTCTTTTGTTAGAATCTCATCATGCCCGGGGCTCCAGCCCAGCCGCATCAGGTAAGAGTTCAGTGCTTCGGGCAGATAGCCCATGTCGCGATAAGCCTGCACCGCGAGCGCACCGTGGCGTTTGGAAAGCTTGGCGCCGTCCGGGCCGTGGATCAGCGGCACGTGCGCGAATTTCGGCGCTATCCAGCCCATCGCCTGGAAAATGGGAATCTGGCGTGCGGCGTTGGTCAGGTGGTCGTCGCCGCGGATCACGTGCGTCACGCCCATGTCATGGTCGTCGATGACGACCGACAGCATGTACGTGGGATTGCCGTCGGCGCGCAGTAAGACGAGATCATCAATGTCGCGCGCCTTAATGCGCACGTCACCCTGGATCATGTCGGCGTTGAGAACATCGCCCGCGTCCGGCGCACGCAGACGCACTACGTAAGGCGCGTCCGGCGCCTTGCCGCCGTCGCGCCATGGCGAGCGCAGCGCGCGGCCCTGCGCATGTGCCTCGGCGCGCATGGCCTCGACCTCTTGCGCGCTTGCGTAGCAGCGGAACGCCGTACCGCGCGCGATCATTTTTTCCGCGGCCTCGCGGTGACGCGCCGCGCGGGCGAATTGATAAGTGATGGTGCCGTCGGCCTTCAGATCCAGCCAATCGAGGCCGTCCAAGATCGCCGCAATGGCCTCTTCAGTGGAGCGCGCGCGATCGGTATCCTCGATCCGGAGCAGAAATTTTCCGCCCATTTTGCGCGCGTACAGCCAATTGAAGAGCGCGGTGCGCGCGCCTCCGATATGAAGGTAGCCAGTTGGGGAGGGGGCAAAGCGCGTGACGACGCTCATCTCGGGCATTTCCGGCTTTGGAGGGCGCGCGGGTGGTAGCACAGCCGGTGCGTTCACGCCTAGCCGCGTGCTGGAAAGCGTGTTCGCGTTGCAACGCGACCGCTGGGTTCTTTGGTTGGCGCCCGCTATGATCGCGGGCGCGGTCGCTTGGCTGAGCGCCCCCACTGAGCCGCCAGTCTGGGCCGGGGCGCTGCTGTTCTTGAGCGGCGGAGGCCTAGCCGCCGCGCTCTCGGCCTGGCCGAGCGCGCAGCCAACCGGCGTGGGCGTCGCCTTGCGCAGTGTGCTGGCGGGTTTGTGCGCTTTGGCCGCCGCCGCGGGGCTCGGCGCGGGGAGCGCGCAAGTGCGCACCGCCATGATTGATGCGCCGGCTTTCGCGGGCGTGGAAACGCCCGTGCGTGTCGAAGGCTGGGTGGTCGCCAACGACGCCAGCGACAACGGCGCACGTCTGCGTTTACTCGTGCGCGCCATCGAAGGCCAGCAGACGCCGCCGCGTTACGTACGCGTTTCGGTCGGGCAGGCTGGTTTGCTTACGCCGGGACGCGCCGCGATCTGCCGCGCCATCATCGGCCCGCCTTCTGGCCCCATGGCGCCGGGCGCCTATGATTTCGCGCGCCGCGCCTATTTCGAGCGCCTGGGCGCGACCGGATTTGCGTTTGGGCGATGCCGACCGGGGGCGTTTGCAGCCCCGCCATCGTGGCTCGACCGCCAAAAGCTCACCTTGGCGGCGATGCGCGCCGACCTTTCCGCCGCGATGCTGGAAGCGGCGCCCGGGCGCGGCGGCGCGATCGGCGCGGCCCTCGTCACCGGCGACCGCAGCACTATCGACAAAGCCACCAACGACGCACTGCGCAATTCCGGGCTTGGCCATTTGTTATCGGTGTCGGGCATTCACATGGGCGTGGTCGGCGGGCTCGTGTTTGCCACCTTGGTCTGGACGTTGTCGCTCATTGCTCCAATCGCATTGCGTTGGCCGGTGAAGAAGATCGCCGCGATTGGCGCGCTCGCGACGTTGGCGGCCTACCTTGTCGTCTCGGGCTCAAGCGTGCCGGCGCTGCGCTCGTTTGTCATGGCGTGCGTGGCGTTCGGCGCGATATTGCTCGACAGGCCCGCCATCTCGATGCGCGGCCTTGCGCTGGCGGTGCTGATCGTTGTGCTGATCTTCCCGGAATCCGTGCTGGAGCCGGGGTTTCAAATGTCGTTCGCCGCCACCATGGCCCTGGTTGCGTTGTTTGAGATGATGAAGCGAGCGCCCCATGAACCGGCTTTGCCGACACCGGGCCCACTTATTGGCGCACTGCAATCGATCGCGCGCGGCATAGGCGGGGTGCTACTCATTTCGCTTGTGGCTGGAATCGCCACCGACCCCTTCGCGATCTACCACTTCCAACGCTTTTCGCTCTATTCGCTGCCCGCCAATCTGATCGCAGCGCCGATCATGTCGTTCCTAGTCGCGCCTGCCGCGGCGGTGGCTGCATTGATGGCGCCGTTCGGCCTAGCCGACGCGCCACTGCAAGTGATGGCAAGCGCGCTCGAACTCATCGCCGAAATTGGCGCTGTGTTTGGCGACCGTCCCGAGGCCGTACGGGCATTGCCGCGTCCACCGGAAGCCGCTTTCATTCTATGCGTGTTTGCGCTCAGTTGGGCCTGTTTATGGCGCGGGCTTTTGCGCTGGGGCGGAATGGCGTTCCTTGTCGCCAGCCTTTGGCTTTATCTCGCCGCGCCGCAACCGGTCGCTGCCTTCGACGGCGATCTGCGCGCCGTGTTCGCACGCACCGACGGCCCTGCGCGTTGGACGCTGATCGCATCGGGAGGAAGGTCAACCTACGCGCGCGACAAACTCGCCGCCTTGCTTGGCCTCTCGCCACCCGCCATCGAAAGATTGGCGCCGCCGGAGGCTTGTGGAGAGATGGCCTGCACGCAGCGCACGCCAACTGGGCGCGAGATCCTCATCTTTCGTCGCGTTGAAGCATTCGAGGCCGCTTGCCCGCCTGCCGCGCTCGTCATCGCCGCGACCCCCGCACCTTCCGGTTACGCCGCGCGATGCCCCCGGACACTGGTGATCGACACACGCAACATTGCCCTGCTGGGCGGCGCCCTGATCTACGAGACGCCAAGCGGACTAATCATCACCCGCGCGCGCCCAGCGCACATTGCTCGCCCCTGGACGCCGCGCAGCGGCGCGAGCGATCAAGAATAGCGCCGGATCATCGCCACTAGCTTGCCCTGGATGCGCACGCGGTCCGGCCCGAAGATGCGCGTCTCGTAAGCCGGGTTGGCAGCCTCCAGTGCGATCGAATTGCCGCGCTTGCGCAGGCGCTTTAGCGTCGCCTCTTCCGCATCGATGAGCGCCACGACGATGTCGCCGCTTTCGGCGGTTTCGGTGCGCTTTAAGATCACAGTGTCGCCGTGAAGAATACCGGCCTGGATCATAGAATCGCCGCTGACCTCGAGCGCAAAATGGTCCCCCGCGCCCAGCAAGTCCGGCGGCGCGGCGATGCGGCCAATTTCGTTCTGCAACGCCTCTATCGGCACCCCCGCCGCGATACGGCCAAGGATGGGAATGCCCTCATTTTCGCTATCTCGCCCCTCGGAGACGACACTGGGGCGAAACGCCCCGCGCCCTTTGGGTGGCGCCGAGGGTGTCGCCGAGTCCGGGAGCTTCAGCACTTCGAGCGCGCGCGCCCGGTGCGCCAGCCGGCGCAGGAAGCCCCGCTCCTCCAGCGCGGTGATCAGCCGGTGGATGCCGGATTTGGACGCCAGATCGAGTGCTTCCTTCATTTCGTCGAAGGACGGCGAGACGCCTGTCTCCTTGATCCGCTCGTGGATGTAGAGCAGCAATTCTTTTTGTTTCGCAGTCAGCATGACACCGGACCAAAGAGTGAACGACAAAGCGTTCTATATCCGTTCCGGGGCCTGCGTCAAGTCTGGAGCAAGGCCCGGGTGGCGGCGGCGACGTCTGCCTCGCGCATCAAGCTCTCGCCGACCAGGAACGCTCGCGCGCCCGCGTCGTGTAGTCGGGCGATGTCAACCGGCGTGAAAATCCCGGATTCGGAAACGAGCAACACCCCCTCCGGCACGCGCGGCGCGAGGCGTTCGGTGACGCCCAAGTCGGTCTCGAACGTGGCGAGCGAACGATTGTTGACGCCAATCAAGCGCGCATCGATTGCAAGCGTGCGCTCAAGTTCGTTTTCGTCATGCACCTCTACCAGCGCATCCATTTGCCAGCTCACAGCCGCTTCGATGAGATCGCTCGCCACCTGATCAGATACCGCCGCCATGATCACCAGCACGGCATCGGCCCCGAGCGCGCGGCTTTCCACCACCTGCCACGGGTCGACCATAAAGTCCTTTCGCAGTACGGGGAGCGGGCAAGCGTCACGCGCCGCCGTGAGGAATTCGTCAATGCCCTGAAAGCTCGGCCCATCGGTGAGCACCGAAAGGCAGCTTGCGCCGCCTCGCCAATAAGCACGGGCAAGTGACGGTGGATCGAAGTCCGCGCGGATCACGCCCCTGGAGGGACTGGCTTTCTTGATTTCGGCGATCAAGGCGGGGCGGTCTGTGCAGGCCTCAAGCGCCGCGTGAAAGTGGCGCGGCGGGTCTCGCTCGCCCGCCTCTCGCTCGATCACGGCCCACGGTTTGGCCCGTTTGCGCACGGCGACCTCCGCGCGCTTGTAGGCGAGGATGCGCGCCAGCGTGCTCATGGCGCTGCCTGGGTCACGGCGATGAGCCTTTCCAACGCCGCCAGCGCCGCGCCGCTATCGAGAGCTTGCGCCGCCATGGCTGACCCTTCGTCCAGCTCGCGCGCACGATCCGCCACGACAAGCGCGGCGGCCGCATTGAGCAACACCGCCGCGCGATGCCCCGGGCGGCCTGCGGCGCCGAGCAGTGCGCGCATCTCGGCGGCGTTCTGCGCAGCCGAACCGCCGCGTATGTCGGGATTGACCTCGGCCGCGGCTGTGGCGGCGCGCAGCGTCACGGCGCGATTGTCAAGGATCGCAATATCGTTGGCGTCTTGGTGCTGGGCGGAGAGTTCATCGAGCCCGCCCGCGCCATGCACAATCCACGCTTTCTCACAGCCCAACGCCCCCAGCGCGTTCGCGACCGGCGCCAGGAAATCAGCGCTGAACACGCCCACGAGTTGACGCTTCACGCTCGCCGGATTTGAAAGCGGACCCAGCAGATTGAAAATAGTCCGTCTGCCGAGTTCGCGCCGCGCCAGCGCCACGTGGCGCATGGCTGGGTGATGGTTTTGCGCGAACAGGAACGCCAAACCCGCCTCGGCGAGGCAGCGCTCCAACGTGGGGACATCGCCAGTAAGCTTTACACCCAACGCCTCGAGCACGTCAGCGGCGCCGGATTTGGAACTCATCGCGCGATTGCCATGTTTGGCCACTGGCACGCCGCAGCCCGCCACCACGAACGCCACCGCGGTTGAGATGTTTAATGTGTGTGCGCCGTCCCCGCCTGTCCCGCAGACGTCGATCGCGCCTTTCGGCGCCTGGACGTGGATCATGCGCGCGCGCAGCGCCCGCGCGCCGCCGGAAATCCAAGCCGGATCGCTCATGAGCGGAATCGTCAGCGTGAGGAAGCGTTTGATGTCCTCGTGCGCGCCATGCCCGTCCATGATCATTGCAAAGGCGGCGTCGATCTCATCGGGCGCCAAGGCGTCGGCTTCGAGTTTGCCCAGCAAGTGGGTGATGCTCATCGCAAGCCCGCCGCCGCGAGAAAATTGCCGATAATGGCGTGCCCGTGTTCCGAAGCGATGGATTCTGGGTGGAATTGCACGCCAAATATGGGGCGGGTCTTGTGCGATAGGCCCATCACTTCGCCGTCGTCGGTTTTAGCGTCAATGTTGAGCGCATCGGGGAAAGTCTCGCGCTTCACCGCCAGCGAATGATAGCGCGTCGCCTTGAACGGAGAGGGCAGGCCCTTGAACAGGCCGCGCCCTTCATGGCGCACCTCCGACATTTTGCCGTGCATGATCGCCTTGGCGCCGACCACGTCGCCGCCGAAGGCTTGCCCGATCGCCTGGTGGCCGAGGCAAACGCCGAGCATTGGCAAGTCGGCTGGCGCGCGCGCGAGCAGCGCCAAGCAAATGCCGGCCCCGCTTGGCGTACAAGGGCCAGGCGAGAGGATGACGGCTTTCGCCTTGCGCTTAAGGGCGGCGTCCGCCGACAGCGCATCGTTGCGCACGACCTCGGTCGCCACGCCAAAATCCTCCACGTAATGGACGAGATTGTAGACGAAACTATCGTAATTATCGATGACGAGGATCATGGGTCGTCCTTTGCGCTGGCAGACTTCAAGTGTCGAAGTTGCTCAGGCTCGCCATCGCGTGCAGGGGACGGGTAACCGTATCATCTCACCCACACTACCAAATTTCCCGGCCGCGTCGAACCCCATTCGCTTCAAACATACCGCCACGCCTCGCCCGCCGCGCGAAACAGCGCCCGCGATTTGTGCAGCGTCTCCTGCAGTTCGGCTTCCGCGTCAGAATCCAGCACCACGCCGCCGCCGGCTTGCACATAGAGCATGCCGTCTTTGACGATCCCGGTGCGCAGCGCGATACAGGTGTCCATATCCCCGCCAGCGCCGAAATAGCCGACGCCCCCGGCATAGATGCCGCGTTTGTGCGGCTCGACCTCGTTGATGATTTCCATGGCGCGGATTTTTGGCGCGCCCGTCACCGTGCCGTGCGGGAAGCCGGCCATCAGTGCATCGAGCGCCGTCAGGCCCTCGCGCAATTCGCCTTCGACATTAGAGACGATGTGCATCACGTGGCTGTAGCGCTCGATGGTGAAACTCTCGGTGACGCGCACGTGTTTTGAACCTGCGCCCGCGCGCGCTGCGTCATCACTCGCCACGCCGCCGCGTTTGGCGACGCGCCCCAGATCGTTGCGCGCGAGATCGACCAGCATCAAATGCTCGGCACGCTCCTTGGGATCGGCGAGCAAATCTTGCTCTAACGCGTGATCCTCCGCTGGCGTGCCTCCGCGCGGGCGTGTGCCTGCGATGGGGCGGATGGTCACCGTTTCGCCGCGCAAGCGCACCAGGATTTCAGGGCTTGAGCCGACAACGCAAAAATCCGCGAAGTTGAGGTAGTACAGAAACGGAGAGGGGTTGAGCCGCCGCAGCGAGCGATAGAGCGCAAACGCCGAATGGTCGAACGGCGTTGAGAAGCGTTGGCTGGGCACGACCTGGAAAACATCGCCCGCGCGCGTGTAGGTTTTGCAGGTCTCGACAATTGCGCGGTACGCGGCCGGCGTCGTGTTCGATATGGGCGTGACGGGCGCGCCCTCTGCCTTTGGCTCAGGCCGGCGCGCGAGCGAGCGGTCCAACGTTTTCCAAATGCGCTCGAGGCGCTGCTTTGCGGCCTCATACGCTTGCGCGGCGCCTTGCCCCGCGCGTTTGCGGGCGGGAGTCACCAGGGTGATCTCAGCCGTCACATTGTCGAACACGGCTATGATGGTGGGGCGCACCAGCAGCGCATCCGGGGCGGCAATGGGATCAGCCGCAGCATCGGGCAGGCGCTCCATGAAGCGCACCATGTCGTAGCCCAGATAGCCAAACAGGCCAGCGGCCATCGGCGGCAATGAGGGCGGCACATCAAGCGCCGAGCGCGCCAAGAGCTTGCGCAAGCTTTGCAGCGGCGCCTCGCGGTGGCGTCGGAACGATTTGTCCGCGAAGCCGCCGCGGCTACTCTCGGCTTGGCCGTTCTTGACCCGCCACACCAAGTCAGGCTTCAGACCGATGATCGAATAGCGTCCGCGAAAATCGCCGCCTTGCACGCTCTCAAGCAGAAACGCACCGGGCTTTTGCGCACCAAGCTTCAACATGGCGGAGACTGGCGTCTCCAGATCGCTGACACGCTTGGTCCAGACCAAGCCTCCGCCGGTCGCATAGGCGGCGGCGAATTCTTCCAGCGGCGGCGACGGCGCGTGCGCCGTCATTGCGCCGCTTCGGTCTCACCGGTTTCGCTTGGATAGACCCGGGCGATGAGTTCCTCATTGCGCTCTGGGCGTGCGCGCGCCACGATTTCGGCCTGGACGGCTTCTCCGAAACTATTGCCGAGGCCTTCCTGCAATTGCGCACGGGCGGCTTCCACCTCCTGGGGCGCGGCGGCTGGGTCAACGCGGTTGATGCGCTCGACGATGGCGACCAGCACCGCGCCGCCATCGGCGCGCACATCGCTTACCAAAGCCCCTTCACGCGCCGCGAAGATTTGCGCCGCTAAGCCGCGCGCTGGAATCTGCGCCGCGGCGCGTCGATCGACCGGGCGTGAAGCAACCACGATATTGAACCGCCGCGCCCGCGCGGTCGCGGCGAATGCCTGCCCGCCGCGCACGGCTTCGACCATTTGCTCGCCCGCCTCGCGCAAGCGCCGTGCGCGCTCGCGCGCTGTCCAGAGCTGCGCCAGTTGCGCGCTGACTTCCGCGAGTGGCCGCACGCTTGGTGCAATGATGCGGTCCACCGCGACAATCACGTCGGCATCCGCCGCCGGCACGAAATCGCTCGCCTCGCCCTCGGGGGTTTCGAAGGCATTGGAGAGCAAGTCGGCCTGGCCGGTCAACGCCGCGACCGGCGCGCCGTCTTGGCCAAGGCCTTGGGCGTCCACCGCCGCCACGGTGACAATGGCCAGCCCATTTTGGCGGGCCGCGTCCGCAACGGAGGCGCCACCCGCGCGCGCGTCCTCGAACGCGCCAATGGCGGTGTTGAGCAATTCGCCGGCTTCATCGGCGGCGATGGCTTGACGCAGTTCCCCGCGCAGGGCGGCGAAACTTGGCTCGACCGAGGCCGTTATCGTCTCCACCTGAACGACGGCCCACGGCGTCAACTGGCCCCGCACCACGCGCGGCGCACCGCGAGCGGCTGTAAATACTGCGTCTGCCACGCGCGCGTCCGGCACTTCGCTCCGCGCCTGGTTTTCGCCTCGGCTTGTCTGCACGCCCAACGCCGCAGCGATTGCGGCGGGGGTTTCGCCGCGGCCGAGACGGGCGGCGGCGTCATTGGCTTGCTGTTCGCTCTGAGCCGAGAGGCGCACATAGGTGCGCCGTTCTGGCTGCGTCAGCGCCGGGCGGCGCGCCTCGAATTCTTCGCGCAGACGTTGTTCGGGCACCTCGACGCGGGCGGCGAAATCTTGCGGACGCGCATAAACCAGAGTCAACGCGCGGTATTCCGGCACGCGCAATTGCTCTTGGCTTTCTTCGTAGAGGGTTTGGATTTGCGCCGCAGTTGGCGCGGCGATCGCTCCGAGCGCGGAGGCCGGCGCCTCGGCGATGCTGACGACGCGAGTCTCGCCTTGGTAGGACAACGCCAAGGCGCCATAGCTCGATGGCGCGCGCAGCCCAGAGACCAGCGCTTCCATTAGCATTTGCGTCGCCATCTCACCGCGAATGTCCTCGACGAACTCGCCGTGGTCGTATCCGAGCTGACCGAGGAATGCTTGGTAGGCCGCTTCATCGAAGGCGCCGGTGACGGGATTGAGCGTCGCGGGAATTTCGCGGATACGCTGACCAACTTGCGCATCGCTGGCGCCGACGCCGATTTTTTCCGCGTAGGCATAAAGGGCGGTGCGGCCGATAATGGAATCGAGCAAACGGAGATGAACACCGGCCTCGATGGCGTCGGCGCGGCTGACATTGTTCCCCTGATTGCGCTGCGCGCGCAGCGTCAGCTCCAGTTCGCGCGTGAGTTGGGCCGGCGTGATCGCATGCCCGCCGACCTTGGCGAGGTGCTGGGCGCCCCCAAATTGGAGACCCCCGCTTGGAATTAAGAACATCACCGTTGCGACCCCAATGAGACCGACGATGATAGTCGCAGCGGCGCCGCGACTGAGTTTCCGAAATTGAAGCAGCATGAGCTTGTCCGATAACTGAAGGCGGCGGACAATAGAGAGAGCGCCTTGCTGGGGCAATCGCCCCCAGTGTGGTGCTAGCGGGAGCAAGGGAATGGTCGTGCGCAAGCCGTTGATTGCCGGAAACTGGAAAATGTTCGGGCGACGCGCCGATCTGGCCGAGATGACCGAGCTCTGGGGCAAGATCGCCCAGGCCGGCGGCGCGGTGGATGCGCTCATTTGCCCTCCAGCGCCCTTCATCGAAGCCGCCGCGGCAGCCGCGCGTGGGACGGGCCTGTTGGTGGGCGCCCAAGATTGCAGCGCCATCGTCGAGGACAGCGCCCGCACCGGCGAAGTCAGCGCCGCGATGCTGGCTGACGCTGGCGCGGGCTATGTCATTGTCGGCCATTCCGAGCGCCGCTCGCTGCACGGCGAATCCGATGCTTTGGTCGCGCGCAAGGCCGCAGCCGGCTTGGCGGCGGGCCTGATTCCCATCATCTGCGTTGGCGAGACCCTGGCGGAGCGTGAATCCGGACGTGTGGGCGAGGTCGTCGGCGCCCAGGTGCGAGATAGTGTGCCCGAGGCCGCCGAGGAAGTCGTGGTCGCCTACGAGCCGGTCTGGGCCATTGGCGGCAACCGCACGCCGACACCAGCCGAGATCACCGAAGTGCACGCCCTCATTCGTGAAACATTGGCGGAGCGCTTCCCCACGCGGGCGAGCGCCACCCGCATCCTTTACGGTGGGTCGGTCGGGCCCCAGAACGCCGCCGAGATTTTCGCGGCGGAGGGTGTGGACGGCGCCTTGGTCGGCCGGGCCAGCCTCAAAGCCGCCGATTTCGCCGCCATCATTTTGGCCCATCCGGCTGCGAGTTAGGCGTGCATTGCGACGGGCTGGCGTTTAAGCTCGCCTCAGGCTATTGAGCGCGCTTTCGTGCGCACCCATGTAAATTGGCGCGCACCTGTGGCGCCCGGGAGACGGTGGGACAATGGAACTGGTTGTTCTCAGCATTCATTTGCTCGTGTGCGTGTGTCTTATCGGCCTTGTGCTGCTGCAACGCTCCGAAGGCGGGGCGCTGGGCATGGGCGGCGGCGGCGGCGGAGCCCTGATGAGCGGGCGCGGCGCGGCGGATGCCTTGGCCCGCATGACTTCCATCGCCGGCGGCTTTTTCCTGGTGACTTCTCTTGGGCTGACAGCGCTCTCGGGCGCGGCGGCATCGACCGACGGAAGCTCGATTCTCGACCTGATCCCCCGCCAAGAACGTCTGACGCCCGCGCCGGCAGCGGCGCCGAGCGAGCCTGCGCGGCCAGATCCCACCGAGAGCAGCGTTCCCGACCTCGCCGAGACCCAGCTCGCTTCAATGTCCACACCCGCCATTGAGGCGGCGCCCATTCCGGCCGCGGCGATCGCGCCCCCGCCAGTTGTTGCTTCGACCCGCGCCGCGCCAATCAGTGCGCGCCAAGCTACGCCAACCAGCACCCGGCCGGCGCAGACGACGCCCACGCCGCGCGCCGCGACCACCGTTCCGGTTTCGACAGGTCAGCCCCGCGTTCAACCCCCCGCCACGCAACGGTCGGCAGTCGTGACGCAAGCGCCCGCGACGCAACGTTCCGGTGCCGAAGCAATTCCAACCAATGCAACTCGCCCGGCGACCACGCGCACGCTCATCCTTCCCAACACCTCGGGGGGCGGCACGAATGGGCAGCCGCTCACGGCGCCCACAGCGCCCGAATCGGTTGAAGTAGTGGACGGGGTAGAGGCCGTTCGCCGCGAGCGCGCCGGGCCCGACCAATAAACCCGCTGAAACGGGATTTGGCAGAAGGCTGATCGGAAAGGGCGCATGGCGCGCTACGTGTTCATTACCGGAGGTGTTGTGTCTTCCCTTGGGAAGGGCATCGCCTCCGCCGCCCTTGGCGCGCTCCTGCAAGCCCGGGGCTACCGGGTCCGCCTTCGCAAACTCGATCCCTACCTCAACGTCGATCCGGGCACGATGAGCCCATATCAGCACGGCGAAGTGTTTGTTACCGACGATGGCGCCGAGACCGACCTCGATCTCGGCCATTACGAGCGCTTCACTGGCGTCTCCGCCACCCAGGCCGACAACATCACCACGGGGCGCATCTATCGCGACATCATCGCTAAGGAACGCCACGGCGAATATTTGGGCGCCACCGTGCAAGTCATCCCGCACGTCACCAACGAGATCAAACACTTCATCCTGTCCGATCACGGCGACGCCGATTTTGTGCTCTGCGAAATCGGCGGCACCGTCGGCGACATTGAAGGCCTGCCGTTCTTCGAGGCCATCCGCCAGCTCGGTCAGGAGCTTGACCCCGGCCAAGCCGCCTTCGTGCATTTGACGCTGCTGCCTTACATCCCATCCGCCGGAGAAATGAAAACCAAGCCGACGCAACACAGCGTCAAGGAGCTTCGCTCCATCGGCATCCAGCCGAACATCCTGCTCTGCCGCTGCGACCGTCCGATCCCCGAAGACGAAAAGAAAAAGATCGCGCTGTTCTGCAATGTGCGCGAAAGCGCGGTGATCGAAGCGCGCGATTTGCCGACGATTTACGAAGCGCCCATCGCCTATCACGCCGCCGGCTTCGACACCGAATTGCTGAAATATTTTGGCGTCACCGTGGCCCCGCAGCCCGACCTCACCAAGTGGGCGGAGATTGTCAAACGGCTCAAAGCGCCCGATGGCGCCGTCACCATCGCCGTGGTCGGCAAGTACACTGAACTGAAGGACGCCTACAAATCCTTGATCGAAGCGCTGCAGCACGGCGGCGTCGCCAACAATGTAAGAGTCGAGTTGCGCTGGGTTGAGAGCGAGAAGTTCGAGGAAAAGGGCGAAGGCTGGGTTGAGGACCTGCACGGCGTGCATGGGGTGCTGGTGCCCGGCGGCTTTGGCGAGCGCGGCACCGAAGGTAAGATCGCCGCCGTCACCTTCGCGCGCGAGCACGGCGTGCCGTTCTTCGGCATTTGCTTCGGCATGCAGATGGCCTGCATCGAAGCCGCGCGCAATCAAGCCGGCTTGAAGGGCGCAAGCTCAACGGAATTTGGCGCGCCCAAGCACGCTATTGTCGGCCTGATGACAGAGTGGCTGAAGGGCAACGAATTGGAAAAACGCCAAGCCAATGGCGACAAGGGCGGCACCATGCGGCTCGGCGCCTATGTGGCCACGCTCGATCCCGAAAGCCGCGTCGCGCGCATTTATGGCGACACTGAAATCTCGGAGCGCCATCGCCACCGCTACGAAGTCAACATGCGCTATCGCGACAAACTGGAGTCTGCGGGCCTGCGCTTTTCCGGCATGAGCCCCGACGGTGTGCTCCCCGAAATCGTCGAGCGCGACGACCACCCCTGGTTCATCGGCGTACAATACCACCCCGAGCTAAAGTCCCGCCCGTTCGAGCCGCACCCGCTGTTTGCGAGCTTTATCGCCGCGGCGGTGGAGCAGAGCAGGTTGGTGTAGGAGCCAATATGGACCGCCGGCGCCCTCGCCGGCATGCGCGGATGCTCGTGAATGGGATCGCAGGAGCCTCGCCCCCGCTTCGCGCCGGAAGGCGTGCGATATTCTCTCTGGAAACAAACTCGTCATTCCGGGGCATGCGCAGCATGAACCCGGGGGCCAATGTTGTACCGTTTGCCCCTAGGTTCTGGCTCTCGCGTCCGCGAGGCCGGAATGACGGAGAATTTTTGCAGTTGTCGAGCCAAATCGCCGTAGGATGGAAGCCGCTCCTGGCTAATGTAGCAATATTCGAACGCGAGCTAATCACTCATGATAGCAACCACCGCTTCTGCCGTGCAAGCCGCGCCCGCAACTTCTGGCGCCGGTGGCGCGCTTGCGCTGCTGGTGCTGATCGCGGCCATCGCCGCTTGGCTTGGGATACGCGCGCTGGTGCGCCGGCTGCGGGCCGACAAAACCGAGACCGTCGTGCATGGGGCGTTTGCCGATTACGCGCTTGAAGCCCTCGTCAACGCAGCCAAGATCGATGGGCGCGTGAGCGAGGCCGAGCGCGCAGCGGTCGCGCAAGCCATGGCCGAAATCGAGGGCGCCGGGTTTGACGCCGCGCTTGTCACCGCCGCCTTCACCCGCGCGCGGCTGACCAAGGACGAACTGGTGGCCTATCTCGCGGAACGCGCACGGGCGTTTGCCCGAGCGCAAAAAGTTTCGTTGCTGAAAGCGTTGCTCGCGGTATTCGTCGCCGATGGTCGCTTCGATGAAACCGAGCACGCCGCGCTCGTCGATTACACCGCCGCGATCGGTTTTGACCGCCAGAGCGCGCCAGAAATGTTGCGCGGCATCGCCCGCGATTTCTCGCGCGGGAATATCACCTAAGCCGTCACCCGCCGCGCGAATGCCGTGACATCGCTCAGCACCGGCGCCTTGCCGCGAAATGGGCGCGACAGCGCCAGCATGATCTCGATGTGGTCGATGTCCTGGTAGATTTTCGCCTCGACCTGACCGCCCGCAGCGCGCATGGCGCGCTCCAGGCTCTCGATATTGCGCGGCCCCACGGTGGTGTCGTCCGCGCCCCAGAGCAGCAATAGAGGCGGCGCGTCGGCGCGGGCGAAATGGACCGGCTGCGTCGCTTGCGGGTCGGGCGCTTGACCGAAGGCGTTGCGCGTCGCCGCGACGTCGAGGGGCAGGAAAGCGTATGGCCCCGCCAGGCCGATAGCGCCGCGCACGGCGTCTGGCGCCACGCCCGCGTTCTGCAAGTAGCGCGCATCGAGCGCCAGCATCATCGCATTGTAGGCGCCCGCCGAGTGCCCCACGAGCACGATGCGGCGCGCATCGCCGCCATGAGCTGCAGCATTGTCCCCCACCCAGCGCACCGCCGCCGCGCAATCCTCAATGAAGCTCGGAAAGCGCACGCCGGGCACGAGGCGATAGTTCGGGATGGCGGTAAGAAAACCCTGCGCCGCGAAAGCGTCGCCCATGAAATTATAGTCGCTCTTGTCGCCATAGCGCCACGAGCCGCCATAGATGAACACGACGATCGGCGAGCCGCCATCCGCCGATCTCGGCGCGTAGAGATCGATTTTTTGCCGCCGCTCCGGCCCATAGGCCCCGTCGCGGACCACTCGTCGCGCGCCCCTGTCATGCGGGGTGAAGGTGTCAAATGCGCCGAGCGAAGGGGTGCAGGCCGCCAGGGTGGGTAGGGTCATAAGCAGGGTGCGACGTTTCATGGGGCCAGTTTGAGCCGATTGGACCGCGCTCGGCTAGTGGCGGCCCCGAATTTCGCAGCCATGCGCATCCAAACACACGCCGCGGCGCATCATCACACAAAGGCGTGCGCATGAGCGAAGGTCGCCGCGCATCGATGGGAGAAGATCATGAGAACAGCCCTAGTTTCAGCCATCCTTGCCGCGGCGGCAAGCGGCGGGGCTCATGCCGAAAACCGCGGCCTTGCCGATTTCGACCGCGTCAGCGCGAGTGGGGGAACGCGGGTCGAGTTGAGCATCGGCCCCAGTTTCAGCGTAGACGTTGAAGGCCGCGACGCCGCCCAGATCGTCACCCGCGTGACTTCGGGCCGGCTGATTATCGAGCCCGTTCGCAATTGGCGCATACGCGGTCGCCGTGACGCGCTGGTCCGGGTCAGCATGCCTAGCCTAGCGGCCCTTGACGCTTCGAGCGGGGCTGAAGTGAGCGCGCTCGGGATCACCGCCGCCGATCTGGCCTTGGAGGCTTCCTCTGGCGCGGGTGTCACCATTGCCGGGACATGCCGCGACCTCAGCGCCTCCGCGTCGAGCGGCGCCCGCATCAACGCTCGCGATCTAAGCTGCGAGAGCGGCAGTGTCGATGCCTCGTCCGGCGCGGACGCGGCGGTTACTGTCAGCGGAGTCTTGAACGTTGACGCCTCCAGCGGCGCCAGCGTGGTGGCCTCTGGAGACGCTCATATTGGCGACATATCGCTTTCCTCGGGTGGCTCGTTGCGCCGCCGGTGAACCTGCGAACCAAGGAAAACAACATGCGGAAATTTGTTCTTGTCACCTCGGCTCTGTTCCTGTTCGGCATTCCCGCGCACGCGGAAACGCGTGACCTGAGGGGTTTTGACACCGTCCAGGCCTCTGGCCGTTTCACCGTGGATGTCGCCATAGGTCCTGAGTTCCAGGTGCGTGTTGAAGGCCGCGACGCCGCCCGCATTCGCACCCGCGTGGACGACGGCGCGCTCAAGATCGAGCCCGCACGCCGGCCCTGGTTTGGCGAGCCCCATTACGACGCGACGATCCACGTCACCCTGCCGCGTCTTGAAGGCGTCGCGGCGGCGCGCGGCGCTGAAGTATCGGCCATCGCTGGCGGCGATTGTCCTGATTTCTCCGCCGTCGCCGCAATGGGCGGGCAATTGCGGGTATCAAGTCTGGAGTGCGACACGGTCGATGCCGCAGCGGCCATGGGCGGCACCGTAAATCTCAGCGGCAATTGCCACACGCTCGATGTCAGCGCCGCAATGGGCGGCGCCGTGGATGCGGCTGAGCTGCATTGTCGCCTCGTCGATGCCAGCGCCGCCATGGGGGGCGCCATCACGGCGTATGCAGACCAGAGCTATGATGCCGCCGCCTCGATGGGGGGCGATATCAATGTCGCCGGCGGCGCCCGGGTCGGGGACCGGTCAGCCGCCATGGGCGGGTCCATCACCCAGAGGCCCTGAGGCCTGGGCGAGAGCGGGGTTGCGGGGGCTGCGCTCTTCCTTTATCAGGCGCGCTCCGCTGCGGGAGCGCCCGCGCGCCCAGGAGTTCTCCGGCCATGGCCGTTCCAAAACGAAAAACCTCGCCGTCCCGCCGCGGCATGCGCCGCGCCCATGATAAGCTGCCCAAGAACACCTACGTGGAAGACGCCGAATCCGGCGAATTGCGCCGCCCCCACCACATCGACCTCAAGAGCGGTCGCTATCGCGGCAAGCAAATCTTGAAGCCGAAGGAAGACTGAGCATTTCCACCCATCCCCGGATTCGCGAAGCGAAGTCCGGGGCCCATAGCCACAAACGGCAGTGTTTATAGGCCCCGGACTTCGCTTCGCGAATCCGGGGATGGGTAAGCCATCAGCGAGCATCCCATGACCGCCATCGCCGACATTATTGGCCGCGAAATCCTCGATAGCCGCGGCAACCCCACCGTTGAAGTTGATGTCGTGCTTGAGGATGGCGCCATGGGCCGCGCGGCGGTTCCCTCGGGCGCCTCCACCGGCGCGCACGAGGCCGTTGAGAAGCGCGACAACGAACCGGACCGCTATCATGGCAAGGGCGTGCGCGACGCGGTGGAGGCGGTCAACGGCGAGATCGCCAACGCCATCCTCGGCATGGACGGCGAGGACCAGCGGCGCATCGATGCGATGCTCATCGAACTCGATGGAACCGAGAACAAGGCCCGCCTCGGCGCCAATTCCATCCTCGGCGCCTCGCTGGCGGTCGCCAAGGCGGCCGCCCAAAGCGCCGGCCAGCCGCTGTTTCGTTATCTCGGCGGCGTGCAGGCGCGAGTGCTGCCCACGCCGATGATGAACATCGTCAATGGCGGCGCCCACGCCGACAACCCGATCGACATCCAGGAATTCATGGTCATGCCCATCGGCGCGGAAACGTTCGCCGAAGCCGTGCGCTATGGCTCGGAAATCTTCCACACGCTGAAAAAGGAATTGAAGGCGGCGGGCCATTCCACCAATGTCGGCGACGAAGGGGGCTTTGCGCCTAACTTGGCAAGCGCCGACGAAGCCTTGGGCTTCATCCTCAAGGCCGTCGAGAAGGCCGGCTACACGCCAGGAGAAGACGTCGCCATCGCCCTCGATTGCGCCGCCACCGAGTATTTCAAGAACGGCAAATACGAATTGACGGGAGAGGGCAAGTCGCTCACGCCAGAGGCCAACGCGAAATATCTGGCCGACCTCGTCGGCCGTTATCCGATCGTGTCCATCGAAGACGGCATGTCGGAAGACGATTTCGAAGGCTGGAAAGCGCTCACCGACCTGATCGGCGACAAATGCCAATTGGTCGGCGACGACCTCTTCGTCACCAACATGAAACGCTTGGCGATGGGCATGGAACGCGGGCTCGCCAACGCGATCCTGATCAAGGTCAACCAGATCGGCACGCTCACTGAAACGCTCGACGTCGTCGAGATGGCCCAGCGCGCGGGTTATTCCGCCGTGATGAGCCATCGCTCGGGCGAGACCGAGGATGCAACCATCGCCGACCTCGCTGTCGCCACCAATTGCGGCCAGATCAAAACCGGCTCGCTCGCGCGTTCGGATCGCACCGCCAAATACAACCAGCTCATCCGCATCGCCGAATTGCTGGACGATCAAGGCGCCTACGCCGGCGCGGATACGATCGTGGGGCGGTAGGGCACATTCAACCCGGCCGGACTCCAGCGTCACGAACGCCGCGTGCTCAACCCAAACGTCGCGCCGACCCCCTCTCGATCTCCCCCTTGCAGGGGGAGAAGATGGTCGCGCATACTACTGGATGCGGGATCCGCGCCTGCTTATCCCTCATAGCGCACGCGCAAACCCCATACGCATCAACACAAATCAGCGATTCTATCCGACCGGGTTGGCGCCGCGCATACACTGCGCTCGTTCCGTTTCGCGGAGGGTGTGCGGCCCAACCCAGATGCGAAGCGGATGTGATGAGCGAGTGCGTTGCCGGCGGGACTGAAACCGCCGGGTCCGGGGAGCGGTGTTGGACCGTCCCGCTCGCCGCTGGGCGCTGCGATCCGGAGTGAACAGCTCCACACCCGCGGCGCGGGCGCCTGCCATCACGGGGACGCGGGCGCGCAAGCGTCCTTCTTCTCCATCTTCCACCGACGCGGGCGCCCCGCGTCCCCTCCCTCCAATCGGAGGCGCGACAAAAGGACAAAGCAGACCCAACGCTGTGAACGGGCGGCGCAGCCGCGCCATCGATCGGGCGCGGTAAATCCTTGTTAAGCACTCCTTGTGTATTCAAGCGACTGCGCTTCACGCCCGATCATGGCGGTCGCAATTGTGAAAAAGGGGAAGGTTATGAGGACATTGCTTCTGGGCGCCGCTGCCGCGGCTGCGATCATGGCGCCGGGTATGGCTTCGGCCGACACCAGCGGGTCCGTCGGGTTCGTGTATGAGAACAATGATTTCGATTACGGTGAGTTCCAAGGCTACAGCCTCGGCGGGACCATCATCCACGATCTGCATGCCAACATGACGCTTCAAGCTGATGGACGCACTACGCTTCAGTCCTGGGACGGATCGACGGGCGATTACAGCCATGGCTACGCCGCCGCCCACCTCTCCGGCGACGCTGGCGGCTTTGACATCGGCGGCTTTGCCGGCATCGTCAATTATTACGGTGACGGCGGCGTGATGATCGGCGCCGAAGCGCGCACAGCGTTTGGCAATTTCTCCGTCGATGGTTCGGTTGCCCGCACCGATTTCAACGACAATAATTTCGACGGCACCGCGGTCCGCCTCGGCGGCTCGTATTTCGTCATGCCCGATTTCGCCGTCCGGGTCGGCGCGTCGACAACCTCGATCGATAGCGGCACCGACTATGACGTCACCGAGCTTTCCCTCGGCGGCGCCTACCAATTCGCCAACGACATTGAAGTTTACGCCAATTACACAGACACTGATGGCGATCGCAGCGTCGGTACGGACTATGAAGGCGACACCATGATGCTTGGCGTTCGCTTGAACATCGGCGGCGGCACGCTGCAAGACAACGCCAATGGCGGTGCCTGGTCGTCGGCGGAGCATGCTTCAAACACCTGGATGCGCTGGTAGTCACCGCGCACCACCAGATGCCAAACTGGAACGCCTCGGCTTCGGCCGAGGCGTTTTTGTTTGTGCGCTCAGCCCGCTAGCTGTTTGCCCAAAACCACGAACACCAAGTCACGTGTCTTCGGCTCGCCAAAGCGTCGGTCATCGAGCGGAAATGGCTTCTCGCGGCCCGTCCGCGCGTAGCCGCAGCGAACGTACCAATCGATCAATTCAGTGCGCTGGCGGATGACGGTCATCTCCATGATCGTGGCGCCGATGGACAGTGCGTGCTGTTCAGCGGCGGCGATGAGAATGCGGCCAAGCCCGCCGCCTTGCAACGCGGGATCGACCGTGAGCATGCCCAGATAGGCCACCCGGATACTAGGCTCGCGCTCGCCCTCGTCCGCCACCAGAACACAGCCCACCAGAACGCCGTCCGCCTCGGCCAGCAGCAGCGTCTGGGCTGGGTCGGCAATGATGCAGGCGAGCGCCTCCGCATCGGTGCGCTGACCACCCAGGAGATCCGCTTCGTGGGTCCAGCCGCGCTTGGCGCTTTCGCCACGATAGCCACTCTCCACCAAAGCGTGGATGTGGGCGATATCGACGGGTGTCGCGGTGCGAATGATCGGGGGCATATGAAAATAATTTTCAGCTGGAGGGATGTGCTCTATCTGGAGTCCCGCGAATCCGCCGTCCACCACATCTTGCGATTTTCGCTAAACGCTTGATTTTACTGTCTCGTTTTGGACTCGTTATGTTCTGCAAGCTCCTGATTCCGTAAAGATTTCATTAAGCGTTGCGACTCATTTTGCCGACTCCTTTGGGGTTGGGCATGGCAAAACCAGGCGCAGCGGCGCTCTCGATCGGACTAGGCGCCGCCATCTTGTATCTGGGCGCACACGCCGTCACCGGTCGTCAGGGCCTGGTGGCGTACGTGGATTTGCAGGCGCAGGAGCGCGTGCTTGAAAGCCGCGTCGCCGCCCTTGAGCAAGAGCGCGCTGGCCTGGAGGCGCGTGCCGCGCGCCTGCATCCCGGCGCTTCGTTCGACCTCGACTATCTGGACGAACGCGCCCGCGTGCTGCTGGCCGCTGGCGACAGCGAGGAAGTGGTGTTCGCGCTCGACGCCTCGCCGCGTTGAAGCCTGCAATCGCGCAAAGCTGACTGGCGAGCCCAGGCAATCCCGCATAAGAGGGGCGCGCCCCAGCGTGTGGACAAGGCGCGCTTGGGAAGGCCTACCTGACGGGGGAGGAACACATCGATGGCGCACATCGCCACACGCGCGAACGGCGCCCATGCTGGGGAAGCCAGCAAGGACGACCTGTTCCAATTCTACCGCGATATGCTCCTGATCCGACGCTTCGAGGAGCGCGCCGGCCAGCTCTATGGCATGGGGCTGATCGGCGGCTTCTGCCATTTGTACATCGGCCAGGAAGCCGTGGTCATCGGCATGCAAGCCGCGCTGAGGCCCGGCGACCAAGTGATCACCGCGTACCGCGATCACGGCCACATGCTGGCGACGGGCATGGACCCCAATGAGATCATGGCGGAGCTCACTGGGCGTTCGGGCGGTTGCTCCAAAGGCAAGGGCGGCTCGATGCATATGTTTAGCACGGAAAAGGCGTTCTATGGCGGTCACGGCATCGTCGGCGCGCAGGTCTCGCTCGGCACCGGTCTCGCCTTCGCCAACCGCTATCGCGGCGACGGCAAGGTGTGCGTGACCTATTTCGGCGACGGCGCGGCCAACCAGGGCCAAGTGTACGAGAGCTTCAACATGGCGAGCTTGTGGAAGTTGCCCGTGGTCTACATCGTCGAGAACAACCAATACGCCATGGGCACGTCAATCGAGCGCTCCTCGTCGGAAACGCATCTGCACAAGCGCGGCATCAGTTTCAACATTCCCGGCGTTGAGGTTGATGGCATGGACGTTGTTGCCGTGCGTGAAGCGGGATTGGCGGCGGCTGAACATGCGCGCTCCGGCAAAGGGCCGATGCTGCTGGAAATGAAAACCTACCGCTATCGCGGACACTCGATGTCCGATCCCGCAAAATATCGCGCCAAAGAAGAAGTCGAAGACATGAAAGCTAAACGCGACCCGATCGAGCACGTGAAAAAATTACTGATCGATGCGGGGCACGCGAGCGAGGAATCGTTGAAAAACATCGACCGCGAAATCCGAGCGCTGGTGACGGCCTCCGCCGAGTTCGCGCAAGCAAGCCCCGAGCCGGATGCGCGCGAACTGATGACGGATGTTTACATCGATGCATAACACGGCCTCGTCATTCCGGACGCGCGAAGCGCGATCCGGAACCCAAGCTAACAAAGGAGGCGACGATGAGTGAGCCGGGTATGATCATCGCGACAGCTGTCATGTCGACAGGTGCGATCGCGGCCATGCACGAGACCTTCAAGCGTCAGCGCATGATGCGAGAAGCCGGCCTGGACACAAAGCTGGGGCAGCCCTTCAGGGTAGAGACCTATCGCCAGTTCCAAGCGCTGCAGCAGACGCCGGCATGGCGTGCGAGCATGCGCCGGCACTTGGCGGCCTCGCTCCTCATGGCGCCCGCGGCGATTGTTATGCTCTATCTCGCGTACCGCATGCTGGTATCTTGAGGACAATCCATGACACTCGAACTCACCTACCTCGCATACTCAGTAGCCGTTTTTCTTATCATCGTGCTCGTGCAGGGTTATGCCGGCATCGCCAATAACGGCCCCATGCCGATGGCCAACCACCGCGATAATCTGAAACCGCCCACGCCGTTCCAGGCGCGCATGAAGCGCCTCACCGACAATTACCGCGAAAACCTCTGGTTTTTCGCGCCGTTGGTGCTGATCGCGGCTATAGTGCAAATCTCTAATCAGTGGACGGTGCTCGGGGCGCAGATATTTCTGGCCTCGCGCGTCGCGCATGCCATCTGGTACGCGTTCGGCTTGCCGTTCGTCCGTCCGCTCCTGTGGCTCGCCGGCGTAATCGGCTGCGGCATGATCTTCCTGGCTCTATTCGGTGTGCTTAACTGATGACGCAAATCCTGATGCCCGCGCTGTCGCCGACCATGGAGGAAGGGAACCTCGCTAAATGGCTGGTGAAGGTCGGCGACAAAATCGAACCCGGCCAAGTCATCGCCGAAATCGAGACCGACAAGGCGACGATGGAGGTCGAAGCCGCCGATGAAGGTGTTGTATCCGAATTGCTGGTGCCCGAAGGCGCGCAGGGCGTGAAAGTGAATACGCCGATCGCGGTGTTGAAGGGGGAAGGCGCAACGCGAACACCTCCCCCGCCTCCGGAGGAGGTGACCGCGAAGCGGTCGGAGCGGGCCCACACATCATCGCCCCACAGTCAGCCGCCTGCGCGGTCTGCCAGCTCCCCCGTGAACGGGGGAGCAAAGGCGCAGCTGCTTGTCGATCCCGAAATTCCCGCCGGAACCGCCATGATCAAAATCACGCTCCGCGATGCGTTGCGTGACGCCATGGCGGAGGAAATGCGCCGCGATCCGAGCGTGTTTCTGATGGGCGAGGAAGTCGCGGAATACCAAGGCGCTTACAAAGTCTCACGTGAGCTGCTGGCCGAGTTCGGCCCCAGGCGCGTCGTCGATACGCCAATCACCGAGCACGGCTTTGCCGGCCTTGGCGTCGGCGCGGCGATGGCGGGCTTGAAACCCATCGTCGAGTTCATGACCTGGAATTTCGCCATGCAGGCAATTGATCAGGTCATCAATTCGGCGGCGAAAACGCTCTACATGTCGGGCGGCCAGATCAAGTCCTCGATTGTATTCCGCGGCCCCAATGGCGCGGCCTCGCGCGTGGGCGCGCAACACAGCCAGGATTATTCCTCGTGGTATTCCCACGTGCCCGGCCTGATCGTAATTGCGCCGTACGATGCGGCGGACGCGAAAGGCCTGCTCAAGGCGGCGATACGCAATCCCAATCCGGTCGTCTTCCTCGAACACGAGATGCTGTACGGCGCTGAGTTCGAAATTCCGGACGTGGCCGATTGGCTCGTGCCGATTGGCAAGGCGCGCATCCGCCGCGCCGGCGCCGACGTCACCATCACGGCCCATTCGCGCATGGTCGGCCATGCCCTCAAGGCCGCCGAACAGCTCGCGGCGGAAGGCATCGATGCCGAAGTGATCGATCTGCGCACGCTGCGTCCGCTCGATACGGCCACCATCATCGAGAGCGTGAAGAAAACCAACCGCCTCGTCACCGTCGAGGAAGGCTGGGGGCAATCGGGTGTCGGCGCGGAAGTGTGCGCGCGGGTGACGAGCGAAGCCTTCGATTATCTCGACGCCCCGCCCACGCGCGTTCACCAGGTCGATGCGCCGCTGGCGTATGCCGCCAATCTCGAAGCGCTGGCGCTGCCGAACGTGGAAAAGGTCGTCGAGGCGGTGAAAGCGGTGACGTATCGGTGATGGAAAGGCATGCGCATGACTGAAGCCGAAGTCGTTTCCGAACTGGTCGAGTTCACCAACATCCTGATGGTGGGCGTGTCGCTGATCTTCTCGATCGTGTCGGCGTACGTTGTGGCGCTCAATTATTTCATCGGCTCGTCGAACATGCTGGCGCGCATCGGCAGTTTCGCCTTCATCACGCTGATCCTTGGCATGCTGATGGTGGTGATGATGGGCGCGGAAGCAACCCACTCCGGCCTCGTCGCGCGCTTGCATGAGCTTGATGCGGAGGGCGGGCTCACCGCCGCTGGCCGCGCCGTGCTCGCCAACGCCACGCCCGAATGGGTCGGCGCGCTCACTGGCAATCGCTACAGCATCGATGACGTGGTCCGCACGTGCGTGTGGTCAGGGCTCGGCTTCATCTATCTCGCGCTCGCCTATCTTACCTTCCTGCACCGCTGGACGCCCGACGCGATCCCGGTGACGATCGAACAACGGACCCGCCCATGAGCATCCAGATCACCATGCCCGCGCTCTCGCCGACCATGGAGGAGGGCAATCTCGCCAAGTGGCATGTGAAAGTCGGCGATACGGTGGAAGCGGGCCAAGTCATCGCCGAAATCGAAACCGATAAAGCGACCATGGAAGTCGAAGCCGTCGACGAAGGCGTGATCGCAGAGATCCTGGTGCCAGAAGGCGCGCAAGGCGTGAAAGTAAATACGCCGATCGCGGTGCTGAAGGGCGAGGGGGGCGCAACGCCAACACCTCCCCCGCCCGCGGGGGAGGTGGCCGCGAAGCGGCCGGAGGGGGCGATGGCGGCCTCCCCCCTCAGTCGGCCCGCTGCGCGGCCTGACAGCTCCCCCCCGCCG
>JBEBHQ010000026.1:0-41257 GCA_040080805.1 Terricaulis sp. | reverse complement strand
CCCCAACCCCCTCCCCTCAAGGGGAGGGGGAGTTCGCGCGCCAATTACAACGCCGCACGCGCGCCAATCGTAAGCTCACGCCTAGGCGCAAAGCATGAGCGACCTCGCGAAGAAGCTCGCGGAACACATACGCGAGGTCGGCCCGATGACGGTGGCGGACTTTATGACCGCGTGCCTGCACGATCCCGCGCACGGTTATTACGCAACGCGGCCGGCCATCGGCGGCGCAAGCGCCGATTTCCTCACCGCTCCGGAATCGAGCCAGATGTTCGGCGAACTGATTGGGCTTTGGTGCGCGCATGAATGGGACGTGCTGGGCAAGCCGGCGCTTAATTTGATCGAACTCGGCCCCGGCCGCGGCGTGCTGATGCAGGATGCTTGGCGCGCCACCGAGCGCATCGAAGGCTTCCACGATGCGGCAAACGTGGTGTTCGTCGAAACCAGCGCACCGCTGCGCGATGAGCAAGATCAGCGTATGTCGCAGGCGGAATGGGCGCAGCGGCTGGAAGATGCGCCGCCCGGCCCTTCCCTCATCATAGCCAACGAATTCCTCGATTGCCTGCCCATCCGCCAATTCCTTCGCGGCGAGGACAGCTGGCACGAAAAACTCATCGGGCTCGATGAAAGTGAATCGCTCACTTTCGGCCTGAGCGCGGCCCTGCCAGCGCCGGACGACGATGTCGGAATTGGCGCCGTGCGCGAGATTGCTCCCGGGCTCGACGCCTTGATCTACGAAATCGAGCGCCGCCTGCACGCCGCGCCCGCGCGCGCGCTGTTCATCGATTACGGGTACGCGGCGCCTGGCGGCGCTGACACGCTTCAAGCGCTCAAACGGCACACGAAAGTGCATCCCCTGGAAACACCCGGCGAAGCGGACCTGACCGCCCACGTTGATTTTTCGCGTGTCGCACATTTGGGCCGCGAGGCTGGGCTCGACGTTGCCGGGCCGGTCACCCAAGCGCGCTTCCTGCGCGGCTTGGGCATTGGCGTACGCGCCGACATGCTCACCCGCGCCAATCCAGAGCACGGGCCATCGGTCGAGCGCCAGCTTCGCCGCTTGACGCACGAGGCCGAGATGGGCGCTTTGTTCAAAGTCATATGCCTATCCAGCCCCGACCTCCCCCCGCCCGCGGGCTTTTGAGCAACCCGCCCTCATGGAGCGCCGGCGCCCTCACCGGCGTGCGTCACGGATTCTTCGGGCGCGCGGGCGGCGTCTCCGCGGGCGTCTATGCGAGCCTCAACGCGGGGACCGGCTCGAACGACGATCCCGCCGCGATCGCCGAAAACCGCGGCCGCATCGCCGTGACGTTCGGGGCGCCGCCCGAAAATCTCGTCGGCGTGCATCAAGTGCATTCGCCAGACGCCGTATTCGTCGACGCGCCCTGGGGTGGCGCACGCCCTCACGCCGACGCGCTGGTGACGACAACGCCCGGCCTTGTCATCTCCGTGCTC
Source organism: Terricaulis sp. (assembly GCA_040080805.1). Lineage (GTDB taxonomy): Bacteria > Pseudomonadota > Alphaproteobacteria > Caulobacterales > Aquidulcibacteraceae > Vitreimonas. The sequence goes on along the minus strand of JBEBHQ010000026.1, from coordinate 39,805 downwards.
ACAGCCGATTGCGCGCCCGTATTGTTCGCCGACATTGAAGCGGGGGTGATCGGCGCGGCGCACGCGGGCTGGAAAGGCGCGCTTGGAGGCGTGCTGGAAGCGACCGTGCGGCTCATGCAGCAGCACGGCGCCAACCCAGCGCGCATTGCCGCCGCCATCGGCCCATGCATCCACCAGCCTTCCTACGAAGTCGGCCCCGACTTCGAGGCGCGCTTTCTCGGGGCCGAGGCGAATTCAGCGCGCTTCTTCAGGCCCGGCGGCGGCGACCGGCTTTTATTCGACCTGCCCGGCTTTTGCGCCGCGCGCCTCATGGCGCTGGAACTCGTCGCGGTCGAAATACTCCCGCTCGATACTTGCGCCCACCCCGATCTGTTTCACAGCCACCGCCGCTCCCTCCACGAAGACGCTGGCGATTATGGCCGCAATTGCGCGGGGATTGCTTTGGGTTGACCCAAGAATCGTGGCGCCGGCGCCACGGGAGCGGGCGCTGTCACCAAATTGCAGCAAATCCTTTCGCCTTGCCCGACTCGCGCGCTACACCGCGCCCAATCGAGATTGCGCGAAGGCCGGCCTTCCCATGAAACTTCTGTCCGGCAATTCCAACGGGACGCTCGCGCAGGCGATCGCGGACCACCTCGACACGCCGCTCGCGCGCGCCGAGGTCAAACGGTTCAAGGACAACGAAATCTTCGTCGAGATCCAGGAAAACGTGCGCGGCGAAGACGTGTTCATCATCCAATCGACCTCGTTCCCGGCCAACGACCATTTGATGGAATTGCTGATCGGCATCGATGCGCTGCGGCGCGCCTCGGCGCGTCGGATCACGGCTGTCGTTCCCTATTACGGTTACGGTCGGCAGGATCGCAAAGTCGGCGGGCGCACGCCGATCTCGGCCAAGCTGGTGGCCAATTTGATCGTCACCGCCGGCGCTAACCGCGTGCTGACGCTGGAGCTGCACGCGGGGCAGATCCAGGGCTTCTTCGACATCCCCACCGACAACCTGTTCTCAACGCCGGTGCTCGAGCGCGACATCCGCGAGCACCACAAGAACGTGTCGGACCTGATGATCATCTCGCCCGATGTCGGCGGCGTCGTGCGCGCGCGCGCGCTGGCGAACCGGCTGGGCGCGGACCTCGCCATCGTCGACAAGCGCCGCGAGAAAGCCGGGATCAGCGAAGTGATGAACATTATCGGCGACGTCGCGGGCCGGCCCTGCATTCTGATCGATGACATCGTCGATAGCGCCGGCACGCTGTGCAATGCCGCCGATGCGCTGCTCGCGGCGAAAGCCGTGTCAGTGAGCGCCTACGTCACTCATGGCGTACTCTCTAACGGCGCGGTGGGGCGCGTGGAAAACTCCAAGCTCAAGGAATTGGTGGTGACCGATTCCATCGATCCCGCCACCCGCAAGGGCAAGTCGGAAAAGGTGCGCGTCATCTCCATCGCCGAACTGATGGGCGACGCCATCTCCCGCATCGCCAACGAACAAAGCGTCAGTTCGCTGTTCGAATAGGCGCGCCAGCATTGGCGGCGCTGGCCCCCAATTGAAAGCGTCCCTTCAAGGCGTTGATCGGCTTTTCGAGCAGATGCCAGGAAGTCATGGCGCAACCGACCGCGGCCAGCCCCCACGCCACGGCGCGCGCATAAAGCGCGTACTCGCCCGCGAAAGCGAACGCGGCCTCATCGATGTAGAGACGCACAACGTAATGATAGAGGTAAAGCCCGTAGCTGATTTTGCCGAGGTAAAGCACGAGCGGGATTGAAAAGAGCCATCCCAGCCACCCGCGATAACCCTTGCTGCATTGGTCGATCACATAGACCGACATCAGCGCCACAAAGGTGGTGGAGAAGATCGCGTTGAATTGCTCGAACCCCGCATAAAGCAGCGGCACGGCAAGAAAACTCCAGAGCCCATATTTACGCAGAACCGCCAGCCATCGCCCCTGATTGGCGTGGTGGGCCCACGCCAGCAAGCCGCCGCCGAACAGCGCGTCGAAATTCGCCATCGGCATGACGATAATGGCGAGCCCCCAATCGAACGCGAGCGCGCACATACGGAAAACAATACCCAGCACAATGCCCGCGGCCATCACCCAGGGCAGCACTCGCTTGGGCAAGGAGAAAATCACCAGCGGCCAGAGCAAATAGAACTGCTCCTCCACCGCCAGCGACCAAAAATGCCCCGCGGCCATGTCCCAGCGGCCATTGAGCGCGGTCCAGACATTGGTGGTGTAGGTGGCGTGCCAAAGGAACGTCTCCTGCACGCGCCCAGTGATCAGCAGGATCAAGAGCAAGACGTAATAGGCTGGGAAAATCCGCAACGCTCTGCGCGCGTAAAATGTGCCAAAAGCACGGCGCACGCCGCCCTGCTGACCCGCGACCTCGTCCTTGTATTTGAGCAAGATGCCGGTGATCAAAAAGCCGGAAATGGCGAAGAACACCATGACCCCGTCCATCAGCCCCAGGCGCTGGAACACCCACGGCAGATAATGCTCGAACATGACCGACCCCACGGCCACCGCCCGCAGCGTATCGATCTGCGGCCGATATCCGAGCGGCGAGGAAGCCCCCTCTTGTGGTGCGTCAAGGCGAGTCATGCTGGAGTCTCACCGGCCAGAGGCGCGCGCACAAGCCCTTGCACGCTTGGGCCGAGGCCTCTCCATCGACCTCGCCATGCGCAAAGGCGGCTCGCGCTGGCCAAGATGGCGAGCCCCTCGTAAGATTGATTTAGAACACCCCCGAATGGGTCGATTTTCAATGCTAAGGAGCGCCTGGAATGAGGAATCGACGACTTGCGGCAACGGTCCGCCATTCCGCGAAGGTTCTCGCCGCTATCGCTCTGTTTGCGAGTGTGGCTGCGGCGCAAGTCCCAGAGGCGCCGCCGGTACGTCGGTTGCCCGACAGAGTCGCCCAGACCCTCGGCGATGCGCTTGCGCGAGCGGAGGCCGAGCGGCAGCGCATTGAACGCGAACGCTGGGAGCGTGAAGCCGCGGCGGAACGCAACCGTGTGCATTCGTACTACGTATCGTGCCGCGTATCGCAGCTCGCCGTGCGAGCACAGCAATTGATGTTTTCCTGCGACGAAGCTCGCGACGTAATGAACTCGCGCACCGGCGCGGTCTATGCTCGCGATTCCATCGACGGTCGAAGCTCTGTATCGGTTTTTGTTGATACAACGGCAAATCCGGCACTTGCGGCAATGGCCGCCGAAATCGCCACAGCCTCCTTCACGGGCCGCCTGCGCCTGCACCTCAAAGCCGACACGCGCGCTGGCGAAGGCCCCCAAATGTGGCTCACCGAACTTTGGCTGCATCGCGGTGAAGGCTGCACGCCAGCATGTCCGCCGTAATGTGACCTGTTTTTGTGAGTCGTCGGTGCGCGTCTACCGCGTCCCCGCCCTGCGCCGATAGGTGAAATCCCATTCCACCACGAGTTCGCCGCCGGCTTCGGGCGCGAGATCGCCCCACTGGCGCACAGTGTTTTCGTCGATGCGCTGAAAATTCATGCGCCGGCGACCTGGCGCTTGACCCGCTTGCGGGGCGCCGAGCACATCGAAGCGCAACACCCCTTCGCCATCGACCACGCCCGCGAACTCGGTGCGCGCGCCATTGGAATCCACCCAGGTCTGATGCCATTTCTGGTCGGTCGCGTCGTAGGCGTTGATGGAATGACCGTGCCCACCGCCGAAGGGGCGCCAATATTCGATAATGACACAGCCCTGATCGTGCAGCGTGATCGAACTTTCCGCAACTGTAACGCCGGAAGCCGAGCCACTCGGCGACACGTCCCATTCGCCGAGCCAGAAATCGAACTGGCGGTTTTCTGTCGCCGTGCAACCCGCCGGTCGCTGCGGGCGAACCGCCCGGCCCTGAACGATGGCGCGCAATCGCGTCACCTCATCGCGCAACGCTTGCCGGCTCATGGCGCTCGGTGCCGGCGGCGCCTGCGGCGCGGCGGTTTGCGCGGCGGCGACGATTGGAACGGCGCACAACGCAAGCGCCAGAATCAGAGGTGTTACGTTTTTCATAGACATGGCCCATACCTGCACGGAGGCGAGCAAACAAAGGCCCGCGCCAGCAAGGCAAGGCCAATTCGTGCAGAGGCTCAATTTCGGCGACGAACCGCATGGCGCAAAAAAAACGACGACACGGTTTCGCCGTGCCGCCGCTAGGGGGGGAGATTATTCCGCCGCGACCTTCGCCGCGGAGAGGTTTTCCTTGGTCGGCAGCGGACGCTCAAGCTGGCCCCAATCGAGCAGCACGTCACCGGCCAAATCTTCATATTTCAAGGCGCCGAGCGCTTCGTATTTTGGACGCACCCGATCAGTCAGCAAGCCTACGCGCTTCAAGTTCGGAATCATTCGCTCGAACAACAGCTCGCGGAACATGGCGATGACGACACTGTCCATGATGTGCTTCTTGGCCGCTTCCTCGTTGAAGCCGTATTCGCGCACCACATCCATACCGAACAAACGATCGCGCATGATGGCGCAGGCTTGGTAAGCAAACTCGGCGCGGTCCTCGATTTCTTCTTGCGGCAGCACCTTGATCCAATCTTCAAGGTAATTGACGCCAAACGCCACATGGCGGCCCTCGTCGCGGATCACCAGTTCGACGATTTGCTTGAGCAGCGGATCCTTGGTCGTGCGCACTTGAGTGCCGAACGCAGCCAAGGCCAAGCCTTCAATGATCAGCTGCATACCGATAAATTTGAGATCCCAGCGTTCATCGGCGAGCACCTTGTCAATCAACGCTTTCAGGTTCTTGTTGATCGGGTACATCATGCCACAGCGGCGGCGCAGATAGCCGTTGAACACTTCGACGTGGCGCGCTTCATCGAAGGTTTGCGACGCGGCGTAGAGCTTGGCGTCCGCCGTCGGAGCGCACGAAACCAGTTGCGAAGCCACCAGCATGGCCCCCTGCTCACCGTGCAGGAATTGACTCATGGTTTGCGCGTGGCCTTTCCAGGCGAAGCGCACTTTCTCGGCATGGCTGAGCGCTTCGTATTCGGGGTAGCCGTTGAGCGCGCCGATGGAGGCTTCCATCGGATAGTCATTCATGTCGCACGGCGCGTCCCAATCGACGTCGAGCGTCGCGTTCCAATTGTGAACCTTGCCAAGTTCGTAGAGCCGGCGAATTTTCGCATTGGCGCTGTCGTAATCCCAGTTGAAGGAGCCGGTGAGCGGGGTTTTGAAAATCTCGCGGATGGTCTCGACGTCGTCGCTCGTGAGCTTGTCGGCGAGGTCGAAGGTGCGCACGTCCTGCGGGGGCTGATCGACCACTCTCACGCGCATGGGTTTTCTCCTAAAAATGACGCCAGCGTCATTCTTTACGGAGCCTTGGCTGCGTGTCGGTGCATTGATTTCGATCAAGAGGACTGGGCGTTCCGCGGTGGCGCGTCTACATCGACCCACATGCGGACCATTCTCAAAATCATCGGTGTGGCGGCTGCGGCGCTCACGGGGGCCTGCGTGGCTAACGTCGAGCCCTCAGGCGAGGATCAGCGCTTTCCCGTCTCCACCGATTACCCACCCGGCACGATGGAGCGGATCGATTTTCCAGCGGGCGTCGCGGAAGCTTGGCGGCTCTCGGCGCTGCGCACGCCTGATCGCCCAGAAGCGGACTGGAAGATCGTCATCATCACCGGCACGCCCTCGTGGAGCGAGTATTGGGCGCCGACCATCGCCGGCGCCTCCGCCGACCGCGAAATCATAGTCGCCGACCGACCGGGCTTCGCCCAGAGCGAACCGCGCGGCGCCGTCCGCGACCTCGCCACCCAAGCCGATGCGCTGGCGCCCATGCTCGACACGCGGCCCGGCCAGCGTGTGTTGTTGGTCGGCCAATCCTTCGGCGCGCCAGTGGCGACCCTGATGGCGCAGCGTTTCCCTGACAAGGTCAGCGCGGTGCTGCTGGTGTCGTCGTTCTTTGGCGAAAAGGGCGCCACGGCGCGGCGCCTGTTCGGTGTTGGCCGTGTCGTGCGTCCGTTCCTGTCGCGCGATCTGCGCAACTCGATCACGGAAGTCACCGCGCAAGACGCGCAATTGCCGGGCGCATTTGCGGCATTGCGAAACCTGCGCCAACCGGTGGTGTTCGTACACGGCGACGACGATACGTTTGTGCCGCTCGAATCCGCGCGCCGCATCTCCAACGAATATGGCCGCACCCTCGTGGAAATCCCGGGCGGCGATCATTTCCTCAACGCCTGCTGCGTTCCCGCGCTGCTGGCGGCGATGGAAACCGCGATCGCCGAAACCGAGGCGCGTGACGGCGGTGCGGCGGCGGCGCCTTAGGCGCCCTTAGTTCAAAAGCAGGTCTTGAGGCGGGCGCGCGAGGTTCAGTTCGACGCCGCGCAGCATGGTGTCAAATTCCTGCAGCACGTCGAGCGCTTCGTCAGGTTCCATTTTCGCCGCCGCGCCATTGGGGAATCGAAAACCCCAATAGGAATTGATGTGTTTGAGGGCGCCGGCGGCTTCACCCAAGCTGACGAAATTCGGCGGCGCTTGCAGCAGAAATTCCCTGAACGCGATGGGTTGGCCCCGCGTGAGCGAACCGAACGCGCCGGAATAGGCGGCGACCATGTCGACGGCGCGGCGCGCCACCCGGTCCATCGCCGCCAAGACATCAAACTTCAGTTGCTCGGCTTCAACGCGTTTGCGCGGTTCGGAACGGCTGATTTCGCAGCTCATGAATTTCGCCTGGAAGGCCTCATGCTGAACCGCGAAATCGGCCAACAACCATTTATAATAAAGGAATCCCTTCCACGCGAAAACGCCTTCAACGTATTCGACCTGCGAGAGCCGCAAGGTCTCGCGCAGGGGATCGAGCAATTTGGCGTTTTCGTCTGTCATCAGCTTTTCGGCCATGCGCATCGACAGATTGGCGCCGCGCCGGCCGCTCGCTCCGAACGCCAAGCGTGTCAGCGGCGCGATCTCGTTGCAGACGAAAGCGATCATCTGAGCGACATCAGCCTCTGAAATCTCGAAGAAGCACGACGCCGGCGCCCGCCCGAGGCGGCGCAATTGCTCACGCAACAGAAACGGATCAAACGACGGCATTTCGTGCAAATGATTCAACAGTTCGAAATCGCTTTCAAACCCGGGCGTGTCAGCGGCGGCGCCCAGAGCGCCGCGCAAGAGCTGGCCAAAGCGCCGCTCGCCGATCATGACGCTGATGCCCCCCAATCCCAATTCCGTCGCCGAATACGGAAACACGATTTTGGTGGTGTGGGGTTCGGGGCGGTCGAACAGATCGGCCTCGTGCGGGCGCAGCGTATGCTTGAAAATCAGCGCCCTGTTGAGTTTGACGTTCTGGAACAGAGGCTGGGCGGAATAATCCTCGGCCTCGCCAAAGCGCTCGTACACCAGGGCCAGATTAAGAACGCGCGCCGTCGAGCCGCTGGCGCGGATCAACGCCAGGTCGCGCCGACCATCGGAATGTCGCGGATTGGCCACGGGCTCCCTTGTACCGCACGGGGGGCGACCGATTGGTTAACGGGGCGCCCAAGGCGCTCAACCGCCGCCGCCATAATCGCCTTGGCCCCCGGCGATGTCTCAGTCAGCGGCTCTTGCTCTGCAGCGCCATGCCGAGATCAATCCAGGACACGGCCGGCGCGTTCGCACCGGTCGCCCATTTGTAGCAGCCGCCGCCAGACAGCCCAACGCCGCCCGAGCAGCTATCCATCTCGAAGCAAAGCTCGACGTCCACAAGATCGGGCCGCGCCACCCAGCCCGCGCCCTCGTTGGAGAGCCAGTAGCACTGCGCCGCGGCGGCTGTGGGCTCATCCTTCGTCGCGCAGGCGGACAATGCGCCGACGAGCGCAATGCCGGCGATAAGCGAAATCCCAAGCGCGCGTGATGTGATCATTTCCCGCCCCCACCAGCCTGATGCCTGGCCGATATGGGCGCGGGGAATCGGCGGACTGTCAACGCAAGCGTCTCGCGCCCGCCGTTAATCGTCAGCCCCCATCGACGCGTCCAGAAACACAATCTCGGCCCGCGCCTTGCCCCCCAGCCTTCGGGCGTGCTGCGTTCCTCCCCGGCGCGGCGAGCGAACAGGCGTCAAATCACCCGATCTCAGATTGAGCCGCTACCGGCGCTCGCCCCCCACCTTGCCCTCCCCCCCAGGTTCGGCTAGAAGCCCCGCTTCATTTTCCTGACCGAACCGACTTTTGAAGGGGCGCGGCGCGATGGCCGGCATTGTTTTGAACGTTGAAAAGCGCGAGCGGACCGGCACCGGCGGGGCCCGCGCCACCCGCAATGGCGGCCTGATCCCAGGCGTCCTTTATGGCGGCGTGCGCGGCTCGATCCCGATTGAGATCAAGTCGGCGGACGTGGTGATGGCGCTGCGGTCGGGCAAATTCCTCTCGCACCGGGTCGAGATCGACCATAGGGGCGAGCGCCAGCCGGTGATCCCGCGCGCGGTGCAGTTCCACCCAGTCACCGATCTGCCGATCCACGTCGATCTCTACCGGATCGAGGACAACGCGGAAATCGCCATCGACGTCATCGTCCGCTTCCGCAACCACGACGCCTCCCCAGGCCTGAAGCGCGGCGGCGTGCTCAACGTGGTGCGCCACACCATCAAGCTGAAAGTGCCGGCCAACAACATTCCCGAAGAGGTCGTTGTCGATCTGACCGGGACGGACATCGGCGATTCGATCCACATTTCCTCGGTCAAACTGCCCGAGGGCGTGCGCCCCGTGATCCGCGATCGCGATTTCACTATCGCCACCGTCGCCGGTCGTAAGGCCGATCCCGATCCAACAGCTACGGCCGCAGCCGCGGCGGCGACGCCGGCTGAAGGCGCGGCCCCCGCCGAAGGCGCGGCGGCGGCAGCCCCGGCAAAGGGCGCCCCCGACAAGAAGTCCGACAAGAAGTAAAAGCCTGCGTTTGTACCCGAGCCCGCACTCGCGTGATCATGGATCACACAAGTGCGGTTCCGAGTACTAATCCGCTTTCCCTTCCCTCTGCCGGGAAGCATAGAGGGCGTCGATGCTGCTTCTGGTCGGCCTTGGCAATCCGGGCGCGAAATACGCGGGCAACCGGCACAATATCGGCTTCATGGCCGTGGACGCGATCGCGCGCGCGCATGGGTTCGGCCCCTGGAAGAAAAAGTTCCACGGCGAATTGGCGGAGGGCCACATCGACGGCGCGCGAACGCTATTGCTCAAACCGCAAACCTACATGAACGAAAGCGGGCGCGCCGTTGGCGAAGCGGCGGGCTTCCACAAGCTTTCGCCGATGGAAGTCGTGGTGTTCTACGACGAGATCGACCTCGCCCCCGGGCGCTTCCGCATGAAAACCGGCGGCGGCGCCGCCGGCCACAACGGCATCCGCTCGATCATCGCCTCGCCGGTTGGCGAAGGCTTCCGGCGCGCGCGCTTGGGTGTGGGCCACCCCGGGCAAGCCGAACTCGTGCACGGCTATGTGCTGAGCGATTTTCACAAGGTTGATGGCGAATGGGTCGAGCGCCTCTTAGAGGCGCTCGCAAAGGCAGCGCCTATGCTCGCGAAAGGCGAAGACGAAAAATTTCAGGGCGAAGTGATGCGCCTCGCGCCAGCGACAAAAACAGATCCGCGCAAACCAGCTTCTGACCCTACCGAGTAGCTCTACCGCACCTGCGCTTTTACCCGTTTGCGCTGCGAGCCGCACAGATTGCTGACCGCGCCGCGGACGCCGGCGCGTCGCATCGCGGCTTCGGCTTTGCGCATGTCCCATTGCGGCACGTAGAGCACGCGATCTTCGGCCTTCACGTGCTTCAAGCGTTTGGCCACCCGCTCAAGATGCGTCACCGAGCCGGAGCGATCAATTTCGAGCGCTTTCTTGCCGTCCTTGGCGCGCTCGGCCAGCCTGCGCCGTCGCTCGGCATCTGGCTCGACAAAAAACTCGTCGGGCGGCGCATCGGCCCATGCGAAGGAGCGGAACTGCCAGCGTGATCGGGACATGACGCCTCCATCATGTGGATAAAGCTCTCGATTCGCGGTACATGCATTCGCGGCATTCGCCAAGCACAACACTGCAAACAGCGCACAACGCTTCGCAGGCGGAACAATCCTATTTATGACACCGGCGCGGGGAAACCGATGCTCTACATCATACTCTCTTATCTGCCGGCGCTTCTGTGCGGCATTCATGTCGTCCGCACCGGGCGGGAACTTTACTGGCTGTGGATCCTTGTGATTGCCGGCCCGCTCGGCGCCGCAATTTATTTCATCGCCATCATGCTGCCGGACCTTTTGGGCGGGCGCACGGCGCGCGGGGTCGGCAAGGCGGCGCGCCAAGTGATCGATCCAGAGCGCGGTTTTCGCACCGCCATGCGCGCTTTGGATGAAACGCCGACAGTCGGCAATCGCATGAAAGTGGCGCAAGCCGCCGCCGCACTCGGACGCTGGAGCGATTGCGAAGCGCAATGGGCCCAATGCGTCACCGGCCACTGGGCGGAGGACAGCACCATTCTGATGGGGCACGCCAATGCGCTGCTGGAATTGGGCCGCTGGCAAGAGGCGCTCGCCCGGCTTGAGCAAATGAAGGCGCTAGGGCGGGAAGGCGAAACCGCGCCCGTCGTGCTGGCGTTCGCGCGCGCGTATGAAGGTCTCGGACGTAACGACGCTGCCGACAACGCCTATCGCTTCGCCGCTGACCGCGTGCCGGGCTTGGAAGCCGGCGGGCGCTATGTTGCGTTCATGGCCCAAGTCGGACGCCGCGAGGATGCGGAGATCGGCTTGGCGGAACTCGAACGGCGCTTGTCCAAGATCGCCGGCCCCCTGCGCGGGGAAGCGCGGATCTGGCGCGACATGGCGGCCAAGGCGCTGGGGCGGGGCTAACATTCGGCGCCGTGACCGCGCCATAAAATTCTTATATCGCGGCACCTTCAGGTGGATCATGTCGAAGATAGAAATAGAGTTGGCCAAAGATTTGGAGAATTGGTTGCGAGTCAGCGCAGCCGATCACGGCTTCACGCTCGCGGAAATGCTTGAGCACCTGGTGGCGCTTGAGAGCGGCCTGCGCAGCACGGACGCGCTGGGGCGCCGCATTCGATTCCGCGACACCGTGTATCGGCAATTGACACCGCCCGCCCGAGCCGAAAAGCACCCGGCCGGCGTTACCGGGTGCGCCATATGCTATTGAAGGCGCGATCGTACCAGCGACCGGGGCTACACGGATGAAGCTTGCAGCGATAAGAGGCGGCAGGCGCCGCATTGGCGAGGCGTTCAAATCCGCCATGGATTACGACCTTCGCCCTCAGGGTCAGGGCGTTTACGCGCTCTATCATGGCGATTTGCCCGCGCTTGATGAGCGCGGCGCGCCGGCGATACTGCGCGTGCCGCGATGAGCGAGCTTTCGGACGCCAGCCAGCGCCGCGCTTGGGCTATGTTCGAGGAAGATGTGCGCCGCGTCAGAAGCGCACCTCCGCCTGAGCCGCTGATGAGCAGCGACGCCGACATGCTGTGGCCTGCGCTGGCCATCTTAGTAATTGGGTGGTGGCTGCTTTGGAGGCGGCCGACTTTCACGAGGCTACTGTGGCTCGCCCTATGCATCGGAGTCGTTTGCGGCGCCATCGCGCTCTTGGGGCGCGCGAGCGACCTCCAGCATCTGCCTTTCCCTTTGGCGCTTCGCGCCGCGCTGCTCAGTGTGCTGAGCTTTCTGGCGGTCGGCGGGCCGCTGGTGGTCATTCGCAAGCCGTTGCTAAGCCCCGACAAAGCTGCGGACCTGCTGGCTTCTCGCCCGGCGGCGAGTCCGGCGCAATTCCTTCGGAAAGCTGGGCTCATGGCGGCCCTCGCGCCAATTCTTGGCGCTGCGTTCGCTGTTGCAGACAGCCTGGTACTAACCGGCACCCTGGCCCTGGTCCGAGCTGCTCTAGTGCCGGCGATCTTCTTTGGCGCCCAACTCAGTTCGCTCTTAGTTTGGCCCCGCTACGGGCTTGCGGCGATTCACTTCGCGCTTTCTTTCTTCTTCTGGCTCTGGGGCTATTCCATGGGCCCGGCAATCCCGATTCGAGAAGCCATCATGGGGTTGGTGCCCATCGGCGGATTGTATTTCGGACTTGTCTGGTTGCGCCGTCGAATCGGCGAGTGGCTAGCTGGCCGCGGTAACCCTTGGTGGATTTGGGCGCTGCCGTGGACTGTCATCCTAATCTCGGACGGCCGGTTCTGGGTGATGGAAAACCCCGGCCTCGCGCTTCCCTTGGCCATCATCACCGCTCTGGGCGTTGCGTGCCTGGTTGCATTCCGCAAACGCGACGCCGCCGGGCTGGCCAGGGGTGGAGACGCTCTGAACCCGTTTCGATGGCAGGAAAATCACCAAAGAGGCGGGGCGCTCGCAACTCTGCTTGGCGTCACAGTCGGAACGGCGATTGGATTTGTGCTGACCGGCAGAAATGACGACTTCCTCGCCTGGTTGGATTCTCAGCAATATTATGACTGGCCCGGGCTCGGGTGGGCGCTGTTTGGCGGCCTCGTTGGTTTCGGTGGCATGCTGCTTTGGCGCCTGATGCGCCAGGAGAAATAATTAGGCCAATTCCGGCTGGCGCTCGCCAAGGCTGCGGCGCTCCAGGCGCCTGCCTTTTACGGAAGCGGGATGCTATCCACCCATCCCCCGGGAGGCCGCGAAGCGGTGGGCCCGGGGCCCATGAACTCAAGCGCTTGTGTCTATGGGCCCCGGAAATCTCGCTGCGCTCCTAGCTGGGGATGGGTGGGCGTGGATCACGCTTCAAGATTTCGATCGCTAGAGGGCATCATGGGTTTCAAATGCGGCATTGTCGGCTTGCCGAACGTCGGCAAGTCCACGCTTTTCAATGCGCTGACGCGCACCGCCGCGGCGCAGGCGGCGAATTACCCGTTTTGCACCATCGAGCCGAACGTCGGCGAAGTGGCGATGCCCGAGCCGCGCCTTGCCGCACTCGCGCAAATCGCCGGCTCCAAGGAAATCTTCCCCACGCGGATGAATTTCGTCGATATCGCCGGCCTGGTGCGCGGCGCCTCCAAGGGCGAAGGCCTCGGCAACCAATTCCTCGCCAATATCCGCGAATGCGACGCCATCGCCTACGTACTGCGTTGCTTTGAAAACGACGACATCACCCACGTCGAAGGCAGCATCGATCCGCTGCGCGATTTGGAGACGGTGGAAACCGAGTTGATGCTCGCCGATCTGGAGAGCCTGGAAAAGCGTGTCGGCAATCTCGAGAAAAAAGCAAAAGGCGGCGACAAGGAGGCCAAGCTCACGCTTGAGCTGGTGCAGCGGGCAAAATCGCTACTGGAGGAAGGCAAGCCCGCACGGCTCACCAAACGCGCGGCGGACGAAGAAAAAGCCTTCGAGATGCTGCAGCTCCTCACTGCATTGCCTGTGCTCTACGTGTGCAATGTCGATGAAGCCCACGCCGCCAGCGGCAACGACCAATCGCGCCAGATCGAAGCGCGCGCCAAGCAAGAACACGCCGCTTGCGTTACGATTTGCGCGCAAATGGAAGCCGAGTTCGCCGCGCTCAATGACGAGGAGCAAGCCGAGTTCCTCGCCGCCGCCGGGCTCGTGGAATCCGGCCTCAACCGCCTCATCCATGCCGGCTATGATCTACTCGGCCTGCAGACCTATTTTACAGTCGGCCCCAAGGAAGCGCGCGCCTGGACCATTCACAAGGGCTGGACCGCGCCGCAAGCCGCCGGCGTCATCCACACCGATTTCGAAAAGGGCTTCATCCGCGCCGAGACCATCGCCTTCGCCGATTTCGTCGCCTGCGGCGGCGAAGTCGGCGCCAAGGAAGCCGGCAAAATGCGCCTGGAAGGCAAGGACTACATCGTCCGCGAAGGCGACGTGATGCATTTCCGGTTTAGTGGCTGATGGTGTCGGAAGGCGCCTTGCCTCAGTTCCTGATCCGCGTGGCGCTTCGCGCGGGATCGCGAAGCTGCAGATAGACTCTGCCCCGCTGGTAGTCGATGGCGAGGCCGCGTACTTGTGAAAGCACATCCATACCCAACAACAAGCTTGGCTCGCCGGCGAGATCCCAGAGGGAAAAGATGTGGAAATCACCGACATACGCGGTGACGTTTTCCACTTCGAGATCGCCCATCCGCATGCTTCTAATCAAGATCGCGTCGTCCAGGACGACTGGCTCCCCCGCCGTGCTCGATATGACGCTTTCCAAGCGCCCACGGTTGCGCCGTACCCGCGCATTGAGCGCGTCACGCAGCGCCAGATTGGCGAGCGACGAATCCGAGCCCGAGTCCAAGAACATGTTCACGCGCACGCCGCCCACATAACCGCGCACGACGACCAGATGGCCGAAGCGCAATTCCCCTCGGATCATGGTCCAGCCATGCAGCGGACGGGCATCGCGCGAAAGCACGATCTCGATGCAATTGCGTTCGAAATCGAGCCGCAAGCGGCGACCCTGCATGCCATCAACGCCCAACAGCCCCTGTTCGCCAGCGAGCACCGCGCCGCCAAGCGTCGGCAATTGCGAGGCATTCAGGGCAAGCCCCCCATAGTGCAGCGATACGGCATCGACCAAAGGCGCGGTGGTGACGCCGTGCACCGAATGCACTTGAGCAGTCCCGGACGGCGTTAGCCCTAAACGATCGGCCAAATCCTGCGACAGCACCGAGCGATTGGCGCCCGTATCGACAATGAAGCGAAACGGCCCCTGGCCGTTGACGCTGATTGGCGCAACGACGCGGCCCAGGCGGTCCGATCGCGTGGGGCCCAGGGCGAAATCCGCCGGCGTGGCGGTCTGGTATGGAGCAAGATCAGGCGCATATACGCACTCCGCCGCGGCCCCATCTGCAAGGACGAGCCAAGCCGCACACGCCGCGAGCACCCAAGATCGGCTCATCAATATCATCGTCGGCGAGCATGGGCTGAACACACCGTGCCCGCCAGTGACATCGCTCTCAACTTCTCGCGAGCGGCGCGCTAATCTCGACGAAACGCCGCCACCGTGCGACGGAAAGGCATGACCGGGCCAACAACACTTAGCAGCAGCCTCGACGGCTTTGTCCTTCCCGCGCTCAGCGCGCACCCGGAAAGCGTCCCCCTAGGCGGCGTGGTGGTGATCCAGGAAATCTTCGGCCTCACGGACCACATCGCAGACATGTGCAACCGCTTCGCGAACGGAGGTTACGCCGTCCTGGCGCCCGGTTTGTTCGAGCGCGTCGCGCCGGGATTTCACGCCGAGCTTGACGCGGCTGGCGTTGAAAAAGGCCGCGCGGCGGTGGCGGCCTCGCCCTGGCCGCAAGTCCTGGGCGATGTCCAAGCCGCGATCGATGCGCTGCCGCAACCGTGCTACGTCGCCGGATTTTGCTATGGTGGCGCAGTCGCATGGTTGGCGGCCGCGCGCTGTGCGGGCGTGCGAGCAGTGTCGTGTTTCTATGGTCGTTTGATCGCGGACCTCGCGGAGTTTTCTCCGAAAGCGCCGGTGATGCTGCACTACGGCGCGCGCGACGCAAACATCCCACCCGACAACATTGAGCGCGCGCGCCAAGCGGCGCCCGATGCGCCGCTCTACCTCTACGACGCAGGCCACGGCTTCTGCCGCGACGCCAGCCGCGACTTCGACGCCGCCGCGCGCGATCTTGCGTTGGCGCGCGCCACGGATTGGTTCGCGCGTTGGCGCTAAACCAAGGCGCCCCAATCGCGATCATCGGCGCGGGCCCCGCGGGGCTCATGGCGGCAGACGTGCTGAGCCGCGCCGGCGCGCCGGTGATCGTGTTCGAGCGTATGGCCAGCGTTGGCCGCAAATTTCTCATGGCGGGGCGCGGCGGCCTCAACCTCACGCACTCCGAGGATGTCGGCGCGTTCATGACACGATACGGCGCGGCGGCGGCTAACCTTGCACCTATGCTCGAAGCCTTCACATCGCGCGATTTGATCGCGTGGGCCGAGGCGCTGGGCGAGCCGACCTTTGTAGGCTCAAGCGGCCGCGTGTTCCCGGTCGCGATGAAAGCGTCGCCGTTGCTGCGCAAATGGATGGCGCGTCTTGGCGCCCAAGGCGTCAGCGTGCGCGCACGCACGCGCTGGCTTGGCTGGGACGAAGCACGAAGGCCCCTGTTCGAACATGCCGACGGGCGCGTCGAAACAATTGAGGTCAGCGCGACACTGCTCGCGCTCGGCGGCGCATCTTGGCCAAGGCTTGGCTCGGACGGCGCGTGGCGGGAGAGTCTCCAAGCGCGCGGCGTCACCGTCAACGCGCTCAGACCCGCCAATGTCGGGTTTGAAGCCGCTTGGAGCGAACATTTCCGTGGACGCTTCGTCGGGCAACCACTCAAAAATATCGCGCTTCGCTTCAGCGATCAACGCGCGCGCGGCGAAGTCATCATAACGAAATATGGCCTCGAAGGCGGCGCGCTTTACACGCTATCAGCGCCGTTGCGTGACGCCCTAGCGCGCGCATCGCCGAGGATCCTCGAAATCGACCTGCGCCCGGATCTCCCCCAGGCCGACATCGCCGCCCGGCTTACGCGCGCCAAACATGGCGACACCCTGTCCTCCACACTACGCAAAGCACTCGGCCTCGCGCCGATCGCGATCAACCTATTGCGCGAAAACGGCGCCGCGCCGACCGATCCAGGCGCGCTCGCGGCGTTGATCAAAGCCACGCCGGTGACGCTCACCGCCGCACGCGGCATCGAACGCGCGATCTCGAGCGCCGGTGGCGTAGCGTGGTCGGAGCTTGACGAGCGCCTCATGGTGCGGGCGCTGCCAGGCGTCTACGTCGCCGGCGAAATGCTCGATTGGGAAGCCCCCACCGGCGGCTATCTCCTACAAGCCTGCTTCGCCACCGGCGCCTGGGCCGCGCACGCCATACTTGAGCGGCGCGCATAATCCCCTTTTCCATGAAAAGGTGGTCACCGGCAGTGGTGCTGGTGCAGTGAAGGTGTAGTCCGCGCCGAAGCCGTGCAGCTCAACCGCGTCGGCTGTCCCGCCGACGACAAAATCGGTGATCGTGTCGGCGCCTTCGTTCAAGCGGAACACGCATACGTCGTTGCCGAGCCTGCGCCGCGCGGCGGCGCTCCTGGCGGCATTGCGGCTTTGTCCACACTGCGGATAACAAAGAGATTGTCGAATGGGCGCTCAATTCCGCACGCGGGAGGAGCGTCCACGAGCGTGCTGACGTGTTCATGCGTTCGGCAGCGAGGCGCTACACGAAGATGAAGTCGCCGTTGGTAAGGCTGCCGATTGTGACATTTTGCAGCGTCAAGGTTTGCCCGGCGCCGACATCGATCACGACATCAGCGCCCACTTGGGTGGCGGCGGCGATGACCTCGGCGAAGCTGTCGAATTGGGCTTCAAAACCCTGAAATAGCACCACATCGCCGGAGCCGGCGCCGGCGGCGAAATCGGTGATCGTGTCCGAGCCATGGTTGGAGCGGTAGACGAACGTGTCATTGCCCAAGCCGCCCGTCAGGGTGTCGTCGCCCTCGCGGCCGTCGAAATTATTGTCGGTTGTGTTGGCCTTGCCGATGATGACGTCGTTGAAGGCGCTGCCATAGACCTGTTCGATCGATACAAAAACATCGCCTTGCGCGTCACCGCCGACGCCAGCGCCGGTTTGCAGATTGACGGTCACGCCCGCCGCCGAATCTGAATACGCCGCCACATCATTGCCGGCGCCGCCGCCCAGCGTGTCAGCGCCCGCGCCGCCGACCAGGTAATCATCGTCAGCGCCGCCGAGCAGCGTGTCGTTGCCGGCTTCGCCGTACAACTGATCGGCGTTCTCGCGACCGGCGATGGTTTCGTTGCCGCCGCCGCCCCAGATGTAGTTCGCGTTGGCGTCGCCGACGAGAGTATCGGTGCGGGTAGCCGAGCCGATCAGGTGTTCGATTCCCGAATACGTGTCGCCATTGGCCTCCCCGCCGGCGGCACTCCCGGCGAACAGCCGTACATCCACTCCAGTCAGGGAATTGGCGTATGAAAGGGTGTCCTGACCATCGCCGCCATTGAGCACGTCGGCGCCATAACGGCCCATCAACACGTCATCGCCGCCGCGGCCGTTCAAAGTGTCAGCGATAAAATCGCGGCCCATGAGCGTGTCGTTAAAGTTTGTGCCCCGGACGATCTCAATTGAGAAATAGGTATCGCCCAACGCATCGCCGCTCAGGCCGGCGCTGGCCATGTCCACCGTCACGCCTTCGAAAACCTCCGGCGCGGAATAATCAGCGATATCGGTGCCCGCGCCGCCGCCGAACACGTCCGCACCGGCGCCGCCGAGCAGGGTGTCGTTTCCAGCGCCGCCTAAGAGCACATCGTCGCCGCCGAAGCCCCACAGCGTATCATTGCCGTCAAGGCCAGCGAGACTGTTGTTGCCAAAATTGCCCCGAATAATGTTGGCGAGTTCATTGCCGGTGCCGCTGGCCGGCACGTCAAAAGTAAGTAGGCTGAGATTTTCGAAATTCGCGCCCAAGGTCCAGGAACCAAGCCGAACCTGGAGTGTGTCGATGCCTTCACCGGCGGCCTCAAACATGGTGTCGCCGAAATTGTCAACGTCATAGGTATCGTTGCCAGCGCCACCGGTCATGGCGTCGGCGCCGCCAGAGCCCCACAGCGTGTCGTCGCCGGCGCCGGAGGACAGCGTGTCGTCGCCGGCGCCGCCGGTCAGGAAATCATTGCCCGAGCCGGTTGTGACCAAACGTTGTTCGAAGCCAAAAATTTCCGTGTTGAAACCAAGCGACGTGATGACAATATCTTGCAGCCTCACATCGGCACTTGTCGCCGCCAAATCGACGATCAAGGTGTCGAAACCGCCTCCGGCATGGATCAGGCTTTGCCCGGTCAATATCGCATCGATGGTGATGGTGTCGGATCCCGAGCCGGTGTTCAGGAAAATTACTTCAATGTTCTTGATCAGCGTGCCGTCGACCAGCGTCGCCCCTGTATTCGTGCCAAGCGCCGAGAATGATAATGCAAACGCGCTCGCCGATTGACTCCTATCAATCCTAGCGGTGTCAACGCCGGCGCCGCCATCGACGACATCAATGCCGTCGAAGGCGAAAATAACATCGTCGCCCCCGCCGCCGTTCATCACGTCGTCGCCACCTTCTCCGTCAAGTGAATCGCTGGCGCCGTCGCCGTTCAAAACGTCCGCGCCAGCGCCGCCGAGGAGCGAGTCAGGATCAGCGCCGCCCGACAGCGTGTCGTCGCCGCCGCCGCCATTGAGGAAGTCGAACCCGGCGCCGCTTGAGAAAATGTCGTTGCCGGAAAGGCCGACGAGTTGGTCGCCGTTTGACCCAGTGGTAATGGTGAAGCTTTCCACGTTTGCGATATTTATACTGCCGACACCCACGCCCCCGAAGCGAAAGGTCGCGACAGATATCCCGGCGCCCGACGCGCCGACGAAATTGGTCGTGCCCGCCATGTCGACCACTAGGCGATCCACGCCGGCGCCGCCATTGAACTGGTGGGCGCCGGCGACGTCGCCAAACGCCAGCGTGTCGGCGCCGGAACCGCTGGTGATGTTAAAGCGTTCGAAATTTCGCAGCAGCGTCCCGCCGGGCACGCTTGCGCCGGTGTCCGACGACATCGCGGCGTCTGTCAGCGAAATGTTCGCGTTCACCCCAGACGCATCCAGGATCAGCTGGTCGAGGCCGGCGCCTCCGTCGGCGTTGTCGGCGCCGCTGACAGTTATAGTGTCGTCTCCGACGCCGCCGGACAATGTGTTAGTCCCCGCGCCGCCCACCAAAATGTCGTTGCCCGCGCCGCTGGCGAGCACATCATCGCCCGCGCCGCCGGTAAGCGAATCATTGCCCGAGCCCGCGGTAACGTGAAACTCGTCCACGCCGCTCAAACTCGATGTCAGGCTGGCGTCGCTAGCGTTCAGGCCAGCGCCAGTGAGCGTGAGTTGTACAGCCAATGTAGACAAATCGGCGGTTAGCCGATCCAAGCCGGCGCCGGCGTGAAATCCGAAATGCCCGGTCACTGGGCCGGTGACGGTGAAGGTGTCGGCGCCGGAGCCGCTGGTGAGTTCGAGCCGCTCCAAGTTGATGAAATTGGTCGCCAGGCCGGTGAGGGTTATGCCTGCCGCCGAGAATGTGGCGGCGAGATTTGCTATCGATGTGGAAGCGTCAAGCTGCAGCAGATCGGTTCCGGTCCCGCCATCGATGCTCGTGTCATCGGAGACGGCATCGATCACGTCGTCGCCGTCGCCCCCGTTTAGCGTATCGGCGCCAGCGCCGCCGCTCAACGTATCGGCGCCGCCGCCGCCGCTGAGCACGTCAGCGCCAGTCCCGCCGCTGAGGCTATCGTTGCCCGAGCCGCTTGCGACGTGGAATTCCTCGATGCCTGAGAGAGTGGAGGTCAGGCTGAAGTCGCTCAGGTTCAGCCCAGCGCCGGAGAGCACGATCTGCGCCGCAACAGTCGATAAATCGACCGTAAGCCGGTCCACGCCGGCCCCGGCGTGAAATCCGAAATGCCCGGTCACTGGGCCGGTGACGGTGAAAGTGTCGGCGCCGGAGCCGCTGGTGAGTTCGAGCCGCTCCATGTTGATGAAATTGGTCGCCAGGCCGGTCAGGCTTATGCCGGCGGCGGAAAATGTGGCGGCTAGGTTTGCTATCGATGTGGAGGCGTCAAGCAGCAGCAGATCAGTCCCCGCGCCGCCATCGATGGCTGCATCATTGGAAGCGGCAACTATGTTGTCGTCGCCGCCGCCGCCATTGAGCGTGTCGGCGCCCGCGCCGCCGTCGAGCGTGTCATTGCCGAGGCCGGCATTGATGGTGTCGGCGCCGCCTTGGCCAAGGAGCGTATCGCCGCCATTGGAGCCGGTGAAGGTGTCGCCCGCGTTGAACAGCGCCGATTGCAGCGCCGCGGCGTTGCCGGTGGAAATCCAATCGATCAGCGTCGGCACCGCCAGCGACAACCCGCTCCCACTTATCGTCATCGGCCCGCCAGCGGTGACGGAGAAGCGCGACGTTGTGTATTGGAAGCCGGTGACCGTGCCGCCGGTTGGGTCGCCATTGACGTCGAAACCGGTGAAACTTCCGGTTAAGATTAGAATTTCACCAAGTCCGGTATCGTAGACAACCTGGGTCGGGGACCGACTCGTTGAGAACGTGTTCGCCACGACGCCGATGATGTCGGCGGCGCCCCACTGGAACATGTCGAAACCGCCGACCCCATTGCCGCCGGTGAACGAATAATTCGCCATGTCAGCCCCCTCACGCCCACCCGCAACGCGGGTGGTGACGTTGCGCGTTTACCCTTCGCCCCCTTCGTTAGCTGAAAATCCCAAGCTGTAAAGCGCAACTCACGACACCGGCTATTCCGCCGGCAGCATCTTCGTGCAAAAGACCGCCTGAGCCACGCGGGATAAGTCACCCCGGCAGGGTCACACGCAGCAGCGCGCCCTTCTCGGCATTGAGGATGACGATGTCGCCGCCGTGTGCGCGTGCGATGCTGCGCGCAGCAGGCAGGCCTAACCCGGCGCCGCCGGCGGCTTCGTTCAAGCGCACGAACGGCTCGAACACGTGCTCGCGCTGATCGGCGGGAACGCCGGGGCCATCGTCCTCCACGTCAACGATGATGGTTCCCGCTTCACGCCGAAGCACGATGCGCGCGCGCTCGCCATATTTAAGCGCGTTGCCGACGAGGTTCGCGAATAATCTCTTCAGCCCCAGCGATTGCCCCGTCACAACCACCCGCTCTTCGCCGGCATAAGTTGCGACCTGCCCAGCTTCGGTGCAATCATCGACGATGCTTTGCAGCAATGCGCCCAGGTCAATCCTCACACGCGGCTCCTCGGCAGGGTCATCGCGCGCGAAGGCGATGAAGCCCGCGACCAACGCTTCCACCTCACCGATCTCCTTGGCCATGCGCTCGCGCTGTTCGGGGGACGCGTTCTCGGCGACGAGGCGAAGGCGCATCAGAGGCGTACGCATATCGTGGGCGACGGCGGCCAGTGTTTTGGTGCGATCGGCGATCAGCGCGCGCAGCCGCGCCTGCATGGCGTTGACCGCACGCGCGGCGCCGCGCAACTCACGCGGGCCCTCCTCTCGTACCGGCTCGCTCTGGGGGTTCACGCCCACCGCTTGCACCGCATCGGCAAAATTGCGAATCGGGCGTGTAAGCCGGCGCGCGAAAAACAACGCCAACAAAGACAGCGTCGTAAACGTGCCGCCAATGATGAGCGCGGCCCGGCCAATCCAACTTAGCTCATCGCGGTTGCGTCCCTGACGCATGACCAGCCAACGGCCATCGGGCAATTGCGCGCCAATCTCGAAGCCCGACAACAACAAAACGCCGGGCGGCGCGGGCGCAAACATCGGCGGCTCTGGCGGCATGGGCGGGGTGGGGGCCGCCGCCGGCGCCGCTCCCTCGGTGGGCGCTGGCGCCGACGGCGGGATATGGAATTCAAAAGTGCGCGTTCGGCGTCCGCTGGGCGCGCGCGGCGCGCCGGGGATACCCGGCGGCGCGATGAGCCCATCGCCGCCGTGCATGCGAACATGGTCTTCAGCGTCGCGCACGCGAAACACGAATGTTTCGTTACGCACGATTCGCGACGCCTCGAACCGCACCTGATCCGGCGCCAAGCGCAGTCGCCGCGCCAAGTGCATACGCGCGGCTTGCATGTGAGGCGCGTCTGTTCGGGGCGGCCCAACCGCGCGCAGGCGCCACGCCATCGCCTCGTTGCGCGGCAGAGATCCACGCGCGAGCATGTGATCGAAGCCCGCCTGAAATTGCTCCGCGACAACATCCGCGCGCATCACGTCTGGCGGACGCGGCGGCAGCCAAATCACCACCGCCAGGATCGCCACGAACGCCGAAGCGAACGCCAGCGCCACCAAAAATCCCATATGAGCTGCGATCGGGAGGCCGTTTTGCGTCTTCATCATCAAGCGATTGGCTTGACCGCGAAGAGGTAACCCTCGCCGCGCACGGTGCGGATAATGTCGATACCGCCGGGGCGTTCGAGCTTGCGGCGCAAGCGGCTGACTTGCACATCGACAGCGCGGTCGAACACGTCGCTATCATTATCGAAAGCGACGTCGAGCAAATACTCACGCGAGAGGACACGCTGCGGGCGCTCGACGAAGGCGCGGAGCAACCGAAACTCACCCGCCGAGAGGGGCATGACCACGCCATCCGGATCGACCAATTCTCGCCGCGCGACATCCAGGCGAAATCCGGCGAAGCGCACACCCTCCGCTGTCGGCGCGCCCTCATTTTCACGCGCACGCCGCAACACCGCGCGCGCGCGCGCCACCAGTTCTCGGGGATTACAGGGTTTGGCCAGATAATCGTCGGCGCCAATCTCAAGCCCGACAATGCGGTCAGCGTCATCGCCGAGCGCCGAGAGCATGATGATCGGCGGGCGACCCTTGCCCGAGAGGCGCTTGCAGGCCGAGAGCCCGTCTTCGCCCGGCATCATCAGATCGAGCACGATGAGGTCCGCGCCGTTTGACGCCAAGGCGCGCTCCATCGCGGCGACATCGCAGGCCGCGGAAGCCGCGAAACCCGCGCGCGCGAAAACCTCGACGAGGCCGTCGCGGATGTCGGCGTCATCATCGACAACAAGAACGCGCGGGGGCGAGGCCGGTTCGGACATAGGCGCTCTTCTTACCGCGTCGGTCGCCTGGCTCACAGGGGGCGCACTCCGGTTGGGAAACAGCCAATCCCTATCCCCCCTCCATTGCGCCAATGTTTCAGCGTTGAACTATTGGGGAAACGAAGCTGAGCCATGGTCCCGCCCGCGGCCCGCCATGGGCCGATGAGGGAAATCCAACATGAGAGTGACCTTGACCCTTGGCATAGCATTCGCGGCGATGACGATGGCCGCCTACGCGCAGCCCGATCATGCCCGCGTCTTCGTTCAGCACGGCGGCGGCCATGGCTTCGACATGGATGCCGACAATGACGGCTGGCTCACCCGCGTGGAAGTCTCTTCCGGAACCGAGCGCGTCTTCGCCGAACTCGACACCAACAGCGACGGGCGGCTGACGCCTGAAGATCATCCGCGCATGGGCGAAGACGTTGATGTCCGCATTGATGGCGCCCCCGAGGGGGAAGACTGCACGACCACAACCGAGCCTGGAGGGGCCAGCGGCGAGCGACGCGTCACCGTCATCTGCCGCAGCGGCGGCGAGGCCGACGGCGCGCACCACATCGAACGACGCGTCATACGCCGCAGTGAAGGCGAAGCGCCGCCGGCGCCGCACGAGGGCCGCCATGTCGAGCGCGAAGTCACTATCATTCACGGCGACCGCGGCGAAGGCGCGATGGCGCCAATGCCGCCGCACCCGCCGATGTTCATGATGATGCTCGCCAACTCGGAGGAAGCTGACTTGAACGGCGACGGTGCGATGTCGCGCGATGAGTTCCGCGCCCAGCACCTGCGGTTCTTCGATGCGAGCGACGCCAATGGCGACGGACGTGTACGTTTCGATCCTCCACGTCACCCTGCCGCCGCGCCAGCGCCGCCAGCGCCGCCAGCACCCCCAGCCCCGCCCGCGCCTCCGCGCCGCTAAGCCCCGAAGGCGCCGTTTCCGGGCGGCGCCTCCGGGCCGCGTGACACCCGTCACAGCGGGGCGTGCATCCAAACGCTAACTTGGCTGCATCAAGAGTTCAGAACCAGAAAACAAAGTTCAGGAGCCCGCAAATGTCCAAGTTTCTCAGCCTCGCCGCCGCCTTCGTGCTGTTCGTGCCGGTCGCGCTCGCCACCCTCTCACAAGCCGCTTTGATCGTCGCCTGATCCCCCCACCCGCCGCGACGGTCAATTTTGGAAGGCGCGGATCCCCCTAGGTCCGCGCCTTTTCCTTTTGCCCACTGCGTTCGCAAAATAACTCCCCTCCGCCCGCATCCATTCCGAGCGCCGCCGGCATAGTCAAACGCCACCACATCGCGTCTTCACAAAGGGGAAATCGAAATGACCAAACTCGCCGCTCTCGCCGCCGCCATCATCTTGTTCGCGCCAGTCGCGTTCGCAACACTCTCGCAAGCCGCTTTGATCGTCGCTTAGTGGAGCGAATTTGACATTTGAGTCCCGATTGCCGCCAAGCTCGCGTTCAAATGTCAAATTCACAAGCTCCACTAGAATCTAATACTTGCTAGTGGTCCTGAAGATTCCGACATTTGCTCCGAGGTTAGGGCTGGCGGGAGGCAAATGTCGGAATCGGACCACTAGCCCGCCCTGCCGGCGATGATCACAAAGCGCGGATCCGAAAGGGTCCGCGCTTTTCTTTCGCACGCGTGCGCCAAGCGGCCACGCATGAAACTTTTGAAATGCATCCAAGCCAACCCGCTGCGGCATCTCATTAAGCAAGGACGCCAACGCACTTAGAGGAGCCCGGTCCCATGAGAAAGTTCTTCGCTATCGTTGCGGCGATCATTTTGTTCGCGCCGGTCGCGTACGCCGCGCTTTACCAGGCCGCACTGATCGTAACCTAACCAGAACCGCGGATGCGCACGCGTACGCTGGCGCTTTGGCCATCGGCGTCAACCACCATGACGTCGTAAAAGCCAGGCGCTGGCGGACGCCACACGGCGCGCCCGCTAGTCGGTTCCGTGTCCACGCGCGCGCCTTCCGCGTACCAAACCAGCGGCGCGCGCCCGCCGCGCGCCGAGAGCGAAAGACCGCGCGAGCTTGCGCCGTATTCCAACACCAGCACTTCCGCGCCCGACGGCGGAAACAGGATCGAGAGCCCTTCGCGCGCCTGGCCCTCGAACCGGGTCAAGGCGGGCGCGGCGCGTTGATCTTGTTGCTCTGGCGCACGCGCCGGAGCGGGCGCTGCGCCCAAGGCGTCAAACGCATCAAACAAAATTGGCAGCGCTTCGCTGCGCCCAGTGGCGCCAGGGCGCGGCGCGCCGTCCGGCCGGCCCACCCACACGCCAATCGCGTAACCGTTCGACACACCCGCGGCCCAGGCGTCGCGAAAGCCATACGAAGTGCCGGTCTTGAACGCCACCTGCGGCGCGTTTTGCGCGACCTGCGCGGGGACGCGCCCCGCCGGATGCGGCGAAGTCGCGAGAATTTGCAGCACGCGCGCGGCGGTTTCGGCGCGCACGAAGCGGCGCGAGAAGCCAAATGCGCTGGCGCTCTCGTTCACCAACGGACGCGCGCGCCCGCCATCGCCCAGCGCCGCATAGAGCTGCACCAAATCCTCCAGCGTCAGGCCAATTCCACCCAGCGCGAGCGCCAGCCCCGGCTCGGAATCAGCGCGCCGCGGCATGCGCACATCGGCGCCGGCGCGGGTCAACGCGGCTCGGAAGCGGCCTGCGCCGATGCGTTCCAACGTCGCCACCGCCGGCAGATTGAGCGAATGGCGAAGCGCATCCTCAAGCGTGACCTCACCATGAAAGCGGCGGTCGAAATTTTCCGGCAGATAGCCGCCAAAGCGGCGCGGCGCATCGCGCACCAAGGTTTCGGGCGCGGCGATGCCCTCGTCAAAAGCGATCGCGTAGAGAAACGGCTTGAGCGCCGACCCTGGGGAACGTACGGCGCGGGTCATGTCGATGTAGCCGCCGGCGCGCTCACGCCCCGCCCCGCCCACGCGCGCGCGCACCGCGCGGCCTTCAAGTTCAACCGCCAGCATCGCCACTTGCGCATCGCGCTCAAGCCCGCTTGCGCGGCGGCGCGCCAACGCTTCGAGATCGCGCTGCAAGCGGGCGTCGAGCGCCGAGCCCACCACGCCACGCCCCGGATGCGCATCGACCAAAGCTTGCGCCGCGTGCGGCGCGGAGTACGGAAAAGGCGCGCGCGCGGGGATGGCGCTTTGCTTGCCTTCCGCCGCGCGGCGCGCATCGATGGCGCCAATGCGCACAAGCATGTCGAGCACGCGGTCACGCGCCGCGCGGGCAGCGTTGGGATGGCGATCCGGGCGGCGCGCCTCGGGCGCCTGCGGCAGCGCGATCAGCAGCGCCATTTCGGCATCGTCGAGCCATTGCGGATCGCGCCCAAAATAAGCGCGGCTGGCAGCGCGCACGCCTTCCAAATTGCCGCCATAAGGCGCCAACGTAAGATACGCCGCGAGGATCTCGCGCTTCGACAGCCGCCGTTCGATTTGTAACGCGCGGACGATCTCGATCAATTTCGACGCAATCGTGCGCGGGCGCGGCTCCAGCAAACGCGCCAGCTGCATGGTGATAGTGGAGCCGCCCTGGGTGACGCGGCCCGCGCGCGCATACGAAACGCTCGCGCGCGCTAGCGCGATCGGATCAACGCCGGGGTGAACCCAGAAGCGCGCATCCTCGATCGCGATCAAACGGCGCTGGAATTCCGGATCGATCTCATC
This sequence comes from Terricaulis sp., assembly GCA_040080805.1. GTDB lineage: Bacteria > Pseudomonadota > Alphaproteobacteria > Caulobacterales > Aquidulcibacteraceae > Vitreimonas. Next base: position 12,601 of record JBEBHQ010000026.1, on the reverse strand, counting down.
CAGCCGCGCTTCGAGCCGCCAGGTTCCACCGCGCGTCGTGAACGCCATCAGCCATTCGCCGTTCCGGTCCACCACCACGGGCGAGACTTCGCGCACGCGCTGCAAGGGCGGCGGCAGGGCTTGGTCGAGCGTAAACAGCGTCAGCATCACCGCCAACAGCCCAGCCGCCCAGCGCCTTTGCCCTGGCGTGAGCGGCAAGGGCGCGCGCGGCCCTCGGCGCACGCTCCGCTTCATCTGGCCCGGGTCAGGAGGCATCGCCCATTATCTCGCACTCGCAGCGTTTTGTAAGCCGGGGGCGGCTTTCGCCAAAGCTCCCGGCTCGCCATATTCGCCGCATCCGATTCCAACCGCGAGCCCCCATGTCAGAACCCCGCCATGCCCCCATCATCGTTATAGGCTCCGGCCCCGCCGGCTACAGCGCGGCCATCTACGCGGCGCGCGCCATGCGTAAGCCCATGTTGATCGCGGGACTTCAACCGGGCGGACAGCTCACCATCACCACCGATGTCGAAAATTATCCGGGCTTTGCCGATGTGATCCAAGGGCCCTGGCTGATGGAGCAGATGCGAGCGCAGACCTTGCATGTCGGCACGGAGATGGTCGAGGACGTGATCGTGAAAGCCGAACTCGGCGCGCGCCCGTTCCGGCTCACCGGCGACAGCGGCCAAATCTACACTGCCGACGCCCTGATCATCGCCACCGGCGCGCAAGCCAAATGGCTTGGCCTGCCCAGCGAAAGGAAGTTTTCCGGCTTCGGCGTGTCGGCCTGCGCCACCTGCGACGGCTTCTTCTTTCGCGGCAAGGAGGTCGCCGTGATCGGCGGCGGCAACAGCGCCGTTGAGGAGGCGCTCTACTTGTCTCACCTCGCCAGCAAGGTGACTTTGATCCACCGCCGCGACTCCTTCCGCGCCGAGCGGGTGCTGCAAGAGCGCGTGTTCGCCAATCCGAAAATCGAGGTGCTCTGGGATACCGCGCTGGAAGAAATTGTCGGCACGGACGATCCCCCCGGCGTCACCGGCGTGCGGCTGAAAAATGTAAAGACGGGCGCCGCGAGCGAACGCAAGGTCGACGGCGTGTTCGTCGCCATCGGCCACGCGCCGGCGACCGAATTGTTCAAGGGCCAAGTGGCGATGAAAGAGAGCGGCTACATCATCGTTAAACCCGGCACGACGCAAACCAATGTGCCAGGCGTGTTCGCCGCCGGCGATGTCGCCGACGATACCTACCGCCAAGCCGTCACCGCCGCAGGGCTAGGCTGCATGGCGGCGCTAGAGGCGGAGAAATACTTGGCGGCAAGCGAACACGCGCGCACGACGGCGGCGGCTTAAGCCTACCCGGCGCGCGCATACTCGAACGGCGAATGCGGGGTGAGGCCGAACGAGCCTCGCGCATTGGCGTAGTCGCCGAGCAACAATTCGTAGTGCAGGTGCACGGGAATTTGGTAGCTCGCGGTGTTGCCCATCAGGCCGATCTGTTGGCCCGCCGCCACATGCGCGCCGACGACCACATCATTGGCGAAACTCGAAAGATGCGCGTAGCGGGTGTAGACGCCGTGGCCGTGATCTATCAGCAGCATGTTGCCGTAATCGTCCCGGTACTTGCGCTCAATCACGATCCCGTCGCCGCCCGCGAAGATCGGCCCACCGCTGGCCGCGTGCAGATCGAGGCCCTTGTGCATGCGACCGCCGCGCACGCCGAACGCGGAAGAAAGACACGCACCCAAAGTCGGGTTGATCGCAATCGCGACACCGCTGACATCGACGACCCGTGCGTAATTGCGCACCCGCCGTAAAGCATCCATCGGCGGCGCGTTGGCCACGCTCATGCGCGGGCACAAGCTGAGCTCATTTTCAAACACGGACGCGCCCGCCGCGTTCGCCGCCGCGATCGCCGCTGGCACATCGGCCTGCACTTCGACAGGCCCGTCGACCCGTTCAATGGTGATCGACTCCCCTGCCGCCGCCGAGAGTTCCGAGGCCTCCCGCCGCAGCCGCGCGAATTGGTCCGCGCTGAGCAAACGGCCTAGCCGCGCCATGCTCAGATCATCAACCCCGAGCCGCGCGGCAATCGCCGGCAACCGCTCCGCGATCGGCCCGGTGACGGCGCTCGGCGCGGGATAAAGCGAGCCCGCGAGCCACCCGATCACCATGAAGCACACGCCCCAAACCAAGCCGCGCACGAAGCCAAACATGCGACCCTCCACACCGCTAGCCAGCTGGATTGAGCATAAACCATTCCGGTCGTTTCGCTATCGCAAATATCGGCCCTTTGTGGCGCCGGAACAATTTCCCACAACATCTTGTGGTTCCGGCCTTGCACTGACCACCAAATCAGCCAATCCTCCAAATTGCGATTCAACAAGGAGAGAGCGACATGGAGCTCGGCCGCGAACACGAAGAAGCTTTGGACCTGTGGCGCCGCGTTACCGTTTCAACGGTGCGCTCGGATGCGCCTGACCTCACAGCCCGGCAGATGGCGGTGCTGATGACGGTGCGCCTGCAGCCCGCGCCGCATACGGTACGCGGCTTGGCGCAGACGCTCAATGTCGGCAAGCCCGCCATCACCCGCGCGCTCGACACGCTGACGCGCCTCAGCTTCGTGCAGCGCCGCCGCGATCCCAAGGACGGGCGCAACGTCTTCGTCGAGCGCACCGAGCGCGGCGATGCCTTCCTCGGCCAATTGGGCGAAACCATCCTGCACGGCGAAACGGCGACGCCGCAGCGCCCAAGGCTTGAGCTGGCGTCGTAAGCACACCACGGCACTGCAAGCACGGCGCCTCGTGAAAGCGAGGCGCCGTTTTTGCTGCATCGACGCCTTCGTCAAACTCCACGGAACAAAGTGTGCGGCGTCGGGTTGACTGGGATCAACGAAGGATTCCCCAAATGAAGATCACCCCTATAAAGACCGCGCTGATTATCCTCTTCGGGTTCTCCGCGCCGATGGCGCTGGGCGGATGCGCTGTGCTCGCCGGCGCTGCCGCCGTCGATTATTTCGTCGACGACAACGACGTGTGCAACGGCCCCAACGACGTCGGCCTTCTCGATAGCGATTGCAACGACTGAATTGGCTGAAACTTGCGTCGTAGGCCAGCACTTCGTACGCTGAAAAAAAACGGCGTCCCGCGCCTCACGCGGGGCGCCGCTTTATGTGGAGCGGAGCTCCGCCCAAACCCGCCGCTTAAAGCTGTCCTACCGACGAGCGATTCTTCGCCTATTTCATACTTCGGCGTGAGTTTGTGACTTAGGAGGAAATCCACTCTCCCTGTGTGTGTTGAGGAGAAAGAAACCTGCCAAGAGGTCGAGCGACAGTTGTACATAGTACCACGACTTGAGGAGTGAGTAGGAGCGTGCAAACGAGAGCTCTGGCGTCATATCGGCTCCAACGCTGGCAAGTGATTCATTTGCCGGCAACGCAAGCAGAAAAAAGCAGCCGACCTCAAGAAGCAGTACGCCTCCTGCCAGAGCAGCCCACCTTTTTGCGGCCAGTCTTGTTCCTTTTTGGATTAGACGCCAACCAATAACGATCGCGAACAATGCGCCTGCGCAGAGATTTGGAACAGCCCATCGATCGGGTGGAATTATCCAGAAATCAGAATGCGGCGGGCGGACGATGTAGTGAAATGACAACAACAAGTTTGCTAACACGACCAAAACGTCAAGGAACAGGTTGAAGGTCCGCTTGCTCATTGGTAATGGCTGCACCGTTTTTGCTGAATGTCACGTTCGGCCACCGACGCGTCCAGCACCGGCCAAGGGGGCGGTTCAGCCCGGCGGCGGGGCTGGCGTTTCCACGGCTTCGGCGGCCTCTTCGCCGACCTCCGGCAGCGGCGCGGGTAGCGCCACGGCATTGGGCGACATGGAGCGCAGGTACGCTATCATCGCGACGCGGTCCTGGTCGCCGCGCAAGCCGGCAAACGCCATCTTGGTGCCAGGCACAGTGCGCGCGGGTGAGCGCAGAAATTCGTTGAGCGCCAAATAATCCCAGGCGCCGCCATGAGCGCGCATGCCATCGGAATAGTCAAAGCCGCCATGGCTGCCGGGCGCTCGGCCAAACGCGTCGTTCAAATTCGGGCCAATGCGATTTGGCCCGCCAGCATCGAAGGTGTGGCACGACACGCACTGGGCCGACACGCGCTCGCCGCGCGCGACCAGCTCCGCCAGCTGCGCGGGATCGGCGAACAAGCGGCCAAAGTCCGGCGGGCCCACCGGCGCCGCGGGTCCGCCGCCGCCACCTGTTTCAGCCGCCACTTCCGGCAGATAGCCGGCCTTCTCGGGATAATTGGGGTGGATGATCGTGTCGGCGCCAATGCCGACCACCATAACGCCCAGCACCGAAGCCAACACCGCCCCGGCGATCGAATTAAATCTGAGGTCGCTCATCATCCTGCCCTGGAGAGCCTGCGTGAAGCTCGGTTTATGGCCTGCGTCGCGCGCCCCGCCAAGCGGGCGCTTTGCCGCCAACGCCCGTGAGCGCCCTTGCGCGTCGAACCGCCGCACGGCAAGCCCGGCGCCATGAACCCGATCGTCGTCATCCCCGCCCGCATGGCCTCCACCCGCCTGCCCGGAAAGCCGCTGGCCGATATCGCCGGCCGGCCGATGATCGCCTGGATGGTTGAGCTGGCGCGGGCCGCGAAAGCGGGGCCAGTGCTGGTGGCGGCGGCGGAGCCCGAGATCGCCGACGCCGCGCGCGCGGCGGGCGCTGAGGTTGCGCTGACCGACCCCGCCCTCCCCTCCGGCTCCGACCGCGTCCACGCCGCGCTGGAAAGCTTCGATCCAGGCAGGCAATTCGACGTCGCCGTGAATTTGCAAGGCGACATGCCGACCATGCGCGCGGGCGATGTTGCGCGGGCGCTGGCGGCATTGCGCGACGGCGCCGACATCGCCACGCTTGTTTCGCCGTCAGATGACGCCGCCGAGCGCGACAATCCCAATGTGGTGAAAGTCATCCGCGCCGCCTCTGGCCGCTGCCTCGCCTTCACCCGCGCCAACGCGCCCTGGGGCGAAGGGCCAATCCTGCGCCATGTCGGCATCTACGTGTATCGCCGCGATGCGCTCTCGCGCTTTGTCGCCGCCCCCCCATCGCCGCTTGAGCTACGCGAAAAACTCGAACAGCTCCGCGCGCTGGAAATGGGCATGAGCATTTACGCCGACACGATCGAAGATTTCCCAAAAGGCGTCGATAGCCCCGCCGATCTGGAAGCCGCGCGCGCTGTTCTGGCGGCGCGGCGCTGAAGCACTATGGACCGCCGGCGCCCTCGCCGGCCCTTGTTTGTGCGTGATGCGACGCATGCCGGCGAGGGCGCCGGCGGTCCATATTGCGGTCCATAATGCGCGCTATCCACGCCTTCACGTCGGTTTTTCCTTGCAAAACCTGCATTCCGACAAAATCTATCCGCCCCCTTCGCGCTGACGTTATCATGCGTGCAGTCCGTTTCATCGGAGGGGCGTTAAGGTACCAGCCCAGAACGTGAGACGGAGAGCGATGAGCGAGAGTGGCGGCGGGGACTGAAACCGCCGTGTCCGGGGATCGGGTTGAGCTTGCGCAAGCAAGCGCAACGTTGGACCGACCCGCTCGCTGCTGGCGCCAGGCTCCGGAGTGAACAGCTCCTCCGCCCGAACGCGAGCGCACAACATCGCGGGGACGTCCGGGCCTCGCTCGCGTTTCCTTCTCTTCCCGCGTTTTGCGCGCGGGCCCGGCGTCCCCACCCTCCGACTTGCATTCGCGAAAACGAAAGCAGGTGATGCAAAGCCGCGCTTGGAAGCAAGCGGCGAGGCGGCTAAGAGAGCCGCGTGAACAAGCATCAGACCGGGCTCCTCCTCTCTCAAATCGCGCTGAGCGCGACCGAAGCCGCCGCCATCGCCAGCGCCAAATGGCGCGGGCTTGGGCAAAAGAACGACGCTGACCAGGCCGCCGTCGATGCGATGCGCGGATCATTTCTCAGTGCGCCGTTCGAGGGCTGCGTCGTCATTGGCGAAGGCGAGATCGACGAAGCGCCGATGCTCTATATTGGCGAGAAGGTCGGCGCTGGCGGCATCAAGGTCGATATCGCGGTCGATCCGCTGGAAGGCACCAAACTCTGCGCCATGGATGCGCCCAACGCGATGACGGTGGTGGCGCTGGCGCCCCAAGGCGGGCTGCTGCACGCGCCCGACATGTACATGGACAAGCTCGCCATCGGGCCGGGCTATCCGGCAGGCCTGATCGACCTTGACCTCTCCCCCACCGAAAACGTTGCGCGCCTCGCCAAAGCCAAAGGCGTGCCCGTCAGCGCGATCCGCGCCTGCCTGCTCGACCGCCCGCGTCACGCACACATCATCGAAGAGCTGCGCCGCGCCGGCGCCGGCATCCGCCTCATTCCCGACGGCGATGTCGCCGGCGTGTTCTGGACCACCGAAACCGCGCGATCTGGCGTCGATATTTATTTCGGCAGCGGCGGCGCGCCCGAAGGCGTGCTGGCGGCGGCGGCGATCCGCTGCGCTGGCGGGCAAATGCAGGCGCGGCTGTTGCCGGAAACTGACGCGGAAGCGGCGCGCGTGCGGGCCATGGGCCAGAGCGACGTGAGCAAGAAACTGACGCTCGATGATTTGGCGCCCGGCGACGTCGTCTTCTCGGCGTCAGGCGTGACCGATGGCTCCATGTTTGACGGCGTACGCTTTGAAGCGGGCGCTGCGCATGTGGACTCGCTGGTCTGGGAAAGCTTCACCGGCCGCCGCAGCCGCGTGCGCTCAACCTGGCCGCAGCCTTAAGCCGCGCGCGCCTTGTGCGCCACCATCAAGACCGCGAAGCGTTCGAACAAATAATGGCTGTCCTGCGGGCCGGGCGAGGCTTCGGGATGGTATTGCACCGAGAACACCGGCTTGCCGTCCAATGCGATGCCGCAATTGGAGTTATCGAACAACGAAACGTGGGTTTCCCGCACGCCCTTTGGCAACGTGGCGCTGTCAACCGCGAACCCATGGTTCATCGACACGATCTCAACTTTGCCAGTCTCGATATCCTTCACCGGATGGTTCGCGCCATGGTGGCCCTGCGCCATTTTCAAAGTGCGCGCGCCGAGCGCGAGCGCGAGCATCTGGTGACCCAAGCACACGCCCATCACCGGCACGCCGCTTTCAATCAGCTTCTTGATCTGCGGCGCCGCGTAAACACCGGTCGCCGCCGGATCGCCTGGACCGTTCGACAAGAGTATTCCGTCAGGCTTGTGGGCAAGCGCGTCTTCCGCCGTCGCCGTCGCCGGCAGCACGACGCACTTCGCGCCAATGTCGCCAAGTCCCCGCAGGATGTTGCGCTTCACCCCGTAATCCATGACCACGACAGTGAAGCGCGGTTTGGCGAGCGGGGCGACGCCGCCTTGCCAGCGCCAACGTCCTTCGCTGACGATGTAACTCTGCGTGCAGCTTACCTCCTTGGCGAGGTCGAGCCCTTCAAGTCCCGGCCACGCCTTCGCGCGCGCACGCAACGTCTCCAGATCGAACTTGCCATCGGGCGCGTGCGCGATCACGGCGTTGGGGGCGCCGCGCTCGCGGATGCGCCGGGTCAGCGCGCGCGTGTCCAGGCCGGCAAGCGCAACAATGCCGCGCTGCCTCAACCATGCGCCGAAATCGTCGTCGGCCCGCCAATTGGAGGGCACGGTTGGTTTGGCGCGAAACACCGCCCCGCGCGCAGCCGCCGACGCCGCCGGCGAGGAAGTCTCGATGTCTTCGGCATTGACGCCGACATTGCCAATATGGGGAAAGGTAAAGGCGACGATTTGGGCAGCGTAGGAAGGGTCGGTCAGGACTTCCTGGTAGCCTGACATGGCGGTGTTGAAGCAAACCTCCCCATCGGCGGCGCCGGCGGAGCCCAGGCCTTCACCGAAAAACACCGCGCCGTCGGCGAGCACCAAGACGCCGGTCGGGACGCCATTTGGCGCACCGTTTGGGGGGAGTTGAGTCGATTGTGCCAAAGCGGCAGTGGAATAGGAGGCTGCGGGCCGGGTGTCAAAGATGCGGGCGCTTGGATTCGCCGACCACACGCGCCGCCCAACCGTTGCCGTAAAGGTGAACTCCTTGTCAGCCATGTGGGTTGGACGGCAGATGACTATATTGTAAGGTTTGGCTGTGGGGACGCGAGCGATCAGAGTTTGGGCCGGGACGGTCGCCGTCTTGTGGCTGGCGGCGTCCCTCGCCGCCTGCGACCGCCCAAATGAGCGCGCGCCGCTGCCTCCTCAAGCGCAACCGCCCCTCCTCGCGCGGGCCGATTTGTTTGGCGACCCAGTCCGGTACGGCGGCCAGCTTTCGCCACGCGGCGACCGCGTGGCTTTCCTGGCCGCTCGCGACGGCGTGACCAATCTCTGGGTGCTCTCGGTCGATGCCCTAGACGAGGCGCGCCCCTTAACTGACGACAGGAGGCGCGGGCTTCGCACCTTTGCGTGGGCGCACGACAATTCCACGCTGCTCTATCTGCAGGATGATAACGGCGACGAAAACTGGCGCCTCTTCGCGGTCGATGCCGCCGGCGGGCCTGCGCGCGCGCTGACCCCGGCAGGCGCGCGCGCGACGATCTTGGGCCTGAGCCCGCGCGACCCTGGTGGCGTCGTCATCACCCTCAATCAACGCGACGCCGATTGGCCGGACGTATTTCGTGTCGATCTCGCCAGCGGCGAGCGCACGCTGCTACAGCGCAACACCAACACCGCCGCCGTTCGTGGCTTCGCTCAATTCATGGTGGACGGCGACAATCATTTGCGCCTCGGCATAAGAACACAGCCCGACGGCGCCTCGGAATTTTTTACTCGTGCGCCCGATGGACGCTGGACCAGCCTGCTCAGTATCCCCTTCGAGGACACCGCCGCATCGCGGCCCATTGCATTCGACGCGGATGGCCGCACGCTATTGATGTTCGATTCCACGAGCCGAGATCGCGCCGCCCTGGTGCGCGTCGATCTGGCGACAGGCGCAAAAACCGTTGAAGGCGAAAGCGCGCGCGCAAGCGTTGTTGACGTCTGGCTGCACCCCTCAACCAACGCGCCGCAAGCTTTTGGCGGCGAATATCTGCGTCCTGAATTGCGCGCGCTCAACCCAGAAGCCCAGGCGGATCTTGATTTCCTCGATCGCCAACTCACCGGCGATTTCAGCGTCGCCTCCCGCAGCCTCGACGATGCGCGTTGGATCGTGGTCGAAGAAGGACCGACGACACCCGCGCGCGCTTATCTCTATGACCGGAGCGGCGTTGAAGGGCGGCGCTTGACGCTTCTGTTCCGCCACAGGCCAGTGCTCGAACAGGCGGCGCTGCAGCCGATGACGCCCGTGGAAATTGCGGCGCGCGACGGGCTGACGCTGGTTTCCTATCTCACACTGCCGATTGGCTCGGATGCAAATGCGGACGCGCGTCCGGAGGCGCCGGTTCCACTCGTGCTTGCGGTGCACCCAGGGCCGTGGACGCGCGATTCTTATGGCTTTAACTCGCTGCACCAATGGCTGGCCAATCGCGGCTACGCCGTGCTCAGCGTCAATTTCCGCGGCTCCACCGGCTTCGGCAAAGCCTTCCTCAACGCGGGAAACCTCGAATGGGGCGCACGCATGCAGGAAGATTTGCTCGACGCCGTACAATGGGCGGTCGAGAGCGGAATTGCCGAACCCGGCCGCGTCGCCATTGTCGGCGAGGGGTTCGGCGGCTATGCGGCGCTCGCTGGCCTTGCCTTCACGCCCGACCAATTTCGCTGCGGGGCGAGCTTTGCTGGTCCAGCCAATCTCGCGGCTATGCTAGAGCAGGCGCCGGCGCCCACGCGCGATGAACTCTATTTGCGCGTGGGCGATCCGCGCACCAGCGAAGGTCGCCAAGCTTTGCGCGACCACTCGCCCGTGCACTACGCGGCACAAATCAGCAGCCCGCTTCTGCTCGCCTTGGGCGCGCGAGACCCGCACGCCTCGCGCGCGGAAGCGGATCAAATCGCCCAATCCCTGCGCGCCCGCGAAATTGGATTCACCTATTTGGTATTCCCGGATGAAGGCCGCAATCTGGTGCGGCAACAAAACCGGCTCTCCTTCCTAGCCGTGGCCGAGCACTTCCTCGGCGATTGCCTTGGCGGGCGCGTCGAGCCGGTCGGCGCTTCTTTCGAGGGCGCGGCGATCAATGTCTTCGACGGCGCGGTGAATGTGCCCGGCCTGTCTGCGTTCTCGCGCCCGAGTACGCCACGCCGGCAAACGCTGACGCGCGAAGCGTCGAGTATCGAAGCGCCCGAAAGTGAAGCGGTTACGCCAGCCGCCGCTCCGGCGCAAAATCCCTAAAGCAACGGACTTGAACGCTGCCGCTACCTTCGCGATTGGCGTCGCGGATTTAGCAACAATCGACCGCCGCCCAGCGCCCGTTGTTGTGTCAGCGCAATTCGTAGGTGACGCTGACGCTGACGCTGGTGGTGATTTCGCCTGGCGAAACCGGCGTCGCTTGTTGCCCCTCAGCCATGCGCGCCATCATCGGCATCGGCGGCGAATAGCCACCACCTTCACTGATCGCGACAATGCGGTGCACACGCAGGCCGAAAGCTTGCGCGTATAAATCGGCGCGACTGCGCGCCGCGCGGGCGGCTTCACGGCGCGCCGCGTCGAGTTGGGAATCGGGATCGGCGTGCGAGAACGAAATGCCGTTGACGGTGTTGCCGCCGGCCGCGACCGCGCCATCGACGACGCGCCCGACATTGGCGAGCGCGCGTACACGCGCGTTCACGGTGTTGGCAGCTTGATAGCCAGTGATGCGCGGCTGCTGATTTTCGACATAGGCGTATTGGGGATTGACCGAAAGGTTCGAGGTTTGGATATCGCGCTCGGCGACACCTGCGCGGCGCAACGCTTGCGTCAGCGCGTTCATGCGTTGGGCATTAGCCACCATCGCCGCCGCGGCTGTCGCGCCTTCGGTGACGACGCCCATGGACAAGGTCGCCATGTCCGGCGCGGATTCGACCCGGCCTTCGGCGCTGACGTTGAGCAGCGTGCCCTCGATGGCGTGCATGGCGTGGTGTTCGCTCGGTTGCTGGGCAGCGGCCAAGCCAGGGGCGGCGCCAGCGGCCAGGACCAGTGCCGCAGCGGCGGCTTTGACAACTTGCATCGAATGAACTCCCCTTGATTTCCCTCACGCCATTTTGGCAATGTCGGGACGGCTAAATTACGGCAAAGACAGGGCTTTTGTCTTGGACCGTCGGTGCGACGCCTACCGTTCAAAGCAACCCCGCGCGAATCGGGTACAATCCCGTTTTGCTTCCGAAAAGGCCTCCAAAGCCCGCAATGCGTTTTTCCGACGATTTTCTGCGCCAAGTCCGCGACCGAGCCTCCATCGCGGACTATGCGGGGCGGCGCTTGGCGTGGGACAAGCGCAAATCGCGCCCCAGTGCGGGCGATTATTGGGCGTGCTGCCCCTTCCATCAGGAAAAAAGCCCCTCTTTTCATGTGCTCGACAGCAAAGGCATCTACAAATGCTTTGGCTGCGGCGAAAAAGGCGATGTGTTCACGCTGGCGATGAAGCTTGAAGGGCTCTCGTTCCCCGAGGCGGTGTCGCAAATGGCCGAGCGCGCCGGCATGTCTTTGCCGAAGGACGAGATGGAAGATCGCGGCGAGGGCGATCGGCGCAAGCGCCTGCTTGCCGCGGCGGCGCTCACCGCAAAGCTCTACGCCGACGCGCTGCGCGCGCCTGTGGGGGCGCATGCGCGCCGCTACCTTGAAGGACGCGGCATTGGCCTTGAGCAATGGGAGCGCTTTGGCATTGGGCTTGCCCCAGCGGGCTGGACCTGGACGCTCGACAAACTGCGCGCCGAAGGCTTCACGCTTGAGGAAATCACAAGCGCCGGGATCGTGCGCGAGGGCGAAGGCGAACAACGCGCCATCGATACCTTTCGCGACCGCATCACCTTCGAGATCACCGATCCCGCTGGTAAGATCATCGCCTTCGGTGGTCGAGCGCTCGATCCCAATGCGCGGGCCAAATACATCAATTCGCCTGAAAGCGCGCTGTTTTCCAAAGGACGAATTCTCTACCGCCTGAAGCAGGCGCGCGAAATTTTGGCTAAGAGCAAGGCGCCTGGCCTGGTTGTCGCGGAGGGCTATCTCGATGTGATCGCGTTCGAGCGCGCCGGCATCGCCGCGGTGGCCCCGATGGGAACGGCGCTCACGGAAGAGCAATTGCAATTGGCGTGGCGCGCTGGCGGCGAGCCCGTGCTGTGCTTCGACGGCGACAGCGCTGGCAAACGCGCGGCCGAGCGCGCGCTCGATCTGGCGCTGCCGCACCTAGGGCCGGGCCGCACCGTCAAAATCGCCCACGCGCCCGAAGGCGAGGACCCGGACGATATCTTCCGCCGTGCTGGCGGCGAGGCGCTCGGCGCACTGATCGCCGCCGCCGCGCCAGCATCCGACGCCTTGTTCGAGCGCGAGAAATCGCGGCGCGCGCTCGATACGCCGGAAGCGCGGGCGGCGCTCAAGAACGCACTGAAAGAGGCCGTGGGCCGCATCGCCGACCCCGAAACAAAGCGGCTCTATTTCAGCGAGCTCCTCTCTCGGGCCGACGCGTTGCTGCGCGGCCAGCGCCCCCCTTTCCAACCCAACAAAGGCCAGTACCAGCGCGGCCCTGCCCCGCC
>JBEBHQ010000025.1:0-44526 GCA_040080805.1 Terricaulis sp. | reverse complement strand
TTCGACGCTGACCAGCATGAACAACCTCGCGCAAACCCTCTATGCCCTTGGTGATTTCGAGGGCGCGCAGACCTATCAGGAGCGCGTGCTGGAGGCGAGTACGCGCATCCTGGGCCCGGAGCATCCCTTTACGCTGACTGGCATGTCGAACCTCGCGGGCACGCTCTCCGCCTGCGGCAATCTCGAGGGCGCGCAGAAACTTGAGGAGCGCGTGCTGGAGGCGGAGACTCGCACCCTCGGTCCCGAGCATCCTTCGACGCTGACCAGCGTGAACAACCTCGCGCTAACCCTCTACGACCGCGGCGATCTCGATGGCGCGCATAAGCTTCAGGAGCGCGTGCTTGAGGCGAGGACGCGAATCTTCGGCCCGGAGCATCCCGACACAAAGAGCGCGGCTGAACACGTCGCCATCATCAGCGCAGCAATTGAGGAGAAGAAAAAGCACTGACGCAAGCGCTGCCGCCGGCAAAGACCCGCGTGCCGCACGCGCGATCTTCCACGACCAGAACTGCGTGTCTGGCGAGGTTCCCTATATATAGGTCTCGAGCGTTAGGCGTGAACGGTCGCAGCCGGCGGGCTGTGGTTATCCCTACATCTTGTATGACGACAGGTCGTTGGGTGATCTGAGTTGTCCACAAGGCGCGAATCGATTCAGCGTGATGGCGATCATGCGGCGGTGCCGGCCAACCTTGAAGATTTGCGGGCGGCCGACGGCGCAAAGCGGCCACGCGCGGCTTGTTGCGGTCATTATCGGACGAAGCAACCAGGAGAAGCATATGCGAAGTCTGCTGCGCGAAAATGAAGTCCAGACTTCTGTTCTTGCTGGTGTTCTCGACTCTGCGGCCATCGAGTTCAACATCGAGAGGGACGCGATTTACGTTATAAGCGAAGGGTTTCCGTTTTGGCTCGCCATTCGACCTGATGAAAAGCTCATCAGACTTTTCACCTACAAGCCTGCTCGCGCTTGTGCGGCCGAGGACGACGTGGTGCGCTTGTCGCATGAGTGCGCGCGCTCCAACCGCTCTCTCGCCTTTTTCGCGCAAGACGGTCGCCTCTGCGCGAATCAGGACCTGCATTTCGCCGGCGGCATAGCGCGGAAATCATTGCTTCGTGCTGTGAGGGCCTTCGGCGCCATCTTTCGAGCAGCCACCCATGAACACGACAACGAGCATATCCTGATAACGCCCGGCTCGGAGGAGCCGCCCCTCTATTTGAATTGACCGTCGCCACTTCGCTCAAGCGAGCGGCAGCCACACCGCTGCTCGACTTTATTGTCCCGCAGCAGATACTTTGATCCGTGAGGGAGAAACAATGATAGCGATAGTGATGACATGGCTCGGCCCCGTCCTTTGGTGGGGGCTCTTGTTGATGGTGCTGGGCGCAGTCGCGTCTTTGCTAATCAACGTGTGGATCGCCACCCAAGGCAGAGAGGATAACCGCTCCGAGTCGCTGAGCCGTGTGTCAGGTAGCGCGATCGCAATCGCGGCTCTGGTCGCCGCACTCGCGTACTGGACGCCGCTAGTTGCACCGGCAACGCCGCACTGATGACAGGCGACATTTGATCAGCCAGCCGCTGGCCGGGACAGGTCGCTAAGCGGGCGTCCAATAGCGTTCAATCTTCCAAAACGGCTCTCCATCGCCGTTCACTTTCCGCAAGATGGCGATTGCGGCGAAATAGCCATCGCGTTCATATTTTGTCCAATTCTCTTTGAGCACTTTCTTTTCGCTCTTGCTCAGATTGCTACGGGGGATTGCCGCAAGCAGGCGGCGGTCGATGGGAGGATGGACAACATCAATAAACCCTCGGTGCATCGTCCGATTGGGAATTATGTACGCGGCCTTGAGAAAGACGTTCAGGAACTTCGCCACCCGTCCGTGAGAGAATGATCGTTTTTCGACTGCCTCACGTGACGCGGTCGCCTGAAACCGCGCCACCAAATCGCTGCACCAGCGCTCATGTGCTTCATCAAACTTGCCTGCACTCCAGGGCGCAGTTGCCGTGGCGGCGAATTCCGTCTCCAAGCCTGCACCCTCAAAGCCGGCGGCAAATGCCCTTGTGGTGGCTCCTGTAGCTCCTCTCTGTGCCGCCCTGGCCGCAGCCCACAGGGCGAAATTGCGGGCGTGCATACTTGCGCTGTACGTCATTCATGCACTCACTTGTCGTGGACAAACGATCCTGTCGGGGCCATCAATGTCCGCCTCTATGAATGCAGCAGCGCGCAACGTCTCCATCTCCATTTCGTCTGCGGTAAGCGTCGCCCACTCGTTGCGTAGGTGATCTGCAAAGCGAAGGCCGTCCACCCTTCTACCCGTTCGTGTGCTGGTCGCCGAACACGGTCCAAGAGCGCCCGCGTTTGCCGCCACGAATTGTTGACTAGCCTGGCAGACGTTTCGGTACTGAGTAGGCACTAAACTGCGCGCCAGCACATCGACGCTGAATTGCCGGCCGGCCGCCACTTGCACCGCCAGGCTTTGGTGGCTTGCGCAACGAGGCATCGCCGCAGTCAGCGGATCGGCATTCGGAGGACCAAACGCCTCAAACCATGCGATCCAACAAGCGACGAAGCGTCCATTGGAGCAAACAAAACCGTTGGCGTGAGCGAATGTGATCAAAGGGCACCCACGGCGTCGCCAGCCACCTGACGCTCCGAATTGCGGGAAAATCTTCTGAGCTGAAACTGGTAGCACGATTCTCAGCGGGAGAGTTGGTGCTTTGCCGGTGATCGTCGGCCAACAACATTGCCGCGACCCGTACACGGGCCGCGAACGGCTTATCCCATTGATCGCTACGCCTCTCGAACGATGAGCATTACCCATCCACACCTTGTGGGTGCGAAGGCGTGCAAGGGCGACTTTCACAGGTAGCGTCCAAGACGGCGCCGGCAGGCAGGATCCGGCACGCGAGGAGTCGGCCGCCGGATGGATGATATCATTCCCCTGAAGCGCGTTGCCGCCAACCTCGGAATTAGCCGATCCAGCCTCTGGCGTGCGTGCAAGAGCAACATACCGGACGTTCCGCCACCGCTCGTGGTTCGCGGCCGCGTATATTGGCGCCGCTCGGATTTGCCTGAGTTGGAGGCCGCGCTTGCGCGATACCCAGGCCGCGTTGCGTTCGAACGAGAGTGCCGTCATGCCAAGGCGCGCGTTGCGCTGGCGGAAGCCATCGCCGCGAGCGCGAGAAGGAAGCGTATCGCCAAACGCCGAGTGCCGGACGTGCGTCAGCCCGATTTGTTTGGCGCCGCAGACAGTCTGGCGCCGGCGGGAGCGGAAGGCGCAGACTAGGCTCGGCGGTCCTAACGATCCAGCCCAAGTCCCCGCATCAGTGCTTTCTCCGCGCCGCGACCATACTTGAAGTCCAGGTGGTGGCCGTTGACACGGCCTGAGACGAATTGATTGAGCGCGCGATCCATGTCCGGGCGCCACGGCGCGAGTGTCGCCGTCCGGTCCTGCAAGATCAGCGCATAGGTTTTCTCCGCCGCATGGATGCGGCTGGCGAAGACGCCTTCGACGCGGTCGTCATCGCGGGCGATGTGCGGGACGCGGCCGGTGTCGCGTTCGACCTTATGCAGCAGGTCGGCGCGCTCCATCCGCTTCAATTGGCGCTGCCAGTCCTTTGTCGTGTGAAAGCCATCGGCTTGCTCAACGCCGAGTCCGAACGCCTTCAACGTGGCTTCGCGCTTCAACCAGGCGACGCGCGCTTCCTCGCCGAAGCCTTCATGGCGAAGCTGGCTCCTGTCCTCGCCGCCGCTCGCCATGCGGTCGAGCCAGGTCGGGCCGCGATAGGCAGCTTGCTTCTCAAGCGAATGCGGATCGAGCACTTCAAGCTTGGCGCTCTCCCGCCCGCCGCGTCCTTCCATGCGCCGCACGCGCTCCGCGTAGTCGGCCGGCAGATGGAAGACACCATCTGACGTGCGCTCGACCACGCCTTCGCGGCGCAGCGCCTCCAGCCGGCGCACATGCATCTGGATATAGTTGTCTCTATCCGAAGGGATGAGCGCCTTGTGCCGCTCGGCGGAATAGAGGCCTTTCTCGCCGGCAATGTCGAGGATCGTACGGTCTGCCGGTTTCAGGTCGGGTGTGGCGCGGTGCAGGCTGACGACCGCGCCGCGCTCGACTCCGTTGAGGGCCCGCAGCTCCTCCTGCCGCGCAACGCGCGCCGTCCAGAACTTGCCGTCGATGCTCTCGACGCTGACCAGGTACGGCCCGCGCGCGTCGTCGCCCATCTGCTCGAAGCCGACCAAACGGCCCGTGACGCGCTGGCTCGAATGGGCCTGCTCCAGTTCGCGCGTGCGCGCTGGCTCAAGCCCGCGATCTTCGCGCGCGAGAAGCCGCGCCGTGGCGCGTTCGCGATCGCGTGCATCGGCCAGGCGGGTTAGGCGATCCTCCATCTCGGGATCGAGCCGCCAGAGATCCGGCGCCTTACGTTCGGCCAGGCCCAAATTCTCCAAGCGGTTGAGCCGCTGAACAAGCGGCCCGCGTAAACGCGGGTCGTCCGGAAGATCCCCGATGCGCACCTCGTGGTCGCGCGCTCGCTCGCGCAACGTTTCGTCGAGGTGGGTGAGCCGCTCCAATTGGGCGGCGCGCTCGGCGCGCCGGTCCAGCTCATCGGAGAGACTGTGCTCAAGCCTCGGCCCCATCTCGCGGGTCGCGATCTCCTCGGCCCGATGGCGGAAGGAATGGGAGATGTAGTCGCGGGGGATGACCAAGTCGCGCCCGTCGTCCCGAACCCCGCGCATCAGCAGGTGGACGTGCGGGCGCCCGGTGTCGTGGTGCTCGGCCGCGATCCAGTCGATCCGGGTGTCGAGATCGGTCTCGACCGTCCCCATCAGGTCGCGGGTGTAACTCTTCATGCTCTCTAGATCGCCGCCGTTTTCGGGGGAGAGGATGACTCGGAAATGATGCCGGTCGCCTTGGCAGCGATCGACGAAAGCGGCGCCGTCCGCGCGGTCCAGCTCGCGATCGAACACGTGCACGCGGTCGCCGTCGCGGCCCGCGCCGTCGCGCTCGACATAGAGCGCGTGGCGCATCAACCCGCCTGCGCCGCCACCCTTCGCGGCGGCCGTCGCATGCACGACCACACGGGCTTTGACGATGACTCGCTGGCTTCCGGCTGGCCGCTCGGCCGCGAGCTTTACGGCGCCGGCGCCGGTCGTTCGGTTGAACCAGGCGGCGCGAGCGCGCTTGCCAGAGCCGCTGACGGAAACGTCGGGAAACAATGCGCCGCCGCTCGTCCGGCGCCCGCGCCGCCTTCCAAAATTGCCGTCGAGTTTGTCCTCGTCAGACGTGTTCGTCATCGCTGGCGCTCCTCAAATGGCGTCAGCGGCGTCTTATTTCATCGCACCTTGCATGTGCGGTGTGGGTCTTGCTCACGACCCGCGCACGACGTGCGAAAAAAGATGTGCAGACAAGCCGCTGTACGTTTCAGTACTGCGGCGCATTTTATCTTGCCTACAACCCTTCGTCTTTTTGCTCGTTATTCCCGCTTATTCCGCAGTGATTCCGGCGACAGGAATAAGGGGCCAGCGGTCGCAATGCAGCGACTAACCCCGCACTTTTCGTGGGCGCCCGCCGAGCTTGCCATTCTCACGCGATGCAGCCGATTTCTCGGGCGTACGCACAGCGCCGCCGGCGGCGCCCAGCCGAGACGCCATCCATTTCCGAGTCCCCATCACGCCCTCAATGAGGCCCGGCACGTAGAGATCGGCGTCGAGCTTAGGAAAATAAACTCCGGCGCCCGCGCCGGTAACTTCCACGTCTTGCAGCTGTGATGGCGTTGCATCCTCAAGGCCTTGCGCGGCGCTTGGTGGAAACGAGATGTCCACGCCATTGGCGAGGCTGACCACGACTTTGTTTGTGGCATCGTCATAGCGCACTGCGAGGGCCGCCGGGTATTTCGCCTTGCGAGCTTGGCCGCGGCGGTTGGCGCGCTCGATGTCCTTGTCAGTAATCATCGTGCATTGCTCTCCATCTCTCGCAGCAGAGCGCCAGTTGCTCCGCGATCGCCGTCGCCACTCCGCGCAGCTCCGCCGCAGACAATCCGTCACTCTCCCGCAACTCGGGCGGTCCGTTGGGGCAGTTCAGGAAGAACACCGCCTGCCGGTCCGGCTTAACCACATGCACATGAGCGGGGCGGTGATCGTTGGGGTAAATCGCGACCCGGAACCCATCGTGCCTGAATATCGTGGGCATAACCTAAGCGCTCAGGTTGTGGATGTCAAGCGGGCGATCGTGAACAGAAGGGGCGCACAGGCGAGATTTCACGCTGCGGCTCTTTTGCGTCCGGCCGCATCGCGCAGAGCGTCGAGATGGTTCGACCACCATTGCATCATGCGCACGCGCTCATCCCAATACTCGGCGCGGGCATAGGCGCGGCGTACTTCGTTGGAGTCGCAATGGCCGAGTTGGCGCTCGATGGCGTCGGCGTTCCATTTGCCGCTTTCGTTGAGGAGAGAACAGGCCAGCGCGCGAAAGCCGTGGGCGGTCATTTCGGTATTGTCGTAGCCCAGACGGCGGAGCGCGCCATTGAGGCAGTTGTCCGACATGGGTCGGTCCTTCGAGCGCAGGGACGGAAACACATAGCGCCCATCGCCGGTGAGGCGCTGCATCGACTTGAAGATGGCGACGCTCTGGGGCGTCAGCGGGACTTTGAGCGGCCGGCGCATCTTGGTCTTAGTGCCTGGGATGCTCCAGACGGCCTTGTCGAGATCAAGCTCGGGCCATTCCGCCATGCGCAACTCGCCGGGACGGACGAACACATGCGGCGCGAGTTTGAGCGCGGCGCGGGTGGCGGGCTGGCCGTCATAGCCGTCTATGGCGCGCAGCAATTCCCCGACCTCATTGGGATCGGTGATGGTGGCATAGTGGGATACTGGCGGCGAGGTCAGCGCGCCGCGCAGGGCGTAGGTCGGATCGGCGGTGGCCCGGCCGGTGGCGATGGCGTAGCGGAACACGCCGCCAATGACGCTGCGCAGCCGCTTGGCGGTTTCGTAACGGCCCCGATCTTCCACCTTGCGCAGCACAGCCAGAATTTCGGGCGCCGTGATCTCGGAGATCGGGCGCGCGCCGATATGGGGGCGGGCAAAGTCGAACAGCCAACGTGTCTTGGTCAGCGTCGCTTCGGCACGGCCTTCACGCTCCATCTTCGCGACTAGCTCGTCGGCGATGAGCGCGAAAGTTACGCCGCGCCTCAGCTCCGTTTGGATTTGCTCAAGGCGCTTCTGCTCGATCGGATCAACGCCGTTTCGGAGGAGCTTGCGCGCTTTATCTCGCGCCTCCCGCGCCTCGCTTAGACTGATGAGCGGATAAGGCCCGATGCTGAGCGTGCGGCGCACATTGTTGAAGCGATAGTCAAAGCGCCAAAGCTTCCCGCCTCCTTTGGAAACAAGGAGATAGAGCCCATGCGCGTCGCTGAGCTTATGGGCAGCGACTCCAGATTTCGCATTGCGAACAACGACATCCGTGAGAATTGACGGCACAGCTTCCTCCGCTCATGCGGCGTGTCCGTCAATTTGCCGTCAAATGCCGTCGCTGTGAACGCACGGCCCTGGACGGCGCTGGACGATAAACGCCGGATTTCCCACGATTTTTGGACGTTAGCGGAAGTGCCCGGAGGGGGTTGTGGTGCCTGGGGCCGGAATCGAACCAGCGACACGCGGATTTTCAATCCGCTGCTCTACCGACTGAGCTACCCAGGCGTCCGACCGCCGACCCAGAGGCTCCCCAGGGCGGCGCGGGAGGGAGGGTCTATACCGACCCACCCCGTCCCTGTCCACGCCGGCGCGGCGCCAAATCAAGGCGCCCGAGGACATGGATCGCGGCGGCCTTTCCGTGTTAGCGAAGCCGCTGACGGGGTGCGGTCCCCAGGCGACAGGGAGAGCGGGTCGATGTGCGAAATCTGTGACGGGAAACGAGACGCAGCCATGACCCAGGCTTCGGGCGCCAGTTGGAAGCGGCGCGATCTGGTGCGCGCGTTCGCTGGAGGGGCCGCGGCGCTGGCGCTGCCCGCTTGCGAGACTTCAACCAACCCGGAAACCGGGCGTGGCCAGATGATCCTGATCGACGAACGCCAGTTGGAGCAGATGGCGCTGCAAGCCTGGGCGCAGCAACGTCAACAGACGCCGCTATGGAACAATCGCGCGGCCCAGGAGCGTCTGGAGACTGTTGGCAGGCGGATCGCGCAAGGCGCGGGTCGGGGCAATCAGGCTTGGGAATTCGCGCTGTTCGACAGTCCTCAGAAAAACGCCTTCGTGCTGCCCGGCAACAAGGTGGGCTTCTATCGCGGCCTCATGGAGATAAGTTCGCGTGACGATTATATCGCCACCGTTCTCGGACATGAAGTCGGTCACGTAACCGGTCGTCACGCCGCCGAACGCTATAGCCGCGAAATGGTGACGCAAACCGCGCTGCAGGTCGCGGGTGCGCAAATCAGCAATCGCGTGGCGATGGCCGCTCTAGGGCTTGGCGCGCAAGTGGGTTTGAGCCTGCCGTTTTCGCGCGATCAGGAGAGCGAGGCCGATATTTTGGGCCTCAATTACATGCACGCGGCCAATTACGACGTGCGCCAGGCGATCCCGTTCTGGAACGCGATGGCTTCGGGCGGCGGCTCGCGCCCGCCCGAGCTGCTCTCGACCCACCCCGATCCGGCAAACCGGATCGAACGGATCCGCGGTTACATCAACCAGCAGGGCTGGGGCCCCGCCTAAGCGTCCTTGCTTCCGCCGGGGCGCGGCGCTAGTTTCCGCGCCCGATTGCTCGGGGGTTTGCCGCCTTAGCTCAGTTGGTTAGAGCACTGGTTTGTGGAACCAGGGGTCCCCGGTTCGAGCCCGGGAGGCGGTACCAGCCTTCGCTGCGCGCGAGCGCGGGGAAGGCTGTCTCGCCGAAGCCCAAGGGGCGAAGGCGGACGCTTAGTCCGCGCGCAGCTACGGCTAGGCAAGCCTGCTGCGAGCTTCCTAACGCGCGGAGGCGGACTGGAGGGGGTCGTGAAATACGTCTACATCCTCCAAAGTGAGTGCGGCGGGCATTTCTACGTTGGCGTGGCAGAGGACGTGACCGCCCGGTTGCGCGTTCACAATTCCGGCAAGGTAGCCCACACGTCCAAGCACTTGCCCTGGCGTCTTCGAACTTTCATCGCCTTCGCTGACCAAGACCGGGCATTTGCCTTCGAGCGTTACCTCAAGAGCGCATCGGGCAGGGCCTTTGCGTCGAAGCGATTCTGAGGTGGAGACACCGCCGCATTCGAACGCGTTTCGCAGCGCTCAAGCCCGCTACGCGGCGCACGCCGCGGACGCGTGCGGCTATGCATTCCGCTCCCTTGACGGAGATGACGGCTATTTGTTCGAGGTGAAGGACGGCGCGCGGCGGGCGGTGTTCGCGGGCGGCGCAGGCTCGCCCTATGCGCTCAACGATGTCCGCGCGGCCTCGATCGCGCGCGACAAGGCGTTTTGCGCCGAGGTGCTGCGGGGGGCGGGTCTGCCCGTGCTGCCGGGGCGAATGTTTTTCGTGACCAAACGCTGGGCGGACATGCGCGGACCAGGGCGCGAGCCCGAGGATGCATTGGCGTACACGGCCAGCGCTGATTATCCGCTGTTTTGCAAACCAATCTCAGGTTCGAACGGAATCTTCGCCGAGGTAATCGAAGACGTGTCCGCGTTCGCGGACTATGTGTGCCGTGTTTCGCGCGAGCATTTCGCGATCCTGGTACAGCCCTATGTGCGCGCGGTGGAGCACCGCGTCTTCGTGCTCGATGGCCGTGTGCTGTTTTCCTATCGCAAATACTTGCCCAGCGTCGTTGGCGACGGGGTGCGCAGTTTGCGGGCACTTGTGGAAGCCATGCCGCGCGGCGAAGGCGCGTTGATGGCCCACGCTCGCGATGGGGCTGGTCGCCGCGTTGAACCGGGCGCCGTCGTCGGTCCAGGCGCGCGCGTGACGCTCGAAGGGCCAGCAAACCGCTCCGCCGGCGGCGGCGCGGAAGCTCTGCGTGACGGCGCCGCCGAGCCGCTTGCGAAAGTCGCGCTGGCGGCGGCGGGGGCGATCGGCTTGCGGCTGGCCGCCGTCGATGTTTTCGAAACTTCAGCGGATTTTTCGGCGCTTGCGATCATCGAAGTGAATTCCAACCCCATGATCGCGACGTTGGAGGATCATGGCCGCTGGGATTTGATCGAGGCGATCTGGCGCGCCAATTTCGCCGCCGCGCTCAGATGAAAATCTGGCGCGTCCCCTATCGAAAGTTCGGGGCCGGATCGGGATTGGCGCGTGTGGTCGCGATCGCCGAACGCTTGGAGCTTGACCTAACGTGTTTCGGCGCGCGGGGCGCCGCCATCGTCGGCACGAACGGCAAGGGCTCGACGGCGGCGATGGCGGCGGCGCTGTTGCAGCAAACAGGCGCTTCCGTCGGGCTCTTTACCTCGCCTCACCTGTTTGCGCTCAACGAACGCTTCCGCGTCGATGGTGAGGATATTGGCGATGCTGAACTGGCGTATCATTGGGCGCGCGTCGTCGCCGCCGCCGATGAAGCGGGCCTGAGCGAGCAACTGGGCGGGTTTGAGTTTTTGTTTCTTATCGCCGCCGATTGGTTCGCGGCGCGCGCGTGTGCGCATACGATATGGGAAGCCGGCATCGGTGGGCGCCTGGACACGGTTCGCCTGATCCAAGCGCGGCGCTTGGCGCTGACCTCGCTCGATCTGGAACACACCGAGCTTCTGGGCGACACGCTAGAGGACATCGCCCGCGACAAGCTTGGCGCCGCGCCAGAGGGCGCCACCGTGTTTGTCAGCGACTCGTGCTCACCCCAGCGCCAGGTCATCGAAGCGCATTGCGCGACGCGTGGTGTCAGCGCCGTGTTTGTCGGCGCCGAAACGCTGGACAGGTTCACGCCGCCCCTGCGCGGCGCCCATCAGCGCAACAATGCCGCTTTGGCCGTGGCGATCGCCCGCGACATCAAAGCCGATGCGCTCGGCGGCGACGAGATTGCGCGCGGGCTCGCAGCCACGCGTTGGCCGGGTCGGTTGGAAGTGATTAATGATGAGCCGCTGATCGTCATCGATGTCGGGCATACGCCCGCCGCCATCCGCGTGGCGTTGGAGGGGTTCAACGCGTTGCGCGGCGCGCGCCCCGGCGTGCTGGTGTGTGGCGCCTCCCATGACAAGGACGCGGTCGCGATGATCGCGGCGCTGGCGCCTGGGTTTGGGGTCATTGCTTGCGCCTCGGCGCTGCACAAAGGCGCCCCGGCGGCGGCAATCGCGGCGTACGCGTCGGCGGCGAATCCCAGCGCTGAAATCGCCTGCGCGGCAAATTTGGCCGAGGCGCGGGCGCTGGCCTTGACCCATGCGCGCGCGCTCGGGGGGGCAATTTACGTCGCCGGCGGGCTTTTCCTGGCGGCGGAGTTCAAGGCCGTCCATCTGGGCCGCGACCCGGCGAGCTTGGCCTTCTTTTAATGTTCGCCGCCGGCTAGAACGAGCCCCATGTCCAAGACGCTGTTCGAGCACTTGTCCCCCGACACCGGCGCCAAGCGCATTCTCGCGCTTGACGGCGGCGGGGTGAAGGGCGTGCTGACGCTGGGCATGCTCAAGGCCTTGGAGGACGAACTGCGTCGCCGTGCGGGCGGCGCGGACGGGTTTCGGCTCTGTGATTATTACGACCTGATCGGCGGCACCTCGACCGGGGCGATCATCAGCACCGGATTGGCCTTGGGTCTGAGCGTGGCGGAGTTGACCGAACTCTACATGGGGCTCGGGCCCGAAGTGTTTGGGCACAGCGCCGGGGATGGCGTGTTCCTGCAGCCCAAGTTCGACGCTGCTCGTCTGCGCCGCGCCCTGCAGGGCGTGATGTCGACGAAGACGCTGGGGTCGCAGGACCTGAAGACCGGTCTCGCAATCCACGCCAAGCGCATCGACACCGGATCTGCCTGGGTGGTCACCAATCATCCCCTGGGCGCGTTCTATGATCCTCCATCGGAAAGCGGGGTTTTTCCCAACAAGCGCTACCGGCTGGTCGATCTGGTGCTGGCCAGCGCGGCAGCGCCGACGTTTTTCGATGAGGTGGTCATCGACATTGAATTCGACGAGAAGCGCCACTCGATCCAGAAGGGCTATTTCGTCGATGGCGCGGTCAGCGCCAATAATAATCCCAGCTTGCAAATGTTCATGCTGGCACTGGAGCCCTCTTACAGGTTCGGTTGGAAGTCCGGCGCCGACAATCTGATGATGACATCGTGCGGCACCGGCTCGCGCCGGCCAAGCGTGGATGGCAAGGCGTTCCAGGGTCTGCCGCCGGGATTGCGCGGCGTGCACGCGTTGCGGGCGATGGTGTACGACACCCAGGTGCAAGGCGTGATGATGATGCAGGCGTTCTCGGAGCCGCGTCGCCCGTGGCGGGTGAATTCCGAGATTGGCGACATGCGCGGGGTCTGCATTAGCGGTGCGCCTTTGCTTGATTATCAGCGCCTGGATGTGGCGCTCGACACCAAGCCGAAATCTAAGAAACGCGGCGATCCGGCGCCGCCGATGACATCGCTTGAGCGCATCATTGGCCGCGAGTTGGACGCGGAAACTCTCGACGCGCTCGATCTGATGGACAACGGCAAGAAAGCAAACATGGATTTGCTGCTGGAGGTCGGCCTTTGCGCGGGGCGCAATTTCGTCGATGCGACTTACCCTGACCCTAAATTCGACCTCTCGGAATGGCGGTTGGCGTGAGCGCTGGGCGATCGCTCATTGTCGCGGTCACCGGACACCGGCTGGGTCAATTGCCGGAAAGCGAACGGCCGCGCATCAAGGCCGAGATCGCGCGGGCGCTTGAGGAAGCCGAGAAGGCCACGCGCGCGGCCACCGGCGCGCCGGCGCGCTGCGTGCTGCATTCGGCCATCGCCGAAGGCGCCGACCGTTACGCCGCCGACGCGGCGTTGGCGCGCGGGTGGCGGCTGGTGACGCCGCTCCCCTTCTCGGTCGAGCGCTACGCCGAGGATTTTCCCGACCAAGCTTCCAAGGAGCATTATCAGCGCCTGTTGTGGGCTTCACGGCGGGTGCTGCCGGTGCCTGACGATCTGGTGGCGAAAGTCGGCGGCGGCGGCGCCGGGCCCTATGCTGCTGTTGGCCGCGCGCTGATCGAGAAGGCGGATTTGCTGCTTTGTGTTTGGAACGGTCTGCCGCCAAAGGGGCCGGGCGGCACTTCGGAGGTGGCTGCGTTGATGCTGGAGAAAGGCGGTCTGGTGCTGTGGATACCTGCCGCGGGCGGCGGCGCCAAACTGGTCGGCCCCGCGCCGTTGCCGCGCGCCGGCAGCTATCGCCGCGCCTTGCACGAGGCGCTGCTGCGGAGCTTCGAGCGCGCGGCCCGGCCGCCGGAGATGCGCGTCGCATGAAGCGGGTGGTGATCGTCGGCGCTGGGGTGATCGGGCTTTTTTGCGCGGTGCGTCTGGCGAAAGCCGGCGCGCGCGTGACACTCATCGAGGCCGAAGCCGAGCACGTGGGCGTTTATGGACCTGGCGCGTCAGCGGCGGCGGCGGGCATGCTCGCGCCGATCGAGCACGCGCCAAGCGCGCACGAGCGCGCGGCGTTGGCTTCGTTCGACCTGTGGCGAGCTTGGCGCGAAGGCGCGGACTGGGCCGACGGCGTGCGCTTTGATGGCGCCGTCTTGGTTGCGAAGGATGCGGCCGGCGCGGAAGCATATATCGCCAACGCCAAGCGGCTTGGGCGTTCCGCGAGCAGTTTATCTCCGGCGCAAGTCCGCAAACGTACGGCGTTGAAGGCGAAGACCGAACACGCCGTGTTTATCGAGGACGACGGCGGCGCCGATCCGTTGCGCGTACTGAGTGGGCTGGCGATGCAAGCGCGGGCGCACGGTGTTGTTATCAAGTACGGTCGTGATGCGGCGCACGCGACCCCGAACAGCGTCACCACGCACGAGGGCGATGTGTTCGAGGGCGACGCCGTGGTGCTCGCGCCTGGCGCGTGGGCGAGCGAAGCACTGGCCGCGGCCGCGCCCGCCCTAAAGCACGTGCGGCCAGCCAAGGGGCATCTCGTTTCGGTGGCGCTGATTGGATTGCTGGCGCCAAACTTGCGCACCCCGGATTTTTATCTGACGCAGCGGCGCGAGGATGTCGTGTTGGGCTCCACCATGGAGCCGGATCGTTATGACCGGCGCGTAAACCCAAAGCGCGTGGCCGAGCTTCTCGCCGCCGCCGCCGCGATGTTTCCGGGCGAGGTGCGTGGCCTTGACCGCGCATGGGCTGGCATACGGCCAATGTCGCCAGACGGCTGGCCGATGATCGGGCCCAGCGGCGAAGGAATTTTTGTCGCCGCCGGGCATTCGCGGAACGGTTGGTTGCTCGCCCCTATTACGGCAGAGATCATATCGGCCTATGTGTTCGGCGCAGAGATTCCGCCCGAATGGGCGGCGCTTTCACCTGAGAGATTTATATGACGTTCGCCCTCGATCTCACCGAAGCGCAAAGCGCCATCAAGGGCGCTATCGAGAAAATTTGCGCCAAGTATGATGATCATTATTGGCTGAAGACTGACGATAGCGGGATTTTCCCTGATGCGTTCGTCAACGATATCGCCGCCGGCGGCTGGCTTGGCGTCGCCATGCCAGAGCGCTTTGGCGGCGCGGGCTTGGGGCTCACGGAAGCGGCTCTAATGATGCAGACGGTGTCGCAATCGGGCGCGGGTTTCTCTGGCGCGAGCGCGATCCATTTGAACATTTTTGGGCTGATGCCGATCGTGAAATTCGGGACCGAGCAGCAGCAGGCGCGTTTCTTGCCGCCGGCTATCGATGGAACCGACAAGGCCTGCTTCGCCGTCACCGAGCCAAACTCCGGTCTCGACACCGCGAGCTTGGAAACCAAGGCCGAGCGCACCACTAGCGGTTACCGGATCAACGGGCGGAAGATTTGGACTACCAACGCACAGCGCGCCAACAAGATTCTGCTGATCGCCCGCACGACGCCGAAGGATCAGTGCAAAAGACCCACCGAGGGCTTGTCGTTGTTCTATGCGGATTTCGACCGCGGCAGGATCGAGGCGCAGCCGATCCCAAAAATGGGCCGCAAGGCCGTGGAGTGCAACACGCTGTTCATCGAGGACCTAGAAGTCTCCAACGCCGAATTGATCGGCGAGGAAGGCGCCGGGTTCAAGATTTTGCTGAGCGGCCTCAATCCCGAGCGCGTATTGTTCGCGGTGGAGGCCATCGGGCTTGGCCGCGCCGCGCTGAAACGCGCGGCGCAATACGCCAAGGAGCGGGTCGTGTTCGGTCGACCGATTGGACAGAACCAGGGCATTCAGCATCCGCTGGCCAAGGCGTGGGCGGAACTGGAAGCGGCCAACCTCATGGCGTTCAAGGCCGCCGCGCTTTATGATGCGGGCAAGGAATGCGGCGCGGAGGCCAACGCGTCCAAATATCTGGGCGCCGAAGCGGGGTTCCATGCTTGCGAAACCTCCGTGCTCGTCCATGGCGGCATGGGCTACGCCAGGGAGTATTTCGTCGAGCGCTATTTCCGCGAAGCGATGATCGCGCGCATTGCGCCGGTCTCGCGAGAGATGATTTTGAATTTCATCGCCGAGCGGGTGCTGGGCCTGCCGAAGAGCTATTGAGGGCGCGTGGTGGGATGTTGATTGTCGCCTCGATCACAAGCTTCATCGTCGTGTTGGCTGGATTGTGTTGTTTCCGTTTCGGCTACGGTTCTGCCGGTTAACGTGCGATTCACCAAATCGGTAGAGCGCGAAAGCCATGAGCGATCCCATCGCGCCCGTGGCCCACGACGGCGTTCGCGCCGCGATCCAACGTGCGGCGGCGGCGACCGGGGTTGATTTTTCGCTTCTGGTTGAGACCGCGCGCCGCGAGAGCGCGCTCAATCCCAATGCGCGTGCCGGCACGTCGTCGGCGACAGGGCTTTTCCAGTTCATCGACAGCACATGGCTCGACATGGTCGCCCGTCACGGCGAGGCGCATGGCTTGGGCCAGCAAGCAGCGGCTTTGCGCCAGGGCGCCGACAGCGCCACGCGGCGCGACATTCTCGCGCTGCGCAATGATCCGGAAATTTCAGCGCGCATGGCTGGAGAACTCGCGCGCGAGAACGCCAATACGTTGCAAGCGCGGCTCGGGCGCGCGCCCAATGCCGGTGAGCTTTACGCCGCGCACGTCATGGGTTCTGGCGGCGCACTGCGTTTGATCGAGGCGGCGGCGCACGGCGCGCCCAGCGCGGCGGCGATTTTTCCGCGCGAAGCCGCAGCCAATCGCGGGCTTTTCTACGCCGATGGTCAACCGCGTTCCGCGCAAGGCCTGCTCGATCGCTTGCGTCTCGATGCCGACGCCAGCATGGGCGCCGCGAGCGGACGCGCGCCCAACCCGGGCGGCGAAGCGCCGATGTCGCCGGCCTTGGCGCAAGCTTTGTTCGCGATGGCGTTGCTGCCGCTGTTGCGTGGTGGCGGCGAGGACGACAAGTCCCACGATCCGCTGCAAGCGCTCAGCGCATACGCGCGGCTCAATCGCGCCTAAGCCGCGGCGCCGCTAGCGTAGAGCGCGTCGATTTCAGCGGTTTGGTACCCCAGTTCGCTCAACACTGAACGCGTGTGTTCGCCGGCGCCTGGTGAGGGACCCTTGGGGCCGTCATCGGCGCCGGGAAAGCGGATTGGCCCAGCTGGCGCGGGCATGGTTTTCCCGTCGTGGGTCGGCGTTTGCACAACGCAGCCAGCCGCGAGGGCCTGGCGATCGGCGATCGCTTCGGCGGGCTTGAGTACCGGCGACCAGATCATCTCTTCCGCGTCGAGGGCCTCGGCGATTTGGTCGGCGGGTCGGGCCGCGAAGGCGCCATCGAGCAGCTCGACCAGCGCCGCGCCGTTTTCTCGCCGCCCACGCGCCTTGGCGAAGCGAGGATCATCGATCAGATGCTCAAGCTTGAGCGCGCGCGCGAGTTTTGGCCAATCACGTTCGCCTTGGCGCGTGAGCAGGCTGATCCAGCGCTCGTCCGCAGTTTTGAAATAATTGATCAGCGGATTTGGCGCGTCCTTGCGTGGACGATTGGAGGCGATGCGCCCGCGCGTGTGCTGGATCGAGAGATCGCTCGCGGCCGCATAGTGCGCCACGCGCAGAAGCGAAGCGTCCACCAAGCGGCCCTTGCCGGTGAGCCCGCGCTCATACAGCGCCGCTAGCACGCCCGCGACGATGGCCATCGAGGCGACGTGATCGCCGAACGCGGTGCGCAATTGCACGGGATCGCCGCCCTTGGGGCTGAACATAGCGGCCAGGCCAGAGCGCGCCCAAAACGCTGCAGAATCCATGCCTGGGCGATCCGCGTCCGGCCCGTCGAGGCCATAGCCGGTGACAGATGTGTAGACGAGGCGCGGGTTGCGCTTGATCAGTGCTTCTGAATCAAGCCCGGCGCGCAGCAAGCCGCCGGGGCGCACATTGGTGAGGAACACGTCGGCGCGATCAACAAGGCGCAGCAGCGCGTGCCGGCCAGCTTCCTGGGCGGTGTCGAGAACGATGCCGCGCTTGCCGCGATTGTCCATGTCAAACACGGGATTGCGTTCCTCCTCGACGCCGACGGAGGCGAAAAACAAGCGGATCGGATCCCCGCCTGGGGGCTCGACCTTGATCACCTCCGCGCCCCAATCGGCCATGATGCCGCCGGCGCCGGGGGCGGCGATGTAACTGGCATATTCAACGATCCTTAGTCCTTCGAGCATGCAAGCCGTTGCCTTTCCGAAACCGTGCCGATCAAGGCTTCGTTAAGCCTCGCCCGCCAAATCTGGGCCAACGCGTGCGGCGATGCGAGTCGCCGGCCCAAATGAGATGCCGCCAATGCCGATCGTAACCATGCGCGCCAACCTCACCGATACCGACATCCGCACCCTGATCAAGGGGCCGACCGAGGAGGACCGGGCGCAGGCGGCGCATAAGATTTGCCGCTCCATCGATGAAGCGGAACTTACGCCCGATGAGCGCGCGCACGCCGCTGGCATCATGGCGATCATGGCGCAAGATGCGGCGGTGTTGGTGCGGCGTTCGCTTGCGGTGGCGCTGAAGAATTCGCCCAAGCTGCCCCGTGAGATCGCCAACAAGCTGGCGGCTGACGTGGAATCGATTGCGTTGCCGGTGATCCTCAATTCACCGGCATTGACGGATTCTGATCTGGTGCAAATTTTGCGCGCTTCGCCGCCCGCCAAGCAAGTGGCGGTGGCCAGCCGCGAGAAGCTCTCCGTCACCGTGACGGGCGCGATTTCCACCTACGCCGTCGCCGAAGCAGTTGAGCGCGCGCTCGCCAACGACAACGCGACCTTCGACGCCAACGGCCTTGGTGTCGCGCTCGATCGCTTCGCGGGCGTGTCGGCGATCACGACCGCCATGGTGCACCGCAATGAGTTGCCTATCGCCATCACCGAGAAGCTGGTGACGATCGTCGCGGGTGAATTGTTCGATCATCTGGTCAACAATCATGAATTGCCGCCGCAGATAGCCATCGATCTCGCCATGGGCGCCCGTGAACGCGCGACCATCGATATCGTCGAGCAGGCGGCCAAACAGAAGGATCTTGGCCGTTTCGTGCAGCAGCTCAATTTGAATGGGCGCCTGACGCCATCCTTGTTGATGCGCGGACTATGCCTGGGGCACGTCGATTTCGTTGAGCATGCAATGGCCGAACTCGCGGGCATGGCGCACCAGCGCATGTGGCTGCTTGTGCATGATGGCGGGCAGGGCGGCTTGAAGGCCGCGTTTGATCACGCCGGCCTGCCGCCGCGTCTGTATCCTTCGTTCCGCGCGGCGCTTGATGTGTATCACAGCATTGAGCGCGAGGGCGGTGTCGAGGACCGCGCCACCTTCCGCCGGCGCATGCTGGAGCGCACGCTGACCTTGTTCCAATCAATCCCGAAGGACGATCTCGATTATCTTCTCGAGAAGCTCGATGTGTCCGGCATCCAAGGCGCTCGCGCCGCGGCGGCGACCTTGGCGATTTAAGCCTCGGTTAGCGCAAGCCCGCTTCCGCGAAGGGGCCGCCGCCGCGATCAAATCCAGCAATGGCGAGGATGCGCGCTTGCGCGGCGGTGCGCACGGTTTCGGCCGTGATGATGAGGCCCGCGGCCTTGGCCGCGAGCAGGCGCCGACCGAGGGGCGAGCGGTCCGCGTCGTCGAGCGCCATGAAGGGGTTGGCGTCCTCGGGGGCGTCGATGACGATTTCAGTATAGATCGCGCGCGCGCGCGCGCCGAAGGGAAGCGGGCAGTCGGGATCGCT
The DNA here is from genome assembly GCA_040080805.1 of Terricaulis sp. Lineage (GTDB taxonomy): Bacteria > Pseudomonadota > Alphaproteobacteria > Caulobacterales > Aquidulcibacteraceae > Vitreimonas. The sequence goes on along the minus strand of JBEBHQ010000025.1, from coordinate 25,304 downwards.
GCGCAGCGCCACGCCCCATCCGCGCTCGCGCAATTGCTCCGCGAGCGCGGGGCCGGCGGCGACGATTTGGCGTTCGTCCAATTCAAACGTGAAGCTCTGGCGCGTGCAGCCGGCTTCATTGGCGGCGTCGCTCAGGAACTCGGCCTCCAGCCGGGTCTGGATATCGCGCGGCACTGACAGCACCAGCCCGGAATGCTGACCGCGCTCACGCCAGGCCATACGCGCGCCGCGAATGAGGCGCGTCAGGTTGGAGAACGCGAACACGTCTTCAAGGATGCCGCGCGGGCGCACCACCCCGGCCGCAAGCGCGCCGACGCGCAGATCGACGCGTGCGCCAATGGCGAAGGCGAGCGGCTCGGGCTCGGGGCGGCGAGGGAAAGGGATGACGTTCATGGTGGTTCAGCGAACGCCGGTATCGCACAGGCGGGTTAAAATTGGGCCGCCTGAGCAAGGTGAGCGCGAAGTTAACGCGGCGCGACGCCAAGGTCCGCGACCCGCGCCTCGAGCTCGCGCAACAGCGCGCGCCCGACCGGGTCCTCGTCCGAATTGACCCCAACGCGCACAATCGCGCGCAGGGCATCGACATGGGCGCGCGCGAGCGAGGGGTCGCGCTGGGCTTGCTGTTTGCCGTCCTCGGTTTCGATCAGCCGGCTGAGCGAGGCGGCGATTTGGGTGGCGAGGGGGCACTCATAGGTGGCGCCCAGGCCCTTGAGATCGTGCGCCGCCATGCACAGCGGCGTTAGCGCCGAAGGCGCCCATCCGGCTTCATCCGCCGCCACCCGCGCGGCCTGCACCTTGGCGATCTCCTCCTTCAGCCACGATTGAAACGAGCCGCTCAACGCCTGCACAGCGCCCTCGGCGCGCGCGACGGCGTCGCCATCGAAAACGGGCTTCTTGAGGTCCAGCCGGCGCTGTCCCTGTTCGTGTGGGTCGATCAATTGCGCCTTTGGCTTGGTCATGGCTGCATGACCTTGACCTATGGGAGGTGAACAGAGTCTTGAAGGCCCTGCCAATGGTTCAAACGTTGAATTGTTCGCGCAATACACGTTCGTCGAGCGCGTGCCCTTGGTCGAACAGCAGCGTGAGCGCGGAGGCGGGGTCCTCGCGGATAGAGACGGCCCGAATGTCGCGCGTTTCCAGATTGTCCGCCGAGGCGCTGACCCGCCGACGCTCGGCTTCAAGCACTTCAATGCGCACCTGGGCGCTTTGGGGCAACAGCGCGCCGCGCCAGCGCCGGGGCCGGAACGGGCTGATTGGAGTCAGCGCCAAGAGCCGCGAATGAATGGGCAAGATAGGACCATGTGCGGAGAAATTGTAGGCGGTGGAACCAGCGGGCGTCGCTACCATGACGCCGTCGCATAGCAATTCCGCCATGCGCTCGGCGCCATCGACGAGAATACGCAAACGCGCCGATTGGGCGCTTTGACGCAACAGCGACACTTCGTTGAACGCACGCTCGTCTGACACGGCGCCGTCGAGGGTCTCGAAGCGAGCCGCCAATGGGCGAATTCGAATGGGCGAGGCCTTTTCCAGGCGCGCGATCAGGTCGGTCTCGTTGTAATCGTTCATCAGGAAGCCGACCGTGCCGCGGTTCATGCCATAGGCCGGCTTCTTGTCCCCTAGGCGCGCGCGCAGCGTGTTGAGCATTTGCCCGTCCCCGCCCAGAGCCACGATGATATCGGCCTCGGCTTCGCCGACTTCCCCATAGAGAAGGCGCAGCCGCTGCTTGGCCTCTTGCGCTTCCGGACGCGCGCTGGCTGTGAAGGCGAGTTTCATGGGGCAAGCATAACGTCACTCGGCGAGGGAAGCGCGAAGATTTTCACGCCCTCGTTCCTCCATGCCGCCGCCGCGTGCGCTTGCACGCCGGGACATGGGGCGTTCGGGCGCGCGCTAACCCACTCCCTCTACCAACTGCAAGATGTTCCCGCGAATAGGGCTCGCGCTGAATCTGCCATCCTGCGGATGGATCGTCACGGGCACGCCGCCCGGCCCAGGCTTCAGGGTCAGACGCACCCTCCGATCGATGCTTGCCAACGGCGCCACCTGTAAACGAAAGCGCCGCATAATGCGGCCAACGGCTATGCGCAGGAAACTGGAGGCGAACCAGCTGCCGATACAGGTTCGCGGCCCGGCGCCGAATGCAAGGTATTCGAACTGCGTCGGCTCGATGCTTGCCCAGCGTTCGGGAAGGAAACGGGCTGGCTCAGGATACAACGCTGGCGCCCGATTGGTCAGGAACGGGCTCAATACGACGTAGGTGCCGGCCGCAACATCGCAGTCGACCAAGTCGGTGTCGCGGATGGTGCGCCGCGTCAACATTGGCACAATGGGAAGCAGGCGAAGGCTTTCGCGGGTCACCGCGTCAAGCCCTTTGGATTCGACCAAACGCTCAGAAGAATCGTCGGGTAGCGCCGATATCTCTTCAAGCAGGGCCGCCGCAGCGTCGGGATGCTGGGCGAGCAAGAATAGAACCCAAGTCAGCGCGGCTTGCGAAGTCTCAAAAGCCGCGGCGAATAACGTCGGAAGGTGGTTCAAGGTCGCCCTGTCGCCCGCAGGCGTGCCTGATTCGTCGACACAGTTGGCCAGTATGGACATGAGATTGTCCGCCCGCGCCGGCGTCCCCTCCTTTTGTGTCCACGCGACAAGAGCTGCTTCCAATTTCTCTGAATGGCGGATCACGCGATGATACGGGAAGCCTGGGAGGTTGAGCGGCAAGGCCCTTACGAGCGGCGCCGCCTCCATCTCGATGTGTTCATCGAAGAGCGTGGCGGCAGCTAAGACCTCGTCGCCGCATCCGCCATGTTCAGCCGGAAAAAGCGTCTCCAAAGCAGCCAACAGCGTAACCGACTTGCAGGCTTGAAAGAGATCTATCGGTGCGCCTTGCGGCCAGGCGTCGATCTCTCGATCGACAATATCTCCAATCTTGTTTGCCATTTGATCGACGGCGGCGCGTCGCAACGGTGGAGCCAGAAGGCGGCGGTAGTGCGAGTGGCTGGCGCCACTTGGCCCCAGCAGCCCGTTGCCAATTCGACGCTGCGCGGAACCACGCGGGCCCGGCATCATCACACCGATCGACTGGAAGGTCGACGGATCGCTCATCACACGTTGATTGTATCGCGATCCGACCGCCAGCATATACGGACGCGATTTTCGAACACCGGCGAGATCGAACCGGAATTCGGTCAGCGCGCCGAGGCGGCGATAAGTGCGCTCCATCTCGCTGAGGGGGTCGATGCCAAAGCGGACAAGTGAAAGCAAAGCTGCTAAGCCATTGACCCGGTTGCATCGACTGGGCGCTGACCCAGCGGGGTCCGCTTCTTGGGCTCGCATGCTCACCTAGCCCCCTGCACTCGCGGAACCAGCGCGACGCTACTGACAGGCTCAACCGGGATCAATGCCCATCGCGCCGCGGATCGAATGGCCGGTTTCGATTGAACAATACTGGCGCCGAGAGTGCAAAGCCATGCCAGGTGAGGATTAAACTGGCGCCGCTGGCCGCGAACAATCGAACGCTACGAAACCTCCAGGGGCGTCCATGTCGGAAAACGAACGTTGAGCGCGGCGTGGCCTGGGCCTAGGGTCTGGCTAACAACCAAGGAGGCTGGACATGGCCGACGATGCGGGAACGTCCCTCAAGGGCAGGGTGAGTGCTGAGGAATGGCAGGCGCGGGTCGATTGCGCGGCGCTGTATCGCCTGGTGGCGCTGCACGGTTGGGACGACATGATCTTCACGCACATCTCAATGCGCGTGCCGGGGCCGGAGCACCACTTTCTGATCAACCCGTACGGGTTCTTATTCGAGGAAATCACGGCCTCGTCGCTGGTGAAGGTCGATCTTGACGGCAACATTGTCGCGCCGACGACCTATTACATCAACCCGGCTGGCTTCACGATTCACTCGGCGATCCATGCCGCGCGTGAGGACGCATTGTGTGTTATCCATCTGCACACCGATGCGGGTGTCGGTGTTTCCGCGCAGAAGGGTGGATTGCTGCCGTTGACGCAGAATTCGTGTCTGGTGCTCCCGCAGCTGGCTTACCACGGCTACGAAGGCGTGGCGCTGAATCTGGATGAGCGCGCGCGTTTGGTGGCCGATTTGGGCGACAAGAAATTGATGCTTCTGCGCAACCATGGGACGCTGGCGGTGGGCGTCTCGGCGGCGGATGCATTTGTCGGCATCTTCTTCCTGGAGCGGGCATGCGCGCAGCAGGTGAACGCACTGAGCGCGGGGGCGGGCAATGTGTTGCTCGCGCCGGAAGCGGCGCAGGCGGAAACACGCGGCCAAAGCGCGGGCTTGGCGATGGTGTCGGGCCTGGCGTGGCCGGGCCTCAAGCGCAAGCTCGACCGCGAACTGCCTGGCTACGATTCCTAGGCGCGCTCGGGGCTTTGGCGCCAGCGCCGGCGCTCGCCGGTGCGTGGGTCGCGCCCGAGGGCGGCCAGGAAATCGTGACGACTGTCGCCGGCAAACGTGATGATCTGAATTATTATGAGAGCTCCGCCTATTGGGAGGCCCCGATAGGGCGCGAGAATTCCATCGTGGCCGCCCCTTGGGTCGAACAAAACTACGACACCGACGATGGCTGGCGCGGCGAGGCGACGCTCGGCGTCAAGCACGCTCTGGTGCGGATCGGCGCCGCCGCCATGGCGGTGCAGGCAGGGGCGCTTTGGATGTCCCACCCCGACGAGGGCTGCGGCGAAGGCGGGGCGGAGGTTCGCTACTTGGCGGGCGTGGCCAACCAGCACAGCGCATTCGTCAACGCCGAATTAGCGGCGCGCGTGTTGGAGGGAGGGTGCGGGGGCGAGCGCATCGACCTTACCGCGGGCTACCGGCCGGCGCCGAACTGGATGCTCATGGGGCAGGTCTTTGCCGACAGGCCCCGCGAGGGGGAAAGCAGCGTGAAGGCCCAAGTGACCCTGGTGCGCTTCGGGGAAAGCGGTCGCGGCCTCCAATTTGGTCTGCGCGCCCGTATCGATGGCGGGTCCCAGGAGCCCGCCCTGGTGATCGGCTTTTGGGGCCGGCCGCGCGACGATTGAACGCTGCGGTTCGTCGCTGCGCGGTCATATATCGGCAAACTAAGTGTTATAGGATTACCTGATGATCGGGTTGTTCAAACGCTACGGCTTCGCGGCGGTAGTGACGCTTGGGCTCGTGCTCATGACCTTGGTCGTGGCGGGCAAGGCGTTATTTGCGGGCGGCGGCGAGGCCCCCCGCGCGGGGCCCGCCGGCCAGGCGAAAGGCGGTGGCCCTGGCGGGCAGCCCGCGGTGCTGGCCGTCGCCGTGGCGCGCCACACATTCACCGATGGCCTGCAATCGCTCGGCACCGCGCAAGCGCGCGAGAGCATCGTGCTAACGCCGAAAGTCGCCGATACAATTCGCGCCCTGAGGTTCGACAGCGGCGACCGCGTGCGGCGGGGCCAAGTGCTGGTCGAGATGTCGAGCGTCGAGCAATCGGCTTCGCTCTCGGAAGCGCAAGCCGCAAATGAAGCCGCGCAGCAGGAGCTGAACCGCTACCAGGAATTGTTCGACCGCGGCTTTGCCTCGCAAGCGCGGCTCGATACCGTGCGCGCCGCCGCTGACGCGGCGCAGGCGCGCGTCAATGCCGGCGGCTCACGCTTCGCCGATCGCACGATCCGCGCGCCGTTCGCGGGCGTGGTCGGGTTGCGCACGGCCAGCCCCGGCCAATTCATGCGCCCCGGCGATCAGATCGGAACGCTGGACGACATCGCTGAGATCAAGCTCGACTTTACGGTGCCGGAAGCGCAACTCGCGCGCGTCGCCGCCGGGGTCGCCATTGTCGCACGCACCGCCGCCTACCCTGACCGCACCTTCACGGGCTCGGTCGCCGACGTCGATAGCCGTGTCGATGCAACCACGCGCACGGTGCGGGTGCGGGCGATGCTGCCCAACCAGGACGAGATGCTCCGCCCCGGCATGCTGATGGTGGTGGAGGTGCGCTCCAATCCGCGCGAGGCGCTGGCGATCCCCGAGATCGCCATCCTCGACCAGGCGGACGGCGCCTTCGTGTTCCGCGTCGCGCCGGACGAAGGCGGCACGACTGTCGAGCGCGTGCGCGTCGAGGTAGGCCAGCGCAGCGGCGGCATGGCGGAAATCCTGGGGGGCTTGAGCGACGGCGATCAGGTGATCACCGAGGGCGTGCAAAGCGTGCGCCCCGGTCAGCCCATCAGGCTCGGCGGCGCGGACGCGGCGGGCGCGCCCGCGTTGCGACCGCGCGGGTGAGCGGGCCATGACGCTCTCGGATCTGTCCGTACGTCGACCGGTCCTGGCGACGGTGTTTTCGCTGATCATTATCGCATTCGGGGCAATCGCTTTCACCACGTTGCCGCTCCGCGAATTACCTGATGTCGATCGCCCGGTGGTGTCGATCAACACCAGCTACCCGGGCGCTTCCGCGCAGGTGGTCGAGAACCAGATCACGCGCGTGATCGAGGACCAGCTGTCGGGCATCGACGGCATCGACATTATCAATTCGACCAGCCGCGACGGACGCTCCTCGGTGAATGTCGAGTTCGCACTCAACCGCGATCTGGAGGACGCCACCAACGACGTGCGCAATTCCGTCGATCGCGCGCGCGGGCAATTGCCCCTCGACATCGACGATCCGGTCATCCGCAAGGCCGACGCCGATGCCGATCCGATCATCTGGTTCAGCCTTGAATCGACAACGCTCGACCGGGTGGCGCTAACCGATTACGCCGAGCGCTACGTGGTGGACCGCCTTGCCGTGCTCAACGGCGTCGCCAGCGTGCAGATCGGCGGCGGCTTTCGTCGTGCGCTGCGGATATGGCTCGACACCAGCGCCCTCGCCGCGCGGGGGCTCACAGTCCAGGATGTGGAAACGGCGCTGCGTGCGCAGAACGTTGAACTGCCGGCGGGCTATGTGCAGAGCCAGGAGCGCGACTACCAGGTGCGGGTGGCCCGCGCGTTCGAGACGCCGGCGCAATTTGAACGGCTGCCCTTGCGCGGCGCGGGCGAGGACGCCGTCGTGCGTCTCGGCGATGTGGCGCGCATCGAATTTGCGCCCGAGGAAACGCGGCGCCTGTTTCGCGGCAACGGCGTGGGGCAAGTAGGCCTTGGGATTGTGCGCCAATCGCGCTCGAATGCGCTTGATGTGGGGCGGCTGGTCAAAGCCGAGATCGAGCGCATCCGGCCCGGCTTGCCGGCAGGCACCAATGTCGTGCTCACCTACGATTCCACCTTGTTTATCGAGCGCGCCATCCAGCGCGTGGGCCAATCGTTGTTTGAGTCCAGTTTGCTGGTCGTGCTGGTGATTTTCCTGTTCCTAGGTTCATGGCGCGCCGCGTTCATCCCCGCGGCAGTGATCCCGGTGTGCTTGATCGGCGCCTTCCTGGTGATGTCGGTGTTCGGCTTTTCGATCAATCTGCTGACGCTGCTCGCCTTGGTGCTGGCGATTGGGCTGGTGGTGGACGATTCCATCGTCGTGCTCGAAAACGCGCAGCGGCGCGTCGATACCTTGGGAGAGCCGCCCTTGGTGGCGTCCGAGCGCGGTTCGCGGCAGGTCTATTTCGCCATTGTCGCGACATCAGCGGTGTTGGTGGCGGTGTTCGCGCCGCTGCTGTTCGTGGGCGGCTATGTCGGGCGCATCTTCATCGAACTGGCGGTGACGATCGCCGGCGTCGTTGTGATTTCGGCGTTCGCGTCGCTCTCGCTGTCTCCGATGATGTGCTCGAAATTGATCAAGCCGGTGAAATCAAGCACACGGCTTTCGCGTTTGGTGGACGGCGCGCTGAACGCTTTGCGCGCGTCCTACCGCGCTTCGCTGGAAGCCGCGCTCAAGGCCAAAGTGGTTGTTTTGGCGGTGTTCGTTGGCGTGGTCGCGATTGGCGGGTTCATCTTCACGCAGCTTTCCTCCGAGCTGACGCCGGCGGAGGATCGCGGCAACCTCGTCATCTTCGCGCAAGCGCCTGAGGGGTCCGGTTTCGAGTACACCAGCCGCATCATGGCGCAGGTCGAAGAAGTCCTGATGAGCTATGTGGAGAGCGGGGAAGCGCAACGTGTGCTAGTGGTGGCGCCTGGTTTTGGCGATGCGGGAACCAGCCGGTTCTCCAGCGGCATTGGCCGTGTTTTCCTCGCCAATTGGGAGGATCGCAGCCGCAGTGGCGCCGAGATTGAAACCGAACTCAACATGCGCCTGGGGCAAATCCCTGGCGCAACCGTGCGCGCGCGCATGCAAAGCGCTTTCCAGAGCGGCGGCGGCGGAGGCGGCGCGGACGGCGCCTCGATCGTGCTGCTCGGTTCGACCTACGAACAAGTGGCGGCGGTCGCCGCCGGCATGGTCGATCGCATGCGCGAAAACCCCAATTTCCAACGTCCACGTATGAATTACGAGCCGACCTCGCCGCGCGTGTTGGTGGAGATCGACCGCGAGCGCGCGGCGGCCTTGGGTGTTTCGGTGCAGGCGGTCGGGCGTACTCTGGAAGCGACAATGGGTTCGCGGCGCGTGAACACCATCACTGATCGGGGCGAGGAATATTACGTCTTCCTGCAGGCCGAGCGCGACGAGCGCTCCAACATCGCCGATCTCTCTAGTCAATACGTGCGCTCCGATCGCAACGGCGAACTGGTGCCGCTCTCCACCCTCGTCACCACCCACACCGTGGGCGACGCCGCCGAGCGCCGACGCATGAACCGCCAAGCGGCGGTGACCGTGTCGGCGTCGATAGCTGGCGACTACGCCATCGGCGATGCGATCGAGCAACTTGAGCGTTATGCGCGCGAGGAAATCGGCGGCGAGGCGATCACCACTGATTACACGGGCGCGGCGCGCCAGTTCAAGCAGTCGAGCGGCGCCATTGCGTTCGCGTTCGGGTTTGCGTTGGTGGTGGTGTTCCTGGTGTTGGCAGCGCAATTCGAAAGCTTCGTGCATCCGTTGGTGATCATGTTGTCGGTGCCGCTGGCGGTGACGGGAGGGCTGTTTGGGCTCTATTTTATGGACAACACGCTCAATATTTACAGCCAGATCGGACTCATCATCTTGATCGCGCTCGCGGCCAAGAATGGCATTTTGATTGTCGAGTTCGCCAATCAATTGCGCGACCAGGGGCGCTCGATTCGCGATGCGATCCTGGAAGCCTGCGACCTGCGGGTGCGGCCGGTGCTGATGACTTCCGTGGCGACGATCGTCGGGGCTATTCCCTTGATCGTCGGCCAGGGCGCGGGCGCCGAGAGCCGTGTCACGATCGGCACCGTTGTGTTCTTTGGGCTCTCCGTTGCGACGATGCTGACTTTGTTCGTAGTGCCGGTATTCTATGATCTGCTCGCGCGCTTTACCAAGTCACCCGAGGCGACCGCCAAGGAAATCGAAAGTTACGAAAATACCGAAGCAGCGGCGCGGCCTGCGGAGTAGGTCGCGTCAGTCCTCGCCTGGAGTGGATTCCAACATCAGGTAGGCGATGAGGTCGCGCCGTTGGGTTTCATCGCGTATGCCCGCGAAGGCCATGCGATTGCCGGCAAGGAAGGTCTGAGGATTGGCGAGCCATTGCTCCAGATGTGCGCCGTCCCAGGTGAAGTCCGCGTCCTGCGCGGCCTGCGAATAGGCGAAGCCCGGCGCCGTACCGATTTCGCGGCCGAACACCGCGTGCAGGTTTGGGCCGACGCGATTGCCGCCGCCGGCCTCAATGGTGTGGCAGGCGCGGCATTGCGCGAAGACGCGTCGCCCCGATTCATAGCTCGCTTCATTGTAGGGCGCGGGCAGGCCGGCGATGCGCGTTTGCATTTCGGCTGCTTCCTCGGTCGCTTCGTGGTCCCGCTCGCTTTGAGCACTCGGGGCGCTAGAGGCGCTAGGGGCGGTGACGGGTGTTGGGGGCTGGCCGCAGGCGGCCAGGGCAAACAGGGCGGCGAAAACCAAACTACGCATCGAATGTTCCTTCAATCGGGGCTCACGTTCTCGCCGCGGCCGCGTTTTCGCAAGCGCGCCCCGACGCGACCTAGCGCCGCGCGGGGACTTCCCCGAAGCGCCGGACGCTGGCAAAAGGTGCCCACGCCGCCATAGCTCAGCTGGTAGAGCACCTGATTTGTAATCAGGGGGTCACAGGTTCGAGTCCTGTTGGCGGCACTCGAAGACCCAATTGCAGGTAACCGATGCTGTCTGGCTCGCCGCATTGGGGAATAAGGGGAATTGGGATCGAAATTGGAGTCCGCTCGTGGTTGAGCGCGGGCGCCACGCCGACGGGGAACGCGGCGCGGCACATGCGTGTTGGTCCGTCCAAGAGCATGAAAGTGCCGCGAATTGCGTCGCGCGGGTCGCGCATTGTGGGTCCGATATGAAACGCCCAGCGGCGGCGGCGCAGATGATTTTTCCGCTGCGTGACTCTCAATTCGGTTCGTCGCTAGAGATTTCGCGAATCGCCTGAACATCAACTTAGGTGAGCCCGATTGTCGCACGCTGATTTTATTCCCTCATGACAGTCACGACAGAATCCAACGCGCAAGGCATGCGCGCCGCGTCGTGAGTCTAGGGGGACAATATGGCACGGTTCAACAGAATCGATCTCGAACACCTTCTGCGTCAGATTTTGATGGCGGAAGCGGGCCAGCCGCCGCTCAGCCCCCACCTCGCGTTCGGATTGCGCCAAGTCAACGGGCAGAACAACAATTCCGTGCCCGGCAATGGCGCTTTCGGAGCGGCCGATCGCCTGTTTCCGCATGTTGGAGCGCAAGTGTTGCAAGGCGCCGATGCGGTCACCGTCGATCTCGACGGGCCGGGCGGACAGGCCGTCGGCGACGCCACTTCCTATACCCAGACCGGCGGCTTTGTGTTCGATTCCGATCCGCGCACGATCAGCAACCTGATCGCCGATCAAACCGCCAACAATCCCGCAGCGCTCGCAGCGCAAAACGCTTCCACGCCGGGAACCGGCTACCTCTATCAACACCAAAATCCGCTCGCCAATCCCGCGTTCAATGCGGCGTTGCCGGAGGGGCTCGATAATCTGCGCTACCTGCCGAACAACGTGGCGATTTCGCCCGCCGTCGACGGCTCTGGCAATCTCTTCATCCCCAACGTCACGCCGGACGCGGGCCTGTCGGCGCCCTTCAACAGCTGGATGACGTTCTTCGGGCAATTTTTCGATCACGGGCTCGATCTTGTAACCAAGGGCGGCAACGGCTTTGTCTACATTCCGCTGCAGGCTGACGATCCGCTGATCCTTGTCGGCCCCGACGGAATCGCCGGCACTGGCGATGAAATCACCAACCCAGCGCAGCAATTCATGATGCTGACGCGGGCGACCCAATTCGACGGCCCCGGCGCCAATGGCATTCTCGGCGACGCCGACGACACCCACCACGAAACCCAGAACACAACGACCCCGTTCGTCGATCAGAACCAGACCTATTCCTCGCACCCCGCGCACCAAGTGTTCCTGCGTGAGTACGCCGTTGGACCCGATGGGATCGTACGCGCGACCGGCAATTTGCTGTCCGGCGCCGACGGGCATTCCATGGCGACGTGGGCCGATGTGAAGGCCAATGCGTTACTGCTCGGCATCGTCTTGAACGACACGATTGACGTCGTCGACATTCCGCTCGTCAAGGTCGATGAGTACGGCAATTTCATTCCCGATCCAGTCACCGGTCTCGCGCAATTGGTGACCGATCTCGGCGCCGATGGCCTCTATGGCACCGCAGACGACGTCGTCATCTCGGCTGCAAGCGCCGCCACTCCCATCACCACAGCCGGCGCACTCCGCATTGGTCATGCGTTCCTCAACGACATCGCCCACTCCGCCAACCCGGTGAACCAGCAAACCGGCTTGTTCCTCGCGGCCGATGGCGACCCCGACCTGGGCAACACCCCGCCGGTAGGCACGTTCGACAATGAATTGCTCAACGCCCACTACATCGCCGGCGATGGGCGCGTGAACGAAAACATTGGGCTGACGGCGGTCCATGAAATCTTTCACAGCGAACACAATCGCCAAATCGTCCTCGTCAAGGACATGGTCCGCGCTGAATTGGCCAATGGCGACACCGCGTTTGCAACCGATTGGGTGCTCGCTGGAACCAACCTCGCCGACGGCATCCAGGACAATGAATGGAACGGCGAACGCTTGTTCCAGGCCGCCAAGTTCGCGACCGAGGTCCAATATCAGCACATCGTGTTCGAGGAATTCGCCCGCAAGATCGCCCCGACGATCCATCTGTTCGGCAACAACGATATCGCCCTCGACCCGGCGATCACGGCGGAATTTGCGCATGCGGTCTATCGCTTCGGGCACTCGATGCTCGACGAAACCGTCAATCGCTACGTCGTGCAGCCTGCGTTCCTCGATGCGAACGGTGTGCCGACTTCGGTTGACACCGGCGTCGCCAACCCGCTCGCCGGAACGCCGGCGCTGGACGCCAACGGCGACCCCGTGCTCAACGACATTGGCTTGATCGCGGCGTTTCTCAATCCGCTGGAATTCGCCGCGCACGGGAGCAACGCCGCCGCCGAGATCATCCTGGGTTCGGTCAACCAGATGGGCAATGAGATCGATGAGTTTGTCACTGGTGCGCTTCGTAACAATCTTGTTGGGCTGCCGATCGATCTCGCCGCCCTCAATATTGCGCGTGGCCGCGACACTGGCGTGCCGCCGCTGAATTTGTTGCGTAACCAGCTTTTCGCGCAAACCCACGATACGGTGCTGAAGGCGTACGAAAGTTGGAGCGAATTCGGCCAGTTTCTCAAGCACCCGGAATCTCTGGTAAATTTCATCGCGGCGTACGGCACGCACAGCTCGATCACATCGGCGGCGTCCTTGGCTGACAAGCGCGCGGCCGCGCAGGCGCTCGTCGATGGCGCCGCCGTGATCGGAAGCGATGCATACAATTTCCTCCATAGCCTTGCCGGCTATGCCAACGATCCCACCCACACCGACGCACGGGCGATGAACGCCACGTGGAGCACGGGCTCCGTCACGGGGCTCGACCAAGTCGATTTGTGGATTGGCGGCTTGGCCGAAAAGCAAAATCTGTTTGGGGGCTTGCTCGGTTCGACGTTCAACTTCATCTTCGAAACGCAGATGGAAGCGTTGCAGGACGCTGACCGGCTTTATTACCTCCCGCGCATCGAGGGTATCGAGTTCGGCACCCAGATCGAGAACAATTCGTTCGCCGAACTGATCATGCTCAACACCGACCTGAAGCATTTGTCGGCGAGCATATTTCTCACCCCGGAATACGTGGTCGAAGCGTCGAATTATTTTGTTCGCAACGCCGACGGGACTTTTGCGCTTGATCTTTCTGGCAATCGAATTCCAACCGACGCGTCAACGTGGCTACGTAACGCGCTGACGGGCGCGGCGTTGGTGGAAGTGCTGCCCGACGGCACGGTTCACTTCCTCGGCGATGACAATTTCTTCGGCAATACCATGGTCCTTGGCGGCACTGACGGCGCCGACCGTTTGGTCGCGGGCCACGCCGACGATGATACCGTCTGGGGCGACGGCGGCGACGACTATGTCGATGGCGGCAACGGAAACGATTTCCTTTATGGCGGCGCCGGCAACGACACTATCCGCGACGCCAGTGGTGACGACGTCATCCACGGCGACGACGGCAATGACGATATCGATGGCGGTTCAGGCGATGACATCATCTTCGGCAATGACGGCGCCGATCTCATTCATGGCGGCAATTCGATCCTGGGCGATTCCGTCTCCGGCGGCGCTGGGAACGATATCATTTTTGGCGACGAAGGCGACGATGCGCTGATCGGCAACGAGGGCGATGATTGGATTTCCGGCGGCGCGGGCGGTGACGGTATCGTCGGCGACGTTGGCGCGCCTACGGGGCAGGTCCCGCTTTATGGCGGCAATGATGTTCTCGACGGCGGCGGCGAGGGCGACAAGATGACCGGCTTCAGCGGCGACGACATTATGCTGGGCGAAGGCGGCTTCGACAAATTCTACGGAAAGCTCGGATTCGATTGGGCGTCCTACGAAAAGTCGCTGAACGGCGTCAGCGTCGATATGGAGCGACGCGAGTTCATTCCCGATCAAACCGTTCCGGCGGGCGACGCCGTGCGCGACGTTTTCGCCGAGACCGAGGCCGTCAGCGGCTCGGCATTCAATGACGTACTGAAGGGTACGATCGATGTCGGCCTGGCGGCGACTGTGTTCAATGAACTGACGAACGTTGATCTGATTTTCGGGTTGGCGGAGTTCTTTCCCGTCGGCCCAGTGTCGTTCTCAAACGGCAACATTATGCTCGGCGGCGACGGCAGCGATTTGATCGAAGGCCGCGCCGGAAACGACATCATCGATGGCGATGCATGGCTGCACGTCGATCTAACGCGGAACGCTCTGGGGGAGATCTTCGCCGGCAGCGAGATCGTCCGCGAAATTCGCTATGACCTTACCGATGGCGATATCGACACCGCCGTCTTCAATGACGTCCTCGCGAACTATATCGTTAGCGCCACGCCAGACGCGCAGGGCTTCTTTACGGTCAGCCAAATCTCGTTGACGCCTGGTCTTGGGCTGCTGAACGAGGGCACGGACCGTGTCCGGAACGTCGAACGCCTGCAATTTGCTGATCAAACCATCATTCTCAACCCGGCCGACCCGAACGTAAATCAGGTGCCGACGGGCGCCTTGACGATCGACAACGCCGCGCCGGCGGTTGGCGATGTGCTGACCGTTACGAGCACACTCGCGGATTCCGATCCGATCGCGCCAGCATTGGACCTGAATGGCGACGGCATTGTTGATGGGTCGCTGCAATTCCAATGGCAATATCGGACCGTTGCGGCCAATGGGGGCGTGGCGTGGGTAGATATCGCCGGGGCGACCGGGGCGAGCTTCACGGTAACGGACTTCGTACTCGGTCAGGCATTGCGGGTGCGGGCTTCGTTTGTCGATGGCTTTGGCTTCACCGAGCGAGCGGCGTCGCCGCTGACCGCCGTGGTGATCGCAACCGCCGGGATCAACACCGCGCCGTTCATCAACCAGCAACAGAACCCGCCCGGCCTCCCAGACACCTCCGCGCGCACCAACACGCCGATTAATCTGGTATTGCCGCTAAGCTCGGTGTTCGCCGATCAGCAGACCGCTACCAACAATTTGCTGTTCTCGGCGACGTTGGCGAACGGAGATGCATTGGCGACCCTCGGCCTTGTGTTCAGCACCGCCTTGGACGCCAATGGACTGATCTACGGATTGGTCTCGGGCACAATCGCCAATGCAGGCCCGATCAGCGTTCGCATCACCGCGACCGACGCCGGGCCGGGCGCGCCGCTCTCCGTGACCGATACGTTCATCATCAACGTGCTGCAGGGCAATCGCGCGCCAATAACGGCGGCGGATCAGACCTTCAACGGCAATGAAGATGCGCCGTTCAGTGGCGTCTTGCCGGCTGGTGTCGATCCCGATGGAACGATCCCGGCTTTCCGCTTGGTCGCGGGTTCGGCAGTGGGCGGCGTTGTCACAGCGTTCAACCAGACCACGGGCGCGTTCACCTTCGTTGGCGATGCGAATTTCGCGGGCCAAGCCACATTTAAATACACCTTGTTCGACGGTCAAAGCAGCAGCGGCCAAACCACCGTGACGGTCGATCTCGCCGCCGCGAATGACGGGCCCGCTGATTTCTCGATCACGGGAACGGCAGCGGTGGGGCAAACGCTCACGGCGTTGATTGGCGTTGATCCAGATGGTGCGTGGGATCCGGGCGCCACGACGTATGAATGGTTCCGCGACGGCGTCTCGCTCGGCGCGGCGACGGCAAGCGCTGACTATTTGGTCACCGCGGCTGATGTCGGTCACGCGCTCAGCGCAACGGCGATCTATACCGACGGTCAAGGCTTTGTTGAAACGGTGACCACGGCGCCGACGCCGCCGATTGGCGTGCTCGCCGTGCAAGCGCTCGCGGGAGCGCCTGGCGCGACGGTCACGATTTCCAACACGCTGACCGATCCCGACGGCGACGCAACGCCTGAGACGACGTTCTATGAATGGGAGACCTCGACGAACGGGGTTGATTGGGTTCCCGCTATCCCGGCGCAAGTCAGCGCCGATGGGCTGTCGCTCACGCAAGGCAATTCTACGACCCGCTTTGTGCGGGTGACGACTTTGTTCATTGACGCGGCCGGCAATTTCAACACCGCGACCTCTGATCCGGTGCGGGTGCTCTCCGGCAACGGCAACAACAATACGCTTAATGGCGTGGCGGGGGTCGATATCTTCTTCGGCCTTGGCGGCGCGGACACTGTTAACACTGGCGGCGGAAACGACATCCTTGTCGGTGGCGCAGGCAATGACAACCTCAACGGCGGCGCTGGGAACGACACGTTCCTCTATACGCTCGGCAACGGCGCCGACACGGTGACAGGCGGCGCGGGCGCCGATCTGCTCGCCATCCGAGGCACGGCCGGCGCGAATACGCTGAACGTGACGTTCAATGGCGCAAGGATCACCGCCTTCCAGGGCGGCACGGTAGACAATGCTGTTGAAGCCATTACCGCGAACCTATTGGGCGGCGCCGACACGCTGGCCTACACCGCTCCAGGCGGGGTCAATGTTGACCTCGCCGCTGGCACGGCGTCGGGCTTTGCTTCCATCGCTGGCATCGAGAACGTGAGCGGCAATGGCGGCGTCGACACCATCACAGGAGACGATGGAGCGAATGTCATCAACGGCAATGGCGGTGCTGACACGCTGAATGGGGGCGGCGGCGCCGATACGCTTGATGGCGGTGCGGGCGTCGATATCCTGAACGGCGGCGCGGGGGGCGATATTCTGATCGGCATGGCCGGCGCGGACACCATCAATCTTGGCGTCGCCGACGATAACGCTGTGGATCGGGTGCTTTTCGGCGCGACCAACGAATTTGGCGACACGGGCTCCAATTTCGACGCCACCGGAACCGCCGCCCAAATCGACCGCATTGAGTTCGGCGCGGCGCTCAACGCGGCCTATGACGACGGCAACAATAACGACAATTTCGTATTTGCTGTTGGCAACGGCGGCGCTGGCGCCGTGAACGCCCTCGTTGGGCAGAATGACGCCGATGTCGAAGCGTTGCTCCTAACCGGCGCGAACGGCGAAGGTGTGACCACCGCCAACCTTGGCAACGCGGCGGCGGTCGCGGCAGCGTTCAACGCCGAGTTCAACATTACCGCCGCGAACGGCGAGGATGCGGTGCTGGTTATCAATGACACCGACGGCAACAGCTTCGCTGTGTGGCAATGGATCCAAGCTGGCGGTGGTGAAACGGCGGCGGCGGAGCTGACGCTGATCGGCATATTCAGCGCCAACGCAACCGTCACCACCGGCAGCTTCGATTTCTTCCCCTAGTGGGATGCGCAAGCAAGGGCACGACGAAAGCACCGACGACAAGCAGGGGAAAAGACAATGAGACATCTGATGACGAGCGGAGCGCGGGCTGCGCTCATTGCTGCGATGCTCATGGCGACGATCGGCGCCGCGTCCGCGCAGGGTATCCCAACTGGGCTACCGTCTAGTCCCCTGTTCGGCGCGCAGCCGTTCACGCAACCGATGATGCTGTTCGAGGAATTCGGCACAGCGCCGGTTCCGGGTTCGAGCTGCCCAACGTGCCAACCGCTGCCGCAGCCAGTGGCGAATTCGTGCGCGAGCGGGCCGAATGGCGCCGCGCTTGATGCGTTCCTGCGCCAGCCGCTCTACCCCGCGCCGACGGTGCAGGCGAACACAGGTTTGCGCAATTACTGGCACAATTTGGTTGGCGCCTGCGTGCGTCCGCTAGCCACGAGCTCGGTGGAGGGGCGTCCGCCCGGAACAAACTTTGCACACCAGCGTTGGAGCGAGTTTTCGGGACCGGCCACGGCCAGCAGGTTGGCGATGGTGTATTTCCAAACCGCGACCACTGGCGCGCGCGCGAACGGCGGGTTACGCGATGCGGCGCAGCGTCACCACTTCCTCACCGGCGAGTTTGGCAGCGCTGGACTGTACAACGGTGCGCTGGTGAGCGGCGTGCGCCGCAGCGGCGGACGCAATTTGGGCCGCGAAGTGCGGTTCCACCCCAATTTCCCAGTGCAAGATCAAAATTCGGTGTGGACCTTTGACGGCACCATGCCGCCGAAACTGCTGATGGCGCGCTACGGCGAACCAATTCTGTTCCGCCATTATAACGCATTGCCGATTGATCCCGCCGCCAACAATGGTTTCGGCGCGCATACAATCACCACGCACGAACACAACGGTCACAACCCGGCCGAGAGCGACGGTTTCGCGGCCGCATTCTTCTTCCCCGGCCAGTTCTACGATTATCATTGGCCGATGGCGCTCGCGGGCCACGACGCGATCAACACGGGAGCAACCGATCCGCACGCGGCGGCGCCCACAACGATCAGTGGCGGCGCCACGCGGATTCGCGGCGATTGGCGTGAGACGATGAGCACGCACTGGTTCCACGACCACATGCTCGATTTCACCGCCCAGAACGTCTACAAGGGCAACGCCGCGATGATGAATTATTACAGCGCGGTGGATCGTGGCCTTGAAGGCGCGAATTGCCATTACGCCGCGCCGGCCAATGTCAACAACGTCAACCTTTGCTTGCCGAGCGGCAGCGCGTTGCCATGGGGCAACCGCGATTACGACGTCAACTTGCTCATCGCCGACAAGGCGTGGGACGCCAGTGGACAGCTCAACTTCAACATCCTGAATACGGACGGCTTTCTTGGCGACCGCGTGCTCGTCAACTGGACCTGGAATCCCTATTTCGACGTGCGCGCGCGCCGCTATCGTCTCCGCATTTTGAACGGCGCCGTGTCGCGGTATTTCAAACTCGCCCTCGTCACCGCCGCCGGTGTGCGTGTGCCGTTCCACATGGTTGGCAACGACGGCAATCTGATGGAACATAGCGTGGCGTTCCCGAATGCAGCATCGCAAGACCTGCCCGTTCAAGCCATCGCTGAACGCTATGACATCGTGGTCGATTTTCGCCAGTTCGCGCCAGGAACCAGAATCTACTTGGTGAACCTGCTCGCGCACGTCGATGGCCGCGGCCCCAGTCAGGAAGTGCCATTGGCGACCGCGTTGGCGGGTTTCCCTGCTGATCCAGCGGTGGGGCGGATCATGGAATTTCGCGTCGCCAGTTATTCGGGCGTCGATCGCAGCATGAACCCCGCGCTTTACACTTCGGCGCCAGGAGGCCTGACGATGATCCCACGCGCGCAACCGACCGCCGCGGAATTGGCTGGCGCGCGTCAACGCACATTCGACTTCGGCCAAGCCAACGCCACCGATGATGCGCCTTGGACCATCCGCACCGATGGCGGCATCGGCCTCGGCGCGGACATGCACCGCGTCTCCGCCGCGGTCACGCAAGGGCAATGGGAAGTGTGGACATTGACCAGCGGCAGCGGCTGGGATCACCCGGTCCACATCCATTTCGAGGAGGGGCAAATCCTCACCCGTGACGGCGCGGCGCCGCCGGCATGGGAAGCTGGGGCCCGCAAGGACGTCTATCGCATCGGCTCGGGGCCAGGCAGTTCGCGCGATTTGCAAGTGCTGATCCGTTTCCGCGAATTTCTTGGCACCTTCATGGAGCACTGCCACAACACCCAGCACGAGGACCATTCCATGCTGCTGCGCTGGGATAGTCGCCGCCCCGGCCAAGCGATCGCCATCCCAACACCAATCGCCGATTGGGAAGGCGTGTTCTACGAGCCGTCCGTGGGCCTGCCCGTTGGCGCTGGCGGCGGCTGAGAAGCGGCGCGGACCGGGTTGGAGTGAGTTCGATGAAGTCCGCCATCGCCTTGGCGCTTGCCGCCGTGCTCGCGGGGTTTGCCTTGGCTCAAGCCGCTCATGCTCAGCAAGCGCCAGCGCATGTGCAAAGGCGTTACCACGGGGACTATTTCCCCAATATTGTCCTACGTGACCAAGACGGGCGCAGCGTCCGCTTTTACGACGACATGATCCGCGACAAGGTGGTTGCGATCAATTTTGTCTACACGACGTGTACCGACATCTGCCCGCTCGACACAGCTCAATTGCGCCGTGTGCAGCAATTGCTCGGCCCTCGCCTCGGCCGCGACATCTTCATGTATTCGATCTCGATCAATAGCGACACGCCCGAAGCCCTGCGCCGCTTCATGCGCACTTACGATGTCGGCCCAAATTGGCGTTTCCTCACTGGATCACAGGCGGATGTCACGCGCCTGCAGCGTTTGCTTGGTTTACGCGTCGCTGATCCGAACGATCTGCGCGGCCATAATACCAGCATCGTCATTGGCAACGAGCGTACCGCGCAATGGATTCGACGTTCCGCTTACGAGAACCCGCAAAATATTGTCGAGCTGCTTACTGTCGCCATGCAGAACCATGCGCCATCAGTGTCTCGCGCAAGCCAGAGCTATTCTACCGTCGGCGAGGTAACGGACAATTCGCGCGGGTCCTATCTGTTCCGGACCCGCTGCCAATCGTGTCATACGATCGGTGAGGGCGATCGGCTGGGGCCTGATCTGGCGGGGGTTGCCGGCGTGCGCCCGGTGCCGTGGCTGTCGCGCTGGATCCGCGAGCCTGATCGCATGATCGCCGAACGGGACCCCGCCGCCTTGGCGATGTTGGCGCGCTATCGCAACCTGCCCATGCCGAATCTCGGGCTCGGCGAGGCGGAGGTCGCGGACATTGTGACCTTCATGCGCAGCCAAGACGCAGCGCGCCGGACACATCGCTAGGCGCGCCGGAGACTCAAGTTAAGCTGCCGTGGTGCGCTGACCAGTCGATGGGTTGTGCGACCGGGACGATGCGCATGAGTGTGAATGGTCAAAATGTGACAGCTGGCGCCGGCGCCAACGACTATGACCAGCTGCCTTACGCGTCGATGCCCTATGCACACACGCAGCCGGCGCGACTGGCCGCATTGGCGGCTCTCTATGGAATGGAGACGCCGGCGGCGCAAAGCGCGCGCGTGCTCGAACTTGGTTGCGCCTCGGGCGGCAACATCATTCCGCTGGCATTGCGCTTTCCGGACGCGCGTTTTCTCGGCGTTGATCTTGCGCGCCGTCACGTCGAGGATGCTCAGCGCCAAATTTCTGAGTTGGGACTTAGCAACATCGAGGTGCTGCAGGCCGACCTCGCGCAATTTTCAACCGAGCCGGGGCAGTTTGATTACCTGATCTGCCATGGGGTCTTCAGTTGGGCGCCGCACGCCGTGCAAGAAGCGATCTTCCGCCTTTGCAGCGAAGCGTTGACCAGCAACGGTGTGGCGGTGATCAGCTACAATGTGTTGCCTGGTTGGCACTTGCGAAAAGTTATTCGCGATATCTGTCTGCGTCATGCCGGTGCCGAGGGATCACCGCGTCAGCGCGTCGTAAAGGCGCGCGAAATCCTGGCTGATATCGCCATCTCGGCGAACGTCGCCGAGCCCTACGGGCTGCTGCTGCGCAACGAGGCGCGGCGCACCGCCCGCCGACCCGCCTCCTACATATTGGGCGAGTTTTTGGCGTCGGAAAACGCGCCCTGTTACTTTCACGAGTTCGCCGAGCGCGCCCAGCACCATGGTTTAGCCTATCTGTGCGAGGCGGACTTAGATGCCTCGGTGCCTGACACAAGCAATTGTGATGTGCAGGCCAGGCTTCGCCGCCACGCTGGGCCGGGCGCGCTCGCCATGGAGCAGGTCATAGATGAGTTCACGGGCCGGACGTTTCGCTGGTCGGTGCTTACAAAGTCCAACCTGGGCGCTGCCCCCCAACGCGATTGGGACCGGCTGCGAAGTCTCCAAATATCGAGCAATCTGCGCGCCGTTGCGCGCGACGCCAATTCCGAATCCAGTCTTTACAAAGACGCGCGCGGGCGGGCGGTTAAGAGCGAGGACCCCGCCGTTGGACTAGCGCTTGCGCGCCTCAGCGCGGCGTATCCGGGGACATTGACGCTCGCGCACCTGACGGCGCCGGAATCCGGCGCTGGTGAGGTGGACGCGGCTGCTGCTTGCGTAAGCGTCTGCGAGGCGCTGTCGGTGTTGGTCGCATTGGGGCAGGCGGATATCTCCACCGCGCCGCTCCGGGTCGACCGTGCGGGAGACCGGCATCCGAGGGTTTGGCCGTTGGCACGGGCGCAAGCGGCGGCGGGCCAGCCTTGGGTTACAAATCTGGCGCATGCGCCGGTTGCGTTAAAGCCAGCGGTCGCTGTTCTGCTCCCGCATTTGGACGGCTCGAACGATCTCGCCCGACTTGCGCGCATCTACGCTGGCGCGCTTGGCCGCGGTGAGGTGAAGGTCCCCGAGCTTGAAGGGGATTTGGGGGACGATCCGGATGCGGTGGAAAAAGTCGCCGGGCGCTATGTTCAGCGCGTCCTCGACTACCTGGAAACCAACGCTCTGCTGTCGCCAGCCGACGCCTCGGTTCAGCAGATCCCCTAAGCGGTTAACCGAGTGCGCGTCGTGCCTTGACGATGGCATGAAGTGTGAATGTGAGGGAGGTTGGCGCGCGCCCGCTCCCTTCTGGGGCGATCGGCGCCATCGGCTGGGCCATGAAACTTCTAATCGTCGAGGATGATGAGAAGGCGGCGCGCTCCCTACAGATGGGTTTGCGCGAAGAGGGTTTCGTTGTCGATGTGGCGCTTGACGGGCATGCCGGGCTTGATCAGGCGCTTGCCGGGGGCTGCGACCTGGTCATTCTCGACGTTTCATTGCCGGGCCTGGACGGGTGGGGCGTGCTGACACAGCTACGCGCCCGCGCCGAGCACATCCCCGTTGTAATGCTGACCGCGCGAGACGCCCTGGTGGACAGAGTTAAGGGGCTTTCGCTAGGCGCGGATGATTACGTGGTTAAGCCGTTCGCGTTCTCGGAATTGACCGCGCGCGTTCGCGCTGTTCTCCGCCGCGGCGAACCGCGCAGTTCCGGCTTGTTGTCATTTGAGGATCTCACGCTCGATCTTAAACGAGGCCAGGTGCGGCGCGGCGGCGTGGAAATTGAACTTACGCAGAAGGAAATGCAGCTGCTGGAGCTTTTCTTGCGCCACAAGGAGGAGATCTTGTCGCGCACGTACATTGCCGAGCGGGTGTGGGAGATCACTTTCGACGGCGACAGCAACGTCGTCGATGTCAGCGTCTGGCGCTTGCGCGCCAAGGTCGACGAGCCGTTTGAACGCAAGCTTTTGCATACGGTGAGAGGGCGCGGCTATGTCCTCCGCTGAAACGCATCCGGCGCCAGGCGGCCCATTCGGCGCCTTTCGCCGCCTGGACCTGCTTTATTTCGTCCTCGCGGGTTTCGATTTGCTGACGATTTGCGCAGCTTTGTTTCTCAACCACACTGTGACGACGGCGTTTGAAGACGGCGTGCGAACAAGCGCGGCCTGGTCGTCGCGGCAGGTGGAAATCATTGATTTGGCGCGTTTGGCGCAACAAGCCGACGCGCCAGGGAACGATATCTTCACTTCAGGCGATGTCGCGCGCGAGCGTGCGCGGCATTCCAGCGCTTACACGAGATTTAACACCGAATGGCAGCGCATGAAGGTGGCGATCGAGAACGATCCGCTGTCCTCCAGCGACACGCACCTGCTTCGCCACTTGTCGGCGGCGCATGACAATATGAACGAAATCGGACGGGAGTCCGACCTTATCTTTGTCGAATACGAACGCGGAAACGTGAGCGGGGCGGGCCGACAAATGGCGGCCATGGACCGGACATTCGGCGAATTGAACGCCAACATTGACCAGGCGCTCGCGGTCGTGGAGCGGATGCGAGCCGAGCACCTGCAGCGGCAGGTCGTTTATGCGCGCAACATGCGTGCAATCGAATTGGCGATGGCCGCGATCGTCATCGTGATTGTGTGTTTCGTCGCCGCCTATGGGATGCACATTGGCCGGATCATGCGCGCCAGTCAGGATCTGCGCCTGGCCATGCTCGAGGAAGTCGCGGCCACACGCGATCGCCTGCGGCGCTATGCGGACGACGTATCGCATGAATTGCGCGGGCCGATCAGCAAGATGCGGTTGGATGCCGAGGTCCTGCTGCGGCTCGACCGTTCGCCGGGTCAATACCGAGTTGGCATAGAAGCAATGCTATCCGAATGTGAGCGGGTCTCAAGTATTGTTGAATCGCTTTTGTTTATGGCCCGAGCAGAGAACACGCGGGTCGCGATCAATCACCAAAATCTCGATGTGGCGAAGGAATTGGCGTTGATCGTCGAATTCTATAGCGCGGTCGCCGAAAAGGCCCGCGTGACGCTTAGCGTGAACGCCGGCGGCGTGCCGCTTTGCGCCGACCGGTCCTTGTTTCAGCGCGCGGTCAGCAATCTGGTTTCGAACGCGATTGACCACACGCCGCCGGGTAAGCAGGTCACATTGAGCGCGGTAACGGAGGGTGGCGCGATCGTAATCGAGATTAAGGATGAAGGCGCGGGCATGTCCGAAGAAGATCGCGCGCATGCGTTCGACCGTTTCCATCGCGGCGAAGGCAGCAAGTCGGGGTTGGGGCTCGGGCTTGCGATCACCAAGTGCATCATGGACTTGCACGGGGGCGCGATCGAACTGAGCTCACGCTTGGGAATGGGCACTCGCGCGAGGCTGATTTTCCCCGAGGAAATCTCACAAGCAAACGCCCTTCAGGGGTAAAATTACAGCCCCGTGATCTTGGCGCAATGATCGTGTGAACGCCGGCAAGCTAGTGTTCTCTCGCTGAGTTTGTCTGGCGAGGCGCGCTTACCATGAAGTGGAAGAAACACTCTCCGGAAGAGATTGTGGGCAAGCTGGCGCGGGTGCGCGCCGCCGCTGAGAGCGGTGTGCAAATGACCGAGGCGATCAAGGCGGCGGGCATTTCAGAGGCGACGTATTTTCGCTGGCGCGCCCAGTACGGCAGCTTGCGCGTTGCTCAGCTGGAGCAGCTCAAGCGCCTAGAACTTGAGAACGCCCGACTGCGCAAGGCGCTCGACGAACTCGATTACGCCGCCAGCGCCTGAGCCGCACCCGGCCTTTGTCTCCTAATGTTGTCTTGGACTGGAAAGTCCAAAGTGAGCGCGCGCGCGTGCGAACTTACGCGGATCGCTGGTTTGCGACCGCGCGGGCTCCCCTATGCGGCGGCGGTGGGATATGGTTAACCCTCGTGGCAGGGCCGCTGCGAGGGCGATGCGGGGACGCATGCGCGCCACGAGGTGGAACCGAACCCGCTGAACACGGATAAAATGGGGAACTTTCATGAGCTTCTGGGATTCTGTGTTCGGCGCGATTTTTGGCAGACGCGGTTCACGGCCTAGCTCGCCGCCGCCGGCGCCGAGGCCGCCGGCAACGCCGCCACGCCCCCCCGCGACGCCGCCAGCGCCTCCGGCTGTCCCGCCCGCGCCTCCGCCGGTTGCTCCGCCAGCGC
>JBEBHQ010000024.1:0-46027 GCA_040080805.1 Terricaulis sp. | reverse complement strand
CGAACTCAACTCACGCCCACGAAAAACCCTTGGCTATAAAACCCCAGCCGCTATCTTCGCTGAAGCTGTTGCCGCGACCGGTTGAATCCACCGTGTCACTCTGTCTGTCACTCTGTCCGAGAGCTGCGCGTCGGTGAGCGGCGGGATGCGGGGGTGGGGGAGGTGCATTTACAGGTGACGCACCTTAAGAGCATTTCCCCATTTCTGGTTCAGATATTCGCACACGAGCCTGCGATGGCAGTGGTGAGGCTTGTCCTCTGAGCAAAGAAGACATGCCCCTTCGAATGCCTCAGGAGAGAAGCGTTCTTCGACGCGACGGTCGGCCATCAAAGAGAGAAAGCTTACCTCGTAATCGCGCCAATCCCCCTTGTTCTTTTTGAACGCTTTGAGCATGTCGTCAGTCGGAGCGAGAAGCGGTTTGTGGACGTATTCAATGCCTCCAATGGCTCTTAGAAAATAGGCGAGATCGTCGGCCTTTGCGAAGCCAGCCAACTGTGAAGTGTTGTGCAAGCGCACGTCGATAATTTTCTTCACGTTGGCTTTTTGTAAGCGCGAGAAAAAGCCTTCGGCTGTGGTCTTCGTAAAGCCGATCGTCGCCACATTTATCGAGATTGGATCGCTCACTCGGCGGCGACCTGACTACTAGTCGTTGATGCTCGGTCGCTCCGGTACGCTACCTTTGTCGATTGCTTCCGATAGGCACGGTTCAATTTCTCGCTGGCATTCTCGAACAGGTCGTCGTTTGGATCTAGCGACCCGAGCAAGCGTTCTTCAATCTCGATGTGAGAGATCACGCGGCCCTTCGGCAAGATATGTTGTACCGATATTCCCTTATCTTTGAGTGCACGGGACACAAGCAAGCATCGATGGCAATCTAGCGGGTCTTGCTCTGAGCACATCAGTGCGATCCGATACTTTT
Organism: Terricaulis sp.; assembly: GCA_040080805.1. GTDB lineage: Bacteria > Pseudomonadota > Alphaproteobacteria > Caulobacterales > Aquidulcibacteraceae > Vitreimonas. Next base: position 45,108 of record JBEBHQ010000024.1, on the reverse strand, counting down.
GCGCACCCTCGATTACACGATCAAGCCCAGCTCGAAACTCGCTTGTAGTCTCCATTTTTTCGTAGTCTGCAACTCCTTCTGAATAGAGCCCAGCCTTGCGCGGACGACCGCCTAGTTCTTTGCCTAGGAAGACGTACGCAATCTTGTCTTCTCTAAGCTGGTCCTTCAGGGGTGCCATTTGAAAATGGGGAAAATGGCGCGAGGTTGGAGAGGAGCGCACATCGGCGATAGCAGTAATCTCCGCCTTGAGAAGGAGGTCCCGAAACTCGTCGTATGCCAAAGTTGAGTGGCCTACGGTGTAGACTTCGAGACGTTCTGTTATTTCCGTCGACATGTCGGCGCTCCCGCCTCTCAAATCTGCGTCGGGAGGATGAGTCCCGCAACTAGCTTGTATGCATATCCTCTATGGGCCTCGCCCAGACTGAGGCACAAAATTGCGTGGCCCACGGGATAGCTGCCGTTGGATTTCTGATAATACTCGCGCTCAACCGTCGGATCGGTAATGGAAAGACGATAAGGGATGCCATGAAGGGTGAACTCGCCACGGACTTTCCTCCGAGCGTTCCCAAACTCCGCTCCTTCGATGCCAACGGTGACCTTCAAGTCTTTCACTTCGACCAGTTTAAGTGATGACCCCAGTGAGCCGGCCGCGTGTTCATCAATGCGGTCGTTCGTGCCGTATGTGCTTGAGCCCACGCCCCACAGGGGTCCCGTTACAGAATCTAAGCAAGCCATCACTTGGCTCTTTGTGGCCCTGGCGGTCGAACTCCAATAGAATTGATCGTCGATAAGAAAGTTCTCGACCTGATAGGCGTGGGGACGCGGACCCACGATCGGTACCTCAATAACATCTAGCACGCGTGGATCTTGGCCGTTCTGATACCACCGCTCCTCTTCTGAGAGTTCGTGTGTTGGACGCGCGCTGATAGGTCTAATCCATGGTCCGACACCGGCAGGTGTTAGCTCTTTGCCGGCGATGCAGCGACCCGATGGCGGCTTTCGCGAATTTGCGAAGCAAATAATGATCTTTGTCGTTTGGGTGGCCATTGATTCCATCTCACCGATTGATGTCGAGGGTTTATGGCCCCTTCCTCCGCCTTCCACGATAGGCGTTGCGCGGGCGCGGCGAACTCGGCGCTTTCCCCGCGCTTTCGCGCATCCTCGCTTCCACGCCCGCGCTCACATCGCTTTGCCGCGCCAGCGGATCGTCGGCGATGAACAATTCCGTTTCCTGCAGCCGTTTGATCTCGTCGCGTAGTCTTGCGGCGGTTTCGAATTCCAAATCGGCGGCGGCTTCGCGCATTTCGCGTTCGAGGTCGGCGATGTAGGTTTTGATGTTGTGGCCGATGAAGGGGGTGGAGTCCTCGGCTACGCCTCGGCCTTTGCCTTTGGCGCCGCCCGCGCCGCGTTTCCACGCCATCGGGTCGCGCGGGTCGATGGTGAGCGAATCCTTCTCGTACACGCTCTCCAAAATGTCGTGGATGCGCGAGCGGATGGATTGCGGCGTGATGTTGTTGGCGAGGTTGAAGGCGGCTTGCTTTTCGCGCCGACGCGAGGTTTCGGCCATGGCGCGCTCCATCGAGCCGGTGATGCGGTCGGCGTACAGGATCACCTTGCCGTCGACGTTGCGCGCGGCGCGGCCGATCGTTTGCACGAGCGAGGTCTCCGAGCGCAGGAAGCCTTCCTTGTCGGCGTCCAATATCGCCACCAGGCCGCATTCGGGAATGTCGAGCCCCTCGCGCAGGAGATTGATGCCGACCAGCACGTCGAACGTGCCCAGCCGCAAATCGCGGATGATCTCGATGCGCTCCATGGTGTCGATGTCGGAATGCATGTAGCGCACGCGCACGCCTTGCTCGTGCATGTATTCGGTCAAATCCTCGGCCATGCGCTTGGTCAGCACCGTGACCAGCGAGCGCATGTTGCGTTTGGCGACCTCCTTCACTTCAGCGATGCAATCATCGACTTGGGATTGCCCATGCGCCTGCACGGGCCTGACTTCCACCGGTGGATCGATCAGCCCGGTGGGGCGGATCACTTGCTCGGCGAACACGCCGTCGGTGCGGCCCAATTCCCATGGGCCGGGCGTGGCCGAAACATGGATGGTCTGCGGCCGCATCACGTCCCATTCCTCGAATTTGAGCGGGCGATTGTCGAGGCACGAGGGCAGGCGGAAGCCGTACTCGCTGAGCGTGCGCTTGCGCGAGAAGTCGCCTTTGTACATGGCGCCGATTTGTGGAACGGTGACGTGGCTTTCGTCCGCGAAGACGAGCGCGTTGTCGGGGATGTATTCGAACATGGTCGGCGGCGGCTCGCCGGGCAGGCGCCCGGTCAAGTAGCGCGAATAATTCTCGATGCCGGCGCACGAACCGGTGGCCAGCATCATTTCCATGTCGAAGGTGCAGCGTTGTTCAAGCCGCTGCGCTTCCAGCAATTTGCCTTCGGCGCGGAATTGTTCGAGCCGCAGTTTTAGTTCCTCGCGGATTTGCCCGACGGCTTGATCGAGCGTCAGCCGCGGCGTGACGTAGTGCGAATTGGCGTAGATTTTCACAGCCGACAGCACGCCGACTTTGTGTCCGGTGAGCGGATCGAATTCGTCGATGCCTTCAAGCTCGTCGCCAAAGAAGGAAAAGCGCCAGGCGCGGTCTTCCAAGTGCGCCGGCCACAGCTCCACCGTGTCGCCGCGCACCCGGAACATGCCGCGCGCGAACGCCGCTTCGTTGCGCTTGTAGTGCAGGGCGACCAATTTGCGGATGAGGTCGTGGGTGTCGATGCGTTCGCCGGTTTTCACCGTGAAGGTCATCGAGGTGTAGGTCTCGACCGAGCCGATACCGTAAATGCATGATACGGACGCGACGATGATGACGTCATCGCGTTCCAGGATCGCGCGCGTGGCGGCGTGGCGCATGCGGTCGATCTGTTCGTTGATGTTGGATTCTTTTTCGATGTAGGTGTCGGTGCGCGGCACGTAGGCCTCGGGCTGGTAGTAATCGTAGTACGAGACGAAATACTCGACCGCGTTTTCCGGGAAGAATTGCTTGAATTCGCCGTAGAGCTGTGCGGCGAGCGTCTTGTTTGGCGCCAGGATCAAGGCCGGGCGCTGCACGCGCTCGATCACTTGCGCCATGGTGAAAGTTTTCCCCGAGCCGGTGACGCCGAGCAGCACCTGGTCCTGGTCGCGGCGTTCGATGCCTTCGACCAGCTCGGCAATGGCGGTCGGCTGGTCGCCGGCCGGCTCGTACTCGCTCACCAGCTTGAACCGCCGCCCGCCCTCGAGCTTCTCCCACGCGCGCTGCGGCCGGTGCGGCGTCCACACTTCGGCGGCCTTGTCGAAGACGAAGGCGGCGGAGGCTTCCGCGACGCCGGGGAGGGGGGGGCCAGAACGGGACATCGCCCCAAGATAGGGCCGCGGGACGGGCGCGGCGAGAGCGTGCTAGTTCTCGCGGCGAACCCGGTGGCCGGCACCGTGCTCTGGCGACAACATGAAGCTGCCTAGGGCCGCTTGACGGATCGCGACGGTGTCGCCGACGCTCACGTTTGACGCGCTTTGCGGCTCCACCTGGGTCCAGGTTTGGCCGTTGGACATGACGAAGCTGTGCCGCCCGTAGGCGCGGGCAATGACTCGCTCGACGCGCATTTCGACGCGTTCGAGAGTTTCCTCGCCGCCGCCAAAGCTGGGCATCATCCGGGCAAAATTCGGCAAGCTGAAGCCGAAAGATTCGCGCTGCAGCGTTGCGACCCGCTCGCGATCAAGCGCCACGATCTGGCCTTGGGTCTCCGCTTGCCGCAAGCGCCCGACGGCTTCGTCGTAGCAGGCAAGGCGGGCCACGTTGTCTTGCACCTCGGCGCATCGGTAGGCGTTGGCCAGCGCCTCGGGCGTCGGGGCCGCGACGGGCTGGGCGGAGGCGGCCTGGGCGGTAAGCAACAGAATGATAACAGACAGAAAACGCATCTGGATGCTCCGCGATGGCAACGGTGGTCTAGGCGTTTGGGGGCGTCTTGCCCAGTGGGAGAATCAGTGCCCCGCCAGGCGGAATTCCCCTGCGGATAACCCTGGCTCCAAAAAAGCACAGTGTCTTCATAAGAATGTCAGACCGGCCCATGTTTCTGCATTGTTCCCCCGAAAAGCGGCGAACGACATTTGACCTTGGTTAAAATGTGTCGTTAGCGTTGCCGCAGCATGGCGGGAATCGAAGCTGGGCCACAACGGCGCGGCGCCGCAGTGATCGGACGGCGCGTCGTCCGGAAAAACCAAGGCCTCGTTGGATTTCCCGCGATTGGCCAGCGCTCTAGGGGGTTCGAATATGTCAACTAAGAAGACGCAGACCGGACAACGCCGCTCGCTCTTGACGGGCGTGTCTGTGTTCGCCGCGGCGGCAGCCGCTTTCTCCGGCGCGCCGGCGATGGCGCAGGATGCCGAGGAAGAAGAGGCGATCGTCGTTACCGGTTCGCGCATTCAGCGCCAAGACTATGTTTCGACGAGCCCGATCACCACGGTCGGCCAAGAGCAGGTGCTCCGCAACGCGGACGTCACGCTTGACACGTTCTTGAACACCTTGCCGGCGGTGAACCCGGCGGGAACAACGACATCGAACAATCCAGGAAACGGCGGTCAGTCAAATATCGATTTGCGCGGCCTGGGTGCCAACCGGAACCTCGTGCTGATTGATGGTGCCCGCGCCATGGTGTCGGCCAACAATCTGACGGTTGATATCAACACAATCCCGCAGGCGATGATAGGCAACATCGAAGTGATCACGGGCGGCGCGGGCGCGGTTTATGGCGCTGACGCGGTTGCTGGGGTGGTAAATTTTCTGCTGCTTGACAATTTTGAAGGCGTTGATCTGCGCACGACTTACTCGAACAGCACTGAATTTTGGGACGCGGAAGAATACAATATCAGCGGCGTCGTCGGTGCGAACTTTGATGGCGGGCGCGGTAATTTCTCGCTCGGCATTGAGCGCTCCGTTCGCGAAATTCAGATCAAGAGTCAGCGCGAATTCTCGGCCAATGCGACAGCGACGACATCCTTCCTCCCGGAAGGCGCTCTGTTCTTCGCTTCCAGCAATGCTCCCACCGAAGCGGCTTATGACGCTATCTTTGCGACTTATGGAAGCCCCGCTGGTGCCCAGACGCTTGCATCGGGGAACACCGGCTTCAACCTCAATGGAACCTTGTTCTATAAGGGGGTGTTCAACAGCCCCCTCGACGTTGTGAATTTTCTCTATCCGCTCGACCTTGCTGTGAACGCGAATTTGTTCCCGGATCTCTATTCGTACAATTTCGATGCCGTGAACATTCTGACTCTGCCGTTGGAGCGGACTTCGTTCCTTTCTCGCTTCAATTATGAATTTGACAACGATGTGGAGGTCTACGGTCGCGTTGGCTGGTCGGAATATTCGTCCGCGACGGCATTGGCGCCGACGCCGTTCCCGACTGTGACTGGCCGTGCACCGGGCAACACGACGTTGGCGAGCCAATTTACGTCGCCGTTGATCGCGTTTACCGGGGGGGCCAATCCGCCCGGCTTCTGCTCTGCCACAAATCGTTGCCAGATCAGCAACCAAATGGTGATTCCGGTAACGAACCCGTTCATCCCGGCGGATCTTGCCACGCTGCTTGCGTCAAGGTCAGGTGACAATTTGAACCTTGTTGGGTCTGGCGCTACTGAGGCATTCACGATGCGGCAGCGCACGCTCTCCATTGGTCTGCGCCAATCGTTCACTGAAAATACCGTAGTGCAATATCAATTTGGGGTTCGGGGACCGATAGGCACATCGGGTTGGGATTTCGACGCCTCGTTCAACCACGGCATTACGGAAATCGACGTCACTCAGGCTGGCAATGTCGATACCCAGCGCGTGCAACAGCTGCTTGAAGCGCCTGACGGCGGTGTGAGTATTTGCGGCCCGACGGGCTTCAATGTGTTCGGACGCCACCCGCTTTCCGCGGCATGCGTGGCGTTTCTGGCGAAGTCCGCGAGCCAGACGAACGAATTCATCCAGGACATTTTCACCGGGTACATCTCGGGAGATTTGTTCCAGATGCCGGCGGGCCCGGTCCAAACGGTTTTCGGTGTTGAGTATCGTGGGTTCCAGTACGCGTTCGACCCAGGCTCGGCAGGCGGGCCGATCTCTGGCTTCAACTCCACCCCGCCGGCGGCGGGCCAAAACAGCTTCACTGATTTTTTCATGGAAGCTGGCATTCCGATCGCGGAAGGCCTGGACGTAACAATTGGCGCTCGGCAATCGCGCGCCGAGACCCACGACCAGACCACTGGGCTCGACGGTGCGGGCTCTACCGATGAAACTTACAAAGTGGAGGCAACGTGGACGCCGGTTGAGAGCTGGTTGTTGCGGGCGTCCTATCAAACGGCGGTTCGTGCCCCGAACTTCGGCGAGCTCTTCGCGGGTGGCGGCTCCGCGCCACAAATCTTCGATCCGTGCTCGGTCGGGACAGCCAGACGCTCTGGTCCCGACGCGATTCCGATGGCCGCGCTATGCACGGCGACGGGCTTGGGTGGTGTTGCCACCTTTGTGCAGACGCCTGGAGCACAGGCCTCGATCTCGACGGCGGGAAACACGAGTCTTTCTCCGGAAACTGCGGAAACGATAACGATTGGCGCTGTGTTTACGTCGCCGTGGGCAAATACAGACCTGCGGGCTTCGATCGATTATTACAACATCTCGATCAGTGACCCGATCCTTGCTCCCGGCGTGAATCAGGTCATCGCGTCGTGCTACAATTACTATGGCACGAACCCCACCTACAGCTTGTCCGATCCAAGCTGCACTGCCATCTACCGCGCTGGCGGCGATATCCTCTCTATTTATGGAACCGGTCCGAACGGCACCTACCCGGGTATCAACGGCGGCAGCATCGAAACGTCTGGTATCGATGTGCAGGTTGACTATGGTGTGGAGCTGGGTGACTCAGGCAATTTGCGGTTCAACCTTCTGGTGAACCGGCTCCTCACTTGGACACAAAAGGACGCGGACTTCCTGCCGGAACTCGACTTTGCCGGCGCGGTTGGCTTCTTTGGTGAAGGGCTGGGTCAGTCGTTCCCGGAATGGAAGGCGACGCTGAACACGTCCTGGGAGATTGGGGACTTCACCTTCAACGTGCGTAATCGCTACATTGGATCGATGATAAACCGCGCGGCCGTGCTCTTCCCTGGTGAGGACGCGCAATTTACGGGTACCGATGCAATCTGGTACACTGACCTCTCTGCGGAGTGGCAGGTTACTGAGAACGCTGGCCTGCGTTTGGGGGTCAACAACGTGGTGGATGAACAGCCGCCGGAATACGCTCCGAACGTGCAATCGGGTACCGACCCCTCGCTGTTCGATGTGGTCGGGCGCCGTGTGTTCATGCAGGTACACCTGCGCTACTAATTTCGATCAAATATCTAACTTTGAGCGGCGGGCCCTTGGCCCGCCGCTTTTTCTTTGGGGCACGGATACCTGTGCATGGTCGTTGCGGCGCGGATCTGATAAAGCCAAATCCGCGATGCAGGTTCTCTTGACCGCGACGCGGAAGGTTCCATGACGACGCTAAACACGCCGCCGCTTGCCGCCGCCGCGGCTGCTCGGGACCTCGGCGACCTTTGGGCGAGTGTTGTTCATTTGCGGCGATCGCTGCGGTCGGAAGCGCGGCTCGACGAAGGATGGAAGGCCGGCATTCTACTCGCTCGCCAAATCGGTGACGATTTTGGCGCAGTGGCGCTGGCGCGGCGTTATTGTCGCGACACAAGGAATGCCCCCGCGTCGCTTTTTCTGCTTGCTGAAGTTCTCACTGAGGTGGGTCGGGCAGCAGAGGCTGTTCAGCTCCTTTCGCCGATTGCCGACGCTTTGCGACCCAACGACCTGTTCAAATTTACCCGCATGCTCATGTTCGCAGGTAACATTGAAGAAGCTCACGAGCGCGCACGCCGGTTACTGCCAACGCATGAAAACAGCCCAACCCTATGGGAACGCTTAGCGCAGACAAAGCGTTTCCTTCCAGGGGATCCCGACATAGACGCGATGCGCGCTGTGTTTGAGCGATCGTCGTTGTCCAAGCCCGAAGGACGCGCGGCGATTGCCTCTGCCCTGGGCAAGGCTTTCGTGGATTTGGGCGATGACCGTGCCGCGAATTTGTTTCTTACCGCGCGGGCGGAAGCAGCGCGCGTCAGGATTCCATTTAACCGCGGAGTTTTTGATGCCACGCTGCGTGACATTGTCGAGTGGTGCAACACAGGCGCACCTGAAGGTCCTAGTGCAAATGTCGCGGGATCGGCACGCCCGATCTTCGTCCTTGGCCCGAATCGCTCCGGCACCACGCTGGTCGATCAGATACTCTCTCGGCACCCCGTCATAGATAGCGGTGGCGAGAGACGGCAGTTCTGGCTTGTTTCCAGTGTTCTCGGCGATTGTCGTTCGGCGCCGATCGACGCATTTTTAGCCCGCTCGCGGACGCATCGGCCGAATGTTAACCCCTGGGAGGAGATCGGACGAAGATACCTGGATCTCGCCGACGAGGGGGGCGTCCATGGCGCGCGCTTCACGGACAAATTGCTATCGAACGTCTATCGGATACGCGCAATCCGCCAGAGTCTTCCTGACGCTAAGATCGTGTATGTTGAGCGAAGCCCGAGCGCCGTGGCTTGGTCGTGCTGGCGGGCGCAATTCGATGCGGAATCGCCGTGGAGCAATACGGCGGAAGGGATCGCTGTCTACATAGCAACCTATCGGCGGGCGATGGAGGCCTGGGTTCGACGCTATCCAGAAGCAATCGTGACTGTGGCTTATGAAGATATCGTTCGTGACCCAGAAATTGAGATAGGCCGACTGCTGAGCGCTTGCGACTTGCCCGATCATCCTGCTACGCGCGACCCGCATCTTTCGACACGGGCAGTCACCACGTTGAGCTTTTCTGAGATCAGGCAGCCGATCCATAGCCGCAGCGTGGATGCCGCGAGTGCCTTCCCACTTTCAACAAAACCCCTTAGAGACGCCCTAGACGCAATGGGACTGGAGGGGTAAATTGGGCCGCAGAGGCGCTGAAGGGCCGGGTTTCTTATTGGAGCTGACAAATGATCCTGCATGCTTTGGTTGCGCTGATGTTGATCGCTCAAGCGCAGGAAGAAATTGCCCCCACGCCATCGGAACCCACCTTTGAGAACGGACTGGTCGCCGAATCGGCGGCGGCTCCCGAGGCTGATGCGGAGCTGATCTGCCGTAACGTTCGGCGCAGTGGGACGCGCGTCGCGCGACAAGTTTGCCGAACTCGCGCTGAGATCGATGCAGCTGAAGAGGCGGCCAAGGAGTCGATGCGCTCGATGATGGAGAATTCGGGCCATAATAATACAGCTAGTAACTGAAACACGAGGTCCGAGAGTTGAACGTTCGGGATGCTCTTTCGGGGGCGAGAAGCGCCGCCGAGAGCGGCGACACATTTGCGGCGATGAATCGCGTTCGCGACCTTCTTGATTCTGGATGTTCACTAGGACCCGGCTGGGCGGAAATCACGATGCTGGCGGCGCGTTTGCAATTGCACGACGCGGCTGCCGAGGCAGCGCGTAGGCTGCACGCTGAAACTCCGCCAAGCCACATGACCGCAGTTATCCTGGCGCGCGCGCTAGAGGCTGCGGGCTGCGCTGATGAAGGCGCGACGGCGCTGATGCCGTGGGCACAAACGGGCCAGCTTGTCTCGCAAGAGCGATTCTTATTGGCGCGGTTGCTTTCATTCGCAAATCGCCTCGAGGAAGCTGAGGCCGAGCTCCGCGCCTTAATGGTCGGCGCGCCCGACGACGCTTTTGCTTGGGCGCTATTGGCACAAGGCAAACGGTTTGCGTCAGGCGATCACGACATCGTCAAGATGGAAGAGCTGCGCAAACGAATCGGGCAAGCGCTTCCTCACCAACGCGCGGCTGTTTCCTACGGGCTGGGCAAGGCTTACGTTGACATTGGCGATGACGCCGCTGCAGCGAAGGCGCTCGCCGAAGCCGCTGCAGCGAAGTCATCGCTAGCGCGATACGATGGCGATTCCATTGAACAGGCCGAACGGGGCGCGTTGGAGCTTATGGGCGAAGATCGCGAATTTGGACGCGTCGCCTCCGCGGCGGAGAGCGCGCGCGCTTTGTTTGTGGTCGGTTCTCCGCGCTCTGGAACCACCTTGGTCGAACATATCCTGGCTAGCCATTCTCAAGTTATGGGAGGCGGCGAACACAATTTCATGTGGCTTGCTTCCAAAGGTGTGGGCGATATTTCGAGCAGCTCAGTTAGAGCGTACCTTGCTCGCGCGCTCGCTGGCGGCCAAACCAAGCCCTGGGATGAGATGGGTCGGCGCTATCTCGATCTCGCCGACGCGCGCTTCGGCGTAGCAACGCGCTTTACCGATAAGCAACTTTCCAATCACTGGCGCTTAGGTCTAATTCGGCGAGCCTTGCCCCATGCGCGTATCGTATGGGTCCGGCGCGATCCGCTCGACATAGCTTGGTCGTGTTGGCGGACTAATTTTAATGCGGAATCGGGTTGGGCCTGCTCACCCCTGCTGCTCGCGCGATATATAGCCTCGTACAGACGATTGATGAGCGCGTGGGTGGAGCGCCAAGAGGGCGCAATCATTACGGTTCAATACGAAGATCTAGTACAGGATCCTGATCGAGAAATTCGGCGCTTGTTGACGGCCGTGGGTTTGCGTGACGAAGCGCAGGCGCGTCAACCTCATCGCCAGGAGCGGGCGGTATCGACTGCTAGCTTCGCCCAAGTTCGTGCGCCGATCTCGGCGAGCCGAGTCGGTGCTGAAAAGCGCTTTCCTAAGGCCACGCTTCCACTTCGGGAGGCGTTGAGGGCCGTTGGATTATAGCATTGAAGCTAGTTTCCTTCGGCTAGAACACGACATACGGCTCCGAGGCGAAGTCGATTTGCCCTGAGCTAACCCGATTTCTTGTGTTGCCGCGAAGGCCCAGCGGGCTCTATCCTTGACCGTCAGGCGGTGGATTGTACGATCAGGAAGAGCGTTAGTCTTGGCCAAGCGAAGTCCTAAATGAGGAAGACCTATTTGCCCCCCAATTTATCTGCGAACGGCGCTAGGCGCCTTGGATTTCTAGCCGTGCTTGCGTTTGTCGTGACATGGCCAGTGGTGGCGTTAGCACAACAGCGCGTGCCGGTTCCTGTTGAGGCGATGGCGCGCGAGCCGTTCTTGTCGCAGGTGCAGCTCTCGCCTGATGGCGAACACATGGTCGCGCTTTCGAGCCTCGACGGCGAGAACACGCAGGTCGCGATTTGGCGAACAGGCGCTTTGGACCAGGCTCCGGTGCGCTTCGGCGTCGGCGGCGCGTCCGCGCGTAGCAACGTTCGCTTTGCTGGCGTAACCTGGGTGTCGAATGATCGGTTGCTGGTGCTGATGCAACAACCGGTCGTGTTGGGGGCGGGGGCTGATGGCCGCTTCTACACGGCCATGGCGCGCATTGTCAGCCTCGACGGCAGACGCTGGGTTGAGCCAATGGAGCAGGGCGGGCGCAGGTCCGACCTCGAGCAATTCGCGGACAAGTTCCTCAATATTGGTTTGCTTGATCAGCTTCCGAATGATCCAGATCACGTGCTTATGGTCAGATCGACTTTGGACGAAACGGCCATCTACCGTGTCAATGTCAACACTGGCCGAGGCGAGCCGGTCACTCGTTTGAGCGAGCGTGAGAATATTGCCGCGATTGTCGATTCACGGGGTAATCCGCGGGTGAAAGCGACAGTCGATTTTCGCGACGGCGACTGGATGATTGGCTACGAAGTTTTCAATCCAGAGGCCAGGCGCTGGGAGGCCCATTCGGCTTTGTCATCGGGGGCGAGCCAACGACGCGGCTTGTCAGTGCTGGCGCTCGATCCGGCCAATGAGGACATCCTTATTGTGCTCGATGATGAAGGTCGAAACTTTGCGCATGTGCGTGGCTACAGCATTTCACGGCGCGTCTTCGTAGAAACGCTTTTCGAGCATGCCGAGCACGATGCATCCGGCGTGATCATGGATACTAACGCCATGGCGCCCATGCGGGTCGTCGGTTTTCGTTATTTGGCTGACACGGAGCGGTCGTTTTATTCGGATCCCACCTACCGGGCGCTCTACGAGGGGCTGCAAACGCGCTTGCCCGGACTCAATTTGGAGCTCGGCCCGAAGAATGGCCGCTATCGTATTGTAGCTGCGGAAAGCTCAATTCAGCCGAGGGCCTATTTTCTGCTGACGGACGATACGCAATTGGCCCCGCTGGGCGAATCGAGGCCTGGCATTCCAACCCGGCAACTCGCGGTGACCGAACTGATCTACTACACAGCCCGCGACGGAATGCGGATCCCGGCCTTTCTCACGCTCCCCTTCGGCTATCGCCGCGGCATTGACGCGCCCTTGCCGACGATGATCCAACCTCATGGTGGCCCTTGGGGCCGCAACGATACGAGTTGGGGCGGGGGAGACGTCCCGGTGACGCAGTATTTTGCTTCGCGCGGATTTGCCGTGCTGCAGCCTCAATTCCGTGGATCGACAGGCTGGGGGAACCAACTTTGGCGCGCGGGTGACGCTCAATGGGGCCTGTCGATGCAGGACGACAAAGACGACGGCCTGGCTTGGTTGGTAACTCAAGGGATCGCCGATCCCGATCGGGCGATGATCTACGGGTTTTCCTACGGCGGCTTCGCGGCCATGGCTGCGGCGGTTCGGCCGGATTCGCCCTATCGCTGCGCTATCTCTGGCGCCGGCGTGGCCAGTCTCGAGCGATTGGGCACGCTTTGGCGCCAAAACTTCATTCAGCGCCGCACACAAGGAGTGACGGTGCGCGGCATGGATCCTCTCGAACACGCCTCGGAGGCGAACATTCCAATCTTACTCTACCATGGGGACTACGATCAGACCGCCGAGATGTGGCATTCTGAGCATTTCGCCTCTGCGCTGCGGGCGGCGGGCAAAGACGTTCAATTCGTTACAATCCCAGAAATGCCTCACGGCGCGCTCACGCCTGCGATGCGTCGGCGCGAATTTGAGCTGATCGAGGGCTATATTCGTGGGACCTGTGGAATTTTGTACTGAGGGCGGGCGAGTGCGGTCGGCGTTGGTCGCACTGTGAACAAAATGTGTCTAAAAGGCCACCGCATTTGGGAAATGTTGGGTGAATGGGCAAAAGATTCGGGCTATCGAGGACGGCAGCGCTTTAGTGTTGCTAAGATTCCTAGTCAGCTCGGTGGAACTTAACGGGCGCATAATCTGCAAAAGGGGTGGTGTCGCGATGTCGCGTAAAACAAGCAAATCTTTTCTCCGGAACTCGGTCGCTCTGGCGCTCTTGGCCGGCTTGACAGCGGGCGGCACGGCTTATGCGCAGGACGCCCAGCCGGCGGAAGAAGAAGAGGAAGAGGCAATCGTCGTTACCGGCACGCGGATTACGACTGAATTCAATTCGCCTTCGCCAGTGCAGGTCATAACGACCGAATCGGCGACACTGCAGGGCGTCGCCGACGCGGGCGAGATGTTGCAATCTTCTTCGCTTGCGGCGGGCTCGCCGCAAAATGACGCGACGATTTCGAGCGCGTTTGTCACTGCGGGCGGACCAGGGTCACAGACCGTTTCGCTTCGCGGCCTTGGCGCCAACCGCACGCTCGTCCTGCTGAACGGTCGCCGTGCTGGTCCTGCGGGCGCTCGCGGCCAGGTGGCGGCGTTCGACTTGAACGTGTTGCCGTTGTCGATCACGGATCGCGTGGAAATTCTGAAAGACGGCGCCTCTTCGATTTACGGATCGGACGCGATCGCCGGCGTCATCAACATCATCACCCGTCGTGATATGGACGGCGCAGAGGCGAATCTTTTCGTCTCCATGCCGACCGAAGAGGGCGGCGAAAATATAGCCGCGGATGTTGCCTGGGGACGGTCGTTTGACCGCGGGTACTTCAACGTCACGGCGGAATACAATTTTCAAGGCGAGACGCTTCTGGGTGATCGCGACTTCACCAATTGCACCGTCGAGCGCACGTTTGACCCGGCGACGGGCGCGCGCAACGACAACATTGATGTGAGGACTGGCCTGCGTACTTGCTCCGGAAACACCTTGGCCGGGCAAGTTTGGGTCTACGATTATTCCAACGAAGGTCCGTTTGCGCCTGGCCCGGGGCTGGGAACCGGCGGGGCGATCTTGGCGCAGTATGATCCGACCGGCCAGCTGGGTGCGCTCGTGCCATCGACAATCTGGCCTGGCGCGGCCGGTGGCCAACCGACCGTTCCCGCAAATTTCTTCGCTGTGAACCTGAACAACAATCGCGCCAATCGCGGCGTGACGAACTTTAACAACGAATTCGAGCAGAATTCGTCGTTGGTTCCGGAATTGGAGCGGGCTTCGTTGTACCTTGAAGGCGGCTTCGAACTGACGCCGCATATCGAGGTCTATGGCGAAGCCCTGATGAATCGCCGCGAATCTCGCACCAATGGCTCACGGCAGGTGTGGACGTATCTTTATTCCACTGATTTCGGTGATTCTCTGAACGTAGGATGGAATGGGTTTGCAATCCTCAGCCCCACGGTCACCACCGACCATTTCGACGCTGAGCAGGTCGTTGATTACACGCGCCTCGTTGGCGGCATGCGCGGGGATTTCCCGGGTTGGCTCGGGACCGTCAACTGGGACATCTTTATTCAGCATAGCGATTCTGATGCCGCCTATACACAAGATGTGATCCTGGCAGACGCGGTCTATTCATCGGACGGGCGTTCCGATTTTGGGACCTTCGGGTTGTTCAACGCCAATTCCATCCCTCGGGCGGGCGTGTCGTGTGTCGGTTTCAACACTCCGATCAGCAATAGACCTTGCGTTGACGTCAATTGGGTGTCGCCGACTTTGATCAATTCCGGTGGCTTCAGCGCGGCGGAGGAAGCGTTTCTTTATGACCGTGAAACGGGTCATACGAAGTACACGCAGCAGACCATCGAAGGCTCCTTGGCCGGCGACTTGTTCACCCTGCCGGCGGGCAATGTGGGGGCGGCGCTTGGCTTCTCACTCCGCACCGATGAGATTAACGACACTCCCGGGCCGGTCACGCTTGCGAGCAATTCCTGGGGCTTGAGTTCGGCAGGCATCACCGCTGGCAAGGATGAAGCTCGCGAAGTGTTTGGCGAATTGCTGATTCCGCTGCTGAGCGGCAGCCCGTTGGCGGAGAGCCTCGATCTCAGCGTCTCCGGTCGTTACACAGATGTGGATTCTTACGGAAGCAACTCGACCTACAAAGCCGGCCTCAATTGGCAGATTACGGATCAGTTCCGCGTGCGCGCCACACAAGGCACGTCATTCCGGGCGCCGGCATTGTTCGAGCTGTTTCTCGCCGGCCAGACTTCGTTCGCGCGGCAAACAATCGATCCGTGTGTGGATTGGACTGTCCAGCTTGGGTTGGGGAACATCACGCAAGAGATCGCCGACAATTGTGCTGCCGACGGCGTTCCGGGCAACCACAGCGCCGCAGGCTCGAGCGCGACTGTTACCACAGGCGGCGGAGGCCCGGGTCTGCTGAAGGCGGAGACATCCGAAGCGCGCGGCATTGGTTTTGTCTGGGAGCCACAATTTATGGATCTCAGCGTCGCTGTCGATTATTTCGAGATCGAGGTCAGCGACGAAGTGAGCACGCTCGGCCCAGCGGCGATCGTGTTCTTGTGCTATACTTCAGATACTCATGCTACTGATCCGCTCTGCAGCCTGTTCACGCGGGGCGGCAATGGCGGCGACAATTTTTTGCTGAACCAGATCAACGATTCTTACCTGAACGTGAACAGCCAAACCAATCGCGGCATCGATCTTACGGTCTCCTATAATCACGAGTTTCCCTGGGGCGACCTCACTGTTTTGAGCCAGGTCACTTACCAGCTTGAGGACACCATCGCCTTCTTTGCCGGTAACGGAACCGACTCAAACGGCGATAATGGCGATCCGCAATTCGTCGGCAACGTCAACTTCCGCCTCGATCGCGACGATTGGACCTTCAACTGGGGTATGAACATTATTGGGCCTAGCTCCGATGACGATGATGTCGTTACCAGCGCCCCCGCCGGGGCGGTTTCCGGAAACCCGGCGCGGCTCTTTGATGTCGATGCCGAGACGACGGTTTACCATTCGGTGTCCGTGCGTCGCCGCTTCGACGATTGGGCCATTCTGGCTGGCATCGCCAACCTCTCGGGCGAAGAGCCTCCGGGGGTGACGAGTGTGGGCGCCGCGCAGCAATCTCTCTTTGGGTCGTCTCTCGCCGCGTCGCAATATGATTACATTGGTCGTCGTGCCTTCGTTCGCCTGAGCCGGTCGTTCTGAGATTTTCTGCGGCTGAGGCTAAAAGACTGGAACGGCGGCGTAGCTTGGCTGCGCCGCCGTTTTCATGTTCAAGTGGACGCCCGGGCGCAGCGCGCCTTCGGGAGGAGTTCGCATGTCCGTTAGGATAAGCCTCAAGAAGGATGATTTGGACGAGCAAAGCCGGCGCTTCCGGATGGCGCCCCTAACGAAGCCAGTCTTTCTCAACAGCGTCCCCAAGTGTGGTACCCACTTGATCCGAAATATCGTGCGTATGTTTGTCGCGCCGGCTCAGTATTATGCGTCGGATTTTATCCAGCACGGCAATTTGCGGCAGCATTTGCGCGCGTTCTCGCCCGCACCGCCGCTTCTGAGCTGGGGGCACTTGTTCTTTTCCGACGAGGCTGCCGTGGCGTTGCGGCACGTGAACCAGATCGTCCTGGTGCGCGATCCCTATGATTGGGTGCTGGCGCGCACCCGCTTCTTCCTCTCTGATCAGTTCCAAGGAAATTTGAACAGCATAAAGGGTGGAGCAGCGAGCATCGAAGAGGTCATGAACATGATGATTTTCGGCGTTCTCGATAAGGCCCCCCCGCTGGCTGACATCTTCAATTTCAATGCCGTCGCCTGGATGGGTACCAGTGCCCACGTGGTGCGATACGAGAGCCTGGTCAATCAACTCGCGGATCTGAGCGCGCGGTCCGCGGAGGATTTCTTTCGCGATCTCGTTATCGAGAGGGCGGGAATAGGTGAGTGGCCGCCGGATTGGCGCGAGCGAGTTGAGCTTGGGGCCGACCGCCGTCATAGCGCTACCGCTCGCGAACACCTGCGCCATGATGTCGTCGTACCCGAAGTCTTGCCGCCTGCGCAAAAGCGCCTGGTGGATTATCATGCGCCAGGATTGCGCTGCGTCCTGGGGTACGAATGATCCTTGTGACACCACCACCTTGACGCGCCGGAGGCGCGCCCGTATTGATCGCGCCTCATGCGGCAGGGCCTCGGCGGAAACGGCGCCTTGGCGGCGGCATGAAGCTATAACCGGCGCGCTGAGAGGCGGCCCTCATGGGGCCGCTCAGCGTGCTTTTGGACGTTTCGGGCGAGATCCACGGGAAGATAAAGGCGCATGCCGACAATTAACCAGCTGATCCGGAAGCCCCGGTCACCTAAGCCAGTGCGCAACAAGGCGCCGGCTTTGAACGCGTGCCCGCAACGGCGCGGCGTCTGCACGCGCGTCTATACCACGACCCCGAAGAAGCCGAACTCGGCGCTCCGCAAGGTCGCCAAGGTGCGGTTGACCACGGGCATCGAGGCGGTGTGCTACATCCCGGGCGAAGGCCACAATCTGCAGGAACACTCCGTGGTTCTGATCCGCGGCGGCCGGGTGAAGGATTTGCCCGGCGTTCGCTACCATATCCTGCGCGGCGTGCTGGACACCCAGGGCGTCAAGGACCGCAAGAAGCGCCGCTCGCTCTACGGCGCCAAACGACCGAAATAAGGAAAAGATAGAGATGTCCCGCCGTCACCGCGCCGAGCCGCGCGAAGTTCTGCCCGATCCCGTCCATGGCGATCTCGTGCTGACCAAGTTCATGAATTACGTCATGTACGAGGGCAAGAAGTCCGCCGCTGAACAGATCGTTTATGGCGCCCTCGATACGGTCGAGAAGAAGCTGAAGCGCGCATCGATTGAAGCGTTTCACGATGCGCTGTCGAATGTTGCGCCATCGATTGAAGTGCGCTCGCGGCGTGTTGGCGGCGCGACCTATCAGGTGCCCGTGGAAGTGCGCGCCGAGCGCCGTCAAGCGTTGGCGATTCGCTGGCTTGTCGGCGCTGCCCGCGCGCGCAACGAAAATACCATGCAGGAGCGCCTCGCTGGCGAATTGATCGACGCCTCGAACAATCGCGGCAACGCGGTGAAGAAGCGCGAAGACACCCACCGCATGGCCGAAGCCAACCGCGCCTTTTCCCACTATCGCTGGTAATCAGCCGCGGCCCACGCCCGCGTTAGGCCGCTAGACGGACAGAATTGTCATGCCTCGTCAGTACAATATCGAAGACTACCGCAACTTTGGCATCATGGCGCACATCGACGCCGGAAAAACGACGACCACCGAGCGGATTCTGTTTTACAGCGGCAAGAGCCACAAGATTGGTGAAGTCCACGATGGCGCGGCCACCATGGACTGGATGGAACAAGAGCAAGAACGCGGCATCACCATCACCTCGGCGGCGACGACGACATTTTGGAACGGCAAGCGCCTCAACATCATCGACACGCCCGGCCACGTTGATTTCACCATCGAAGTGGAGCGCTCCTTGCGCGTGCTTGACGGCGCGGTGGTGGTGCTCGACGGCAACCAGGGCGTGGAGCCGCAGACGGAAACCGTCTGGCGCCAGGGCGACAAATATGCCGTGCCGCGTATCATCTTCGCCAACAAGATGGACAAGATCGGCGCGGATTTCTTCAATTGCGTCGCCGACATCAAGAAGCGCCTCGGCGCGCGTCCGGTGCCGCTGCAATTGCCGATCGGCATCGAGTCCAATTTCCGCGGCGTCGTCGATCTGGTGGAAATGAAAGCATACGTCTGGAAGGACGAAGCGCTTGGCGCGAAGTTCGAAACCACGGAAATCCCCGATGACCTGAAGGAACAGGCCATTGAGTACCGGAATCTGATGATCGAGGCCGCCGTCGAGATGGACGACGCGGCGATGGAAAAATATCTGGACGGCGAAGAGCCCGATATCGCCACGCTGAAGCGGTTGATCCGCCTCGCCGTGCTGAAGGGGACTTGGTACCCGATGCTGTGCGGCTCGGCGTTCAAGAACAAGGGCGTGCAGCCCTTGCTGGACGCGGTGGTCGATTATCTGCCGCACCCGCTTGATCGCCCCGCCATCACCGGCGTCGATCCCGACGACATTGAGAAAGTGCTGGTGCGGCCTGCGTCCGACAGCGAGCCGATGTCGCTGCTGGCGTTCAAGATCATGGATGACCCGTTCGTGGGCACGATCACGTTCTGCCGCATCTATTCGGGCGTTCTCAGCACCGGCGATGGCCTGGTGAACTCGACGCGCGATAAGAAGGAACGCTGTGGCCGCATGTTGCTGATGCACGCCAACAACCGCGAGGACATCAAGGAAGCGTTTGCTGGCGACATCGTCGCGCTGGCCGGCCTTAAGGATACCCGCACCGGCGACACGCTGTGCGATCCGCAAAAGCCCGTGATCCTCGAGCGCATGATCTTCCCCGAGCCGGTCATCGAAGTGGCGATCGAGCCGAAATCGAAGGCGGACCAGGAAAAACTCGGCGTGGCGCTGCAAAAGCTCGCCGCGGAGGATCCGAGTTTCCGCGTTTCGACAGATCAGGAAAGCGGCCAGACCATCCTTAAGGGGATGGGCGAACTGCACTTGGACATCAAAGTCGATATCCTGCGCCGCACCTACAAGGTCGACGCCACCGTGGGCGCGCCGCAAGTGGCGTACCGCGAGAAGCTCGGTCGCGCCGCCACAATCGACTACACGCACAAGAAGCAAACCGGCGGCTCCGGACAGTTCGCGCGCGTGAAAATCGAGTTCGCACCGGGCGAGCCGGGCACGGGCTTTGTGTTCAAGAACGCGATCGTCGGCGGCGCGGTGCCGAAGGAATACGTTCCGGGTGTGGAAAAGGGCCTCAACATGAGCAAGGAGAACGGCCTGCTGGCCGGTTTCCCACTCATCGACATGGCCGCCACCTTGATCGACGGCCAATATCACGACGTCGATTCCAACGTGCTGACCTTCCAGATCGCAGCGCAAGCGGCGTTCCGTGAGCTGAAGGAAAAGGGCGATCCGCGTTTGCTAGAGCCGATCATGAAAGTCGAAGTCACCAGCCCGGAAGATTATGTCGGCTCGGTGATCGGCGATCTGAACTCACGGCGCGGCATGATTCTTGGGCAGGACATGCGCGGCAACGCGACCATCATCAACGCCATGGTGCCGCTCGCGAACATGTTCGGCTACGTCAACACCCTGCGCTCGTTTTCGCAGGGCCGCGCCAGCTACGTGATGGAGTTCGACCATTACGAAGAAGTGCCGAAAGCCGTGGCGCAAGACGTACTGACGAAACTGCGCTCTTGAGTTTTGGCCAGCCGCGCTCGCTAGAAGCCCTCTCAATTGTCGCGCGACGTAAAAAAACGCCCCGGTCGAAGCCGGGGCGTTTAGTCGTTTTGACGTAGCGATTTGTTAGGTCGCGAAATCGTTCAGGCCGGCGATGGCGTCTGGGATCAACGCCGCGCCGCCGAGCATTTCGCGTCCGCGTGCGCCTTCACCGAAGCCCCAAGTGAGCGAGACACCGATGAAATCGGTGTCTTGGCGGCTGTCAGCCGAGCGATACCCCACGGCGACCGTGAAGTCCGAATTCGGAATCTGGTAGGCGACGTTCACGCCGTAAGCATCAACGTCGCTATCGGGACCATAGAAATTGCCGAAATCGGTGCTCGAAACCGTCGCGCCGACGCTCCAGCTATCGTTCAGGTTGAACGTGCCGGTGGCGACGATCGACGTGGTGTCGTCCAGAAAGCTGCTGTTCGGGCTGGTGGCCGCCACTGCGCTCACGGCGATCTGACCGCGGTCGAAGTTCATGGCCGCTTCGGCGCCGTATTCGTAGAAGCTGTGGCCATTATTGTTGAACATGCCGGTGAAGACGCCGACTTGGAATTGGCCGGCGTCGTAGGTGGCATGGACTTCGACTTGGCTGTGGGCGTCGGAAAAGAATTCCGAGTCGGTGTCTGAGCTGACGCCGTTGAACTGGATGCGCCAATTGGGCATCGCCAGATCGGTGATGACGACCCCGCTCAGGGCGACGACGTTGTCGCTGGAATTGCCATAGCTTTCGCTATCAAACGAGCGGTCGCCGTCGAGCGAGGCGTAGGTCAACTTGATTGCGCCGCCGGTTTCAGCCACCGCAAGACTGGGAACAGCCACGGCCAACAGCGCCGCTACGCCGAGAATTAGAGATCGCATCATTCACCCCTTTGAGATCAACCCGTTGATAGGCCGGAATTAGGGTGTGGACCCCGGAATGGGCTTTCAATCGAACACCCCAACCCCCTTCACCATTAATCTGTTGCGATGCGCGAAAAACACAATCAGTCCAAGAGCTTGGGGAGTTATTCGCGCGTCGGGCGAAGGTGGTTTAAAGCGTACGCGGGCCTGGCGCATTGCAGTCGCCCTCAACCAAGTGCTTTCCGGCGTCCGAGAATCCCTTCACCCATTTTCAGAAGGCGCGATGTTTGCGTCATGTGGAGGTGAGAATGCCCGCAGCGATTTCTTGCGTGACCCTTCCGGTCGATGATCTGCAGAAATCGCTCGCCTTCTACAAGGGCTTGGGACTCTCTCCCGAAGAACAGGACGAGGACCACGCCGCGTTCAATCTCGACGGGGTCTATCTGGTGTTGCTCAACCGCGGCGATTTCGGAATCTATGTTGAAAGCGTGGGGCACCGTCCCGCGACCAAGGGCAATGCCGAGGCGATCCTCAGCTACTTCACCGAAAGCCGCGCCGAAGTTGACGCGCTGATGGCCAAAGCTAAGGGCGCCGGCGCCACTATCGCCGCGGCGGAGGACGACGAGGGCACCTATTCCGGTTACTTCACCGATCCCGACGGCCACACCTGGGAAGTGCTCCACGACGCGGGGTAGAGGCGCCTGCCTAGCGTGGCGACGCGTGAGCCGCGAGTGTGAGGGCGACGATCTCGGTGACGCGCTTGCCGGTGGGCAGGTGCAGGAATTCGTTGGGGCCGTGCGCGTTTGAATTCGGCCCTAGCACGCCCGTGACCACAAATTGCGCTTGCGGAAAAACCCGCCCGAGCATGGCCATGAACGGGATCGTGCCGCCTTCGCCCATCATCGCCGGCGCCTGGCCCCAGGCCGCGCGCGATGCATGATCGAGCGCGGCGCTTAGCCAAGGCGCCGTTGCGGCGGCGTTCCAGCCCGTCCCGGGCGTGTCGCCCTCGAAGCGCACCCGCGCGCCGTAGGGCGGGTCGGTTTCGATGATTTTCTTGAGCGCGTGCGCGGCTTTCTCGGCATCGACCGCTGGCGGCAAGCGCATGGACAGTCGCGCTGCGGTAAAGGGGCGCAGCACGTTGCCGGCCTTGTCAGGCGTTGGGGCGCCATCGAGCCCGGTGACCGACAGGGCAGGACGCCAGGTTCGGTTGAGAATGAGTTCGCCGAGGTCGGCGAGCGTGGGCGACATGCCAGCCACGAACGGGAATTTTGCAAAAACGTTGTCGCCGAGCGCCGCCGCCGCCACGCGTGCTTGCTCCTTGCGCTCAGCCGGGATTTCGCTGTGCAATTCGGGTGGGCGCACGATCCCGGTCTCGATGTCCTCAAGTCGGTTCAGCAGCTGACGCAGGATGCGAAAGCTCGATGGAACAACGCCGGACGCATCGCCCGAATGAACGCCCTCATCGAGCACATCGACACGCAGCGTCCCGCCCGTGAGACCGCGCAACGACGTCGTCACCCACAGCCGGTCGTAATCGCCGCAGCCGCTGTCTAGGCAAACGACAAGGCCGACCTTGCCCAGTTTCGGCACTAGCGCCTCCATGTAGGCGGGCAAATCCGGAGAGCCGCTTTCCTCGGACGCTTCGATCAGCACGACGCAGCGCGCATGCGCGACGCCTTGTTGTTGCAGCGCCAGCAACGCCGCGAGCGCGCCAAACATGGCGTACCCATCGTCCGCGCCGCCGCGGCCATAGAGCTTTTCGTCCTCAAGGACAGGAATCCAGGGCCCCTTGCCATTCGCCCAGCCGGTCATCTCCGGCTGTTTGTCGAGGTGCCCGTAGAGCAGCACGGTCTCTTCGCCCACGCCCGGCACGTCGATGATGATGAGCGGCGTGCGGCCCGGGAGGCGCAGAATTTCTAGCGTCGAGCCGGTCAAGGCGGGGAGCTTGGCGCGCGCCCAATTGGCGAGCAGATCGACTGCGCGGTCCATATGCCCGAGCTTCTGCCAGTCGGGCTCAAAGGCGGGCGATTTATTGGGAATGCGGATGTAGTCGATGAGGCGAGGTGTGATTTCATCTTGCCAAATTTGGCCGACAAAATCTCTCAAGCGCGGGTGGTCGATATTTGGCATGGGCATATCCTCTGTCGCCGGCGCCATTGTGGCGCGGCGAACAATTTGATTTCAAGCTCCGTGCGCGACACGCCCTTGCCGCCCCCCTTTCGTTCGGGCATAAGCGCTGGCCTTGAACCGGCGTCGGCGCGGATGGCGCTGCGGCTGGCTCTTTGCTTTTTCCGCCCGCTGGTGGGTCTAGGAGTGTAGCTCAGCTGGTAGAGCATCGGTCTCCAAAAACGCTGCTGAGCCTTATTTTTCAATGACTTAGGCTGCAAACCGAAACCAGTTCGCGACAAGGGAAATCAAGCACTTAGCTCGGAAGCTGCAAACCGACTTTCATGTGACCGGCGTCTGCTTGCAGGTGCTCGTTGCGGACTTTCATCTGGCGGACGATTTGCGCGGTTCTGCGTCGCCGTTGCCCGATGGGTTGCCCGACGTTTCCCTGTGTTTCCTGACGTTTGCTAAACGGCCGAGTGGCTCCGGTTGCGGTTGGCGGAGTCTCCCGAAAAGACGCCCGGAAAGCATCGAAATGCGATACTTTGCGCTCCTAATTTCGACGGTTGTCTGAGCCTTTAGTGAGTTCCAATGGCTCGCATGCCAAGGCGTCCCAACACCAGGCTTGCACGCTAACAGCGCTGATGTTGGCGTGCAGTGGCAATGTTGGCGAGGCGAATCGCCGTGCAGCCAGCTCTCGCCGCCGTGAGCATTCCCCAAGCCATCGAGGTCGCGGAAGCCTCGCGCACAATCGTGCGCGGCGACGGCGTCAAGCGCAGCCTGAGCAAGCTGCAGATCCTCCAGTGTAGCGCGAGGCTCGGTGGTTGGGGCCGTGGCCTCAGGTCAGACTTGAACCCGCTCGCGCGCGCGGATGATATTCTGGGCTTCGATCGCCGCCATGACGTCGTCATAGATCGGCAGGCCGACATCGGCGCCGACCTCGATCGTCAACGCCACGGCGTAATAGATGTCCATCCGCGAGGAGAGCGCACCAGGATAGGTCTCCCGGCAAGACACCCGAAGCGTGATCAGGTCGTCTTCTCCGTGCGCGATGGCGCGCGCGCCGTCGAACTTCTGGGTCCAGATCGTGCCGCGGCAGGCAAGCGCCTCCATCGGCTGAGCCGATTGAGGATCGACGCCCAGCGCATAGCCGTTGTCGAAGAGGTCGTCGATGAAAAGCTCGGCCTGACGATAGAGCCGACGCGTCGCCTGCACAGGCGTGAACCAGGCGACCGTGCCGGTGATGATACGTCGTTCGGTGCTAGGGGAGAGGCTTTGCGGCGGCGCGAATTGGTAGACGATGCCCTGGTTCTTGCGGACAACGCCGACATCCAGGAGTGTGATGCGCTCGTCGGTCGAGGAAAGCGCGCGCTCCGCGTCGACGAACCCGTAGCCGAAAAGATCGGACACGGCGCGTCGTTCTTGGTGCGCGTTGCGGGGCGTTTGCGCCACGAGCTGTAACGCAAATTGGCCGGCCGGGCCCCACGCCGCGGCGTGCCCGATCAGGCATTTCGCCAGAAGCGCGGATTGACGGCGATCCAAACCCTCGGGAAATGCGCCGTCCTCGACCATGAGATTGTCGACGGCGCGCACACTTAAACGTGTCGCGAGCGCTGCGGCGTTGCTGGAGCCGTGCGAGCGGCCGACCGGAAACGGCTGTGTCGCGGCGTCCGGCGCGCCCGCAGATTGCTGGCCAGACAAGATCTCCGCCGGTGTCCACTTCAACGCAGGCCCTGATGTGGTGGCGCGCACGACGCCCAACGTCCGCCCGCCAGGCATCAGCACGTCAGGCTTCATGGCGTTGGCGATGCCTGGTCCGCCACGCGTGATCAAAGACGGCGCGCCCGTGAATGTCAGCGGATCCTTGACGCTGGAGGGCAGCGTAGGCGGCGCGCCAGCTTCGCTATGTGCGGCGCCGACCGTAAACACGTTGATGCCTTCGGCGGGTGAGAGCACGGGGCGCATGGCGCGGCTTGCGATGAGCGCGCGCATTGCGGCGCTGTTCATCGTTTCCGGAGCCGCGTCGTCGGCTTGGTTGTAGTTGGCGAAATCCTGCAGCGCGAGATCGCTCGTGTCGTTGCCGGTCGACACGATGAAGAGCACGCCTGCGGTGGCGGACCACCAATCAAGCAAACGCGCCCATCCGGAGACGGGTCCCGCGCCCGCGGGGCGATTGCGGTCGCCGAGCGAAACATTGACGACGAAGACGTCAGCGGCGTTCGGGTTGGGGTTTTCGCCGAAAAATTGATTGAGGGCGTCGTTGACGATCTCGACGGTGAGCTTGTCGGCGTCGAATTGCTCGAGAACCTTGCCGTCGAGATCGGGCGTCGAGACGTGTGTAAGGACCGGCCGCACGAGAACGCGGGAGTCGAGCGGCGGCTCATTGGCCGGAAGCTCGCCAAGTGCGATCAAGGATGAAATCGCTGTGCCGTGACGCCGGTTGGCAACGATGACGCGATCAGCTGCGCCATCAGGATCAACGACGATCAGGCGCTCCCGCAGGAGCGGATGTTCGGTGATCGGCATGCCGTCGAGCACAGCTGCGCGCGGCGCGCGCGTCGGCAGCGGCCGCTCGACATTAGGCGCCGTTGCGGTGTCCGGCGCGCCGAGCAAGGGTTCTGCCTGGACCACCGAGTGCGGCTCGATCAGGAAGATGTCGTCGCTCTCGCTCGGGCCGCCAGCGACGCGTTCGGCGATAGACAACGCCGTGTCGGGCGAGATTTCGACGAGGAAGCCATGATAGCGGATATCGGGCAGATTGGCTTCGCGTAGGATGAGCGCGTCTTCGCCCAGCGCATCGAGCACGCGCTGACGTGCGCCGACGCTGCCTGGATATATTTCGATCTCAAGGCGCACGCGCGCGTCCGGCGCTTGACGCAAGCGCTCTACGATGGCGGCGGCGGTCGCGTCCGAGACGCGCTCGCGCATGCTCCAAGGGCGGATGTCGATCAAGAGTTCGAAGAGGTGGCGCAGTGGCGTCAGACCACGCTCGAACTCTTCCTGGTTGGCGAAGCGGTCATAGAGGCTGATGAGCGTGCGGAACGCGTCCTCGTTCGGCATCGTGACGTAGAGCCGCCCGTCGAGCTGGCGGCCAACGCCTTCGTCGTAGAAGAAAATGTTGTCCGGCTCGAAGCGCTCAGCCGCTTCGATGACGAAGTTGAGACCTGCTTTCTCGATCGCTTCGTGAATGCGTTGAATAGGCTCCGCCGTCACGAAGACAAGGCCGCGATTTGGCGCGAGACCGGTTGGATCAGAGCGAAGCGCGGCGATATCCGCGTCAGAACTGAGCGCATTGCGCAAGCGCTCGAACATAGCGTCGAAGCGTTCGCGTTGCGTTGCAACTCCCGGGCGGGAGACGCGAGGAAGTTTCAGTTGACTACTCTTCCAGCGATCGTCCGCGACGGGCTCCGGAAGGCGTTGGTGGGGTCTCTGCGACATTTGCGGTCAAAATCCGAGAAGGGCCTGACCGAAGCAGCCATTCGTTGTGGGCCTCATCTGCGATGGCGGTGAGGGTTTTTGATTTTCCCTCAAGCACCACGCGGCGGCGCACGGACAACGCAAGCTCTTCGGCGTCCGAATATGATGCCTGCCCAAGCGCTTGAAGCAGCAGCTTGATGCCGGCAGCGGGCACTCGCCCAGCCGGCGCTACCGCTTCTTTAAAATAGGCCTGAATATCTGCATCGCTTGGTGTCGGCAGTTCTAGCCGGATTTGAAACCGGCGCCAAACAGCTTCGTCCAACATTTGGGGATGGTTGGTGGCGGCGATCAAGAGACAGGTCGCCGGCAATTCGTCGATCTGGGTCAGCAACGACGTCAGCACGCGCTTGATTTCGCCGGTTTCGTTGGCGTCGCCACGCTCCTTGGCGATGGCGTCCATTTCGTCAAAGAAAAGAACACAAGGCATGGATTGAGCGATCTCGAACACGCGCCGGAGCCGCGCGGCGGTCTCGCCCAAATAGCTCGCGATCAGGCCGTCATAGCGCACGACCAGGAAGAGGCGGCCGAGCTCGGCCGCGATTGCTTCGGCCAAACTCGTCTTACCGTTGCCCGGTGGGCCGACGAGCAGCAGGCGGTTGCGCGGTTCAAGGCCGTTGGCCCGCAATTCATTGGCGCGCGACTGTTCGTCCAGCAGAGACCGCACAAGCGGCTTTACGTCTTCGGGCAGACGTACCGTTTCAAGACGCCGACGCGCCGTGCGCTCAGCCACTGCCGGCAGATTTGGGATCGCTTCGCCGCCGCGTGGCGAAGGTGAAAACGCCGTCGCGCGCGGCATTGAGCGCGGCGCTTGAAAAGGCATTGAGGTCGGCGCCGCACTTGATGGGGGCGCTGCGGCGCCAGCGTCGAGCGCCTTCAATAATTTCGCCGCCACACCGCCCCGCTTCTTTGCTTTTTCTTCCGCGATCATGCGCTCGGCCGTGCTCTTCACGCGCGGCGTGTCGCCGGCAGCGCCGGCGCGAAGAAGTTCAAGAACAAGATCGGTGCGAGGCATGGTTCACTCAAATCGCGATCGCGCCGATGTCGCGGTAGGGCGCAGTCTAGGTCGATTCTGCACGACTTCCCGTGGTGAACGCATCCGAAATGAAGACTGCGCCGCGCCGCCGCCATCATGCGCTCCCGTTTCGACTACTACGAAGAAACAAACAAAATGTCAAGAACAAAGCACGAACAGGCTACGCGATCGATCTCATCCGCGGGCGTCTAATAGGCAGGGTCTTCTAAGTGACGCCATCTTCCGTAGGGCGCGTGCCGGAGCCGGCTGGACCACTGTTGGTCACTCTCCTTGGCCGGTCGACTGCCGTCGGCGCTTCTCCACCCAGGAGTCCAGATCTTTGGGGTCGTAGCGGACGGCGCGGTCGGTGGATTTGACAAATTTTGGCCCGACGCCGCGGCAGCGCATTTTGTCGAGGGTCGACTTGGAGAGCCCAAGGCGTGCGGCTGCTTGACGAACGTCCAAGAGAGCGCCGATGGGCGGCGCAAGGGTAGTTGGAGGCATTCGAAATTTGGAGGTCTTCGGTGGCGAAGGGGACGGTCGTGTGGCGGCAGGTTTAGAGGGCGACAAGCTCTCGCCGAACAGCTCCATCTGGTTGATGGGCGGACTTTGCCGCGCGCGAATATGTTTCTTTGTGCGTTTCACGGCCCGGCCTCCACGGCGTCAAGCAAGCGCGCCTGCTGCGTGGAGGTCGCCACCCGCCCGTTGATGAAAGCGACGACGTCACGGTATCGATATTTGATCGCCTTAGCGCCGAGCTTGACGAAAGGGAGCTCGACGCGTCCGGTTTCACGCCATTTCTCAAGCGTCGTCGTCTTCACGTCGAGCAGGGCGGCGACGTCTGATGGCGAGAGCAGCCTGTTTTCATCGGCAAACACGGGCGGCTCCATCATGGCGTGCGCGCGATGAGAATAGGACTGTGTTCGGCGGGCGGCAGCGCATCATTGCGGCATTCGCGAACGCTGCGGATGGCGCGGCCGGCAGTGAGGTCGAGGAAGCATTCGACAACATCGCGCACATAATCTTCGGTTTCGGGAATGGCCGGCACGCGCCCCAGGCGATCGACGCGGCCGGGTCCCGCGTTGTAGGCGGCGAGCGCTAGGCGCACGTCGCGATAACGCTCAAGCATGCCGGCGATGTAGGCGCCGCCGCCCGCGACGTTCTGTTCGGGATCGAACGGGTCGTCCACGCCAAGGTCGTGCGCAGTGCCGGGCATGAGTTGGGTGAGGCCTTGCGCGCCTGCCCTCGAAACGGCATCCGGCCGATACGCGCTCTCCACGATCAGGATCGCGTGCAGAAGATTCGGATCAAGATCGTGCTCGGTTGCGATGCGGCGCACGATCGCGTCGAAGGGCTGCGGCGAGGGTGGCGAGTCGGGAGGCGGCGCCGGCGCTTGGAGTTCTTCCGCTGCGCCGACAAACAGGCCGCCGCCGGCGCTGCGCCAGTCGGTGGATTGCGCGAAGGCTGGCGACGTGGCGACGCCTGCCGCAAGAAGCAAGGCGAGCGTTCTCACCATGCCACGATGCTCCGATAGATTCCGAGCATGTCGGCTTCATGCACAGGTCCGAAATAGCGGCTGTCGAAGCTCGACGCGCCGTGACCGCCAAGCGCGAAGACCTCGTCGCTGGCGAGTGCGCGGCATTCGCGCCATTGCGGCAGCGCCGCGCCGCGTGGATCGACGTCCATCACAGGGCGAAGCGCCCCGCCAACGCGTACGCCTGCGTCTTCCCGGCACGCGCGATCGCCGGGCATGGCGGCGACCAACTTGAGCAACGGCGCGTCGTTGGGAAAGCCCAGCGTAGCGCCGAGATAAGCTCGCGCTGCAGCAGGTTGGCGAAACGCAATGATCGCGCCGCGTTCGAGAGACGCGCCGTAATCGCGCACGTAAAGGCCGGTCGGCACACTCGGCGTCGTGTTGATCAAGAAGGTGACGCCCAGCATGCGTGGCGCTGTCGCAAGCAGCGCGAGCACAAGAAAGACGGGGAGGAGCAGGCGGCAGGCGCGGACAATTTTCGTCTTCATCGCGGGCGTTCCCCGTAAGCATCGAGAATGACATCGCGCGTAAGCAGCACCCGTACCGGCGCGCCTGCGCGAATGCGAATGGTCGGCCGCACCTGCAACTCGCGATCGACGAGCCGGCCGGCGACCTGGGCGGCTTCGGCGGCGGCGGCGTCGCCGGCATTGGCGATCAAGGATCGGTCGTCGTCATCCTGATCGCGGGCGATTTCGCCGAGCGTGGTGATGGCGCCGCCGAGACCGATGGCGGCAAGCAGGCGGCCGCTATGATAATCGACACGGTCGCGAAGCCCGGTTGCGCCAGAAGCGTCGACGGCCGGCATGCCGCCGAGCGACAGGCTGACGCCGTTGGGAAAGAGAATGCGATCCCAGACCAGGAAGGCGCGGCGTTGGCCGTAGGCGACGTCACGCTCATAGCGGCCGAGCAGCCGCGCGCCTTGCGGCACGAGCAAAATCTCGCCCGACACCGTGTCATAGACGTTCGAAGTCACGCGGGCCGCGACCGTGCCGGCAAGATCGGTGTCGATCGCAGTTTCGAGCGCAGCCGGAATGATCGTGCCAGCCTTGAGTTCGTTTCGCGACAGCGGCGAAAGCGGCGCGCGGTCGAGATAGACAGCCGAATAATCTTCTGCGCGCGTCAGCCGCTCCGGCGGTTGCGATTGGGAAGGCTGTACGCGCCGTTCGCTCTGGGCGAACAGCAAGGGAGACGATAGAGCGCTTTCCGCATCATCAGCTCCCCGGTCGCGCGTTGGACGAGGCGCATGCGTGTTATCCGCGGCTGCGTCGCTAGCGTTGGCCGAGTCCGTCTCGGCAAGGCGCGAAGGGCCGAGCGCATCGGGAGATGCGGCTTGCAGCCGATCATAGGACGCGGGCGCCGCGCGAATAAGCTCGCCAGGCTGTGACCCGCCCGGTCGCGCGCGTTGGGCCTGCGCTTCTTCCTGGCGGGCTAGGCGCGCTTCCTCTTTCCATTGCGGCGCGATGATGAAGCCAAAGGCGAGCGCGGCGGCGAAGACTGCCGCGGCGATCACGCCTAGCACCATGAACGCTTTCTTGCGGGCTCTTGGCGGCGTCGGCGGATTGGCTCGGGCGTTGAGCGCATCTTCAGTCGGCAATTTCGGAGCGGCGCTCATGAGCTTACTCCCGTGCGTGTGATCCGCACCACGATCGGCCGGCGCGCGCCGAGGCGTAGTTCGGCGCGTTCGAACAATTGGTCGACGACATAGGTGAGGCCGCGCACGCGATAATTGACGAGTTGGGCGTCGCCATCCGGACCGATGATGAAGAGCGGCGGCAATTCGCCGTGCGCTGCTACCGCCGGGAAGCGGATGTAGGTCTTGGCGCCATCATCGAATACGGCCTCGGGCGTCCATGCCGGCGCGCGTTGTCCGAGCCGCGGCGCCACGCGATAACGAGTCTCCAGGCGATCGAGCGGCAGCCGCGTGCCTGCCGCACTTGCGCCTTCAGTGACCAGCAAGGTCTCCAGATCGGCATGATCGAACGTGTCGGGATATTCCCAAGCAACTGCGGCGTTGAAGGCGTCCGCCTGCGCGGTGGCGCGCAACGCAATCATGTAAACGCGCTCGCTGGTGGTGAGGACGAGATTGGTCGAGAGCCCTTGGCGCAAAGGCTTCAGCACGACGTGCGAGCGCGCGTCAGCGCCAGAGCCAGATGTGGTTTCAGCGATCTGCCAGCGCACGGTGTCGCCAGCCACCATCGAAACGATCCGTTCGCCCGGACGAAGCGAGATCACGGTCACGCGCAAGGGTGTGGTGTAGATCTCATAGATGCGGCCGGGCTCGTACGAGAACACCTGAACGCCATTGAGGAAAGCGTCGCCGCGTGACGGCGCCAGCGCGTCCGAGTTTGCGGCGCGGATGGCGGGCAGACCGCGCGGCTCGCGGCGCCGCGATGTCTCGCGAACCGGCGTGGGCTCGGGCGGTGGGGGCGTTTGCACCGCCGGCGTTTCGACAATACGGCCGCGAATGGCCTCCGCGTCCTCGGCAGGCGCGGCGTCTGTCTGAGCCATGGGCTGCGTGCTGGCCGGCGCGTGGGCGCAGGCCGTGAGTGCGATGGCGAGCGCGCAAGCGCTCGCGCCGGTTACGAAGCGTCGATCGACCATGACACGTCCTCAATGTGAAGGCCCAAAGGATTGGCGCGGAGTTGCGCTTCGGTGCGCGGGCGATCGATGCGCACGGTGATCAGCGCCCGCCAGCGTTCGCTGCGCGCGCGCTGGCCGTTGATGAAAGTGTCTTCGCGCCATTGCAGATCGAACGTCTGCTCCGAGCGCGGAATGACGTTGAGCACCTCGACGGTCACGGCTTCGCGCCCGATGTTGGCGAACGGATCGCGCTCCTGCGCGAACGTATTGAGGAAGGCGGCGACACGCGGCGTCGCCAGATCGTAGGCGCGCAGCCAGTTCTGGCGGATGACGATCGGATCAATCGACTTCGAGCGCACGAGCCGCACCCAATCGGCGAGGAAGTAGGCCGTCTGCGCTTCGGTTGGACGATAGCTTCCGTCAGCGGCGGTGATGCGGCTGGTTTGCCCGTATTGGTCGGTCTCGACGATGAACGGCGTGACCGTGGCGCGGCTTGCTTGCACCCACCACCCGGCGCCGAGAAAGACCGCGACGCCCAAGGTGGCGAAGGCCATGCGCCGCCAATTGCGCGCATGCGAGAGCGTCAAGCCCATGCGGTCGTCCCACATTTGCTGCGCTTGCTGAAAAGGCGTCTCCACGGCGATGGAGGCGCGATGGGTCGAGCGCGTTTTGAAGGGCGACATACGTCAGTCCTCTTTCTTCATGTTGGGTTGAATGGAGCCGGAATGTTCTTGGCTCGGCATGAGCTGGCGGGCGGTGTTGGCGATCAGGAAGGCGCGCAACGCTTGGTCCTGACGCTTCACACGAGGCGTCTTCCGCGACGCGCTGCTCGACCAAGCCGCGCCGCTGCTTGATGCTGGAGACGCCGCTGACGTCGATGATGACGATGCGCCGGACGATGGTGCAGCGGCGGCGCCGGAGGGCGATGAACTGCTTCCGCCTGAAGAGGCGCTTCCGCCGCCGCTGTTGGGTGACGAAGGCGGCGCGGGCGGCGGCGATTTGGGCGGCGGCAGGCTCGGGCCACTCCCGCCGCGCGAACCGGAGATTGCGCCGGCCGCGGCGCGTGCGCTTTGCGCCATGCCGCCGGAGATGCCGCGCATCATGCCAACAGCGGCGCCGGTGCCGTGTGCGAGGCCCCATGCTGCCAACCCCCCCGCGCCGCCCATGACGAGGCCAGACGTGATCGCTGCACCGGCGCCCAGATTAGGCCCGCCGGTGATGAGCGAGGCCGCTAGATTGGGAATGAAGATCGCGAGCATGGCGAGCATGAGGCTCGCCGTCAGCACGGTGAGCGCTTCATAGATGTCAGCGTCGGGGCTCGGCGTTAGTTGGTCGAACACCGCCTGCGCGCCCGAGACGATCAGGGCGAGCGCGAGAATCTTAAGGCCCGCCGAAATGACGTAGCCGAGCGGGCGTTCGGCGAGGAACGCCGATTTCGACCAGATGCCGAACGGCAAGAGCACGAAGCCCGCGAGCGTGACGATTTTGAACTCGATCAGCGCCACGACGATCTGGATCGCCAGGATCGCGAACGCGATCATGATGCCGAGCATCGCGAAGGCGAAGATGAGCGCATCGACCATGTTGCCGAGCACGTCGAGCGCCGAAGACGCGGCTTGCGGGCTTTCGCCGATGGCGCGGACAATCTCCCAGCCGGTTTCGATGATGGCGCCGGGATTGAGGAAGTCGCTGGCGCTCAGCGACGATCCGCCGGCGAGCAGGCCAAGCTCGATGAACCCAGCATAGAGCGTTTCCGAAAGACCCTGCCAATCATTGATCAGATAGGCGAAGAAGCCGATCAGCAGAATCTTGGAGAACCCGGCGGCGAGCGACGCGCGGTTGTCGGAGAGCGCCCAATAGATGCCGGTCAGCGCGACGGTCAGCACGATCATGATGCCAAAGAGGCCATTGACCGCGCCCGCGACGTTCGCAAAGCCGGCCGTGACGGTGTTGGAGAACACCGTCATCAGATCATTGGAGACGCCGCTATCGACGGGCATAGGGTCTGACCTCAGCGCCGCGCGTTAGGGAGCGGATCGAAGTCGGGCGGCGGCACGTCGCCCGCTTCACGGCCCCAATTGCGATCATGGGTTTCGCGCGATTGCGCTTCGCGCGCGGCGCGCGCGGCGGCTTCAGCGCCGGCCATACGGGTTTGCGCGGCGAGCAACACTTCCAGGCTCTCCAATTGTTCGGAGAGGGCGCCGATGGCCTGGTTGGTCGCTTGAATGGCGCTGGTCTGACCCTCGGCGCCGCGAGAGGCGGCGAGCGCGCCGCTCATGCGGCCGGCGCGATCGCCGCGGCGCGCTTCGATTTCGGCGGCGATGGAGAGCGTGTCTGCGACGGTATCGCGCGTGGTTTCGACACGCGATTGCGCGTCGCCCACCATCTCCATCAGCGTCCGACCGGACAGATCGCCGGGATAGAGCGCTTCGATTTGATCGCGGAGGCGGCCGGCTTCGGCCGAGATGCCTTGGATGTCGGACACCAGGCCATTGATGTCGTCTAGCGCGGCGCGGATTTCGTTCGCTTGGTCGAACGGCGAAGTCGCCAGCATGCGCGCTTGGGCTTCCAATTGCGACGTTAGTAACGTCACCTGCTCGATGGCGTGCTTCACCTGCAGCAGGTTCTGCGCGAGGTTCGTGGGATCGATAACCGTCCACTGCGCGTGTGCAGGCTGGGCCGGGGCTACGGCCGACAACGCGAGCGCGGCGGCGGCGACGTTAGAGAGCCAGAGCGATGTCTTCGGCATTATCCTTCTCCATAGGTGGCGCGAATGCGTCGATGAGGGCATCGACTTGGGTGAGACCCTTGGCTTTGAGGAATTCGGCGGCGAAGCTGTAGCGCCCGGCGCGCGCGAGCGTCGCATCGATCAGGCTCTGATCTTGCGGCGATGAGGCGCCGCAGATGGCGAGGGCTGCGCCATTGAGGCGGATGTCGATCAGCCGGCGTCCGCCGGGCTGACGCACATAGTAAGCGCGCTTGGGGGCGGCGAAGGCGATAAGCTCAAGCTGGCGTCGAGTGAGGCCAAAGCCGTGATAGAGTTCGGCGCTCTGGGGTTCGAGCGCGCGCGGATTGGGTAGGAAGATCTGCGTTGGGCAGGATTCGATCAGCGCCGAGGCGATGGAGGAGCGTGCAACGTCGTCGAGGCTCTGGGTGGCGAAGACGACGGCGACATTCTTCTTGCGCAGCGTCTTCAGCCATTCGCGGATCTTGGCCGCGAAGCGGGTCTCATCGAGAAAGAGCCAGGCTTCGTCGAGAACCAGCAACGTGGGGCGTCCGTCAAAGCGCAGCTCGATCTCATGGAAGAGCGCCGAGAGCACAGCGTTCATCGCCGACGGCGCGGCCATGAGGCTCTCCATCTCGAAGCAGACGAAGGGCGAGACCGCGACGCGCGTTTCTGCGGCATCAAGCAGGCGGCCATGCGGCCCGCGCAACGTGAAGGGTTCGAGCGCGGCAGCGACAGCGCGGTCCTGCAGCAGCGAAGCGAGGATAGTGAGCGTGCGCTGCGACGCTGGCGCCGACGCCATGGTTTGCAATGTGGCCCAGATTTCCTCGCGCGCCTTGGGCGTGATCTCAACACCGGCGGCCGCGGCAAGATCGGCGATCCAGTCGGCGGCCCACACCCGCTCGCTCTCATCGTGGATGCGTGCGAGCGGCTGCAGCGCCACTTTGGAGGCCTCATCGGCGTCGGGGCCAAGCGCCAACCATTCGCCGCCAGCGCACAACGTCGCCGCACGCGCCGATCGGCCCTTGTCGAAGAAGAGCACTTGTGCGTTCGGGTAGCGGAAGAACTGAAGCGCCAGGAAGGAGAGGAGCGCGCTTTTGCCGGCCCCCGTGGGCCCGACGATCATGGCGTGACCGACATCGCCCACATGAAGTGAAAACCGGAATGGCGTGGCGCCGGCCGTGCGCGCCAAGAGAAGCGGCGGCCCGCCCAGATGCGCGGCGTTTCTCGGCCCTGCCCACACGGCCGACACAGGCATGAGGTCAGCCAGATTGAGGCTGGAGACGATCGGGCGGCGCGGATCGGCGTAAGGCTCGCCGGGAAGCGATCCAAGCCACGCCTCCACCGCATTGAGGTCTTCGACCTTGCCGATGAATCCCTGCGCGTTGAGGGCAGCGACAACGGCGCGCGCCTTGTCGTCAGCGATCACCGTGTCGGCATCCGTCACGGTGACGGTCAAAGTGAGATAGCCATAGGCGCATGCGTCGGAGCCCAGGCATTCGAGCGCGCCATCGCATTCGGCGGCTTTGACTTCCGCGTCGGTATCGACAAGCGGGGCTTCTTCCTTGGTGATAGCTTCGCGCAAGAGCGCGCCCATGCCTTTTCGCTTGGCGAACCATTGCTTTCTCAGACGTGTGATTTCGCGTTCGGCCGCCGCCTTGTCGAGCGCGATCCAGCGGCACACCCAACGCAAGGGGAAGGAGAGTTCGCCAAGTGCATCGAGCGCGCCGGGCGCTGTGTTGGCGGGGAAACCGCGCACCGAAACAATGCGCAAATGCTGCTCGCCCAATTGCGGCGCCAGGCCGCCAAGAATAGGCGTGTCGGCAAGCGTGACATCAAGAAAGCTGGGCTGCGAACCCGACGCGACTTTGTGCGGGCGCGTCGATACACAGGCATGGAGATAGGTCAGCGTCTCCGCTGCATCCAACAGGCGCGCTTCGGGCAAAGCGGTGGCGAACACATCGACCAGGCCGAGGACATCGCGCTGGAATTGATCGAGATGACGACGCCAATCGCGATCTTCGGCGCCGCGATCGAACAGCATGCGCTCGATGCTGCTCGCGCGATCGATCGGCGGCGCCCAGGTGAAAGTGGCGAAATAGTCGGTCTCGAATGCGGCGCCATGGGCGTCAAAGCCGGCGCGGCGTTCTGCGTCAACGATGGCCGAGATTGCGTCGGGGAAGTCAGATTCTGGATAGGGGTCGGCGGGCCGACGGCGCGCTTCGACATGCAGGCACCAATTGGAGCCTAAGCGCTTCATCGCATTGTTGAGCCGCGCCCGCGTCGCCATCAATTCTTCGGGCGCGGCGCTCTCAAGGTCCGGCCCGCGAAACGCGACGCTCGCTTGCAGCGAGCCGTCCTTGTTGAGCACGATGCCCGGCGCGACCATCAGCGCCCAAGGCAAATGGTCGGCCAGATGTGCAGGGCGTTGGCGAAACTCGTCGAGGAAGCGCAAATTAGATCCTCCGTTAGGCGTCGAGAAAAGCTGGCAAGGTCAAATGGCGGCGCAGGACTTCGAGGAAGCGCGCGTCCTGGCGGGCTGCCCACAGACCGACAGCGTGCGCGATCGCCCACCAGATGAGCCCCAGCCACCAGAGCTTGAGCGCAAGCCCCAGGATTGCGGCGATCGTGCCCATCAGGATCGCGTATTCGCGCGGCACGCCGGCCATCAGCACCGGCTGCGTCAGCGAAACCGCGATCGGCGCCTCAAACCCTTCCGGGCGTTCATAGGCGCTGGTGAGGGAGCGCTCGCTCATGTGCGTTCAGGCCGCCGGGATGACGAAACCGCCACCGAAGCCGAACCAATCCAGGAAGAAGGACGCGGCCGCAAAAGCAATGGCGACGCCGAACAGGATAGAGATGCCGCGTCGCATGCCTGATCCACTTTCGGAGAAGGCAAGGCCAAGACCGAACACGGTCACGGCGATGACGGCGGCGGCCTGAGCGACAGGGCCTGTGATGGAATCCACCACGTCCTGCATCGGCGTTTCCCACGGCATGCCGGAGCCGGCAGCGTACGCGGGCGCGACAAGGAGCAGGGGCAGCGCCGATGCGATAAGAGCGATGCGCGTGCGGCGCTCAGTCGTGCGAGACATGAGTAGCGTCCTCCGTTCATGAGCGCGTTTCGGCTCGCACGGAGAGGCAGCAATCTCGGCGCCGATGAGCCGCGATGACGCAGGCAGTTCGTTGAAAAATGTTGACGTGCGTTGAACGGAATTCAACGAAGCACGCAAGGAAGGGCCTTGACTTCGATCATCATCGCCAACGTCGACAAATTGTGCGTTGGGGCGTTCCAAAATGGGAAACGGGCGCGCCACATTGTGTGCGATTGTGGCCCGCGTTCCGGCGCCGCGGCGCGGAACGGCGTGTATGCCAGCGCATATAGTGGAAGAAGTGTTGAAGCGTCACGCTAGCGGGCGCGACGCCGGAAAGACTACAGCGCCGGTGAGCGCCGAGCTGCCTGGTTTATGATGGACTCGACGCGCCGTCCGTCTTGGGTCCGGCGAATGAATACGATGAGGTCGATCGCATGCGCAATCGCCCGCTTGGGAATCTGCGCCGTAACCTCGGCGATTAGATCTTCCATCCGATGCAGTGCGTCCTCAGCGGAATTGGCGTGAATTGTTGATAGTCCGCCAGGGTGACCTGTATTCCAAGCCTTGATCGTTTCGAGCGCGGCCGCGCCGTCACGGATTTCACCGATGACGATGCGGTCGGGGCGCATGCGCAACGAGTCGCGGACGAGATCGGCAACGCCGATCGGCTTTGGCGCGCGCCGCGTCAACGTGGGCACGCAATCCCAAGCCGAGCACTGGAGCTCCGGCGTATCTTCGATCAGGAAGACGCGGTCTTCGGCAAAGGCGGGGAGGGCGAGCACAGCGTTGGCGAGCGTCGTCTTGCCCGACGACGTGCCGCCGGCGATGAGAACATTCTGCTTGGCGGCGACCGCGTCGCCGATTTGAGCGGCTTGTGCATCGGACATGACGCGGTCGCGGACATAGTCCTGCAGCGTGAAGATCACGGCGGGCCGCTTGCGGATCGAGAACGTCGGAGAAGTCGTGATCGGCGGCAGAAAACCCTGAAACCGCTCGCCGGTTTCCGGCAGCACGCCCGACAGGCGCGGCTCCTCGCGCGTGACGGTTTCACCCACGTAGTCAGCGATAAGGCGGATGACGCGCTCCCGCGCCGGCGCATCCAATGTCGCACCGGCATCTGATCGCCCGGCGCGCAGCCGGTCGATGACGATGCGACCATCGGGATTGGCGAGGATTTCGATGACGTCGGGTGTTGCTAAGGCCGTGAGGATGGCAGGGCCGAGTGCATGCCGTAGCGCTTCGAGCCGGCGTTCGACAATGATTGGATGTTCGCCCGCGCGCCGCATTAGTCTTGTCCTTCGCTCGCCGCCGCGATGTCGCGGACGCGGCCTGCAGTAATGTTGGCGAGCACGCGCGCCAGCATGCGGTCGATCATGGCGTCCACACGCATCTCCATGGTCTCGCTGGCGTCCTCGTCAAAGCCGCCGTGGAGAAGAAGCGTGCGCGCGACTACGACCAGCAATTCCTGCTGAATCATCGCGTCGCGCGCCGAGGCCTTCATATGATCCCCAAGTCGCCGTTCGAGTTTAAGCAGGCGATCTTCCGCATCTCCCTTTCCGGCAAGCCCCCTCGCCAGAGCGCGGACAGCGGTCGCTGAAACGCTGGCGCCGCTCGCGGTCGCCTCGCGTTTCAGGCGTTGCAACAGCGTGCCACGCGGAACGTTGACCGTGATGCGCTCGAAACCCTGGTCCGGCGTGCGCGGTTTGGCCGGGAGCGGGAGGTTTTCGTCCGTGCTCATGGCTTCTTGGGCCTGCGCGTCTTTTTCAGGCGCTTCAGGATTTGGTCAGAGACCTCCAGCGCACCGCGCACGCGTTCGGCGGCCTCGGCCTGGTCCTTCTCGGCCATGGCGCCGCGCTGCTCCTTGAACAGCGGCAGTTCAATCTCGGTATCGATGCCAACCGCGCTGACATGGTCCCACGGATGTGGTGGGCGCCCCGGCGTGTCCACCGCTTTGCCCTGGTCTGGGGCCGCAAACGCGGCGCGCTGTCTGAAAGGCTGTTGCTGGTCATAGCGCACCTTCTTCATGCGGAAGGGGCGGCGGCCGGCCACGAACACGATCTGCTCCTCGTCGGGTAGGCCGCGCACTTCTCCAGGTTCGAGCAGGGGCCGATCTTGTTCGGCGACGGCGCGCGAGCGTCGGCCGAATGCGAACGCGGTCTGCGGCGTACTCAATGTGGTCCGCGTTTCGGTGACCGCGCCGGTCAAACGCGAGACCTTGTCTTGCGTCATCGGGTCGAGCGCCGCGAATGCGGTGTAGATCGAACAATTGTCGAGAATGCCGTTATAGGGTCCGTAGGTCTCGGCGATGTCGTTGAGACTTTGCGCCACGAACATCGCTTTGAGCCCATAGGAGCTCATCAGCCGCAAGCTCTTCTCGAAAAAGTCGAGCCGCCCGAGCAGGGGAAACTCGTCCATCACCATAAGCAGCTGACGGCGCTTGGAGCGGCCCGCCGCGTCTCTGTTTTCGTCGAGCGTGAGCGCCTGGCTCGCCGCATAGAACATCATCCGCAAGACAGGCCTGAGCGCGACGGAATCGGCCGCCGAGACCTGCACATAAAGGCTCATCGGCGCTTCCGCGCACATGAGATCGCCTAAGCGGAAGTCGCTGCGCGAGAGGGCGCGCTCGATGTCGCCGCCGGCCAGCCATTTGAAATAGGAGCGCGCGGTGCCTTGCACGCTGGTGCGGAAGCGGTCGTGCATCGACACGTAGCCGGTCGCGGCGTCGCGGATGAAGGGATGGGTTTCCGGCTTTCCGTCCGACCCGATGCGATGCAGCGTCTTCAGCATTTCGGCGGCCGTCGCATCGAGATCGGCGAGCCGCCGCTTGACGGTCAAAAGGTTCTTGTCCCCGCTTTTGGCCGTGTAGCAGGTGTCGAGAATGACAGCCTCGACGATCTCCGACCCGGCCTTATCCCAGATCGCTTCGTCTTGTGCGCGGCCCGACGGATCGGCGAGGATCGCCACCAACCTCTGCACTTGCGTGACTTCGTTCGGCCCGTGCTCGATCTCGCCCAGCGGATTGAAGCACGCCGAATGCGGATCGCGCGGATTGAAGAAGAGCGCGTGTGAGAATTTTGAACGCCAGCCGGCCGTCAGCCGCCAGAGTTCGCCCTTGGGGTCGTGCACCAGCACAGAGCCCGTCCAATTGAGCAGCGTCGGCACAACATGGCCACGTCCTTTGCCCGACCGTGTGCCTCCGGTGACGAGCGTGGGACGCAGATCGGTGGTCGTGATGAGGCGGCCACCGAGCTTGCCAATAACGCAGCCGTGGCGTTCGAGAAGTCCGCTCCGCCAGGCATCGACCCATCCGCCCCAGCCACGCCGCCGGCGCCGGTCGCGCGCCGCGTCATGGCTTCCACCGAAGCCCGACGCGATGACGGCGCCGGCCAATATCCCAGCGAGCACGAGACCGAGCGCGGCCTTGAACTCTTTCGGATGAAGTGCGCCGAATTCGTTGC
This sequence comes from Terricaulis sp., assembly GCA_040080805.1. Classification (GTDB taxonomy): domain Bacteria; phylum Pseudomonadota; class Alphaproteobacteria; order Caulobacterales; family Aquidulcibacteraceae; genus Vitreimonas. The sequence continues at coordinate 3,862 of JBEBHQ010000024.1, read as the reverse complement.
GCCAGGCGATAAATGCCGCTGGCGGATAAAGTGCGACGTCGCCGATGATCCAGCGTGGGCCTAAAGCCGGCGCATCGTGAAAGGCCCACGCGATGAACTGGGTCGCGGCGATGAGGCCGAACAGCAAGCCGAGACAAAGCGCAATGATCTTGGCAAACATGAGCATCGTGCAGCCTCGGGCCGCGGCGCTTCAAACGCCGCGCAGCGCCGTGCAGCACGGACGAGGCCATCCGGTCAGGTCGGGCGTCGTCGGGCAAGGTCGGGGAACGAGGTTCGACGGGGCTGCGCCAAGCTGGACGAAGGGCCTGACCTCGGCGCCAAAATGAAACAGATTGAGATAAAGGGCTTAGCGAAGGACGAGGTGAGCGGCCTCAAGCATCTGCACGCCAACCCAGAGGGACGCGCTGCATGTAAAGAGCATCGCAGATGACCGAATGGCGACATTGGGAGCTTCCAGCGCCAAGAGTAACGCCGCATTGGTGACTATGCCGGCGAGCATTCCAGCCGCGAACGTTTCGACTGGCCCCCAACCGCTCCGCAGTGCCAAGCCGCCGCAATACAGCGCCACCGCGATCGCTACTGGATAACGCAGTGTAGCACCGACGATTGTGCCTACGTTCAGCGCGCCGAGGCATAGGGCAAGCAGCATTGTTTCAACCGTCTAGCGCTCGCGTTGGATCGACACCCACTTTCATCAACCCATGCGCGGCCGGCGTCAAATCGACAGCCGCGCCCAGCGCAAAGCCGGGCGCCTCGGCGACGCGGCCGACGGCGAGGCCCGCGCCTCTATCGACCACTGCATAGATTCCGGACGCCGTCGAAATCGCGCCGGCATATGTGCCGCTCATCTGTACTTTGGCGACGGCAAGCAGTGGCTTTGAGGCGCCGAGCTGATCCTTGAGCGCCGCGCTGATGTCGCGGTCGCGCAATGTAGCGTAGCCTGCCGGCGTGAATCTCAGACCTTTGCTGTCGGCGAACGCGTGCCCGCTGGAGATCAGGTGCGCGGCGCGCCGCTCCAGCATGTGTTCGACTTTGTTATCGAACAAGTCCGGTGACCGTCCGGCCTCGATCTCGCGGCGGCGATAGGTGAGTTCGCGGTCAAGCGGCGTCAGCCGATCACGGTTGACTTGGCTGGGTGCGCGTCCGAGATCGATCAGCCGCGCGCGGCCGCGTGCGAACCGGGTCAGACGCGCCGCGCTCTGCAGAGCCGGCGGCTGCGTGCCCGCGGGCAGGGCGGCATAATGCTCGCGGCCGTTCCGGTCACGGATGATCGCGAATGGCGTGCGCCCGATCTCGTCGTGATGCCCGGCGCTCACCACACGCCCGGCGACGCTTTCCGCCTCGATCGGGCCTACCTCGTGCGTACCGTCCTTGATCCGTGCGTGCAGTCGCTTCAGCACGTCGCGGTCGAGATCCATCTGCCGCAGCTTGAGGTCGAAATCGGCCGCCAGCCGCGCGCCCGCCAAGGTCCGCTCCGCCAGCTTCAACCGCTCCAGATGGGCTATGCGCTTGCGCATCACGGCGCCATAGGAGTCCGCGCGCCCAAGCTCGCCTCCCCGGGGAATGAAGCCCTCGGCGTCTGCTAGGTTCTTCAATTCGCGGTCGAGCGCGGTCCAGCGATCGCTTTGTGCGTCGCGGTGCAGACGCCGTTCGGCGACGTCACGCGACAAATCGCCCAGCAATTCCTGCGCGACCTCTCGGGCCCGGCCACGGAAGCCATAAGAAATGTAGGCGCGCGGAATGACGAGGTCTCGCCCATCGGCGCGTCTGCCTCGCACCAGGACGTGGGCGTGAGTTTGCGCGGTGTCGGCGTGAACGACCGCGATCCAGTCGAGATCGGGTTCGCCGAGGTCGCGCGAGACCCGCGCCATGGTCTCGCGCACATAGGCCGGCATGTCTGTGATGCGGTCGGCGTTCTCCGGCGAAATAATGAAACGGAAATGATGCCGGTCGCCGGCCCAGCCGAGAGCGTGCGCTTTGGCCTCGAGCTGGTCATCCGCAGCGTTGAAGTGACGTGGCTGCTCGCCATCGACACCAGCGCCGCTTCTCTCCAGATAGGCGATATGGGACCGCAGCATCGCTTTCGACGCGGCCGCCGTTCCATGCCGGGCAACGTGAGCCTTCACGATGACACGCTGCTTGGTCTGAACCGGTAGGGATCGCGCGCCGGCGCCGCTCTTGCGCGGCGATCCAGCGCGCATGCCGCGTGCGAATTGCCGAGCGACGCCCAGCCCCTTGATCAAGCTCGTTCGCACATCGTTGCGCGCGTCAGGCCTTAAACGATTTGGCAATACGATGCGCAGACGATCATCCGCAATAGCGGCTGCAAAGCCTTGGTGCAGGAGATCGCGCGTCAGCATCGAAGCAAGTTTCTTGTGCTGCACCATGCAGCACGACTTCCTCATCGAGCTTGCGCGTTTCACCTTGTGAATCAAGGAAAAAGGCGCGACCAGACGATCTCTCTTTTATCTTGCGCTTCCGGTCGGTTTTTGGTCCTCAGGCGCACTTTCCACACCATTCGTCGTTGTTGTTTCCTCATGTTGCCGTCCTTATCGACCCCGACAAAGGAACGACGGGTATGGCCGCTTAGGGCGGCCCCAGAGCGTTCATTTAGTCGCGACTCGCGCGTTGTACGAAAGCGCACGGTGCCCGGTGAAGGTGTACGCGACTTGCATTTGATCCGGTGCGGGAGAGACCCTCATGCTGTGTGACAGTTGGCTGGAATGCATGCAGCAACGCGGCGGACCCGTGCATGCGGAAGGTCCGTTTCCGCCGCACTTTGCGCCCGACATTCCCGAACTGCGCGAATTGAAGCGCGCTCAGCGTTTCGTGTTCGCGCCCGATGCGGCGCGCGTCGCCGCTGAATTAGCCGACGCCGAAAGCGTCGAGCGTGTGCGCTACGCCGCCTTTGCGCCGGCTCAGGAGACTTGGCTCGAATGGTCGGATCCAGGCAACGGCAAACGGGTCGGTGTTCTGCTCACCGCCGATGGCGGCAGCAAGCTTGCGGTGGCTGGGCACGGCGTGTTTGTCACTGACGCTATCGCCGTCAGCGGCTTAAGGGACTATGTCGCGCTGCCGATCTTCTGGAATCTCGCCGGCCCTGGTTCGACTGTGGTCCTAAACGCCGAGCCGGTCATTCTCGATATCGTCAACATGGGATTTCCCGGCTTCCTAGAGCGCCTCGACGTGGAGCAGCTCGGCTATTGGCTAGTGGCGGCCCTCTCCCTGTTGAACGCCCAGCGGGTCACGACGATGCAGGACGCGGACTTGTCGCGCCTTAACAAGAGGCGCCGGGAAAAGGGGCGACCTGAGTTTCTCGCTCACCGCGAGATTATTCTGACGCTGACCGCTGAGCAGGTGATCGCGTCAAATCGTGGCGAGAGCGAAACTGAACGGGTTGGTCGCGCGCTGCATCATGTGCGCGCGCACTTTCGCCTGCTGCCGGGCGGCGCGACGATCGTCCGTCAGCATTGGCGCGGCGACCCCAGTCTCGGCGTCACGCGCCAGCGCCACATCGTTCGGGAATAGAGAAGAACGCCTGGCGTTAACGATGGGGTAATGACCTGAGCAAACGCTCGTTGCATGCGCGGTTCGATGATTCCTGACCATGAGTTGGCGGCGGCGGCAGACAAAGTCACCGTCTGGGTCGCCAGCCCGCCGGGACCGAGAGACGTCTGGGCGCTGGCCGACGTGGTGGCCTGGGCCATGAAGTCTCCAGACAGGAACAGGATCACTTTGTTTCGTCCGCCGTCGATCGACATGCGTGCTGCTTGGGTCAAGGCCGATCAGATCGAACGCATCGCAATCCTGTTGGCCGGCCGGCGAGCAGCGTAGCGCATTTGGCGAGCCAGCAGGGCGGGAG
>JBEBHQ010000023.1:0-46121 GCA_040080805.1 Terricaulis sp. | reverse complement strand
GTCTGCGCCGTCGCGATCAGTGCAGCGTAGTCGAGTTGTTCGTCCATGAGCCGGGCGAATTCTGCATCGAGCTTGCGGTGCGCCGCGCGTTCCTGGGGGTGGGCCTCGCGCAGCGGCCCTTGCTGCGGGCGCGGGGGTGCGCGCCGTCGGCGACGGCGCCCTGCCGGCGGCGAAGGTCGTCTCGGGCGGGCGCACCCCGTCCAACCGGCGCCGCTCCTCCAGCCGCTCCAGCTCCTAGAGGTCACGGCCGCCCCCCGCGCCGCGGCGCGGTGGAAGAGATTGACCTGCGCCCAGAGCAGATCTTCGACGTCGGGCTCAAGACGTGTGTCGGTGAGCGTGGCGACAAACGCGTCGAAGATGTCGGCGACAGCGCCGGCGACGACACGATCTTCCGGCAGCGGCCGCGGATCGGGTTCATCGCTGCCAGGGCGATAGCCGTAGAGCTGGAGTTCGCTGATCACAACAGCGGTCGACGATGATGTGTGTGGTGGCTCGTAAGCCTCGTCATGGTCGAGGGGCATGGCGGTGAAGGTCTCCCGCGAAGACTCAGCGCCGATCGCGGCCTTCGCGAGGCGATCGCTCCACGGCGCCCCAAGCCGGGCCAGAACCGCGGGAGCCGCGCCTGCGGTCCCGCGGCCGAAGCGCCAAGCGGAGGACGGCGGTGGGCGGCTATTTTGTTTGGCGATGCAAAGCCGGGCGCTCACGCTCGGCGGCGGAAAATAGCCGCCCCAAAGCCGTTGCCGGCCCGGCGGCGGCGCCGTCCGATCGCTTCCTTAGAAGGCCAGTCGGGCGCGTGGTCAGTTCGGGAGGCGTCACCGAAAACCTGCGCGACGACGCACGCGCGGGCGCGCGCCGCGTCATCCGGCAACGAAGGCGCTTGCATCGGCGGCCGCGAGCTGTGCGCGCACAAGCCGGCGCAGATGATCGGGACCGAGATCGCGGAGGTCGGAATTGAAATCGTCGCGCTCAGAGCGGAGCCCGATGATTTCGACGCTGGCTTCCGCTCCGCGCTCGGACAGACGCGCGAACGCGTGATCGCCGGCAGCGTCGTCGTCCCGCGCGACATAGAGCCGGCGCACGCCGGGCGAAAACAGCAGCGCGCCGAGATGCGCCGCCGAGAGCGCTGCGATGAGCGGAAGCGCGGGGAGGGCGCTGCGCAGCGAAAGCGTCGTCTCGATGCCCTCGCCGGCGACAGCGACATCGCCGCCCGAGCCAAAGCGTACGCCATAGCCGAGCAGAAGCCCCATGGCGCGCCGATCCAGGACCGATGGCGGTGCGCCGGCATCGAGCCCGGAAAGAAGCCCAGAATGAAGCCAAGTGCGATGCACGCCAGTGATGGCGCCGGCCCCGTCGGTGACCCGCGCAATCATGGCGGGGAAGCTCTGTTTCGGCGCATCCTCGTCCGGCCAATAGAAGCAGCGCGGATGAAAACGGAGCGCGCGCTGGTCACCCGGCGAAAGGACGATGCCGCGCGCGCGCAGATAAGCGTCGGCCAGAGAGCCGCGAATGGGACGGGCGGCCGCGAAGAGACGTTGCGCGGCTTCAGGCGAGCCCTGTGGCACGGGTTGCTGTGGCGCGCGTGGAGGCGGATCCGGGCGCGGTAGGGCGAGGAAGCGGCGTGCTTCGGCGAGCACGTCGCGGAAGTCGGCAAGGCCGCAACTCTCGCGGATGACATCCAAGAGATCACCAAACTCGCCCGAGGCCGCATCGCTCCAACGGCCGGCCGCGCGCCCCATGCCGTCAGGGATGAGCCGCACGAACATTGAGCGTCCAGGCGTATTCTGCACATCGCCGACGCGCCAATAGCGGCCTTCGCGCACGCCGTTGGAGAGATAGTGGCGGCACACCGCCTCGGCCTCGTCGGCGAGGCGGCGCGCCAGATCGGAAGCGTCTCCGTCCATCACGCATCTCCTCGCTCTGAGATGCGTTCGATCGGAAAGCGTTGCAAGACCCGATTCAAAACGGTTTCTCCGGCTGTGTCGATCGGCACGAACATGCGAAGCTTCCAGGAGATGATCTCATGGAAGAGACCGTAGGCGGTGAGGCGCTCGCGCATGGCGTCGGCGAAGTTAAGAAGTTCGATCCGGTGCACATGCATGACGCGTACGCGCCGCAAGTGCAGCCCTTCGGCGAGGTGGAGAACAGCGCGTCCGTCGCGCAACAAAGCGTGCGCGTCGGCGACGGACAAGGCGCCGCTTGGCGCGCCGGCGGTCGTCGCCCATGCCGCCGTGACGCGGCGGCCGATAATGCGCTCGCCGTCGTCGGTGGTGAGCCGATAGACGCGCGCGCCGTCGGCCGGCAGGCGTTTCCAGACTGGAAGCAGCAGGCCAGCGACGAGGTGCAACTGGCTTTCGGTGTGCGTGGGAATAGTGGCCAGTTCGCTTTCCCAGGCGCGCGCGAACACTGTCTCATCGCATTCGCGCCATTGCGTCTCCGCCAACGCATGGAGCGCCATCGGCGTGCGCTCCATGGGCCGCGCGAGACGGATGCGCCGCTCGACGCCGCCATTGTCCAGCATGATGCTGGGCGCGGGCAGCCGCACGGCGGCGCGGCCCGATTGCGCATTGCGCAGGAGGGCAGCGCCGCGCACGCTTTGCAGCGCGAGCGCTTCCTCGAGCGAGAGCGGTTGGTTGCGTTCGCGGCGCAGAATGGTGAGGAGCTGGGTTTCCGCGCCGCTGGCAGCATGCGTGTGGATGGCGCGGCGATCCGTGATGACGAACGATTCCGCCATCAAGGTCTCCAGACCGACATCGTAGATTCCCGCTGCGATCGCGCCTTCGATGCGGGCGGCGAGCAATTGTTCGAACGCCGCGAAGATGAGATTCTGCAAATCGATGGTGAGCGCCAAGAGGCGATTGAGGAAGGTGGTGATCGGTGGCAGCTCATCGCGCATGCCATTCGAATCCATCAGCGACAGGCCGGTGGCGGCTTCGAACGTCTCCAGTGAACAGCCCTCGACCTTGCCTGCAACGATAAGCGCATAGAGCTGGCGGAGCGCGTCGCGCGCATAGGGACTTTCGAGATTGTCTTCGGCGCGGAACAGATTCTGGCCGCCGGTCTGGCGCTGACCGCGCGTGAGCGCGCCCAAAGTATCGAGCCGCCGCGCGATGGTGGAGAGGAAGCGCTTTTCGCCCTGTACGTTGGTGGAGATGGGCCGGAAGAGCGGGGGCTGCGCTTGATTGGTGCGATTGGTGCGTCCAAGGCCCTGGATCGCTGCGTCGGCTTTCCAGCCCGGCTCTAATAGATAGTGCACGCGCAGGCGCTGGTTCTTGGCCGAGAGTTCGGCGTGGTAGGAGCGCCCGGTGCCGCCGGCATCGCTGAACACGAGAATCCGCTTTGCGTCGTCCATGAACGCTTGCGTTTCGACCAGATTGGCCGCACCGGCGCGGTTCTCGACAACGAGCCGATCGCCCTTGCGTACGATGCGGCGCGACCGGCCCGTCACTTCCGCGACCATCTCCGCGCCGAAATGCTGCACGATCTGATCGAGCGCGCCATGCACGGGCGGTAGCGATGCAATATCGGCGATTAGCCGGTCGCGTCGCGCTACAGCGTCGCGGCAGAGCACAGGCTGCCCGTCGCGTGTGACGGGACGTGACAGCAAATTGCCCTCGGCGTCGGAATAGGTCTCATACAATTGGACCGGGAATGAATTGACGAGGTAGTCGCCAATCGCCTCGCGGGGCGTGATATCGACCTGCACATCGGCCCATTCCTTCGTCGGTATTTCCGCAAGTCTCCGCGAAGTGAGCGCTTCGCCCGTAGAGACGATCTGGACAATTGCGGCGTGCCCGGCATGCAGATCGTGTTCGATCGAGCGCAGCAAGGTCGGCGTCTTCATGCCGGTGATGAGGTGATTGAAGAAACGCTGTTTAGCGCCTTCGAAGGCTGAGCGCGCTGCCGCCTTGGCCTGGCCGTTCAGCGTACCGGTTGTGCTGGTGATGTTTGAGGCGCGCAGGGCGGCGTCGAGATTGTTGTGGATGATCGAAAACGCGCGCGCATAGGAATCATAGATGCGGATCTGTTCGTCAGTGAGCTTGTGTTCCATAAGTTCATATTGGACGCCTTCGTATGAGAGCGACCGCGACGCATAAAGGCCGAGTGACTTGAGGTCGCGCGCCAGCACTTCCATCGCCGCGACCCCGCCGGCTTCAATAGCCTCGACGAATTCGGCGCGCGAGGCGAAGGGAAAGTCCGCGCCGCCCCAGAGTCCTAGCCGCTGCGCATAGCCGAGATTGTGCACGTTGGTGGCGCCGGTGGCGGAGACATAGAGGATGCGCGCATTGGGCAACGCATTCTGCAGGCGCAGGCCGGCCCGGCCCTGCAGCGATGCGGCCTGGTCGCCCCTGTTAGTGCTTGAATTGGCGCCTTTGTTGCCTGCTGCATTGGCCATGGCGTGCGATTCATCGAAGACGATCACGCCGTCGAAATCGCGGCCGAGCCAATCGACGATCTGGCGTACGCGCGAGGCCTTCTCGCCGCGTTCGTCGGAGCGAAGCGTTGCGTATGTGGTGAAGAGAATGCCCTCCGCGAGGCGAACCGGCGTGCCTTGCCGGAAACGCGAGAGCGGCGTCACCAAGAGCCGCTCCATGCCGAGTGACGCCCAATCGCGCTGCGCATCTTCGATCAGTTTGTCGGATTTCGACACCCAGACAGCGCGGCGCCGGCCCTTCAGCCAATTGTCCAACAGGATGCCGGCGACTTGGCGGCCCTTGCCGGCGCCGGTGCCGTCGCCCAAGAACCAGCCGCGCCGGAACCGCACCACGTCTTCGGCGTTGTCGGGCGCCGCGCTGACCAGATCGAACGTCTCGTCGACCCGCCAAGCGCCGGCGAGCAAACCCGAATGTGCTTCGCCAGCATAGATGACGCTCTCCAATTGCGCATCCGAAAGAAGGCCCTCCGACACGACACGCGCCAGGAGGTGCGGGCGATAGTTCGGCTTAGGCGACGCAACCGAGGCCATCGCCGCGGATTGGACGAGCTTGGTCGGATGCGCTTGCGCGTCAGGTATGCGGATAGTTTCCAGACGATAGGGCTCGTAGATCGCATCGCTCGTGCGGTCGCTTTGCTTGGTCTCCGGGGCGATGATCTCATACGCGAGTTCGACGGCGTCGCTCGCGGGCGGTGCCGGGACGAACGTGGATTGCGCGCGCGTAACGCGCGGGCGGGCAGGATCGGACGCAGGCGCAGTTGTATGTGCGGCGGCGCATGGTGCAGTCGGCGGACGCGGCGGCACGATGTCGGCGATCCACGCGAGCAGTGTGGGGATGTCACGCGCGCAGCCGGGCGAGGCGGAAAAGCGTGTGGGATCATCGGCCGCAATCTTGTCGATGACGATGAGACGGGTCTCAGTCGTGGTGCCGTGCTTGGCGTAAACGGCGCCGTCGATGGCGGCGCTGAACACGACACGGCCACGCTCCTGCAGACGCGCGAAGGCGTCGGTCCAGGCTGGATTGTCGGGCGATAAAGAGGCGCCGGTGAGGGCGACCAGGCGTCCGCCGGGCGCCAGCCGCGCCAGCGCCGAGGCGACGTGGCGGAGCGCGGCGTCGCGCATGCGTCCATCAACGTGCGCCAGCACGGAGAAGGGCGGATTCATCAGTATGACGCTGGGCGCCAGGACGCTGTCGAGATGGTCGTCGATCTGCGCTGCGTCGAAGCGTGTGACCGGGCAAGCCGGAAAGAGGGAAGTGAGTAGCGATGCGCGCGTCTCGGCGAACTCATTGAGCGCAAGCTGCGCGCCGGCGAGGTCGGCGAAGATGGCGAGGAGCCCCGTGCCCGCGGACGGCTCCAGAACAACATCCGCTGGACTTAGCGCCGCCGCTGTGGCGGCGGCCAGGCCCAGCGGCGTGGGCGTAGAAAATTGCTGCAGCGTCTCGCTCTCCTGCGAGCGTCGAGTGTGCGTGGGCAAGAGTGCTGTGATCTTCTCCAGCATTGCCGCCATGGCGGTGGGCGAACCGGCGCGATGGCGCATGGCCGTTCCGAATTTGCGCAGAAAGAGGACGGTCGCCGCCTCGCAAGCGTCGTAGGCGTTTTTCCAGTCCCACCGGCCGTCGGCGTCATCGCCGCCAAAGGCTTGCGCCATCGCTGCGCGCAGTATGGTCGCATCGATGCGGGATCCGCGTTCGAGATGGGGCAAGAGAAGGTGCGCCGCGGCGATGATGCAGGGCGCTTTGGTGGAGTGAACGGCAAAGTTTGTTGCGACCGGCGGTGCGGCCGCTGCGACGAGCGCAGTCATGGGAAGCCTCGATAGGTAAATGAAAGGGGCGTGCGGGATTAGGCGGCGGCGAGTGCGGCGCCAGGCTGCTGCGCGTGCATCCAATCGGCCGCTTGCTGCGCCTTCGAAGCTGCGCGGAAGATGATCTTTGAATCATCCTGGAGCGCGGCCAGCCACGACGAGATGTAGGCGGCGTGATCTCTGCGCGGATGATAGGCGAGGCCGAGGTCGGCCAGGATCATGCCGCTCAGAATCTCCACGACAATTTCTTCATGCGCATAGGCCGGCGTGCCGTAAGCGTCGATAAGATCGCGGTCGAGCCGCTGTTTTGCGCCGCTTGCATGACCGCATTCGTGCAGCCAGCTGCCATAAAATGCGACCGCGTTGTCGAACGCCACGAATGCCGGCATGCGGATCGTGTCGTCAGATGGACGATAGAAGGCGGATGCGCCGCCGAACTCGGTCTTGATCCTGAGATTGCTGATGAAAGCGTCGGCATGCGCCAGGCGCTCCGTCTCAGGCAACAGGTTGGCGGAGGGCAACGTGTAGCCATCGACCTGTTGAACATTGAACACGGAGAATGCGCGCGCGAACATCCCCTGACCGCGTGGCGCGTCTTCCGTCTCGTCTTGAGCGCCGTCGCCGTCGGAACCTAAGGCTTTGACCGGCTTCCAGAGCACGACGGTCGTCGCGCGCTCGCCTTTGCGCACTTGCGCGTCGAGCGCGCGCCATTGCCGGTACGTCCCCCAGAGGCCGACGGCGTAGTTCTTTGCATGCGAGGCGGTCCAGAGCGCGAGAATATTGATGCCGCGATAGGGCTTGGTGCTGGCGACATTGACCGGCCGCGCCGCCGCCGCTCCGTCGTGGCGCCAGGGCATGCGCCATTCGCCCGCGCCCGCTTCAACGGCGGCGGCGATTTCAGCGGTGATGCGCGTGTAGATGTCAGCGCGATGAGATGATGGGTTGGACATGGGGCTTAACCTCCGCGACGGAGGCCGCGAGACTCTTCTCGGGCTAAGTCCGTCGCGGAGGCCCCGGCCCCACTCTTCCTCTGCGGCCGGATCGCCGCAGGAAGAGAAACGTGATTGATGGTCAATCCACGGCCGCTACCGGGGACTGCGACGGGGTCCGTTTGGAGGGATTGGGCGCTGCCCACCCAGCGCGCAGAACGGATCGCGCGCGCCCGTTCTGCCAAGCCCGGCACGAAGACCAGATGCTCGATGACATAATGCTCGACGATGAGTCTGAGCGGCGTGGCGTCTGTGGAATGCAGGAGAACGTGGCCAACCAGGGGCGGCTTTTCACACTCGCTGCTGGATACAGGGATTTCGCCGCTTGAGCGCGCCGCGCCACCAGGCAATCCGCTGAGCGCGCGTGGCGTTGGCGAACCAGCGGAGAAGGTCGCCGTGGCATGCGAGCGGCGCGCAGAAGCACACGAGATCACATCCACGCAATTCATCGAGCGCGCGCAGCAGATCGTGCTGAGTGCGCAGCCATTGCTCATGCTTGGCGATGACTGTCGCGCGGTCGCCATCGGGGCCGATCCGAAATGGATTGCCCCATTTCGAGCCGCGCCCGATATAGATCGCATCTTGCGGAACGCCGCTTGTGTGCTTGTTCAGAACTTTGCACATCGCCTTGTCTCCGGACCGCCTTGCGCGGCGGTCGAAAGACGCGGGGGAAGCTTTGCGAGGTCACGCGCCGCGGCTCGGCGCGGGAACGGCTTGTCCGTTGACCTCGCAAAGCGCCGCGTCAGCCCGAACGTGCGCAAGGCGGTCCGGAAGGGTGGCGTCGGAGACGTTCGATGCAGCGCGCAAACGCGCCGCTCCATCGTGGCCTGCTGGCGGCGATGTCAGCCGGGGGGCATGGGCGCGGACACGCGTGACGGCGTCGCCTGAGAATATGATCATGTTGGGTCTCCGAAAAAGAGAAAGCCCGGCGCGAGCGGCCGGGCTTTCTGAGATTGGCGAGATGGGGGAATCAGCCGGTGTGTGCGACGCCCGTTGATGTGTCGTCGTCGAGAAACGCTGGGAGCGCTGCGGCGCTGGCATCCGCTTCGCCGCGACGCAAAGGCTCAGGCAACCAGCCGCTGTCCGCGAGCAGGCGCTCTGCCTCCTTGGCCATCTCCGCCTTCTTCAAGTGATTGATGAGTTGGGCGGATTGATCGTCCTTGCCCTCGCGCACGGCTTCAAGGATGCGCGCCTTCGGCACGCGACCCAGATAATTGTCGACTGTCGGGCGCCAGCCGGCTTCGACCATGTCGAGTCCAACCGCAGCTGATAGCCGATCGGCTTGTGCAAGCCGGCGTGAGACCGCGTTCTGCGAGGGGCCCGCGCCGTAGCGGTCGCCTCGTTCGTAAAGCGCGTTGACGCCGAACGACACGCAATGGGCTAGCAAGGATGCACGGCTGGCGTCGTCGATCGCTTCGATCCAATCCCAGAGCGCGTCCTCATCCCTGGGCATGTCGGCCTTCCAGGCGTCGTGGCGCGCGCTGATCGCTTGCGCGGCGGCGCATTGCTTCAATTCGGGCGTCTGTGCGGGAAAGGCGACTCGTTGGATGGCAGCTTCCAGGCATTTGCCGCCGGAGCTCGACAAGAAGGCGTCGGTGCATAGCCGGTGCAGAAGCGCGGTTAGCGCGACATGTGGATTGCCCGTGAGTGCATCCCTCAGGGCGAGTGTCCGATACGCCGTTAATTCAGCGAGCAGGCGATCTGGCAATGGTTTGACGCCGTCCTCCTCGGCGTCCTCGGTTGCCTCGCCCGCGACCGTGACGATCGTACGGCGCGGCGCGCCCGCTGGCGCGTCATCTTCGCTCGCGTCAGTTTCGTCGTCATCGCCCACTTGCGCGGACGACTCGTCCTCAACCCGCACGTAGCCGCGTTCAATGAGGAGATCGCCGTCCGCGTCGATACTGATGAAGACGCCCGCACGGGCGATCTCTTCGGTATTGTACATTGTTGGCCGCGTATCGAACACTTCCAGTGCGGCTTCGATTTCACCGAGGCGCTGATCGACATCGTCGGGCAGCTCATCGGCGTCTTCATACTCGGCCTCGAGCTTTTCGTGTTCAGCCTTGAGCGCTGCGTATGTCTTCTTCTCCTTTGCCGTCATCGCTTGCGGCTCGCCATCGATCGGGCGGAGACCATCGGCACGGCCATAGGGAAAGTCGACAGCGACCTCGATCCATTTCCAGCCCTCAGCCGCGATCGTCTCGGCTTCGCGCTTGAGCTTCTCTGTGACCAAGCGCTCCAACAGCGCGACGTCTTGCAGCCATCCGTCGCCGTCTTGGCTGAAGAGATCGCGCAGGACATAGCCGTCGGCGGCTTCATAGGCTTCCAGGCCGACGAAGATGGCGCGCCGATCGCTGCTCGGCGCCGTGTTCTGGGTTAGTTGGCGGCGGATGCTCCATGGATCTTTGTTGTAGGAGCGGTTGACGTTTTCCCAGACCTGTTCCTGGCGCACCTGGTCGGTGGTGACGGTGAAGGCGGTGAGTTGTTCCAGGCTCATGCCGTCTTCGCCATAGATCGCGAGCAATTTGGGCGAAACACCTGCGAGGCGAAGGCGCTGTTTCACGACTGTGGGCGTGACGAAGAATCGCGCCGCGATGTCTTCCTCACTCAAACCTTTCTCGCGGAGCTCCTGGAAGGCACGAAATTGATCGAGTGGATGGAGAGCCTCACGGCACAAGTTTTCGGCTAGGGAGTCTTCTTCCGCCAAGCCATCTTCCTTCACCACGCAAGGAACAGCCTGGGTCTTGTTCATTCGCTTCTGCCTCACCAGCAACTGCAGCGCGCGATAGCGCCGCCCGCCCGCAGGAATTTCAAACATACCGGTTTCGACGCCGTCGGCGTCGAGCACGGGCCGAACGTGAATGGACTGGATCAACCCCCGGCGGGCGATATCCTCGGCGAGATCTTCAATGGAAACGCCGGCCTTGGTGCGACGGATGTTGGATTGGGACAGCACCAGTTTGTTGAAGGGGATGTCCGACGAGCGGTTGAGGGATATTTTCTGCGCGGCGTTCGCCATGACGCATGCTCCGCGACGGGCGACCGCGAGCCTCTCTCTCGATCTCCTACCCGTCATCAGAGGCGGAGACCTTCTCTCACTCTCTTGTACGGTGGCTGCGGGGAGCTACCCCCGCCTCCGAGTATCCGAGCCTGATCACTACCGTATCGGATGCCGCGCATCCAACGTGGCGTACACCCCGGCAATTTCTGCCGATGTGATCTGCCCCAATTGGATGGATATCCCTTGGCGCTTTGCCCCGGCGACCACGCGGGCGATCGCCTCTGTGCCCTCTAGGACGCACCCCGGCGTTAACAGCTCAGCTTCCGGCGCAGTAACTGCAACGCGTAGCGCACCTGCGCGGGAAAGGGGCGTCACTAGCGGCAACGCGTAGCGCACCTGCGCGGGAAAGGGGCGTCACTAGCGGGCTGCTGGCTTAGTGCGCCCCGCCTTTCCTCAGCCTCATGACCGAACCGCATTTCACTCAGCACCTACAGCGTGTCGGTGGAGCTGCCATTTAATGATTGGTGACAACCGGTGAACAAAGCATCGGAGGCAGCGATTGTGGCCCGGATTGCCCAGCAGGTCCCCGCGTTTTTGCATCCCTGACTGGGTTTCCGCAAGGGTCAGGTGCGATCTCGAACGCCCACGCCGCGCCCATAGACCATCTCGCCGCCGCACCAGGCGCCGGCGACCATGACGAGAAACGCCAAGACGCCAGCGGCGATCGCCCACCAGGGCGCGGGTGCGACGGCGTGAAAGGCGTCGTCGATGCGCCCGAGCAGACCGATCGTCGCCAGCAACCACGCCGACCCCATGAATCCAGCATGCACGAGTGCGAGCTTCTCGGCTTTTGTCTGCGCGCGCGGCAGGTCCATCGCGCCAGCTGTCGCAGCGAGCGCGCCGTTGGCGGCGCCGAACGCTGCGATCAGGGCGCCCGCTTGCCAGAAGAAAGTCTGGCCGAGCGTCAAAGCCAACGCGTCACAAAGCGGCGTTATCGTCCAGCATGCGATCGGCGCATGGACGAGCATCGGATGAATTGGGTGCATCGCCATCGCGTCAAAAGGCGCCCAGCACGCCGCCGGCGAGACTGAGGAAGCCGGCGACCGCGACAAGTGCGTGCACGCCTGCGAGCGCCCGAGGCGGAACCTGCTTGCGCAGATGATAGCTCACGAGCACGAAGCCGCCGAGGGCTGCGATGACCAGCAATGCTGCAGCGATCGTGATGATCGGCGGCTGCGGCACACCCGCCAGGAACGCCGCATAGAGCAGCAGAAGCAAGCCGGTTGCCGCGAAGAGGCCGTGAAAGATCGCCGCCGGCCAAGGCGGCAACGCGCCCTTGAATACGCGAATGGCCATGTAGACGCCGAGTAGGGCGGCGATTGCAAACAGTGCGAGAGCGGGGATCAACATCGAGACGCCTCCATTCCGCATGACGCGGTTCTGAATTGGATGCATTCAAGGTCTCAAAGGTTCCGGAAATTCTCCGAACTTCGCTTCAACGGGCCCGAGGGGGCTCAGTGCGGTCGCAAACTTGGCGCGCACGGCTCCGTGCGATCAGCGCGGCGCGCTCTCCCGATCCATCTGCGCATGGATCTCGAGACTTTCGTGATCGCGCCCCAGTGATGCGGCCGCGAGCAAGCGTCCACCGGCCATGAACCGCGCAGTAAAATCGCCCGTGGCGATGGAACCGTCGATCTCAATGGCGTCCCATTGCTTTGCATGACCGACATAGCGAATGGAGTGATCGTAGTGCTTGCTCCAAAAGAAGGGCGTGGCGGGAAAGCGCTCGTGCTCACCCAGCATGCTGATGGCGGCAGCCTGTCCTTGGCGTTCGGCCGCCACCCAGTGCTCGACACGGATGCGTTCATCGAGCCTGGCGTCGGGATAAAGCGCGATGTCTCCCGCGGCGAAGATTGCCGGCGCGCTTGTGCGAAAATATTGATCGACCAGGACGCCGCCATCGACCGTCAGGCCTGTTTGGGCCGCGAGGTCCATGTTTGGGCGGACGCCGACGCCCTGCACGATGAAATCGGCCTCGATCGAATGCCCATCGCTCAGCTTCAGGCGCTGGCCGTCGAAACTCTCCGCCGTTCGGCCAAGATGGAACCGGACCCCGCGCTCTTGGTGCAGTCCGCGCACGAACTCGCCGATCTCGGCGCCCAACACACGCCGCAACGGAACTGCGTCCGGAGCGACAACGTGAACCTCGAGGCCGCGCTGGCGTAGCGCCGCGGCGGTCTCCAAGCCGATAAAGCTTGCGCCAATGATGGCAACGGTTCGAGCTTGCGCGGCCGCGGCGATGATCGCGCGGGCGTCGGTAAGGCTGCGCAGAACAAAGACGTTGTCGCGGTCGAAACCGGGTGTGGGCAGGCGAATGGGTGTAGAACCCGTCGCCAACAGCAACGCGTCGTAGCGAAACGTTTCGCCGGATGCGGCGGCGACGGTGCGCTCGCGAGGATCCAGCGCGCGAACGGGCGCGCCAAGGCGCAGATCAATCGCTCGCTCTCGATAGAAGGTCTCGTCCTTGGGCGGAATCCATTCCTCCGGCGCTGTGCCAGCCAGATAGTCTTTGGAGAGATTGGGTCTGTCGCAGGGCGGAGAAGCGTCGGCGCTCAGCATCGTCAGATCGCCGGCAAATCCGCGCCTGCGCAGCATGTCGGCTGCCGCAAAGCCGGCCGCGCCGCCGCCGACGATGACGATGCGGCGAAGATCACTGCGGCGTTGGCGTGCGGGGGACGCCTCCGCTTTGGGCTCGCGCACGAAAACGCGGTCGCCGCTGACATCGACGTCCCAGCGTGTGAGAGCGTCGAACGCCGGCGCGGCGACAGCCTCGCCAGTGCGCAGGCTGAAGCAGGCATGATGCGATGGGCAGCGCACCCGATCGCCGTCGATCAGTCCATCGCTCAAGGGCGCGCCGTAATGCGTGCACGCTCCGCCGACGGCGAAGAACGCGCCGTCGCGCCGCGACAAAAGCACAGACTGGTCGCCGACGCGGCCTCCGAGCGTGGCGCCTTCGCCGATGTCCGTCAGTGGAATCCCAAGTCCGAAATCGGGACCATCGGCGCCCTTGTGCTCGCTCATGTCTTCTTCTCCGGCTCGTTGATGCGCTCAGTCGTCAAGACGTTCCCGCGATGGTGGGTGAGCGCGGGAACCAAATCACGCCTCGTCTCATCAATAGGGGTCCATGCAGCCAAGGTGAGACGCCATGCTCGATACGATGCAGACGCAATTTGACGCCGATCTTGAAATCGGCGCTCACCATGAGCCGGCGCGCCTCGATCGTCCGTCGCGTGATGCAGCGGAGGAGGCCGTGCGCACGATGATCCGTTGGGCCGGCGACGATCCGAGGCGAGAGGGTTTGATCCAGACCCCGGCGCGCGTGGTGCGCGCCTTCGAGGAATGGTTCGCGGGCTACAAACAAGAACCCGAAGACATTCTGGCCCGGACTTTCGGCGAAGTGGGGAGCTACGAGGACGCGGTGCTGTTGCGCGACATTCCTTTGGAGTCGACGTGCGAACATCACATGGCGCCCATTCGCGGCGTGGCGCACGTCGCCTATCTGCCGTCGGCTCGCGTGGTCGGCATCTCCAAACTGGCGAGGCTGGTCGATGCGTTCGCGAGGCGGCTGCAAATCCAAGAGCGCCTGACCTCGGAGATCGCCGACGCCATCGAGAAGACGCTGCAGCCGCTCGGCGTCGCCGTTGTGATCGAGGCGCATCACGAGTGCATGTCTTCGCGCGGCGTCCGCAAACACGGTTCGGCGCTGGTGACGCGGGCTTTCCGCGGCGTTTACAGGCAGAACCCCGGGCGCGAGGAAGCGTTGGGCCTGTTCAGAAAACGGCAGGCCTGAGCCGGGAACCTATGCGAGAGCTCACGCATCGAATAGACTAGGCAGAGATGGAGGCGCCCGATGCCGGGCCAGGTGAAAGTCGCGGTCAATTACGCCGCGCTCGAAGAAACCGAACTTGTGGCGCTCGCCCGGCGAGGCGACGGCGACGCGTTTCGCGCCATCATGAAGCAGGGCAACCAGCGCCTCTTCCGGGTCGCGCGCGCCGTCGTGCGCGAAGACGCGGAAGCCGAAGACGTGGTGCAGGAGGCCTATTTGCGAGCCTTCACCAATCTCGACGCCTTCCGCGGCGAGGCCAGCATCTTCAGTTGGCTGACGCGCATTACGATCAACGAGGCCACTGGCAGGCTGCGCAAACGACGTCCAAGCGTTGGGCTCGATCAAGTTGAAGCGACGCAGGCAAAGGGCGCGCACGTCATCATGTTTCCGAATGCAGATCCCACACTCACACCAGAGACTGACGCTGCTCGGGCTCAGATTCGCCGCATCCTGGAAGCGGCAATTGACGAACTGCCCGAAGCGTTTCGCGTGGTCTTCGTTATGCGCGACATCGAAGAGTGCTCCATCGCCGAAACGGCCGAGGCGCTCGATGTGCTGCCGGAGACAGTGAAGACGCGACTGCATCGGGCGCGCCGGCTGCTGCGCGAGGCCTTGAGCGAGCGCCTGGCCTCGACCATGACGGAGGCGTTTCCGTTTCTGGGACCGCGCTGCGACCGCATCACAGAATTGGTTCTGCAACGTCTTGAAGCGCTTCCGGCCTAGTGGCCCCAAGCAGAATTGCGCTGAGCGCGACGACGTTGTCGTGGGCCTCGTTGCCCGTGGCGTCCAGCAGAATCACGCGGTCCTGGCGCGCCAGGACTCGCAGGCGTTTCAGTCGTCGCGCTGATTTGCGCGATCGGTGATGTCTGTACGCGGCATTGAGAGCACGCCCGGCGGGCGGCCATTTTGGCTTGACCGTTCAGCCTGCTCCAACAAGAAGTCGCCAACACGAGCCGTCCGGTGAGTCTAAATGCTACGTTGCGGCTTGGTTGCGAAATGAGGCTAAGCCGGCAGTGCCGATGGCCCGTAATCGCGTCCCTGAGCCGCGAGCGACCATTGCCGCACATGCGGGACATCCTCGTCGAGCCAGTGCGCCGTACCGTTGTCGATGATGAGGATTTCCTCCCACTTGACGCCGACAGCTCCCTTGCCGGCATGTGGTTCGACCAGCCAGAGGCCGTCGTGGGCCGCATGGTCGGAAGTGGCCGAGGCGTTCCAGAGCGGCGAGCGTGCGCCCAGTCGCAACCGCGCCGCGAATTCGTTAGCGTAGAACCAGTTCAGCGAAAGCGCGTCGAAACCCTGGGTGCGCCAGGTGAACGGCAGGCGCGGCAGTTTCAGCGCCCGGTGGCCGAGCACATGGCCCGGATGCTTGGGATGAACCGCCTCGTAGCCCCACGCCGCGATGCGCGCGTTGACGCTTTCGGTGATCGCCTTGAAGCGCGCGCCCGCATTGACCGCGGCCGGCACAGAAGCGCGGAATTCGGCAAGGTTGCGCATCATCTGTTGATGCAATGCGTTCTCGCCCAGGCAGAACGAAAACGATGTATCGACCAGAAAGCCGCTGCAGATCGGTGAGGCGTCGAAGATGACGGCGTCGCCCATATCAGCGAGGCGCTGCTTCGGAAAGAAGTGCCCCACCGACCATTCACCGGGCAGCGCCGTGCGCTCGCCAAACAGAACCACTGGCAGATGGAAGAAGCTCTGAAAGCCCGCGCGCCGATACGCCAGGACCAGACGGCGCGCGACGTCACGTTCGCTCATGCCGGGTTCGAGCCGGCGCGCCTCGTCGGTGAGGATCGCGAAGGAGAGCCGTTGCAGCGTGCGGAAGCGGTCCAGTTCCGCTACGCTGAAGCCCCGGGTTTTAATCATGGCTTTTTCGCCAGCACCACCGCTGCCAACGCGACCAGAGCCGGCGCGGCTTGCGTGTAGATGATGCTGAACTTCGCCGTCAGCCCGCCGAACACACCGGCGACGATCACGCAGAGCAGAAAGAAGATCATCACTTCGCGCTTGTTGGCGGTTGCGCCCCAAATTAGGCCTGCGGCGAGGAAACCGTTATAGAGCCCTTGATTGGCTGCGAGCACTGCGGTTTGCGCTGCGATTTCCGCCGTCATCGCGAACACGCGCTGACCGATCGGGCCGCTCCAGAGGAACATCTCCAGCACCAGAAACCCGAGATGCAGCGCCGCGACCAGCACCACCAATCCGCGCGCTACGACGCCCATGCAAAGCTCCCACGAAGAACCGACGGAGCTTAACCCCAAATCGCCAGTCTTGTCGCGTTACCGCCGAGGCTGGTTCCGCAGCGCCGATGTGTAGGAATGTAGAAAAGCCCTAGATCCATGCCTCTTAGAGCCAACTCCGCACAGTGCTCCGGCATGATCAACTCAAATTCCGGCGGCGCCCTTGTCGGATCGGGTAACCCGCGTGCGATCAATGGCGTGTAGACCGCTCCCGGCATCAGCAAGTGCACGTCCAGCGCCGCAGCGCTTTCGTCGCTGAGCCACTCCGCCATGATGAGTACACCGTGTTTGGTCGCGCCGTACAGTCCTAGTCCGCGCCCTTTCACCGCCGCGGGCACGGAGAGCGAGTGCTCTGAGCCAGTGATCATCAACCGCCCTCGCGCACCGCTCGGCTCGACTGCACGCAGGTAAGCCTGCGCGATCCGAACGGCAGCGAAGAGGTTGACGGCGAGCAGCAGTTCTGAATCCGGACGGTGAGAGCCAGTTCGAGTGCCCGTTCAGTTTGGTCGGACGCGGCACGGTTGCCGACAGGCGCTGATCAGCGATTTCGATCGCGGTCTTTCAGTGCCATTGGCTTGAACTCGGAATCAAGTAGCCAAAGGTTAGTTTTTCGCCGTGTAACGACCGAAGAACACGATCCACACATATCCCAAGATCGGCACAATCAGCGCCACGGTCAAGCCAGCGCGATCGGCGACCGCGCCGGTCGCCACCGGCAGGATCGCGCCGCCGACGATGGCCATGCAAAGCAGACCCGCGGCTTTCGGCGCCTCTTCGGAAATCCCGCGCAAGGATTGAGAGAAGATGGTGGGGAACATGATGGAGTTCATCAGCCCCACGGCGAGGATCGCGATCGCCGATGCTAGTCCCGTCGCGAAACCGCTCGCCGCCGTGAGCGTGATCGCGCCCAGCGCGCAGAACATCAGCACGTGCCCGGGGTTCACCCTCCGCATGACGAACGCGCCGACGAAACGTCCCACCATGGCGCCGCCCCAATAAAGGCTGACAAGCTGGCCCGCGTCCTGTTGGGTGATGGCTAGGCGTTCCGGCGCCGAAAGATAGTTGACCAGAATGGAGCCAATCGAAACTTCAGCGCCGACATAGGCGAAGATTGCAATGACCCCAAACAGGAGCCGGGGGACGCCGAGCAGGTGAAGCCCAAGGCCCTTGGCGGGCGTTTCCTCGGTTCGCGGCAGGAGGTCACGCTTGAACCAGAACACCAACACCAGCACGAACAACAACACGGCGATGCCCAGATAGGGCGTTTGAACGTTCGCGGCTTCGGCCACGCGCATGGCGCTCAAGTCGGCTGGGGAGAGCGTCGAGATATCCACTGGCGCGGCGGCATCGCTCAAGATCAGGCGTGCGCCGACATAAGGGCCGATAAAAGTGCCCAGTGAATTGAAAGCCTGCGCGAGCGTCAGGCGCGACGAACTCGTGGCTTCTGGCCCGACAATGGAAATGACCGCGTTCGCCGCGACCTGCAGGATGGTGATCCCGCCTGACATGATGAACAGCGCGACGAGAAAGCCCTCATAAATTCCCATGCGCGCGGCCGGCGCGAACAGTAGGCATCCGGCGGCCATCACAATGAGGCCGATGACGATGCCGCGCATATAGCCGACTCTGCTCACGATCGCGCCGGCGGGGAGGGAGAAAACAAAGTAGCCAATGAAGAACGCGAATTGCGTCAGCATTGCTTCGGTATAGCCGAGCGTAAACAGAGCTTTCAGCTTGGGCACCAGAATGTCGATGAGAACGGTGGCGAAACCCCAAAGGAAGAACAGCCCAAGCGAGAGCACAAACAGCACGGTGTCTGCCTTGGTCTCGCCTTTCGCCAGCACAGCTTGCTTAGGAGCGGTGGCCATAACATTCCCCTTATCGATCGCCCCGGGCCCCGAGGCTGGTGGCGGCATTTTCGCTGATCTCGACCCTGCGGACTAGTTCGCCTCGACCTACCTTGTCGTCCTGCCCATAGCGCGCCGCAATATGAACAGCGCCAGTAAGATCGCCGCCATTGGTCCGAGCGTCAGGTAGAAGGCAGCCTCCCCGCCAACGCGCGCGAAGGTTTGGCCCGTAATGAAAGATCCGGTGGTGCCCCCAAGTGCGGAAAACACCACGATCAACCCGGCCATGGCGGCGTGGCGCTCCTTCGGCAGAGACGACAGGATTACGGAATTGATGGCCGGATAGATTGGAGCGAGGAACAGCCCGATCATTGGGAGGAGGAACGCGGCCGGTGGCGCGGTGAGCCATGTCATATCCGCATTCGATTGGATTCCGCGGGCCAAGGGCAGTGTGAGCAGTATGAGAACCGCCATCGAGATCACGCAGATGTTCAGCAGCCAGAACCAATTCAGTCGCTGCAGAACCAGGCCGGCGCTCAGTCTGCCAATTGCCAGCGCCGCCGCGAATATGCTCGCTGCTTGTACGCTCATGGCTTGAGGCAAGTGCAACACCTCGTTGTTGAACGTGGGCAGCCATGTACCGATCCCTTGCTCGATTAGCACATAGAGAAAGGCGGCGATGACGAATACGAGAACCGACGGGCGCCACATGAGTTTCAGCATTTCGCCGATCTCGTCGATAATCCCGGCGCCTGTTGCGATCGGCGCCCGTGGGAAGGCGACAAACATCAACATGACCGCATTCCCCGCCGCCACTGCCGCAAGCAGCCAGTATGTGTTGAGCCAACCCAGCGATGCGGGAGCATCGGCATCGATAAAGGCGGCGAACACCCAATAACCCGAAAGAACGCCGATCATGAAAAATCCTTCGATCGTGTTCAGAAAGCTCGCGTGATGGTTTTGGCCGGTCGTAATGAGCCCTATCGTCGAATAGACAGCTACTTTGATCAGAGCGAAACTGGCGCCGATGGCCAGGAAAAAGAATTTCGTCGTCAAGAAACCAGGCGCAATGGGCATCGCCAGGCATGCAACCGCGACGGTCGCGAAGGCGAAGATCATCGCCTTTCGATAGCCGAAGCGTGGCAATAGCGAAGCGACCGCAAATGACACCAATGCGATCGGTAGGTCCTTGAACGCCTCGAGAATGCTGGCGTCCGACTTGGTTACTCCGAAGGTCGCGATCGCTTGCAGGATGACAGTGCCGACGCTGTTCAGCAGGATGGCGAACAGGAAGTACGCCGAGAACAGGGCAACCCGAACGCCGATAGCCTTCATTCTGAGCCTCCCGCGCCGCGCCCGATCGGCTCCCTAGAGGATGGCAATCCATTGCGCAACCCTTGTAGGCTGATATATAGGGCGCCCTGCGGCAGCGCGCGCGACCTGGACCGGTGCAAAGAACATGAACGAATGGTGGCGTGGCGCGGTCATCTATCAAGTCTATCCGCGTAGTTTTTGCGATTCGAACGATGACGGCATCGGCGATCTGGCGGGGGTCAGGTCAAAGCTTGACTACCTCGCCGCGCTCGGCGTCGAGGGCGTTTGGCTGTCGCCATTCTTCCGTTCGCCGATGCGCGATTTCGGTTACGATGTTTCCGATTATCGAGATGTCGATCCTGCCTTCGGATCGCTCGAAGATTTCGATGTCCTGCTGAAAGCCGCGCATGGCAAGGGCCTCAAACTCATAATAGACCAAGTCTATTCCCACACCTCCGACCAACATCCCTGGTTCAAGGAGAGCCGCAGGGCGCGCAATGGGCCTAAGTCAGACTGGTACGTATGGGCCGACGGCAAACCTGACGGCGCCCCGCCCAACAATTGGATTTCGCTGTTCGGCGGTCAAGCCTGGTCGTGGGACACGCGCCGGCGGCAATATTATATGCACAATTTCCTTGCTGAACAGCCTGACCTGAATTTTCATAATCCTGAAGTGCAGGCCGAAATTCTGGATGTGGCGAAATTCTGGCTCGACCGCGGCGTTGACGGCTTTCGCTTGGACGTCGCGAACTTCTATTTTTGTGACCCACAATTGCGCGACAATCCGCCGAAGAATTCATCGGGCGGGTTTGCGCGACCCTATCAGCATCAACGTCACCTCTACGATCGTTCGCAGCCGGAAAATATAGCCTTTATGGAGACATTGCGCGGCCTCGTCGATCGCTATCAGGGGCGTATGACCGTGGCGGAAATCGGCAGCGATTCCTACGTCGCGCGCAGCATCGAATACACCGAACCGGGAAGGCTGCACACAGCGTACAATTTCTTGCTGCTTGAGGGTGGGCCGCTTACAGCGGCTCTCATCAAGGGCGCAATCGAGAGTTGGACCAGCGCCAGCGCTTGGCCGAGCTGGTCGTTTTCGAACCACGATGTCGTGCGCGTACGCACGCGCTGGGGCGGGTCCGAGGCAGGCGACGCCTTTGCACAGGTGCTGCTGGGCGTACTCATGTGCTTGCGCGGCACGATCTTCCTCTATCAAGGCGAGGAACTGGGCCTGCCCCAAGCAGAGGTTCCCTTTGACAGGTTGCGCGATCCGGAAGGCATCCGGTTTTGGCCCGATAGCCTCGGACGCGACGGTTGCCGTACACCACTGCCGTGGAAAGCTGGCGCTGCGAACGGAGGATTTTCTTCGGTCGAGCCGTGGCTGCCGCCCGACCAGCGCCACGGGGAGTTCGCCGCGGACAAGCAAGAGCGTAGTCCGTGCTCTACGCTCAATCTCACACGCGCCTTTATCCGATTCCGACGCGAGCACCGCGTGTTGCGGCTGGGCGAAATCGAGTTTTTCGACGCGCCAGAGCCGATCCTCGCTTTTCGAAGGAGCGACGGCGCCACGCGCCTGGTGTGTATCTTCAATCTTGGCGCAGAGCCCGCTGAATATGGGCTGCCGGTTAAAGGGCGCGCGCTCGACTACGGCCTGCCGGGAAAACTTGAGGGCGATCGAGCTGTGCTGCCGCCATGGGGTGGCCTGGTTATCCAGGAATTGCCGCGCGGCGGGGGGCGCTGAACGGTGGCCGGCAGCTCCCCCCGATCGGCCGCCAAGACGATGGCCGAAATCGCGCAACTTGCAGGCGTGGCTGAATCCACGGTCTCACGCGCGCTTGCTGGCAGCACGCGCGTGTCGCGAGACACGCGTGAACGCATCTTCAAATTGGTGAAAGAGGAAGGCTATCGAATCAACAGCAGCGCGCGCAATCTGCGCACGCAACGCTCACGCACAATCGAAGTGGTGATCGCCATTTCCGAGGCGACGCGCCAACACTTCTCGGATCCGTTCTTTAGCCAAATTATCGCTTCAATTGGCGATGCCCTCGCGGAGCACGGGTTCGACATGCTCCTTTCGCGTCGGCCCCCATGGTCCGATGTCTCCGGGGCGGACGCACTCACGTCCAACCGGGCAGACGGCGTCATCATAATCGGGCAAGGGCGCGATCCCTCGTCGCTTGAAAACTATGCACGCGCCCACAAAAACGTCGTGGTTTGGGGCGCCGACATCCCCAACCGGTCCTACGCCGTAGTTGGCAGCGACAATTACATGGGTGGCCACCTTGTCGGTCGTCACCTCTTGTCCATCGGACGTCGGCGGGTGGTTTTTCTTGGCGACCCCGGCCACATCGAGATAGGCCTCCGGCACCGCGGGCTCGTCGAAGCTTTGACTTCGATGGACCGGACCTCGACACAAACGCTGACGCTCTCCATGCCCTTCGACGGAGCGTCCGCTTACGAGGCCACGCGTGAATTGTTTGACGACCGAGTTTGGCATGATGCGGTGTTCGCGGCCAGCGACATTCTCGCAATCGCCGCCATGCAGGCGCTCGCCGATTTGAACATCCGTGTTCCCGAAGATGTGGCTGTGATCGGATACGACGACATTTCCGTCTCCGCGCTCGCAACACCCGCGCTCACGACTGTGCGCCAGGACACGGCTGCGGGGGGGCGAGCGCTGGTCGAGAAGCTGCTCGCCACGATAGATGGGGACCCTCCGGTCGATCTCATTTTGCCAACACAGTTGGTGATCCGACGCTCATGCGGGGCGGTCTAGCCATTTCTTGCGCGGACTTGCGCAAACTTGCGCGTGATCTTGCGCAACTTCTGTAGATTTTGTGCAACCCTCCAGCCATAAATACGCGACTGATCAACGAAAATGCTTGTGCAATGGATTGCGCAGGTGGATGGAGGGAGCGGGTAGCTTGGCGCTGAGCGGCGCCGAACCCCATGACAAAGAAACTAGGGAGGGCGATCTTGAAACTGAAGAATCTCACGTACCGCCATTGGCTGCTGGCCTCGTCAGCATTTCTGATGAGCGGCGCAATCATGGGCGGTCGAGCCTTCGCTCAGACCACGCCTCCAGCCGCCGCGGAAGCAACTGAGACCGAGGAAGATGAGATCGTTGTGTTCGGCACGACGTCGAGAAACCGGTCGTTCATCACGTCATCGGTCGACGCTACCTCAGCCTCTGCCGAGGACATCGTTCGCGCTGCGCCAAATTCGGTCGCCGATGTGCTCGAACTTGTTCCTGGCGTTTTTGTCGAGGGAACGGCGGGCGCTGTCTCGAACAACTACTCTGTCCGCGGCCTGCAAGGCGGCGCGCAGCGGTTCATTGCGCTCGAGGAAGACGGCCTCCCGATTGTCTATGGCGGGGGCGGCGCCGACGAATTCTTTGCGCACGATATCACGATTGACGGGCTTGAGGCGATCCGTGGCGGCACGTCGGGTATTTTGAGCGTCAACGGCGCCGCTGCGGCGATCAACTTCATTCCAAGAAGGCCGAATTTCGAGACCAGCGAGGCGATCGCCAGATTGACCGTGGAGTCCTACGGTGAGCGCCGCGCCGATTTTTATTACTCGGCGCCCCTCGCTGCGGACCTTGCATTCAACGTGGGAGGATATGTCAGTTCGAGCCCCGGTGTTCGCGACAACCCGTTCACATACGACACCTATCACATTCGTGCGTCACTGGAGAGGCAATTTGCTGGCGGGTACGTTCGATTGACGGCCAAGGTCGGCGATCAGCATGACGCTTATTACGCAGATTATCCCCACACGATCGCTAATGGGAATCCGGGAAGCGTTCCCGGTTTTGATCAGGCGTTTGGCAACATAGGCGGCACGGCCTTCGGCAGAATCGATGTTCCAGTGTCGACGTTCGTCTCGCCAAGCGGCTTCAGAACGTTCGCGCTCAGCGAGGGCATTCATGCGGAAACCCGACAGATCCGGGTCGATTTCGAGAGACAAATCTCTCCAGAGTTCGATGTCTTCGCCCACGTGCGTTATCTCGACCTAAAGTGGGATTTTAACGGGTTGTTTCCCGGCAGCGGCGTCGGCAATGCGGGACTGACCTCGGCTGTGAACTACCTCACGCCGGGGCCGTCCTCGCCGATCAACGGCTTGCTTACCGATGGCCTGGCTGCGTTCCCGGGGACGGTGCGCTTCGGGTTCAAGGATCTCACCACCGGGGTAGTGACCCCGTCGACGAATACGAGTGCGCTCAATGCGCTTAACGGCAACGGATTGATGCAACAGACGTGGCTCAATCACGACCAGCAGGAGGGGACTGATTTCGGCTCGAACTTTGGGGGCCGTTGGGAACATGATGGCGGCGGGTATTCAAACTCGCTGACCGCCGGGCTGATGTATTACGACGTCACGCGCTCGCAGAACCAGTCGGCTACGTCGCATGTGATTAACGACGTAAGGAGTGACTCCCACATCTACGATGTGGTGGCGCTTGACGCTTCGAACAATGTCATTGGCACGCTGACCAACAATGGCGTAGTGTCCTACGGCGAGTGGGGCGTTGGCATCAACACCACGGACAACCAATCCTTGTCGGTGTACGCCAACGACGAACTGAGGATTGGCGAGAATCTGCATATCGATTTCGGTGTCCGGCATGAGAATCTGGAAGTCACGCGTCGGGATGGCAATGGAGCGGCGGTCAATCAACCGGTGCCGCTAGGCACCGCGGGATTAGCGCAGACCGTCGGGGCAACCTGGGACGGAACCTATACGACTAGGGAGGCGAACTGGGAGCGGACCGCATGGACAATCGGGGCCAATTACCTGATCTGGCCTGAACTGGCTGTCTATGCGCGCTATTCTGAAGGGTTCCAGACCCTGAACATCGATGAACCGGTCGATATCGTGTTGTATGAAGCGGGGGTTCGTTATCAGAGCGAAAGGCTCTCCGCTTCGGCTACGATTTTCCGGACGGAGTTCGCCAATCAATTCTACGGCTTCATCGATCCCATCAACCCCGCCATACAGGGCGCCTTTCTGGCCGATTTGAGCACCGATGGCGTCGAGCTCAGTTTGAATTACAGTCCGACCGAGAACTTTATAATCGAGGCGGTCGGCGTATTCCAGACTCCGGAACTTTCGAATGTGTTCATCAACAATGTCGCAACGCCATCGTTTACTGGAAACAGGCCGGAGCGAACGCCGGAAACGCTGTTCACGATCACGCCGAGGTTCTTGTTCGGCAATGGTTTCGGAGAGATTTACGGGCGATACAAGTTCGTCGGCGACATCTTCGCCGACGCGGGCAATGGGCTTGCGCTGCCGGAATATGGCGTGACCAGTGTGGGCATCATCCTCGACCCCACCGAACGCCTCCGGCTTACACTCAACGCCGACAATATCTTCGATGAGATTGGTCTCACCGAGGGTAACCCGCGGCAAGGTCAGACCCAAAACGCTTCGTCAGGCTTCTTCTATGGCCGTGGCATCGTTGGCACGACCTATACGGCAAGCGCGACGTTGAAGTTCTAGGCCGCTGCACGATCAGAACTAAGAGACTACACTGGCGGCGGGTTCGATCATGGACCCGCCGCAATTGTCTGTAGGAAAGGCTGCGGTCATGATTGGACCTCGCTTCGTGCTCGCGCTGCTGGCGGCACTCACCGTATTCACACAATCGACCGCATCGTCTCAATCGAGCGTCGCGTCCTCTCCGCCGCGGCTCAGCCACCAACTGACCGAGGGCCAAAATCTGAATGCCTTCTTCCGGGATGGCGATGTGGCGGCGCACCTGTTGCTGCGATCGGGGCGGGACCCGCGCATTTTAGTCGCGTTTCCGGCCGGCAACAGTGGCGTTGGCCTGTGGTTCGATCACCTCGACTGCGACGTCAGTTGGCGCTTGGACCGCCCGCCGGAACCGGTCACTGTCCAAGACGCCCAGGGGCGTTCGCTCTACGGCATTGTCGCGCGCGCGACCGTCACTGCGCCGCGCCTTTCGGTGAGGCAGGCAGTTCTATCAAATATCCGCTTCCTGCGAGACTATCAGGCGGTGGGCGCTTTCCCGCCGGAGGTCGCCACGCCGATGCGCCGGCGAGGACAAACGCTCAGTTTCCGGCGAGATAGGCTTGATGGCGCGCCGGGGTACCAACTGACCGTCAGGGTTTTGCGGGGGCGCTTGACGAGGGAAGGGATCGTCGCCTCGCGAGATGGCGTAATTGGACTGGAAATTCTCGCCGCGAGCGGCGATCCCCCGCTAACGCCGCTGGACGGAACGGAACTGCTCACTGATCGGGCCGCCCCCGACCAGGCCGCGCGCGACACCCTGACCTTTCTCAGCTACCGGGAGAAGTTCCTGGCGGGGTCGTGGCGGTTCAACACCTATTTTGGGCGTGACACATTGATGTCGTTGCGGCTGTTGATGCCAGTGCTGCAACCGGCGGCGATCGAAGCGGGCCTGGGGTCGGTTTTGGCGCGGCTGGCCCCGAGCGGCGAAGTCGCACACGAAGAGGGGCTGTCTGAGTTTGCTCTGGTCGAGCACCAACGCCACGGTGGTGCGGCCGGCGACGCTGCGACGCTCGACTATGGCATGATCGACGACGACTTCATGTTGGCGCCGGTGATGGCGAGCTATTTGCTCGATAGTTCAGAGGGCCGCGCCCGCGCCGCCGAGTATCTAGATCGGGTGATTTCAAGTGAGAGCGACCCCGGTTCGCGTGCGAGCGTAGGTGCGCTGCTTGCGGCGAACCTTCGGTTCGTCGTCGAGCAAGCGAGGCCGTTTGCCGCCAACCCGCGACCGCTGACCTTGGTGTCCATAAGACCGGGCCGCATGTCGGGTGATTGGCGCGACAGCGACGAGGGGCTGGGCCGGGGGCGGTTTGCCTACGACGTGAACGCAGTGCTTGTGCCCGCAGCGCTCACCGCGGCCGATAGGCTGCTTAACGCCGGGATACTCGATCGATACCTCGCCGCCGCCGATCGTGCGGCGCTGGCTGAAGCGGGCGCGATGGCATCGATCTGGCGAACGAGAGCGCCGCCGCTGTTCAATGTGTCACTTCCCGCCGGGGAGGCGCGCGCCGCCATTACGCGCTACGCGGAGTCGCTCGGGGTGGGAGCGGACGCGGCGCTGGCGTCGATCCGCGGCCAGCCGCTCACCTTCCACGCGCTGTCGCTCGACGCTCGCGGCGCCCCAATTCCAATCCTCCATTCTGATGAGGGCTTCGCGCTGCTGTTCGGCGCACCTTCGCCCGCGCACGTTGACATGGCTGTCACCGCAACGATGCGCCCGTTCCCAGCGGGATTGTTGACCGATGCCGGCCTGTTGGTGGCCAATCCAGTATTCGCTGGCCCTGAGGTGCAGGCGCGCTTCAGCCGGAACCATTATCACGGCGCTGTCATATGGTCGTGGCAGCAGGCGACGCTTGCTGCAGGGTACGAACATCAATTGGCGCGTACCGACTTGCCCGCCGCGACGCGCCGCCGCTTGGTTGCGGCGCAAGCAGCGTTGTGGCTGGTGATCACGGAATCGCGCACGCTACAAAGTTCGGAACTTTGGTCCTGGGACTATCGCGACGGCCGATTTGTCCCTGTGCCGTTCGGGGCGGACGGCGCCGACGTTGACGAATCAAACGCCGCGCAACTCTGGAGCACGGTTTATCTGTCGGTCCAGCCGCCGCCGCGCTGATTGCACCTATTCCATGGAGGATTGCCGTTGGCCGTGAACACCACCATCGCTTTTTCGCTGATAGCGATTTTCCTCTGCCTATCGCTTTTGCATTTCTATTGGCTCCTGGGGGGCCGTGTGGGACTTCTCGCTGCCATTCCAGAAATTGGCGGGAAACCCGCGTTTGAGCCATCTGCCATTGCTACGCTCACGGTCGCTATAGGCTTGGCGTTGTGCGCCTTGTTGATTGCCGCAACCGCTGGTGTGCTCCCTCTGCCGCTACATGGCGCGGTGCTCGCCTGGGCTACTCGCGTGTTGGCTCTTGCATTGCTGCTGCGCGCTATTGGAGACTTCCGATTGGTCGGGTTCTTTAAGCGTATCCGCGACACGCGGTTCGCGCGTCTGGATACTGTCGCGTACTCGCCGCTTTGTATGGCGTTGGCGATCGGTTCCGCCATCGTAGGATTGGCCACACATGCCTAGCGCTTCGCACGCCAGTGTGGGATCTTCAGTCGAGAGACTACTACGATGGTGCTGGCCTCGCGGACGACGATTGTCGCTGGGTGCGTTGGGCGTTCTTGTTGGGCGGGGAGATCGTCAGGCGTCAGCGGGCCAATTCTCGATCAAGCGCAGGAAGCGGCAAACCATGTGGCTGGTCGTACCTGATTGTTATGCTCCGGTGCCATGATCAAGGAGGCGTCATTGAATACTGCCCGTATCAGCAAGGTAGTCATTCTCGGTGGTGGCACCGCCGGGTGGATGACAGCGGCCGCATTGGCCAAGTTGTTTGCCCCCCGGATCAAGATCGCCCTGGTTGAATCCGACGATATCGGGACGATTGGCGTCGGTGAAGCGACAATACCCACGATCCACTGGTTCAATGAGTTGATCGGGTTGAACGAGGCGGAATTTATGCTCGCCACTAATGCGAGCTTTAAGCTGGGAATCGAATTCGTCGATTGGGCGGAGCCCGAGCATCGCTATTTCCACCCCTTCGGCCAATATGGCATCGCCCTTGGAGGGGTGTCGTTCCACCAC
Source organism: Terricaulis sp. (assembly GCA_040080805.1). Lineage (GTDB taxonomy): Bacteria > Pseudomonadota > Alphaproteobacteria > Caulobacterales > Aquidulcibacteraceae > Vitreimonas. The sequence continues at coordinate 17,932 of JBEBHQ010000023.1, read as the reverse complement.
CGCTGGCTGAAGGCGCGCCGCGAGGGATTGACGCGGGCGTTGTCGACTTATTCGCTCACAACACGGCTCGCTCTTGACGGTCGGTTCGCGAAGCCGGTGCAAGATCCAAAATCGATCTTGTCGACGCTTGGCTATGCCTACCATTTCGACGCGGGACTCTATGCACGCTATCTGAGGACGCTTTGCGAGGCGCAAGGCGTCATGCGCCATGAGGGCAAGGTGGTGAGGGTTGAACAGGATCCCGAGTCAGGCTTTGTCACCGCGCTGTCGACCGAGCGCGGCGAGCGGCTGGAAGGAGAGCTGTTCATTGATTGCTCGGGATTTCGCGCGCTGCTGATCGAAGACCGCTTGAAGGCCGGTTTTGATGACTGGTCTCATTGGCTGCCGTGTGACCGCGCGGTCGCGGTTCCATGCGCGCGCGGTGTCGATATCACGCCCTACACGCGCTCGACTGCTCGGACCGCTGGTTGGCAATGGCGCATCCCTCTGTGCCACCGGACGGGAAATGGTTATGTTTACAGCAGCAGCTTCGCCAGCGATGAGGCGGCCGCCGAGACTTTGCTCGCCAACCTTGATGGCGAGGCGCTCGCTGATCCGCGCTTCCTTCGCTTCACGGCTGGGCGGCGGCGAAAGACTTGGGACCGCAACGTGGTTGCGATCGGCCTGTCGGCGGGTTTCCTCGAGCCGCTCGAATCAACCAGCATCCACCTGATCCAGAGCGGCATCGCGAAGTTGCTGGCGCTGTTTCCCAATCGCGACTGTGACCCCGGTCTGGCGGTGCAATTCAATCGGCTGTTCGCGATGGACATGGACAACATCAAGGATTTCCTGATCCTGCATTATCATGCGACTAAGGGTAAGGTTGAGCCGTTGTGGGAGTACTGCCGTCATATGGCCTTGCCCGACAGCTTAATGGAAAAGGAAGCGCAGTTTCGAAGGTCTGGGCGATTGCTGCTGGGCACCGACGATCTGTTCAAGGAAGCCAGCTGGATTGCCGTCTTCGACGGACAAAAGGTCGTCGCCGAGGACTACAACCCTCTCGCCGACATACTCGATTCGCGCACCAATTTGGCGCAGCTCGAACAGATCGAGCAGGTCATCACGCGCAGCCTGCCGACGCTACCCCTGCATGAGCAGGCGATCATTGCTATGACCAAGGGCATTGAAGGCGGGGGAGCGGAATCCTGTAGCCCCACGTAATGGCTGGACCGGCGATCAACGTAACGACGATCGGATACGAGTTAGAGCCCGTTGTCACTGTTGAGGATTTCGCGCCCGATCCGCACGGCCTGCGCAGCCACGCCGCTGGCGTCAGTTTCGCGCCTGACGATCTTCACTATCCAGGCGTCAAGGCCGCATTGGCGCCGGGTTATTTCGATGCGTTGCAGCCGGTCATCGCTACCGTGATGCGCGAGATCTTCGGATTTCGGCAGGGCGCAAATGTGCTGCGTGCAACCTATTCGCTCGTCACCACCCCACCGCACCTGCTCTCGATCGAGCAGCGGATGCCGCACGTCGATGCGATCGAGCCGGGCAGGATGGCGATACTCCATTATTTGGCGTTGGACGATGGCGATGGCACCGGCTTTTATCGACACAGGAGCACAGGTTTCGAGACGATCACACCCGAGCGTGGCGCAGCCTATTTCGAGAGTCTCGAGTCCGATCTTTCAAAGCATGGTTCGCCACTGGACGCCTATATCAACGGCGATACAGCCATTTTCGAGCGCATCGCCCATTTCGAAGCTCGATTCAACCGCGCGCTAATCTATCGAGGCCGATTGTTGCACAGCGGCGCCATCAGCCCCGGCCGCAACCTGCCGTGCGACGCGCTGACTGGGCGGCTAACGATCGCCAGTTTTCTTGCTGCACAATAAATCAGCGGGCAGTGGAAACCTCGGCCTGGACCGCGATCGCTGCTTCGTTCGGAGACGATTGTGTCGATCCGCCTTTTGCTTTCAACTGAACGAACATTATGATCGCGCCGCATCCGCGGCCAGATCAATTTGTTTTGCGAAAGGGTCATGCGGTCATGTACGCACGCGTGAGGGACTATATCGAGAGCGCGTCCATCGCGCCGATGGTAGATATTGAGTTCCAAGCCCCGTGGGAATGGACCCATAACTCGGAAGCCATCGTGCGTCGGCTGATTGGTCATCTCTGCTCGGAGTATTGCATTGTCGGCAGCGCTGCGATCCACATGAGCGCGGAGGTCGAAACCGGGGCAACGATCAAGGGCCCGACTGTCATCGGCTCGGGTTGCTTTATCGCGGCGAGTGCGCTGATTAGAGGCGGCTGCTGGCTCGACGCACGGTGCACCTTAGGACCAGGTGTCGAACTCAAATCAAGTTTTCTGTTTGCGGGAACCAAGCTCGCCCATCTCAATTTCGTTGGCGACAGCGTGCTGGGCGCGGGTGTTAACGTGGAAGCTGGCGCAATGATTGCGAATTATCGCAACGAATGGGCCGACAAGCGCATTCGGTTCCGCCACGCAGGCGAAACCATCGACACCGGGGTCGAGAAATTTGGAGCGCTCGTGGGAGATGGCGCAAGGATCGGAACGAACGCCGTCATCGCCCCCGGCGCGCTTCTGCAGCGAGGCGAAATCGTGCCCCGCCTCGGCCTCATCGATCAGAGCGGCTAGTAAGCGCGGCGATGGGTAGGTGCTTGAATCCACCACTGTCCGCCGAGCCGGCAAACACTGACTGGTTCACCTTACGAACAAGACGCCATGGCTGGCTCGGATCAAGGCCAGATGCGCCGTTTGTATATTCGGCGCGAGCGAAGTGGACACCGCCCGATTGGTGGTTATGCGGTGTTGAAACTCGCTTTTTTGAGAGAGATTGATGGCCTCAAGGGTGTGGTGCGGCAATCTCCCATACTCGATCGAAGCCGAAGGGAGAATTCCGCAGAACACTCCTGGCACCTCGCTATGTACAAGCCGGCGGCTATTTCCTCATCCGGCTAGATCTCAAGCGTGAGCCGCGACATCAGCTGGTCGACGTCGATTGCGCCTTCGCCGGCCCCGAAGGTGAGGCTCGATGCCCGCAGCCGTCGGCTCACGAAGGCGTCGGCGACTGGCTTGGGCGCATGGCGAAGCAGCGCAGCCGCCGCCAGGTTGAGGGCGAGGCGCTCTGCGGCGCGCCGCGCGTCTGATTCCGCGCCATCCCCGCCAAGGATCGCCTCTGCTTTGGCGCTCATGTCCTCGGCACCGGCGATGACGACGACAGCAAGGTCGGAAGTCCAGCCATTCTGGCGCATGTAGAATAGATTCAGAGCAAACAGCGCTTTGCCAAGGCCGCCCATCACGACGACGCCGGAATGGCGAAGCGGGTTGCAGGCGACCATCAGAAAGCCGAACCCGTAAAGTAGGGCGGTGTCCCCGCGGACGAGAGCGACAAGTAGGGCTTCGCAGACTCGCGCGGATGACTATGCTGATTGTCGCGGGCCGAAGACGCTTGTCAGGTCCGTGCGCGTACTCAAATCCTCCGCGTCCACGCTTCAGCTTGCGTCTGCTTGATTGCCGCTTCGATCGGCTCTGGCACCACGTTCCGGAATTGCGGGTGCTCCGAGGGGGCCAACGCCACCAGCGCGTCAATCGCGCCCTGCGGATCGAACTGCCCATCGAGCAGGGCCGCGGTCCCCGCCATGTCCGCCTCGCGCGTGAAATTGACGCCCGGCTTGAACCACGCCTTCTGCGTCGCCCACATGCGATCGTTGAAACCGGTCTTGTACGGACCCGGCTGGAACGTGATCACGTCGACGCCATGTGGCGCGAGTTCAGCTTGCAGCACCGTCGCAAACGCCTCGAGCGCGTGCTTCGAGGCGCTGTAGGCGCCCACATAGGGAACGGGCATCAGCCCAAGCATGGACGTCACAAACACGATGCGCCCACTGCCGCGCTTCACCATCGCCTGCGCGACCAACTGCGTCAGCGCCAAGGTCGAGAACACATTGACCTCGAACACCTTGCGCACCAACTCCAGCGGCTGCTCGGCGCTCGGGCCGGTCTCGCTCACCGCCGCATTGTTGATGAGAATGTCGATCTCTCGCGCCGCGAGCTTTGCGCGATCGCCGGCCTTGAGCAGGTCGATGCGTTCTGCGCGCAGCTCAGGGATCTTGAGCGCCTTAATCTCAGCAACCTGGCGGTCGAACTGCACAGCGGCCAAGACCTTGTGCCCGGCGCGCGCCAAACCTTGCGCCACACCCAATCCCAGGCCGGACCCCGCGCCCGTAATAGCGATCGATAGCGATGTCATGTGAGCCCTCCAGCGCTTAATACGGCGGACGCCCCACGCTGGATTTAAAGCTTACGCCGCCGCCAGTGCGGGCGCACAGCAACGCGCGGCGATTAGTGGCCCGCTCATCACTTCGAAACCCAAACGCAGCATTATTATAGCCGCGAGAGCGATGCAAGGCGAGATGTTCGGAAAGTCGAAACCTCCTGACCGCGGCAACCAGCTAACGAACCGCGTGCGGCAGATTGCCGAGCGCGCGCCGGAGCGCGAGCTGGCGGCAGAGCGACACCGATGCGCAACAAAGGACAGAGCGCCCCGACAATCGGTGTTTCGCAACGGGGCGATTGTTCTCGATAGCGGAGAGCGATTGGGCGTGGCCGTGAAAGACATCAGCGCCACCGGCGCCCGCGTTGAATTCTTTCAACGCATCGTATTGCCCGAGACCTTCATGCTGAGCGAACCGACGATGAAACTGAAGCGCAGGGTTCGCATCATCTGGCAGCGCGAAGGCATCGTTGGCGTCCAGTTCACCGACTGAGCGGCGACAGCGCTTGGCTAGGCTGAATGGCTTAGTTCGTTTGGTCGGTCGCCGACGCTTCCGCTAAGTCAGCGTTAAATATTGCCTGCGCTGAAATTGGCGAGGGCGACGACTCCAAGCACGATCATGCGCCGACAAGGGTTGCGATGCCGAGGATTTCGTCAACGAACTGCGTTCCATGAACTGAGCTTGACCCCGCACGTGGGGGCCAAGGCCAAGCATTCCGCGCTCGACGAGCGCGCCAACGGGCACGCGACCTATCGCCTGAGCCAGATCATCCGCAAGCGCATCGAAGGGCCGTTCGGCTGGATCCCGCACGCGCTGACCACTACGGACGCGCGCCCCTGCGACAATGTGACATCAAATTGCTAATGCGAAGCGCTTGCAAGTATCCCGGCGTGATGCCAATGATGCCACTTGCAACTCATTCGCAACACGGGGCTGAGCATGACAGGTATGGGATGGCGCGGGGGCGCAGGCGCGTTGGCGCTGATGATGGGGGCGGCGGCGGTAGGAAGCGCCCACGCACAAGAGTCCGGGGACGAAGCTGAATTCGCGAGCCTTGAGCGGGTCATTATCGTGACGGCTCAGCGCGATGTCGCCGATGTCGGCGGCTCGGTGCAGTATCTCGATGAAGAAGCGCTGGAGACGTTCTCCCATAGCGACGTGAATCGCATCCTGCGCCAGACCCCGGGCGTCTATCTGCAGGAGGAAGAAGGTCTTGGCCTTCGCCCCAATATCGGCATTCGCGGTTCGGGCAATGATCGCAACAGCCGCATCACGGTGATGGAGGATGGCGTCCTCATCGGGCCCGCGCCCTATGCAGCGCCGGCCGCCTATTATTTCCCGCGCATGGCGCGCATCACCGGCGTCGAACTGGCGAAGGGACCGGCCGCGATCATGTACGGCCCGCTCACGACCGGCGGGGCGCTCAATCTGTTCTCAACGCCGATTCCAGATGGCGAAGACGCGAATGCACGCATCGACTTGTTCGGCGGCGAGTACGGCTCATTCCGCGGACATGCGGTCGGCGGCGGCTGGTTCGATGCCGGTAACAACCTCCAGCTTGGCGCCATGGTGGAAGTCCTGCGCGAGAGTTCGGACGGCTTCAAGGAACTCGACTCCGGCGGCGATACGGGTTTTGAAATTGACGATGTCGTGCTCCGCTTTGGGCTGCGCACGGCGCCCGGCGCCGCGTTGCCGCAATCGCTAGAATTCAAGCTGCAGCATTCGGAAGAAACCTCAGACGAGACCTATCTCGGCCTCACGCTGGCCGATTTCAACGCCAATCCCTTCCGCCGCTATCGCGGCAGCCAGGTTGATGTGATGAATGTCGAGCATGACACTTATCAGCTCACCCATCGGATCGATTTTGCGCCCAATATCGATCTCACCACCATCGCCTATCGCACTGATACGAGCCGAGTTTGGTACAAGCTCAACGACGTGCGCAACAACGCCAATACGGGCTGGGTCGGCATTAGCGCGGTGCTCGACGATCCTGCGACCTTCGCGACGCAATACGCCATCCTGGTCGGCGATCCCCTTGCGACGCCGGTGATCAGCGCGCCCGGCGATCTTCGGGTGCGCAACAATAACCGCGTCTATTACGCAGAAGGCATCCAGAGCGTGCTTGGACTCGAGTTCGACACTGGCCCGCTCTCGCACGATCTGCAGCTTTCGGCGCGCTACCATCGGGACGAGGAAGACCGCTTCCAGCAGGATGACCGCTTCGCCATGGTGAACGGCGCCATGGTGCTCGCGACGCCCGGCGCTCCCGGCAGCCAAGATAATCGCGTCGGCGAGGCCGAGGCGTGGGCGCTGTTCGCGCGCGACACTGTCGAATGGGGCGATTGGACGTTCGTACCCGGCGTGCGCTACGAGACCATCGATCTGACGCAGACCAATTACGGCACAGCCAATCCGACCCGCACCGGACCGGCGACACTCAGCGAGCGCAACGTCGATATCTGGATTCCAGGCGTGGCCGCGACCTATCGCATCAATGATGCATGGCGGGTGTTTGCCGGCGTTCATCGCGGCTTTTCCAGCCCGGCGCCCGGCTCCAGCGTCGATCCGGAAACCTCCTGGAATTACGAAGCGGGCCTGCGCTTTGGGGCAGACGCGCTCGCCTTCGAAGCGACAGCCTTCTTCAGCGATTACGAAAATCTCGTCGGCACCTGCACCGCCTCAACAGGCGGGGGGTGCACGATCGGCGATCAATTTGAGGGCGGCGAAGTCGATATTTACGGCGTCGAAGCCATGGCGTCTTATGATGCCAGCGCCGCGTTCGGCTGGTCGATCGGTGTCCCACTCTCGCTCGTCTACACCTATTCGCACGGCGAATTTCAGACCAACTTCGCGTCGAGCTTCGGTCCGTGGGGAACGGTGACGGCTGGTGACGAACTGCCGTACTTGCCGGAGCACCAGCTCACGCTCAATGCAGGTCTCGAAGGTGAACGCTGGCGCGCCAATCTCTCGCTGAATTACGTCAGCGAAGCGCGCGCCGCCGCAGGCCAAGGCGCAATTCCCGCTGGTGAGCTGGTCGATGATCGTGTGCTCGTCGATCTCGCGGGCGAGTTCGACCTGACGGAGAATGCGGCGCTGTTCGCAACGGCGACCAATCTGACCGAGGAGACCTACAATGTCGCCTTCGCGCCGGCCGGCGCGAGGCCGGGTGCGCCAAGGATTGTAATGGGTGGGCTCAAACTGAGATTCTGACGACCGTTTCGTTGTTTCTGACCGCGGGAGGATTGCGACCGGGGCGCCTGCAGCCATCGGCAATGTCGAAACCGCATTGCAGCCTGCGCAGCAAGGAGCCGGCGCCGGATGAGCGCGCCAACGGACGGAATCCGCTGAGCGGCCGCCGTCGCCGCAAGAAAATCCCGAGCGAACCGGATGGTGCGCAAACCAGCCCAGGCCGGCGGCTATTTCCTCATTCTGCTAGATCTCAAGCGTGAGCCGCGACATCAGCTGGTCGACGTCGATCGCGCCTTCGCCGGCCCCGAAGGTGAGGCTCGACGCCCGCAACCGTCGGCTCACGAAGGCGTCGGCGACTGCCTGGGGCGCATGGCGAAGCAGCGCCGCCGCCGCCAGGTTGAGGGCGAGGCGCTCTGCGGCGCGCCGCGCGTCCGATTCCGCGCCATCCCCGCCAAGGATCGCCTCTGCTTCGGCGCTCATGTCCACGGCGCCGCCGCTGGCGGCGTCGCGCAGTTCGGTGAGCAGCGCCTCGCGCGGACCAGCCTCGCGCGCGAGCGCGCGCAGCAGGTCGAGCGCGACGACGTTGCCGCTGCCCTCCCAGATGCCGTTGAGCGGCGATTGGCGGAACAGCCGCGGCATCGGGCCTTCTTCGACATAGCCGGCGCCGCCCAGGCATTCCATGGCCTCGGCGACCACGGCCGGCGCGCGCTTGGTGACGAGATACTTGGCGAGCGGCAGGCCGATGCGGGCGAGCGCGGCCTCGTGCGCATCGTCCTTGGCGTCGAGCGCGCGCGCGAGCCGGAACGTGAGCGCCACCGCGGCTTCAACGTCGATCGCCAGGTCGGCGAGCACGGCGCGCATCAAAGGCTGGTCGATAAGCTTCTTCTGGAATGCGACGCGGCGCCCGACGTGCCAGGCGGCGAGCGCCACGGCCTGGCGCATCTGCGCCGCCGAACCGATGACGCAATCGAACCGCGTCAGCTGCACCATTTCGATGATGGTGCGCACGCCGCGCCCTTCCTCTCCCACGCGCTGCGCCCAGGCTTGGCGATACTCGATCTCGGAGGAAGCATTGGAGCGATCGCCGAGTTTGTCCTTGAGGCGCTGGATCTCGATGGCGTTGCGCTCGCCATCCGGGCGCCAGCGCGGGACCAAAAAGCAGCTGAGCCCGCCCTCGGCATAGGCAAGCGTGAGGAACGCATCCGACATCGGCGCCGAGCAGAACCATTTGTGCCCGGTTAGCAGATAGCTTCCATCCGCTTGGCGCGCGGCCTTGGTCGTATTCGCCCGCACGTCCGAGCCGCCCTGCTTTTCGGTCATCGCCATGCCCATGGTGGCGCCGCGTTTTTCGGGGGCGGGGATGAAACGCGGATCATAGGCTTCAGCGGTGATGCGCGGCGTCCATTCCGCGGCGACGTCCGGTTCGGCCCGCAAGGCGGGAACTGCCGCGTAGGTCATCGACATTGGGCAGCACACGCCGTAATCGGCCTGGCCCATGAGGAACAGAAGCGCCGCGTGCAGCGCGTGGCCGGCGTCCGCCACGTTCCAGGCGGCACCGGCGACACCGGATTCGAGTCCAAGCGCCATCAGCTGATGATAGGCGGGGTGGAACTCGACCTCGTCAATGCGCCGGCCAGAACGGTCGTACGGCTGAAACACCGGCGGCGCGCGGTTGGCTTGCGCGGCCCAGGCTTGCGTCTCAGCCGCGCCGACGCGCGCGCCGAGCGCCGAAAGGCGTTGGTGATGGGCTTGCGCGCCGGACCAGACGCAGGCGGATTTCAAGATCGCGTCGGCCGCGAACAGGTTCACGTCCTCGAGCGGCTCGGCCTGATTGAAGACTTCATGGGTGGCGAGCTGGGTGCGGGGGCGACGATGCGCCATGGCGCGTGCTCCTTAGTTAGCAGGCTGAGGAAAAAGTCGCTCGCCTGAAATCGTGACGCATGATTCACTCTGTTGGCGAGATTGTCGATGGGGAGGATGCGGTGCGCGGGTCGGATGAGCGCCCGTCAGCCGCGCCTGGAAACGCTATTGGCGTCGCGCGGCGTGAGCCTTGGCGCGGGCCCCCAGACGCAAATGCCTCTGCGCTTTTCGAGCATGATCATCAGATTGCGACGGGCGGCACGGCGCTGCGCCGGGAGGACTTTGAAAACCACGGAATTGCGCAGCGCGCCATCCGAAGGATCGAGATTGCGCTCACACATGACCCGTTCAGCCACCTCCCGCGTGTTGCGCGGGCCGTCCGCCGTCAGATGGCGCACGCAGGTGTCTGCGATCTCGCCCTTCTTGAGGAAGCCATGGCTGACAATGTGGCGAATGCGTCGATGCTCACCGCTTTCGAACAGCCGGATCGAGGCGCTTATGTGCGCCAAGTCGCGACGCGCTTGCGCAATCTAAGCTTGATAGGCGGCGATGGCGCCGGAAACGCCCGCTTCTGCGCCAGCATCTGCAGAATCAATGGGCCCGACATGGCCTCAGATCATCCGAACCGGCGCCTCTCACGCGATGAAGATATTGGTGCGCTTGCTCCATAATGCCGCAGGCGCTCCGCGCGGAGTTCGCCGCTGAACGATTCAATGAATGCGTTGTCGGTCGGTTTGCCCGGCCCCGAGAAGTCGAGCGTCACATCGTGCTGATATGTTCACAGGTCGAGATCGGGTGAGATGAACTCGCTGCTCTGATCGACCCGGATCGCTCTTGGATAACCGAGGCGCCTGCAGGTCTCGTCGAGCGTTCGAACGACATTCTCGCCGCGGTAGGCAAAGCGCGCGTCGATCGCCGGCGAAAAGCGCGAGAAGGCGTCGATTACGATCAGCACCCTGGTCGTGCGGCCCGTCGCGAACTGATCATGCACGAAATCCATAGCCCATACCTCGTTCGAGCGTGACTGCGGCGCGCGGTCAGCGCGCAGCGCCGCAGTCACGCGCCGCTTCGATCCGGTTTGTTGGGGGCGCGTCATAGATCGAAAGTGACCCTTGCATCAGGTGTTCGATGCGAATTATGGCGTCGCTCACTTGCATAGCATCCACGCAACGCATGTCGTCTTGAGCAACATGGTGGAAGCGGTGAGCGCCGAGGAGGCCGATCACGGCGGCGTAGCCCGCGGCTATGATGTTGGAGAGTTCGCCTGCGCCGCCGCCTTCTGTTGAGTAGGGCGCTTCCAGGCCAGGCAGGCCCGTAAACGCTGCGCGCGCGGTTTCGAGCAAGTGCGGCGAGGTGATCAAGAAACGCTGGGGATCTGCGCTCGGAAGCGGCGCGAGTTGACCGCCCGTTTCATGCCAGTCACGCGCCGCAAAGCCAGCGCCTAGATGCAGCCAAAGCGCTGTCTGCTCCGGCGCCGGCGCGAGCTGCTCGATGATGGCGGCGTTGCCGGCGTTCTCGAATTCGTGGGAGCTGGTGCACAAGAAGAACAGATTGTGGCGCGGAAAACGGCGCGGCGCTTGCTGCGCCAACGCGAGAAACGCGGCAATGCCTGGGCCGCGTTCGCCCGCGCAAGTGGTCCAGCCCGAACGAGGCGTGGAGACAATGATGGTGGACGGCGCACCGCGATCTAGGCGTCCGATGACGTTGAACGCCTCGCGCGTACGTTCAATCGCGCGCAGGGCAAGCACCGCAGTCGGCGCTGCGATCGCACTCGCTGCGATTTGGCCCCAGTCGCGCGGCGCAAGTAGCGCAACGGGTCCAGGTCTCGGTGCTGGCTGGAGCCGGCGGTTGAGTTTGATCAGCTCGCGCGTGGGACCATGGGTGACCAGCACAAGCGCAACGGCGTCTTGAGAGAAGGCGCGCTCGATTGTCTGGCGGATGGCCGGTTGTTCTGCACTCGACCAGCGCTGGTTGGGCAGGTGCGCGACAACGATCGCGCCCGCGCTGTCCACGGCGATTGAGGGGGCGCCCCAGACCTGAAGGGGCGCCTGGATGGAGTCGAAACCGCCACCTGGGCCGAAGGTATGCGCGACGACCGGCAGACGCATGCCGCCGATCTCGATCACGGGATCCCGCCCTTCGATTGCAGCGGCCCCTAAAGTGTGGCGTTGGGTGGAAAAGCCGGCGCTCACGAGCCGCGCTTCGATCCAGGCGCCTGTGGCTGTATCGCCGGCGCCGCCAGCGTTCTTTTCGCCAAAGGCCACATACGCCGCGAGGTCGGCGCCGACTTGTTCTTCCATGCTCTGCGAGCGAGCCTTTCCAGCGGAGGCGCAACCCGATAGCGCGAGCGTCCCCGCCGCCAAGAGCGCGCGCCGCGAGGGCGTGACGGAGACATTTGACATCAAGCAGTGACCAGCCTCGCGGATTGTGTGCAATAATTACCCCAAGTAGAATAGCGGAGGGCCAGTGTCGGACTCAAAGAGCCAAGAATCTAGTGCCGCCGACCTGGATGGGGGCGATGAGCGGGACCTGCCGCTCGACGCCGTGATCGCCAGGCGGTTGGTCCAAGACATCATCGGCGGCGTTTACCCGCCCGGGCACTGGATTCGCGAGCAGGAAGTGGCGTCACGATATGGCACGAGCCGCACGCCGGTCCGCAACGCCTTCCGACAAGTTGAGCGCGAGGGGTTCATTCTGGTTCGGCCCTGGCGCGGGGCAAAGGTGCTCGAACTTAGCGCCGACGATACGCGTTACGTGCTCGACATGCTTGAAGCGGTTTACGGCGTCGCGATGCGCATCGCCGCCGAAACCGTTGATGCTTCGCATTTCGATGAATTGGAGCAAATGTGCGAGGAAGCTTGTGTTCTCGTTGAGCGTAACTCGCTGCAAGAAAGTAATGCGATCGCGTTCCAGCTGGGCCGCCGGCTCTCGCGCTGGAGCGGCAGCGGCTTTGTTCACGACGTGCTCAATCGCGTCGGCTCGCTGGCGCTCTGGCAGCATCGGTTTTTGGATTTCGATGTCCCGGCTGCGCGGCATCGCCAGGCCGAACTGCACCGCGGCTTGGTCGCTGCGATCAAAGGCCGTGACGGCGCTCGCGCAGAAGCGTGCGCGCGCGAGATCGTGGCCCTGACGCGCTCGTTTCTCGTCCCCCGCGTGCAACTCCAGAGCAACGCCGAGGCGCGCGCGCCACGGAAGGGCGCCAAACGGAAGGTTTAGCATTGACTCTCTCGTCACTTCGGTAAATTGTGCACAATAAGTCCCGAAAAGGGACGGGGAGGAAGCCGAAGCCGATGGCGATGCTCTTAAGCGCCATTATCGGGTCGTGGATTGCGCGCGTCGCCGCGCACGTCGGCGGCCCGGCATGGCCCTTCTCCCACCACAAGCGCGTGTCCTGAGGGGGAAGCATGACCAAGCGTCTTTTGCGCAGCAGCGCCGCAGCTCTTCTGTCGTTTCTGCCGTTCGCCGGTGTCGCCGCAGCGCAAGACGCTCAACCAGGCGCTCAAGAATCCGATGACGAAGTCATCGATAGTGGGGAAGTGGTGGTCACCGCGCGCCGCCGCGCCGAGCAGTTGCGCGATGTTCCGGGATCGGTCACCGCGATCACCGAGGCGGATCGCCAAGGCCTCGTGCTCGACCGCATGGAAGATTACCTGCGCCAAGTACAGGGGACGTCATTGGTGACGTCAGGTCCGGAATACTTGAACGACATCTCTATTCGCGGGCAAGGCAGCGGCCGTGTCGGGTTCACTGAAACGGCCACCGGCCTTTATCGCGATGGCGTGTACGCAGCCGGCGGCGGCTTCGGCGGGCGCACGCTTAATCGGCTCGATCTTTTTGACGCGGAGCGCGTTGAAGTGTTGCGCGGCCCGCAGGGCGCCTTGTTCGGACGCAACGCGGTCGGCGGCGCCGTCAACATCATTTCGAACATGCCGGACGAATCCTTCGATGCGCGCGGCACGGTGCGGTATTCCGATCCAGAGCGGACTGACCTCGAAGCGATCCTCAACGTGCCTCTGGGCGATTCACTCGGCCTTCGCTTGGCAGGGTTCACGAGCGACCAAGAAGAGGGCTTCATCGTCAACACGACGACTGGAAACTTCACCGATACCCAAGAAGTTAGCGGCGGGCGCGCCATCCTTGAAGCGCGGCCTTCGCCAAACGCCACGTTCTCCATGATGTGGGAATATCTCGATAGCAACGCGGCGGCGTTCACGGGATTGGCGCGAAGCCCCGCTCTCGATCCTGGGCCCTATGTTCGCGCCAACCAAAACCGCGAAGGCCGCACCGACATCGAAGAGTTGGGCCTGACTTTGCGCGCGGACTTCGATCTGCAATGGGCCGAACTCTCGCTGCGCGCCGCGCGCCGCGAACGTGATGGCAACCGCACGAACGAGGATGACGATCACTTCTCAGGCTTGTCGCTGTCGGACGTCGCGCCGGGCGCCGCCGTTGCCAATCCTGACTACTCGCGCGCGCAATTCGAGGACTACAGCCGCAACGTCTATCAGGCGATCCTGACCTCGGCGGCCGAGGGGCCGATCACTTGGCTTGTCGGCTTCGAATTTCTCGAGTCCTCCGATAACGTCGTGACGGAACCCGAAGCGTGCTTGCCTTACACTGGCGCCGCCCAGCCGCTGACGCCGGGATGTTTTGTCGGCGCCGCTGGGCCGGGCGCGGCGAACACGTTCTCGGCGCCAGCGCGCAACGCAGGCCGCGGCACGATGAACCACGATACGTTCGTTGAGGGCGTGGAATCTGTTTCGTTGTTCGGCTCCATCGAGGCTCAAATCGCATCCGATTGGTCGCTCGGCGCCGAGTTGCGCGTGCAGCAGGACAGCCGTTACTATTCCTTCGAACGCTGGTCGGAGGATCCGCTGGTGTATTTTGGCCCGGGCGCTGCTCCTGCGGGCTTGCTCGCGCCAATCGGGGGCTCAGGCGTGACGACAGCACAGTTCTGCCCACCGACTCTGGCGGCGCCTGCGTGCGCGGCAGGCAACGAAACAGCAGTCGTGCGTTTAGATTTCGACGAGACGTTCTACACGCCTGCGTTGACGCTGCGCTGGAACTTCGCCGATGAGCAAAATCTCTACTGGCGGTTCGCAACCGCCTATCGAACCGGCGGCTTCAACACCAACCTTCCCCCAAACCTAACGCGCGCGCAGTTGGCGCCGAGCCTCCGTTACGACGCTGAATACGCTTACAATTACGAAACAGGTTGGAAGGGGCGCTTGTTCGGATTCAACGCCGAAGCAGCAGTCTATTACACTTGGACAAACAATGTTCAGGTCGTGACCGCGCCGGCCGTCGGCGTCACCGGCTTCGTCCTCTCCAACGCCGGCGACGCGCACGTGTACGGTTTCGAAGCAGAAGCCCGCCGCATCTTCGATCTCGGTCCGGGCCGGTTAGTGACGCGCGTTGGCTTCTCGACGTCGGATGGCGAATTCGAAGAAGGCGCCAGTCTCATTTCTCAGGGCGTGACCACTGATCTCGAGGGCCTGCACGTACCGCGCCTGCGCGATTACCAGGTCACGGCCAATCTTTTCTACACGCAAGACATTGGTGCATTGCGCGGCTTCGCCGGCGTGAGCGGGCAATTCGCCGATGGCGGTTATGAGACGCCGAACAACAGCCGTGAGTACGAAGGCTATGAGCTTTATGATGCGCGGCTCGGTCTCGAGGGCGATCACTGGCGCTTCTCGCTGTTCGGTCGCAACCTCACTGACGAGCAATATATCTTGAACGTCGTCGGAACCGCGGAATTCTGGAGCCAGCCGCGGGTTTATGGAGCGGAACTGACGGTTCGCTACTAGCGCGGCGGCGGACTCTCGTCGTGCCGGCGTTCAATTCAGGGTCTGGACGAGGATATGTGATGAGATTGTTCGCGCTCGCCGCTGTTGGACTCTGGTTGGCCATCGCTCCGGCCGCTGGCGCGCAGAGCGAAAGCGGCGTCGCCGAACAAAGCATTGGCGTGGGCGCGGCGACGCGCATCTTTCTCGTCGCGAACGTCGATACCGCATCGGCGCCGAGGGCGCTCGTCATCGCCCTGCACGGCGGCGGCGGCAATGCGCGAACAATGATCCCGCGCTGGCTAGATACCGCGCGCCGCGAAGGGTTTGCGGTGGCGTTTCCCGACGGTGTCGGCCGCATGGAGCGGATGGGAACGTGGAACGCGGGCGGCTGCTGCGGCCATGCAATGACCTCCCGCAGCGACGATATTGCGTTCATCGCCCTGCTGATCGACGAGTTGGTTCGGACCCAGAATATTGATCCCCGCCGCGTCTATGTGACCGGCCTTTCGAACGGCGGAATGCTCGCCCATCGCGTTGGCGTTGAGCTCAGCGACAAGGTTGCGGCGATCGCTGTGGTGGCGGGCGCGATGTTCGGCGGCGAGCAGGCGCCTGCAACGCCGCTGCCGGTCCTGATCATGCACGGCGAGCGCGATGAGATTGTGCCGTTCGCGGGCGGTGAATCACCGATGCGGCTAGTCGCGCGCTCCCAGGGGCAGCCGTTTCGACCCGTAAGTTACGCGGTGGACTTCTGGCGGCGCGCCGATGCCTGCTCTCCGGAAACAACGATGACGACATCCGGGGGTGTGACCGTCGAGACATTTGCGTCATGCAGAGATAGCGCTGAGGTTGTGTTTTACCGGCTGGCATCCGCCGGGCACACTTGGCCCAGCGCGGCCGTTTCTTCCGTGGCGATCGAGCGCACGCCATACACAGAGATAGATGCGAGCGAAGTCATCTGGGATTTCTTTGAGCGGCATTCGCGTTGACGATTGTAAGGATACGCCGCATGACATTTTCACACGTGAACCAATTTGGCGCTCTCGCCCGCGCATGTCTCTTGAGCATCGTGTTTGTGGCTGCGGGTTGCGCGTCCGGCGCGGCGCCGGAGAACGCACCGCTGGAGGCGCACGCGGGAGCGATTGAATCGGTTTACGGCGAGTGGCGCGATGAAGCGCGGGATCGCATCGTGCCATATCAGATCTATCTGCCTGCGACGCGCGCACCCGCGCCTGTTGTGATCTTTTCACATGGCCTTGGCGGCTCGCGCCAGGCGGCGTCCTTCTTGATGACGCACCTTGCTGAGAACGGATTCGTCGCTGTTGTGCTTCAGCATCCGGGTTCAGATGCTGTGCTGCTCGGCGGCGAGCGTGAGCCCGGGCGCGCGATCGAGCGACTGCGGGCAGGGATGGATGCGCGAGCTGCCGTTGCGCGGTTCGGTGATGTGCGCTTTGCGATTGATCAGCTCGAGGCGGCGAATGCGAACGGATCAGTTGCGGGCAGGTTCGACATGTCGCGGATCGGCATGTCCGGACATTCTTACGGCGCGCTGACGACACTGGTGGCGGTGGGCCAACGGCTCGGCGCAGGCCGTCCGGATGCATTCCGCGATGAGCGCGTCGATGCCGCCATCGTTTACAGCCCGAACGCGCCCCGCAACCAAGACCCTGGCGACGCGCTTGGCGGCATTCATACCCCGATCTTGCACTTCACTGGCACGGAGGATAGCACACCCTTCGATCTTGAGACGTCACCCGAGCGGCGCCAAATTCCGTTCCGCACCATCGACGGCGCCGATCAGTATCTCATCGTTTTCGACGGAGGCGATCACATGATCTTTTCCGGCCGCGTCCAAGCGGGCGGCGCCATGACGGCGGCGCAGCAAGCGCAAACCGAGGCGATCGAGCGCGAGACACTGACATTCTGGCGAGCCTATTTGTTAGATGATCCCACGGCGCTGTCTGAACTCTGCCAGTTGCCGGCTCGCATCGATGCAATCGGCGCCGCTGAGGTGAAAGCAGGGCGTTGCGCGACTGACCGATGAAGAGGCGCGCCGCGCGCTTCAATGACGGGCGAGCCACGCCGACGACGCGTATCGCCCGGATTGCGCTCGCAAACTCGCCGCCGCCGCCGCAGGAACTCACGACCAAGGGCACTTTGAACTCGGCGCGCACCATGGCAAACCGCCGAGAGGAAATCGAAACAATGTTCGCCGCCCCAGAGGCTTGCCATTGCGACAGGAGTACGCTGATGCACCGCCGTCATTTACTCCAAGGGGCGTTCGCGCTGGCCGCATCGTCGGGCGGATGCACGACATCGAGTCAAACCGGCGACGGCGCATCCGCCAATCCGATCGAGCGTGCGTTCTATTACGCATTTCCGCTCTACGAGTTCGCGCGCATCCAGCAGGAGCGAACCGGCGCAGTCGATGGCCGGCCTGGCCGGCTCAACACAATCGTACATCGCGCACAATTGCTCAATCACATGTCGCGCCAAGTCACCGCGCCGAACAATGACACGATCTATTCGTCCTCGTTCTTAGAACTCTCCGGCGCGCCCGTGGAGATTAGCGCGCCGAGTTCGAACGAGCGCTATTTCTCGATCGCTTTCATGCAGGCGTTCACTGATGTGTTTGCCTACATCGGGACGCGCGCGACGGCTCCGATGATCCGCGTGCGGAGGCGTGCGTCGGTGCCGAGCGAACCCTGGTCCGGTGGTGGTGCGGTCGTCGGTCGTTCCACGACGCGGACGCCGCCGACGTCGAAGAAATCCAGGATGGCGTTACGGGCCGGTGCGATCGCGGCCAGGGC
>JBEBHQ010000022.1:0-46211 GCA_040080805.1 Terricaulis sp. | reverse complement strand
CAGACAACCGCAGGCGGCGGCGGTGCGGCGGCTGCGCCGAACTGGAACCGCAGGCCGACGGTCACTGCTTGGTGCGTGTAGGACGCATCGGCGATGCTGGCGAACTCAAGGTCATCCACATTGAAATAGCGATAGCCGACGTCAAGCGTCAGCCGATCGTTGATCTCCACGCCGACGCCCGCGAGGGCCTGCCAGGCCCAATTGGAATCATCGACCGTATCGGCATCGACCTTGGCGTAACCAACGCCAACGCCGACATAAGGTTGGAAGCGGCCGCCGCGATTGAAATCGTAGAACCCGTTCACCATCAGCGAACGCGCGTCCACATCGGTTGAAGTGGAATTGACTTCGTTGTTGCGCTCGGCGAGTTCGAGTTCGGCGCGGAAGCCGTTACCGTAGGCGTAACCAACGCCCACATCCGCCATCCAGCCGTCATCGAGATCCGCAGTATCGCTGAAGGTTTCCTCGCCGTCGAAGAAGCTCACATCGACTTCGCCATCGACGCTGTAGCCGACATCGGCCCGGCCGTACCAACCTTCCATCGCTTGCGCGCTGGTGGCGGCGCCCGCCATCAGGGCCGCAAGCGCCAACGTGCTTAGTAACTTCCGCATGGGTTTCTCCCGCTATCCAAGGCGCGCAGGCGCCCTCGGCACCTCATACGCCTGCGGGAAAGCACATCCAATCGCGGCCTCCTAATGGGGGAATTTGGCGCACGCTTGGTTAAGCGGGGAACCTCAATTTCAGCGTTCCACATGTGCGGCGACTTGCGCGGGCGCGCTCGCGCTGTGATGGTGCGAGCATGCGTGGGTCGCCAATTTACCGCGAATTCGCGCCGCGCGCGGTGTTGGGTGAGTTCGTGCACTGCGTTTGGACGTTCACCGCGCCGCCCGATGCGACGCCCCAACCGATTGCGCCGGACGGGCGGCCAGAATTGATCGTTCATTGCGGCCAACCCTATGTCGAACGTGCGACAGCGCGGATTCAGCCGCCAGTGCTGTTCGCGGGACAGTTGACAAAGCCGCTTTCCCTCGCCGCACCGAGCGACGTTGCGTTGATTGGGGTCCGCTTCAGGGTCGATGGAGCGCGCGCGTTCCTCGGTCGCGACGTCGATGCGGCGACAAACCGTCGGCTGGATCTCGCGGCGCTGCATGGCCAGGCGGCTGTGACATTGCACAATGCTGCGCGCGAGGCAGGCGGACTGCGTCAGACGGTGGAGGTGGTGCAAGATTATGTCGAGGCGCGTGTCGTGGACGGGCGGGTTGACGCTCTTGTACGTGAGGCGGTGACACGCTTGCTTGCTGGCGAGGAGGTGTGTGCGTTGGGTGTTTCGGAGCGCCAGCTGCAGCGCCGTTTCAAGGCGCATGTCGGCGTCAGCCCACGCGCGCTGCAAACAATCCTTCGCTTTCGCCGTGTATTCGACGCCATCGAACAACCTGAAACTTCAGGGTGGGTCGAGGCGGCGCTCGATGCTGGATATTTCGATCAGCCGCAAATGGCGCGCGACTTTCGCCGCTTCCTTGGCTGTACCGCGCGCGATTGGGCGGCCCAGCGAACGGGGCTGGCGAAGGCCCTGACCGTTTCCGTCCAGGCGCTGGACACGATGTCGGATGGATACAAGAAGAGCGGCCGCGCTTTCGAATAGAAGGCAATCACCTCAGCCGGAGAAACCGAATGCGCGCTCGTTTTTTTAGCCTTGCCTTGCTCACGACCGCCGCGACCGCCGCCGCGCAGCCGGCGCCTTTAAGTCCAGACTGGATCGCCGGGTATTGGCTCAGTTGCGATAATGGCGCGCAGGTCGCGGAGAATTGGCTCGGCGCCGGCACAGGGACGTTACTGGGCACGAACTTCACCCAGGGCGAGCAGGCGAGCTACGAATTCTTGCGTGTGGCGGCGAACGGGCGCGGCGGCATCAGTTATTATTCCATGCCGAACGGAGCGCCGGTGACCGAATTCACCATGACGAGCAATGAGAACCGCCGCGCCGTGTTTGAAAACCCAGCGCACGATTTCCCGCAGCGCGTCATCTATTGGCGCGATGGCGGTCGCCTTCATGCGCGCATCGAGGGCGAGATCAGCGGGCGGCTCGAGAGTCAGGACTGGACCTTTCGCCGTTCGCGCCCAGACCAGAACTGCCCGCGTTAGAGCTTACGCCGTAAGCACAATCTTTCCTGCATGCGCGCCGCTTTGCAGGCGTGCGTGCGCGGCTTCGGCGTCGCCGAGGGGGAATGTGCTGTCGATCAGCGGGCGCACTTTGCCGGCCGCGATCCAGGGCCAGACCACGCGCTCGATTTCACGCGCGAGGCGGGCTTTCTCCGCCACGCTGCGTGAACGCAGCGTCGAGCCGGTGAGCGTCAGCCGCTTGAGCATCAGGCGCATCAGGTTCACTTCAGCCTGCGGGCCTTGCATGAAGGCGATCATCACGCAGCGGCCGCCATCGTTGAGCAGATTGAGGTTCTTCTGCAGGTACGGCCCGCCAATCATGTCGAGCACCATCTCAGCGCCGCCGGAATCGCGCACCACCGCCTCGAAATCCTCGCTTCTGTAATTGATGGCGCGGTCGGCCCCGAGTTTGACGCATGCAGCGCATTTCTCGGCATCGCCGGCAGTGGCGAACACGCGCGCGCCGTGGGCTTTAGCCATCTGGATCGCCGTCGTGCCAATGCCCGAGGCGCCGCCGTGCACTAGCAGTGTCTCGCCCGGCTTCAATGCGCCCGCTTCGAACACGTTCGCCCACACGGTAAACACCGCCTCGGGGAGCGCCGCGGCTTCGATCATGGTGAGCCCGGTTGGAACCGGCAGAACCGATCCCTCGTGCGCCAGCGCGTGATCGGCGTAACCGCCGCCGGCTAACAATGCGCAGACGTGGTCGCCTTCTTTCCAGCGCGCCACACCCGCGCCGATGGCCGCGACCTCTCCCGCCACCTCCAGGCCAAGCGTCTCCGGCGCGCCGGGCGGGGGCGGGTAGAGCCCGGCCCGCTGCATCAGGTCGGGGCGGTTGATGCCGGCGGCGGCTACCCGGATCAGGACTTCGCCTGGGCCCGGCGCAGGGCGCGCCACCACGGCCAATGACAAGGGTGTGCCAGGTCCGTGAATTATTTTTCGCATGTTCGCGCTTTCTCCTGGTCCACCGCGCTTAAATGGCGGGCCATTCTAGGATAGGCTTTGGGCGGAGGTTAGGCCTATGTTCGAAGACGATCCCTTCGCTCCCCCGGTCAAGAAGCCGATTGCGTTGGAAGCGCAACTCGAGAACGCCTCGATCGATGATCTGGAAGGTCGCATTGAACGCCTCAAGGCCGAGATCGCATTGTGTGAGCACGCCATCGCGGCCAAGCGGGCTCAGCGTGCGGCTGCGGATTCGGTTTTTGGCGCGCGGCCTGGGTAAGGTGAACGCGGCGGGCCAGCCTCGGCGCGCCTTTTGCGATGCGTTGGCCCCATGACCGATAAGACCCAGCCTTCCCCAACCAGCAGCGGTTTCGACACGCGGCGCGCCATGGAATTCGCCAGATCGGAGCTGTTCGAGCGCACCTTCAAGGAAGGCATGGGCCTTGTTGAAGAAAGCGCGGCCTATCTCGATGGCCCAGGGCGCGCTGCCTCCAAGCGGCTCTCACGCGCGGCGGCTTTGGCCTATGCGGGGGAAAGCATGCGCCTGACCACGCGGCTGATGCAGGTGGCGTCCTGGCTTTTGGTGCAACGCGCGCTGCGCGACGGCGAAATTCCGATGATGGAAGCGGCCAGCGAAAAATATCGCCTGATCTCACGCGAGCCTCTGCCCGCGCCGACTTTTGCCGGGTCGAACGAACTCCCCGAGGCGCTGCGCACGCTGATCGTGCGCGGGGCGGCGATTTACGAGCGCGTGCGCCGGCTGGACGAAACCATGTACGACGGCGATGCCGCGCAGGGCGGAAATCCAGTGTCCGACCAGATGGCCAAACTCAACGCCGCGTTCGGGCGGTAGCTCGGGCCTCTGCTCAGTCTTCTTTTTTCTTGATGAAGCCGCCGAATTTGTCGTTGAAGCGGGAGACGCGGCCGCCGCGGTCGAGCAGGGTCTGGTTGCCGCCGGTCCAAGCCGGGTGCACCTTGGGGTCGATGTCGAGCGCCAAGGTCGCGCCTTCTTCGCCATAGGTCGAGCGGGTCTTGAAAATGGTCCCATCGGTCATCTGGACATTGATGAAATGGTAGTCGGGGTGGCCTTCGGCTTTCATGGCGCCAAATCCTAAATAGGGGATCGTGGAAATCGGGAAGCGGGGCTGATAGCGTAAAGGCCTGAGCCGCGCAAGCGCCAGTCAACCCCACCGGAGGTGTCAGATGACCCTCAAAGCAGCACTCCTGGCAATCTTCGTCGCGCTTGGCGCTTGCACGCCGCTGCGCGCGGAAAGACCATTGTTTTCGCCCGCCGACCAGATCGGCCCGCCGCCCTTGGTGGAAGGGGTCTGGATCGCCATCAGCGAGGATTGCCCCGAACGCTATGCACGCAGGCGCGGTCGGGCGCCGGCGAAATGCCGGCCGGCCGAGATCACCAGGATGGAGGACGGCGCCTGGCTCTATCGCTTCCAGGACCATGTGCCGCTGGGCGATGAGAACTCCGAAGCGGAGATGCCAAGAAGTTGGCGGCTCGTCATCGCGCCATTGACCGAACGCCACATGCCGGAGGACGTCTACGCGCCGCTTTACTTGGCCGAATACGCGCCTCTCGACGCCGGCGTTGAAGCAGCTGATCCGCACTATGCGTTGATCGCGCCGGTCGAAGTGCTGCCGGCTGAGGAAATCTACGTTCGCCGGGAGATCAATTGCGCATCAGTGCTGCGCGACGGGCCCATCGAGGGCGTGCGCGAGACCCGCGACGAGCGCGGCGATCCAACGGACTGCGTCGCTGAAACGCAGGCCGCCGTGCGCGAGGCGGTGCGGCGTGACTTGATTGAGAACTTGCACAACATGCTTGGCGGCGAGGGCCGCTTGATGCGGGTGCGGCCCTAAGCTCATGCCCGCCGGGTACTCAGGGACGCCTCTGGCCAAGAAGCTTGGACTGAAGCAGGGCGCAGCGCTCTGGGCCAAGGGCATGCCCGACAGCGTGCGCGCGGAAATCGAGGTCAGCGTCTGCCCGCGCTATCTCGCGCGCCCGGGCAAGGACTTACCCGCCGCACACATCTTCCACACCAGTGCCGCCAAACTAGAAGCCGATTTGAAAGAGCTGCGCCCCCTGTTGGCCGCCGACGGCATGGTCTGGGTGTCCTGGCCAAAGAAGGCGGCCAAGGTCGCCACCGATATCACCGAGGACACGATCCGCGAACTGGCGCTGCCGCTGGGCTATGTGGACGTGAAGGTCTGCGCGGTGGATGAGATTTGGTCAGGACTGAAGCTGGTAATCCGCAAAAACTTGCGCTGACGCGCTTGGTGCGAATGTTGCGAGCGGGCTTTGATTATGAAGCTGCTCCGCCACTACATCGTCCTCGCCTTTACATTAACCGCCTTGGTAGGTTTGGGCGCCGCCGCCAGCGCCGAGACATCCGATGTGCAGCTCAATCCGGTGCGCGGGTTCATCATGACTGCGCCAAGTATCGAGGCCGAGGGCGCGTCTATCCATGGCTCGGTATGCCGCAATGACTGGTCGAGCAGGCGTCCGCGCTTTGTGCGGATCGAACGCTTGTCAGGCGAGGGCATTGTCGTGGATTCGCGAACGCTGCCGCTGAGAGGCACGCTGAGCTATCGGGGCGGGTGCGGCTTCTACGCCGCCCACAATCTCGCCGACGGCCAAAGCACGCGCATTAGTGCGCTGATGGGTCGCTAGCGAACTGGCCGCGCGCCGTCCGGCACGAAGCGCAGCAAGAACGGATTGACGGCGATCGAGATAAGCGCCGCGGCCAGGACGAGATTGTAGGTCTCCATGCTCATGACGCCGAGCTGACGGCCAAGGCCGGCGAGCACGAAGGAGAACTCGCCAATCTGCGCGGTGCCGAGCGCGATCAGCCACGTCGCGCGCGGGCTCTGCCCCATCAAGCGCATCGGCGCGTAGCCGAGCGCGGCCTTGCCCAGCACGATCACCGCGACGATAGCGGCCAGCGCAAGCGGCTCACGCACGATCACGCGTGGGTCAAACAACATGCCGACGGCGACGAAGAACAACACCGCGAAGGTGTCACGCAAAGGCAGCGAATCCTCCGCCACCTTGTGGCTGAACTTGGAGCCATTCAGCGCAAGCCCACCCAAAAACGCGCCGAGCGCGAAGCTGGCGCCAAACCATGCATAGGCCGCCCAGGCGACGCCAAGCGCCAAGGCCAATGCGCCCAGGGACAAAAGCTCGCGCGACTTAGTGTGCGCGACTTGGACGATGAGCCACGGAAAGAACCGCGCGCCGATCACCAGCATAACCGCCACGAAAGCGGCGATCTTGGCGAAGGTGACCGCTAGCGCCCCCAGTATGCGCAACGGCGAAACCTGCGCATTGTCCGCCGCTATCGCGCCGACCAGCGCCGGCAGCACGACAATGGCGATGACGATCAGCAAATCCTCTAGCAAGAGCCAAGAGACGCCAATGCGGCCTTCTTCGGTCTTCATTAGCCGGCGGTCTTCCAGGGCGCGGAAGAAGACGATGGTGGAGGCGATCGAGAGCGCCGAGCCGAGCAGTAGCGCCTCTGCCAGCGGCATGGCGAACGCAAGTCCGACGCCCATGCCCAGCAGAGCGACCATCGCTGTTTGCAGCAGCGAGCCGGGGATCGCCACCCAGCGCACTGACCAGATGTCCTCGATCGATATTTTCAGGCCAACCCCGAACATCAGCAAAATGACGCCGACTTCGGAAAGTTGCAGTGCAAGATCGATGTCGGCTTCAAAGCCCGGCGTGTAAGGGCCGACGGCAATGCCGGCGACGAGATAACCGACAATCGGCGAAAGCCGCAGCCGCTGCGCCACAAAGCCAAACACAAACGCCAGCACGATCGCGGCGACAAGCGTCGTGATCAGGGCATTGTGTTGCATGAATCATATATGGACCGCCGGCGTTGGTCCGAGCAACACATAAGGACGAAACGGAATCCGTCATTCCGGACGCGCGGAGCGCGATCCGGAACCTAGGGGCTGAAGGCGCCATGCGGTCCCTGGGTTCCGGGTTCGGCCTTCGGCCGCCCCGGAATGACGGAATTGTTCATTTGCATAAAATGATGTGCCGGAGGTTCATAATCACAGCCCGACCTTCCCCAGCGCATCGCTCTGCCGCGCGCCAAGCGCTGCCGCCGAAAACCCTTCCACGCTTTGCGCGAACATGGCGCCGAAATTCAGTTCCGCGCGCAGGTGCAGGAAAGCAGCGCCGAGGCCGATGGCGGCGCGGTCCATGAACACGAATTCGCGCGGCACCAGAACCGGGCCCAGAGTTTTGAGCCTGCGCCGCACCTCTATCGCTTCACGCCGGCCGTACTCCGCCGCCGGCACGTCGTCGGCGATGGTGCGCACGCGCTCTTCAAGCAGAGGGCCATAGATAAAGCGCGCCCAGAGCGTCAGCGCGTCGATCAATTCCGCGTTCAAATTCTGGAAGCCCCACACTTCGTAGGCGTGCGCAATCTGATCTCGGTTCTCCGCCCTCAGTCCGCGATATAGACCGACGACGCCGTCTAGAAAACGTGGCGGGAAAATGCGCACGCAGCCGAAATCCAGAAGCTGCAGCTGCTCGGCGCCTTCGGTGAGCGCGTAATTGCCGAGGTGGGGGTCGCCGTGGATGATTCCATAATGCGTCATCGGCCCCCACCAGGCTTTGAACAGAAGTTCAGCGATGCGGTTGCGGGTTTCTTGCGGCTCATCCAACCAATGCATCAATCCGAGCCCTTCGAGCCAGGTCATGGTCAGCAAGCGTTTGGTTGAAAGCTCTTCAACCGGTGTGGGCGTGTTGATGCGCGCATCGCCCGCCAACATCGCCGTGAACAGGCGCATGTGCTTCAGCTCGCGCGCATAATCCAATTCCTCGCGCAAGCGCTCGCCGACTTCGACAATGGCTTCGGAGGAATCGATCGTGCCATCCATGGCGCGAAACAGCCCGAGCAGCGTTTTCAGCTGACCGAGGTCCGCTTCCACGGCGCTCGCCATGTCGGGGTATTGCAGCTTGCAGGCAAGCGCGCGCCCGTCGTGGCTTTCGGCGCGGTGCACCTGGCCGAGCGATGCGGCGGCCGCGGCGTCGTGCTCGAAGCGCGCGAACTTGGTTTCCCAATCCTCGCCAAGCTCAGCGCGCATGCGCCGTTGCACGAACGGCCAGCCCATGGCCGGCGCGTTCGCTTGCAGCTTGCGGAACTCTTCGGCGTAAGCTTGTGGCAGCAGATCTGGGATGGTGGCGAGCAATTGCGCCACCTTCATCAGCGGCCCTTTCGAGCGCCCCAGCGCTTGCCTTAAGGCGCGCGCCAGCCCGGCTTGGTCCGCCCCCATCATCCGCGCGCCCACTGCTCCCGACATGTTGGCGCCAATCCGCGCGACACGGCCGATGCGCGCGGTAATGCGGTTGCGTTCCGGGTCTTGTGGGTCGGTCAAGTGAGCATGGGGGAGGCGAGCATGGTGAACACGATGTTTAGATAGACGTTATGATTGCTTACGAAAATCGCCTTTCGCTGTGCCATTTTAACGCGACCTGAACTTCCCTTGCTTATGGTCGGCCCACGATCAGCCTTTCCGTCAGAGAAAAGCGGTCAAGAGATTTGGTGGGTTACGATGGCAAAAACGATCCTGATCGTCGATGACGATCCGGCGCAGCGACGTCTTTTGCAGGCGGCGGTCGAGCGCAACGGCTTTCACACACGCACAGCGGATAATGGCGCGGCGGCGGTTTCGGCGGTGGAGACCCACGCCGACATCGACGCGGTTTTGTTGGACTTGGTCATGCCCGGCATGAGCGGCCAAGAGGCGCTCAAGGAAATTCGTCAGCGCCGCGGCGATCTCGCCTGTATCGTGCTCACGGCCTCTGGCGGCATCGACACGGTCGTGCAAGCCATGCAAGCGGGCGCGTGCGATTTCTTCGTCAAGCCGGCGAGCCCCGAGCGGATCATGGTCTCGATCCGCAACGCGCTCGAAATGTCGAATCTGAAAACCGAAGTCGTGCGTTTGAAGAAGCGCGTGTCCGGCCAGCTTTCATTTGACGATATGGTCGCGAACGCGCCGGTCATGGCGCCGGTGGTGCGCATGGGCAAGCGCGCGGCGGCGTCGAACATCCCGGTGCTGATCACCGGTGAGAGCGGCGTTGGCAAGGAATTGCTGGCGCGCGCCATCCAGGGCGCCAGCGAACGCGCCGGCAAGGCGTTCGTAACCGTCAATTGCGGCGCCATTCCCGAACACCTGGTCGAGTCCATTCTGTTTGGGCACGCCAAGGGCTCGTTCACCGGGGCCACCGATAATCATGCCGGTAAATTCGTGGAAGCCAATGGCGGCACCTTGTTCCTCGACGAGGTCGGCGAATTGCCGCTCGACGCGCAGGTAAAGCTGTTGCGCGTGCTGCAGGAGGGCGAGGTCGATCCCGTCGGCGCCAAGCGCCCGGTGAAGGTTGATGTGCGCATCGTTAGCGCCACCAACAAGGATTTGGCGAAACTCGTCACCGACGGCCGCTTCCGCGAGGATTTGTTCTATCGCCTCAACGTATTTCCCATCGAGGCGCCGCCTCTGCGTGAGCGCCGCGAAGATTTGCCGACCTTGGTTCAACGCTTCATCGCTCGTTTCAACGCGGAGGAGGGCCGCAATGTGCGCGGCGCGTCCGAAGCAACGATGCGGATGTTGTTGGGCTTTGATTGGCCGGGCAATGTGCGCCAGCTCGAAAATTCGGTCTTCCGCGCCGTCATCCTCTGCGAGGGCGAGGTGCTGCAGCCGGAAGATTTCCCGCAAATCGCTGGTGTGAAAACCTTGGTGGCGGCCAATGACGCGCTTCCGCTCGATTTGCCGTCGCCGGCAAACGACCATGTCGTGCAAGCGCACGCGGCGTTCACCGCCGCAATGGTGGCGGCCTCCGATGCGCCGGCGCCGGTGGCGGTGTTCGATGGCGAGGGCCATTTGCGTCAGCTTGAGCAAGTCGAGCGCGATTTGATCGAGCTCGCGATCGATCATTATGCTGGGCACATGTCGGAAGTGGCGCGCCGCTTGGGCATCGGCCGCTCCACGCTCTATCGCAAGCTGCGCGAATACGGGCTGGAAGAACGCGTGGCGGCGGAAGGCTAGCAGCAGGACGCCGCCGAGACGGATCCGTCCACGGAATCGCTAAACGGCAAATCCGTGCCGCAGCCTTTGAAGATGCCGTAATGCGTTGAGGCGTCGCTGAAGAAGTCGAAATGCGGCGCAAAGCGGGTGTCGCGCAGCATCGCATTGGTGTTGCCGCACACGGGAAATATGCGCCCCGCTTCGATGACGTGATGGCCGTCGAGCACGAATGCTGCTTCCTGGCCCGTGAGCCCGCCCTTGTAGCGCACGGCTTGGCCGTAATCCTCGCAAGCGCTTTCGAGGCCGTCGAGCTTGAACAGGCGATAGGTCGCGGAATAAAAGCGCGCCGGCGCCACTTTGTGCGCGACTTCGTCGTCGCCAATGCCGAGCGGGCGCGAGGTGACGAGGCGCGGATCGAGGAACCCCGCCGCCTTGGCGATGCGCAGGAAGTCGTTCCAGTAAAGCGCGCCGGCCAGACATTCTCCGTGCAGCACGGGGTCGGTCATCAGCGCCGACGGCAGGCGGCGGTCAGCGTACACGTCCGAGAAGTAAAGCTCCCCGCCGGGCTTGAGCAGCCGGTGCACTTGCGTGAACACCGAGCTTTTGTCGGCGACCAGATTGAACACGCAATTGGAGACGATGACGTCGAACGAATTGGGTTCGAGCGCCAGCAAATCGAGCTTGGCGATGTCGCCTTCAAGAAACGTGACGTTGGATTTGGAATAGCCGAAGCGCGCGCGGTGCCAATCTTCATGGCCGCGCGCGAGCGCAAGTTGCTCGGGCGTGGCATCGACGCCGACCACGGACCCGCGTTCGCCGACGCATTGGGCCAGCACGTAGGCGTCCTGCCCCGAGCCTGATCCCAAATCCAGAACGCGTGCGCCGTCCAGGCAAGCCGGCGCGATCAGGCCGCAGCCGTAATAGCGCGCCTTCACCTCTGGATGGACGTTGGCGAGGGCCGCGCGCATGGCCGGCGAAGGCGCATCCAATGTTGCGCAAGCATCGGTGCGCAAATCGCCCGAACCGCCCAGCACCTTGCCGTAATAATCCCGCGCGTTGGAAAGGCTTGCGTCGTCCATGGGCTGCTCCAGTTTGAGTGGGGACTACGTTTGAAGCTGGCCGCCGGTTTCAATCGCTCGGCCGCGCCCGCTTCTTCCATCCCAGCGGCTTTTTCGTCGTTAGCCCTTTGCGCGGCTTGCCGCGCGCTTTGGCGGCGATTTCCTTGAGCTTGATGGTTTGCAGCACGGAGAGCGCGTCTTCGGCGCGGCCCTTGGCCAGATTGTGGAAGGCGGAGCCGTATTTCTCCAGCCTTGAATCGACCTCGCCGAGGAACTCGTTTTCCCAGGCTGAATATTCGACGTCACCCGTGCCCGGTTTCACTTCGCCGGTTTCGGGGTCGATTGTTTGAGGCGCGGCGCTCTTGGCGGCGAGCTTGCGCACGAGACGCTGCGCTTTGCGGGTCCGCTTGGGATCGACGTCGCGGGACATTGCAATGAACCTAGCGTCGCCCTGGCGACTGAGCGACTCGCGAAAAACCTAGAGCGCCCTTTGCGGCATGGGCGGGGTAGCGTAGCGGCCAATTATCAGGTTCCAATAGGACCAAGAACGGGCGTCGAAAACTCCGGGCGGTGCGGCGTCGATGAGGATTCGAAGGTCGGTAGTGTCTCAGTTTGAAATCCAGAGTGATTGACTTTTCCTTGATCTTGCCCCCGACGCGGGCCATGCTTAGCGGAAAGCATGGAGGCGGCCTGTGCCTGACATCAAGTATTTCTTTTCGTGGTGGGTAATCCGGGTCTTCTTGTTCAACATAGTATTGGCTGGAAGCGGCGTCGCTCTTATAGCATACGAGATGTCTGCTGATTTGCTTCAGCTTCGGGAAACCAAATTGGAGGCGGTCGCGTCCTACGTCGGACCGCTCCTCACACTGGTTGGTGTCGCCCTGACCGCGATCACAATCTATTTTCCAACAAGTATCGCCACCAAGCCGAGCCCTGAAAGCTACTTTACTGCCCCGGTCGTAATTCTTGGCTGCCTGGTCGCAGTGGGCGCGCTGTATGTTTATGGCGACCTTCCCGAGAACATCCTGAACGGCTTCTCGCTATTGGGCTTGGCGGGCGCACTGTTCCGTCTACAACCAAACCCTCAGAGGGCCGCCCAGTTGGCGGAGGCGCCAAATGCCTAAGGGCCCCAGGGGACAAAATCGCCCCGCCGCCGCCATCGCCCGCGCGGTGATGGTCGCGCGCATCGCCACCGGCGAGGTCGCCGACAAGAGCCCCCCGGATGGCAAGGACCCCAACGCCAAAGCGCTCGGCGCCAAGGGCGGCGCGGCGCGGGCGAAGGCTCTCACCCCCAAGAAGCGCAGCGAGATCGCGAAGAAGGCAGCGGCGAAGCGCTGGAAGAAAACCTAGCAAGCATTAGCCGTAGAAATAGCGATTTTCATGCTTGCAAGAATCAGCAAGCAGAGATATTCGATTGCCTTAGCAAGCATCGGAGTATCTCGCATGGCAGCAAAAAAGGCCGTCAAGAAGAGCGCTCAAAGCAAAGGCGGCGAGGCGCGGGCGCTGGTCTTAAGCCCGGCGGAGCGCCGCGAGATCGCGGTTCGCGCTGCGAAAACGAGGTGGACCCGCGTCAACGATCCATCGCAGCTCTCAACTGCCAGCCACCGGGGCTCGCTCCCGCTCGGAGAGATAGAGGTCGATGTCTATCGTCTCAAAGACGGTCGCCGCTTCATTTCCAAGAAAGGTATGGCCACGGCGCTCGGCTTGCAGTCGGCTGGCGGCAACGCCTTCCTACGTTCGATTACCCGCAAAGGGCTACGATCCCAAATCAGCCTGGAGCTATGGGATAAAATCAATAAGCCCATATCATTCAAAGTTGTAGGCGACGATCCGAAAATTGGCAAAACGTCTGCGGTTGCCGATGGATATGAGGCCACCACGCTTGTTGATGTGTGCACCGCAATCATAAAGGCACACCACGCAAACGAACTGCACGGATCGCAATATTCGCTCTATGTGCGTGCCGAAATAATAGTTCGGGCGTCGGCAAAGCTTGGGATCACTGCGCTTGTTGATGAGGCCGTGGGATATGTAGCCGATCACAGGCGCGAAGAGTACCGGCGCCTTTTCAATGAGTTTCTCGAAGACGAGTGTCGGCAATGGGAGCAGGAGTTTCCCAAGAAATTCTCGGACATGATTTATAGAATTTACGGCCTGAAGCGACGCGATCCCGATGGCACCACCACACCGAGATTCTTCGGTAATTTCACCCGCAAATACATTTATTACCCCCTCGCTCACAGCCGGGGCGCAATTTTGGATCAACTCGATGAGCGCAACCCGGTCATCTATTCGGGCGGCGGGCGGAAGTACAAATTCCACCAGTTTTTGACCGAGGAAATTGGCCTACCAGCGCTGCGGCAACACCTCTGGCAAGTGATTGGTATAGGTAACGCCTCGGCCAACAAGGATCAGTTCCGTCGCAATTTTTACCGCGCTTTTCCGGAATCCGCGCCTTTAGGCCATCAATGGGAATTGTTGGGCGACGATCCCGACGATGCTTGACGCCAAGCAAATGAGCTCATAAGCGTCCCTGCGGCGCTGGGCGTATGCTGAGCTTTGGACTGAAGGGCGCGAACATCTCGGCGGATCATGCACCAAACCACTGCGATTTGTCTTCGTCCGCTTCGTAGGAGCTAAATCTCCCCCAGCGCGTGCAGGTAGAGGTCCAGCACCATTTCTTGTTCTTCGCGTTCTTGGCGGTCCTGTTTGCGGATGCGTACCACCATGCGCAGCACCTTGGAATCGAACCCGAGCGTCTTGGCCTCGGCGTAGGATTCCTTGATATCGTCGGCGATGGATTTTTTTTCTTCCTCGAGCTTTTCGATGCGCGCCACCATCTGGCGCAGCTTTTCGCGCGACGTTTGTGTCAGCGATTGGGGCGCCGCCATGGTGACTGTTTCCGTGCCGCCGAAATCCGCCATGGCCTTACCCCCGTTCGTGAATCGAATCGTTGCGCGAGGCTAGCGGTCGGGGCTGGGCGCCGCCATGGCATTGACGCGGCGAATCGCGGCCAGCACGAGGTCGGTGCGCAGCCGGTGGGGCATGTGTCCTGTCTGGGGCGC
The DNA here is from genome assembly GCA_040080805.1 of Terricaulis sp. Taxonomy (GTDB): domain Bacteria; phylum Pseudomonadota; class Alphaproteobacteria; order Caulobacterales; family Aquidulcibacteraceae; genus Vitreimonas. The sequence goes on along the minus strand of JBEBHQ010000022.1, from coordinate 31,936 downwards.
TATGACCAATTCCGCCGCCGGCAAATCAATAGCGAGCGCGCGGGCGTGGCGCTTGGGGCTGACCACGCGATCCTTCTCCGCGGTGACGATCACAGTGGGCGCGAAGATCTCGGGATAATTTGGCGCCTGCGCGGCGAACTCGGCGCGGGTGGCGATCACATCGCGGGCGCTGGCGGCAAACGCGCGCGGGCGAAAAATCAGCCCGACGCCGGCGTCCTCGAAGTAAGTCGCTGGCGTAGGTGCAGGCCAGAAATTATTGGCGATGCCGGCTTGCCCCAGGATCGGGCCGAGCCAAGGAATAATGAGACCGCAAAACGCGTCGCCAAGCAGCGGCGCTGCCGAAAGCTTGGCCCACCAGGCGTTCTCGCCAGGATAAGGGTGGCTCGCCGGCGCAACCAGCACCAGGCCGGAGACCAGGTGGGGAAAATCGAGCGCGAGCCGGAGTGAAACGCCCGCGCCCAGGGAATGGCCGACAACAAGCGCCGGGCCTTCGCCGGCGGCCTCCAGCACGCGCGCGGCCATCTTGGCTTGGGCTGCGAGTGTTTCCGCGTTGCGCCGCGGGCGCGCCGAATGCCCAAGGCCTGGGCGGTCGAAAGCGATGACGCGGTGATCGCCGGCAAGCTCCGGCGCAAGCGGGCCCCACAATTCCAGTAGATTGGCGCTGGCGCCGTGGATGAGCAAAATGCGCGGCGCGTCCGCGGGCCCGTGCTCGCGCATATGCAAACGCACGCCCTCGGCTTCGATAAAGCGCCCCTCGGGCGGCCAGCGGGCTTCGGAGCGGCTCACATAATCGCGCGCGTGCGCGGCGAGCACGGCAATTCCCGCCGCCGCCAACACGGCGACCACGAGCACATAGATCATGCGTCCCGGCCGTCGATGCGAGGTTCGAGTCGGCGCACGCCCTCAAGGGCGCTGGAATAATGGGGATGCACGGCAAGCGCCGCGCGGAACGCTTCAAGCGCGGCGCGTTGCTGGCCGAGTTCCTCGTAGATCAATCCCAAACCCGCCAGCGCGCCGAAATGGCGTGGTTCGCGCTTGAGGGTTTCCTGAATGGCGGCGACCGCGCCGGTATAATCCTCCGACCGGTAGGCGAGGTTAGCGCGGCGGTTCCAGGGTTCGGCGTAATCGGGGGCGAGGTCACTGGCTTGGTCGAGAAAGCCGAGCGCCAGGTCCGAATCACCGTCCGATTCCGCGGCGGCCGCGCGTTCGAGAAGAATGTTCACTGTGGGGGAGCCGCTTTCGGCCCAATGCGCCCAGATCGCTTGTTCGATCGGCGCCGCGCTCTGGGTGTCGGAGGCTTGTTCGAGCTGCGCAAAGAGAGCGTCAAGTTCGGGGTCGGTCCGCACGGCTGAGCGTTCGCCGCAAGCGGTGAGCGTCAGGGCGACAATGAGGGCGGTTATGAAGCGGTGCATTGCGATTTGAATCGCCCGCACGCTAGCTCAATTTGATGACATTTGCGAGGGGCGTGCAGCGCTGCCTAGTGGTCCGATTCCGACATTTGCCCGCCGATAGCCCCACCCTCCCGAGCAAATGTCGGAATCTTCAGGACCACTAGCAAGTTTTGGATTCTAGTGGAGCTTTTGAATTTGATATTTGAGCGCGAGCTTGGCCGCAAAGGGGACTCAAATGTCAAATTCGCTCCACTAGGAGCCTAATTTCAGCCCTGTTTGGCCTTATAGCGCGGATCAACCTTGTTGATCACGTATACCCGGCCCTTGCGGCGCACGACTCTGCAGGCCCGGTGACGGGTCTTGAGCGACTTGAGCGACGACTTGACTTTCATGACCGAAATATCCGGGCGAAATGGAAGCGGGGTCAATAGGGGCGGGGCTCGCGGAAGTCAATTGCGGGCAGGTGTTGATGAGGCGCCCGATGCGCCCTAGAGGCGGTTGGCGCCTTGGCGGAGGGGAAACGATGCGACGCTCGGTATTCATCTTGGCGGCTGCCGCGCTGGCGATCGCCTGCGGCCAATCGAGCGTGCGCGCGCAAGCGCCGCCGGCGCCGCCGAGCTTCGCCAGTTCGGGGATCGCCGCCTTTGATGCTTGGCGCGACGATTTCGCGCGCCGGGCTGTACTTGCCGGGCGCGATCCGGCGGTTCTCGGACGTCTGCTCAGCGGGCTTAGCCCCGACGAGCGCATCGTCGAACTGGACCAGCGCCAGCCCGAATTCGTCAGTCCGGTATGGGATTACGTGACCAACCGCGTCACCGAGACGCGCATCAATGGCGGGCGCGCGCTCAAGGCTGAAATCGGCTCCACGCTGCAGGCGGTCGAAGCGCGCTACGGTGTCGATGCCGACATCGTGCTCGGCATTTGGGGGCTCGAAAGCAATTATGGCGGCGCGGATCTAAATTACGAAGCAGCGGCGGCGCTGGCGACCCTTGCCTATGAGGGCCGGCGGCGTGCGCAGTTCGAGGGCTATCTTTTGGCGCTCACCCAAATGGTCGAGCGCGGCCTAGCCGATCAATCCCAACTGAATTCGTCGTGGGCAGGTGCGCTCGGGCAACCCCAATTCATGCCCGACGTCTACCTGACGACCGCGGTGGATTGGGATCAGGACGGCCAACGCGACATCTGGACCAATCGTGGCGACGTGGCCGCGTCCATCGCCAATTATTTGCAAGACCGCGGTTGGCATGCCGGTGAGGCAGTGTTCGATGAAGTGCGTCTGCCTGACGATTTCAACTATGCACTTGCCGACGGTACGCAGCGCAGCGTCGCCGATTGGGAACAGCGCGGCGTTCGGCGCGTCGAGGGCGGCGATTGGCGCACCGAGGATCGCAATCTGCAATCGCAACTCTTCCTGCCCGCGGGCGCGCAAGGGCCGGCTCTGTTGCTGCACCCGAACTTCGGCGTCATTCGCCGCTACAATGCGTCCGATCGCTATGCTTTGGTTGTCGCGTTGCTGGCGCGCGCTTTTGAAGGCAGGGCCGGGTTGGTGCGCGGCTGGCCTACGCAGGTAGGGTCGCTGGGGCGCGAGCAAACGCTCGAATTGCAGACGCTGCTGAACGGTTTGGGCTACGATGCCGGCCCCGCCGACGGCTTGTTTGGCTCAAGCACGCGCCGCGCCGTGCGTGGATTCCAGACCGACCAGAGCTTGCCGGCGGACGGTTTCCCGACCGCCGCCTTGCTTGACCGGGTGCGCGCACGCGCGGGTGTCACCCCCGAGCCGCCAGCGCCGCCACGTGCGCTTGATCGCGCCGGCATTCGCGAATTGCAGCGCCTGCTGAACCGGCTTGGCCACAGCGTCGGCCGCGCTGATGGCCGCATTGGCGCGCGCACGCGCAACGCCATCCGCGCCTTCGAACGCGCGCGCGGGCTAGAGGTGCGCGGCCGCGCGACCAACGTGGTGCTGGACGCCGCGCGCGCGGCGGCGGGTTAAGGCTCAAGGCGTCGTCGGCTCGCTTGGCGCTTCGGCGACGATGGCGTTGCGCAAGCGCCGGCTCATCAGAGCGAACGCAAACATCGCGCCGAGCAGCGCCAGCGCCACGAACAGCGGCGCGTTCATGTCGACGCGCTCGTAAACCACTACGCCGAGCAGCGGCGAAAACACGAAGCCCGCACCATTAGCCGCAACCACAAGGCCGGCCGCCGAGCCTTGCTCCTCCGGGCGTACCGCAACGGACGAGCCCCCTGAGAATCCCGGCCGCGCCAGCCCGAAGCCCAAGCCTTGCACCGCTTGCGACACCAGCAGCGCCCCCAAGCTTGGCGCGATGATCTGAATAACGATGCCCAGGCCGATCAATCCCGCGCCCCATGACATCAATTCGCGCGAGGTGAGACGCACGCGCGGCAGCACCGCCATCTGCGTCGCCAGCAAAGCCAGCGCGCTGACCATGAAACCCGCGGCGGCAAGCTCGGCGCCAGCTTCGCCTTGCACGCGCATGCGGTCCATCGTGAACAGGCCGAACACTTGTACAGTGATGCCGGCGACGATCGACAGCGCAAAGCCGTAGATTAGGTAGGCGGAAAGCCGGCGGTCGCGCGCCAGCTTTAGAGAGTGAATAAATCCGCCAGCGCTGCCGCCAGCCAAGGGCAGGGTGTCGCGCGCTGGGGGGCCGGATTCGGGCAAATAGCGCCAAATCGCGTAGGATGCCGCCGCCGCCAGCGCAGCAATCAGCACGATTGGAAACACCAAGCCCAATTTCGCCGCGAGGGCCGCGCAAATGGCCGGGCCAAACGCTTGGCCCAGCGCGAAGGCCGCCGTCAGACTGGCGAGTTGCTCGGTGCGCTCGAACGGGCTGGTGCGGTCGGCGATATAGGCTTGCGCGGCGGGGCTGGAGGCCGAGCCGAACGCCCCGAAAATCGCCCGCGCCATCATCAGCGATATAAACAGCCCGGCGCCGCTCAACACATGGTTCAGCCCGAGCAGCACGACCACGCCGAACAACCCCATCGACACCGCGTAGGCGGCAAGCCCAAGCGCGGCGACGGGACGCCGACCGATGCGGTCCGAAAGGCGCCCCCAGAACGGACTGGCGATGACCCAGAACAACGCCGACAGCGAAAAGATCCAGCCGATGCTCGAATCCGGCAGGCGCAGCTGCCTCACCAAGGGCGGCGCCACCGCAAGCAACATCGAATTGCCCGCCCCGATCACGAGCAAGCACACGAACAGCAGCTGAAAGCGGGGGCGGGCCGGGGGCGCGGTCATTGAAATCCAACTCCTTCCCGCGAGAGGCGCGGGCAGGGGGGGTGAGGCGCGATGGAAATGAGATCAATCAACGCCGCTTGCTTGCTTCGCGCCGCGCGCAAACACAAACGAGTTTTGCCGTGCTGCTTTCGAAAATCGCGCGGGTCACCACGTCAACAGCGACAAGCCCGGCACGTCCGTGAAATCACCCGGGTTCATCGAGACCAAGGTTGCGCGGTGCACCAAGGCCTGCGCCGCGATCATGCGGTCGAGCAGCTTGCGGCGCGAATATCCGGCTTTGGCGACGATATTCCCGTAGGTTTCCGCCGCCAAATCGTCGAACGCCAAGGTCGGGATCGCGCTCAGAATCGCATCGAGCCGGGCTCGGCGTAGATGCGCGTGGGCGGGCTCACGATAGACGCCGCCTTCCAGCTCAACGTGGGTGACGATCGAGATGAGCACTGCGCCCTGCAACGCGGCCACCTTTTGGACGACCCCGGAATCTCCGTCGCGCAAATGGATCGCGACGTTGGTGTCGAGCAAGAACGCCATGAATCAGAGGCCCGCGCGCTCGGGCAGTTCTTCGCAGTCGCGCGCTTCGATGGATGGTGGTGTGGGCAGCGCCGCCAGGCGCGCGATCATCTCGGGAATGGAGGTCTCGGCGGGATAGAGCGTCAGCACATCGCCGGAGCGGATAATCACAAGCTCGACGTTCTCACCGAAAGCGACATCCTTCGGCAGCCGGATGGCCTCGGAATTGCCGCTCCTGAAGGTGCGGGTTTTAGCGACAGTCACAGAGTCACTTCCATTGTTTATACGCGTATATACATCGTCGTGCGTGCTTGTTCAAGTAGCGCCGGCCATCAACCGCAACGGCGCGTTAAGCGGGGGGAGGGCATAAGGCGGTGAGTCTCTTCTGATATTGGCTAACAGGCGTTTATGTTTCCGCTTATCGGTCTCGCGGTTGTGTTCGGCATGGTGTTCGGCGGGTTCATGCTCGCCGGGGGCCATTTCGAGGTCATCATCGAAGCCGCGCCGATGGAATTCATGATGATCTTCGGCGCGGCGGTGGGCGCGATGATCATCGCCAACGACATGGATGGCCTCAAAAGCGTGATGGGCGGCGTCAGCAAGGTGATGAGCGGACCCAAATGGGGCCGGAAAGATTATTCCGATCTGCTCTCCCTGCTGTTCCAACTGACCAAGCTGATGAAAACCAAAGGCATCGTGGCGCTCGAGCCCCACATCGAAAAACCCAGTGAAAGCGCGATTTTCCAGAAATATCCCAAGCTTTGCAAAGATCATTTCGTGGTCGATTTTATCTGCGACACGCTGCGCATGATGACCATGAACCTCGACGACCCCCACCAGGTCGAGGACGCCATGGAAAAGCAGATCGAAAAGCACCACCACGAGGCGCTCCACCCAGCCCACGCGCTGCAAGGCATGGCCGACGGACTGCCCGCGCTGGGGATCGTCGCGGCGGTGCTCGGCATCGTGAAGACCATGGGCGCTATCAGCGAGCCGCCGGAAATCCTCGGCCTGATGATCGGCAAGGCGCTGGTGGGCACGTTCCTGGGCGTGTTTTTGGCCTATGGGATCGTCGGGCCGATGGCCACGCGGCTCAACAGCGTCATCGAGCATGACGCTCAATTCTATAAAATTATTCGTGATGTGCTCGTTGCGCACTTGCACGGCAACGCGGCTCAGGTTTCGGTGGAGATCGGGCGCGGCTCGGTGCCATCGACCCTGCAACCCAGCTTCGCGCAGCTGGAAGAAGCGCTGGCCAAGGCTGTCGAGGCTTGAGCTCCTGACTCAGAGCTATGCGTATTTGCATGGCCACAATGACGCTAGGCGCTTGCCAATACAGTTAATCCTTGGCATTGGAGTCGCTTCCGCGTTGAGGGCGACCCTCGACGTTGAGACGAGGGGTAGTACCTATGACTAAGTTCAAGTTGGCGCTGGCGGCTTCGGCTGCGGCCATTCTCGCCTTCGGCGTCGCGGCTTGCGGCCAAACCACGGCCACGACCGAAGAGCCTGCGGCAATCGAAGACACCACGGTTGAACCTGCTGCCGATCCGGCTGCGGTTGACCCGGCGGCGGCTCCGGCTGATCCGGCTGCGGCTCCTGCCGATGGCGCGGCTCCGGCCACGACCACTCCGTAATCTACGTAACCACGTAGTTTAGCGACGAGCCGCCCGAGAGGGCGGCTCGTTTGCGTTTGGGGCAGGACAATGCGTCGGTTGCCACCTTTGCCGGACCTTGACTGGGCGGACGCTAAGGCGCCCAGGGCGACAGCGTTCGACGACGTTTATTTTTCAGCGGGCGGCGGGCTCGCGGAAGCCGAGGCTGTGTTTCTCACGGGTTGCGATCTGCCGCGGGCCTGGCTCGGCAAGGATCGTTTCGCTGTGTGCGAATTAGGGTTTGGCACGGGGCTGAACGTGCTTGCGGCCTGGCGCGCCTGGAAAAAGACACGATCAAATCATGCAATTTTGCATATCACCTCGATCGAGGCATTCCCTCTCGCAGGGAAAGACGCAGCGCTATCGTTGCAACAGTTTCCTGAAGTCGCTGATTTAGCGAGCGCATTGTTGGCGAAATGGCCGGTGCGCGCTCGCGCGCCACAGCGGCTTTGGTTTCCGGAAGATGGTTTCGCGCTAACCTTATGCACGGGCGAAGCCGAAACGATTTTGGTCGGACTCGATGCGCAATTTGATGCGTGGTTCCTCGATGGTTTTGCACCGGCGCGAAACCCGACCATGTGGAGCGAAGGGGTATTCACACAAATTGCCCGGCTTTCGGCGCCCGATGCGCGGCTGGCGACATTCAGCGTTGCGGGCACGGTGCGCCGCGGCCTCGAATCGGCAGGCTTCGCGGTCGAAAAGAAACCGGGCTTCGGGGCCAAACGTGAGCGACTTGAGGCGCGGTTTGTTGCTTCCGCGATGAATGCGGGAACAAACCTCTATCCTTATTCCGCCAGCAACCCTAAGCGCGTCGCCATCCTAGGCGCTGGCGTCGCGGGCGCCGCGTGTGCACGTGCGCTGGCGCTACGCAACATCGAAGCAATTGTGCTGGATGCGGCGCCTGCGTTGGGCGCGGGCGCGAGCGGCAATCCAGCGGGGTTGGTCATGCCGCGGCTCGACCGCGGCGGCGGCGCGCTGGGCGAAGTTTTCCTGGCGGCCTATCTCAGCGCTGTCGCGACCTATGAGGCTCTTGGCGAGGGAGTTTTCACACGCTGCGGCGTGGAGGAGCGCGCGCGCGATGCGCTGGCCGACCTGCTCGCCGACCCACCCTTGCCGGACGATTGGTTCTCCGCGCTTGGCGAAGGCGCGGCATTGCACGCGCGCGCGGGGTTGGTGCGACCGGGCGCGGCGATTGAGATGTTCCTGCGCGATGCGCGGGTCATGTGTGATGCGCCGGTCGAAGTGCTGGAGCGCGCGGACGAAGGCTGGGTGCTGCGTGCGCCGGACGGGCGCGCCTTGCTCAAGGCTGACGCTGTCGTGCTTGCCTGCGGGGCGGCGCTGACGCGGTTCGAGCCCGCGCGTTTCCTGCCGATCCAGCTCTCGCGCGGCCAGATCGAGTGGGGCGAGGGGGCAGCGCCCGCGCGGGCCATCACGCAACGAAGCTATGTTGCGCCATTCGAAGCGGGAATGCTGTTCGGGGCGACGTTCGATCGTGTCGAAGCCGACGGCGCGGCGCCGACGGAGAGCAGCGCATCGCGCGCCGAAAACCTGGCGGCGCTGGCGCTGCTCGCGCCAGAGCTCGCCGCGTCCATTGATTCCGCGAAACTCAGCTCACGCGCATCGCTGCGCGCGACCACCCCCGATCGCGCGCCCATTGCCGGCCTGTTGCCGGACGCGCCGGCTTGGCTTGCGCGCTATGCTTCACTCGGCGATGGGCGCACGCCGGACATGAGCGCGCCGGCCCCCGCGCACGAGGGCGTTTACGTTATCGGCGGCTTGGGTGCGCGTGGTCTGACGCTCGCGCCGCTTCTGGGTGAGCGCATCGCTTCGGAAATGTGCGGCGAGCCGGCGCCCCTGTCGAAAGCCGCGCTCGACGCCATTCACCCCGCGCGTTTTTTGCATCGGGCGCTGAAGCGGCGCTAACTTACCGATGCCGTGTTCGCGGCGTGGCGCGCATCGATGGCGATGGCGAGTTCGGCCTGGCGCTTTTCGTCGAGGGGGTATTTGCGTAAGCTGAGCGCAGCCGCGATGTTCAACAACACCGGCACGCCGATAAACATGGCGCCCAAAGCGGTAAACGCGCTGGCGCTGTTGCCGGCGCCCAGATTGGCGCTGAATCCGGCCAGCCCCACGAGGCCGTAAGCGAGCGGCCCCGCGGCCAGGCCTACCTTCGAAGTCATCAGCAGCAGGCCGAAATAAACGCCCGAGCGCCGCGAGCCCGTCGTCAGTTCATCGTCGTCCACGACGTCGGCCATCAGCGAGCGCGTCAGCAGCACGCCGCCGCCCTGCGCCAGCCCCGCGAACAACATGCCAATCGCCACCACTGTGAAATTTCCGGGCGGCATCACCAGGATCAAGAGCGTTGTCGCCGACGTGTAGATAAGCGCGCCCTGCAGCGCTTTGTGTTTGCCGAAGGTGCGCCCCGCGATCCACCAGATCGGCACGCCGAGCAAGCCGGCGATGAAATAGATCGCCACCAGGGTTTGTGATTGCTGCACAAACCCCAACACGAATTGGAAGTAGAACAAAAACAAGCCGCCGGACACGCCTTGCGTGACCCCCAGCAGCAGGTCCGGCAGCAGCACGCGGCGCGCCACCTTGTTGCTCAGCACCGTGCGCACCGCTTCGCTCAAACTCAGATGTGGTTGCGGCGGGATTTTGGCTTCGCGTGCGCCAAGCACCGCGGTGAGAACCGTCAGCGGCAGCATAACGATGAGGGTCCATCCCATCGCTGCTACCGCTTCGGCGTCGGTTCCGCCCAGCGCTTGCACGACGACAGCCGCCAGCACCAGCAGCACCACCTCGCCCAGCAAACTCGCCACTTGTACGGCGCCCAGAACGTGAGTCCTGCCGTGGTAGGTCGGGATGATTTCACCTGCCCAACCAAGATGCGCCACCATCATGAACGCAAAGGCGAAATACATGGCGACGACGGCCGCCGCCGCCGCCATCACGCTGCTGCCGGGCCCCAAATGGATGAAGACCAGCCAGATCAGCGCCATCAAAGGCAAACAGGCGCCCGCAAGCCATATGCGCCGCCGCCCCCAGCGCGTTTCGGTGCGGTCCTGCAGTGATCCCAGCAGCGGATCGAGGATAATGTCGAACATGCGCGCGAAAAAAAAGATCGCCGCCACCGCCGGACCCGCGAGGCCGAGATGGGTTTCGAAATAGGGCGGCAGGAAAATAACCGTCGGCAGCGTCAACGCCAGCAGCGGCGCCGCGGGCGAGGCAAAAGCGGCAATCTCCCAGCCGGTGACCTTCCGTTCGCGGTCTGATAATTTAGCCACGCACACCCCTCGCCGTTCGCGCCCTTGTCTACACTTGTGGGTGCGCGATCAACTGCCGCGCAGGGTTTGTGTGAGTTGCGGGATCAAGCGGTCGTTTGCCGCGACGACAGCGCCTGTCTTCATAAAGTCGCCGCCGTCGATCTCGCTGATGAAGCCGCCAGCCTCGCGCACGAGCACCGCGCCGGCGGCGATGTCCCAGGCGCTGAGGCCGCGCTCCCAGAACCCATCAAAGCGGCCGGCCGCCACATACGCCAAGTCGAGCGCCGCGGCGCCAAAGCGTCGTACGCCCGCGGTGCGCGCGATCACCCGCTCGACCTCGCCGAGAAATACGTCGTGACCAGGCTTGCCGAGGTAAGGTGTTCCGGTGGCGAACAGGGCGTCGCGGAGGTCGCCGCGCGCGGCCACGCGCAGGCGACGATCGTTGAGGTAGGCGCCTTGGCCTTTCTCGGCCCAGTACAATTCATCACGCACGACATTGTAGATGACGCCCGCCACGAGCACGCCTTCGCGCTCGAGCCCGATCGAAATCGCGAAGTGGGGAATGCCGTGTAGGAAATTCGTGGTGCCGTCGAGCGGATCGACGATCCAGCGGTGCGATTTGTCGGTGCCTTCGACGGCGCCGCGCTCTTCCATCAGAAAACTGTAGCCAGGCCGGGCTTTGGACAATTCCTCGAATAACGTCTTCTCGGCCTTGATGTCCGCCGAGGTGACGAAATCCGCCGGCCCTTTGCGTGAAACCTGGAGATTCTCCACCTCGCCGAAATCACGCGCCAGTGGCTTCCCCGCCTTGCGCGCGGCGGCGATCATGATGTTGAGCGTGGGGGAAGTTTGAGCCAAAGCAGGTCCTTTGAGGGGAGGCGCTAGCTAGCAGGGGCGCCTTGGGTCGGCAAGCGAACGCCCGCCGCAAGGGACGCGGCAACCGCGAATAGTTCCGCCTTTGCCGAAAATCGATACTCCGCCGTGGCGGAGGGTTCATGGCGGCGCTTAATCCAACGTTCGGGTTAGGGGCGGGCGCGCCCGCTGACGTCCGCTTCGAGGGCGGCGATGCGGTCCATGGCGCCGGAGAAGGCGACGGCCAGATTGTCCAGCGCCAGCAACACGCGTGATTGCATGGTGCCGATGTCGGGTTTGCCGCCGGCGGCGGCGAGGTCGCGCCATTGCGCTTCGGTGAACAGCCCAGGCACGGCGCGGTCTGCTTTCATGCGGGCGCAGAAATTGTCTGGATCACGCGGATCGAAGCCGTCCGCCAACAAATTCTCGAACGCGCGCGCTGCTTCGTGGCGACGTGGCGTTTTGCTCTCCGCGGGCTCGTGTTCACTGGTCTGCGACGCGATGTCGTCCCATTTCTGGAAATCGACGGCGCCGTCGGTGAGCCATTCGATGGGCGCGCAGGTGAGCAGGGAATTGTCGTCGTAGATGGCGCCGAAATTGATGGTGTTGGCGCCTTTGTCACCGCCCGTCGCGGAGGGATGATAGATTCCGGCGCCAAAGCGAATGACGGTGGCGTTGACGCCGCTCTGGCGGGTGGCGAAACTCCACATGCCGCTATGGGCGCCCGCCGTCGGGCTGCCGATGCGACAGGAAAACGTGCCGTAGATCGCCGAGGCTGCGGCGCTGTCGCGCCCGGTGACGGTGAAGGCGAACAAATCATCGCTCGTGGCGGGGCTTGCGCTGATCTTATCAACATTGATGCCAACGCCGTTGACGCCGTCATCGGCCCACGAAAGATTGAGCACGTTGGCCGAGGCGCCTTGTACGGTTTGACCGGCGAGAAACGTGTTGCTGACGGCGGTGCGCGCCAACCCCGCCAACGTGTCACCCCAAGCGGAACCGGAAAACGCGACGAACTTGTCGGCATCGCACACGTAAGCGAGCCAGCCTTCACGCGGCGTGAGTTGTTCCCATATGCCATCGCGGAAATACGCCAACGCTCCATCGGTCATCGCTCCCCAGTTCGCACCGGTTTTGCCGGTGGGCAGCAGATAGAGCGCGCCATCGCTCGGCGCGCCCGGCTGGGCGCTGGTGGTGGCTGAAGCGCAGCGCAGTTGCACGAGCGCGTCGAGCCGCAGCAAGGACTCGTTCACCGTGACATGTTTTTGGGCTTGGCCGGATGCAAGGAAGGGCAAACTGAGATTGGCGCTTTGTTCGGACATGAGGCTTTAACTCCGATGTGACGCCATCATGACGCCGCCAGCGATCGGTCGGATAGAATCGCTCGTTTGTTCCGCGCGGCCGCTGAAACTCAGGGCTCAACGCTGGATAGGGCTGCTTGACGCCCGCTTTGAGTACGCAGCATAACCAGCCCCGGAAGCGGCGATACGGGGCCGGACTTCTCAGGCTAGGAGGGCCACCATGAGATTTGTGGGGATCATTACTGCTCTTGCTGTTTCGGGCGCTCTTGCCGCCTGTGGACAACCGCCAGCGGACCAAGCTGCTACGCCTGAGGCCGTAGCAGTCGCCGGGCCGACGCCAGCTGATTTCGAACCTTGCAACACCGTCACGTTCGCCGACATCGAACAAGTGATCGGAACGCGGCCAACCATTTCCGTTGATGACCGCACTGGGCAGGTGTCGCCGGGCTGGTCGATTTGCAACTTCGCGCGTCGCGACGGCTCGGCAGGGCCGACTTACGCCGTTCGTATCGCGAAATTCCCGAGCAGCGCAGCCGCCGCGAGCCGACACAGCGAGATCGCTAACGGTCTTGCCAATGCGCAGCCGATTGCCGGCGACCCAGATGGCGCGGTGGTCTGGGTTGAGGGCGATACTTTGAACATCCAATACCAAAAAGGTTGGTGGCTGACCCGTCGCACCATCGAAGGCCAGACCGATGCTCAAGCGCGCACGCGCTTGTTGGCGACGGTCCGCTGGCCGTAACGGGCGGCGCAACGTCGCGGGCGGTCCAACCGGATATCGTTGGCCGCTCGCAGCGTTGGCGGCGCTCACATTGTCCGCTTGCGCGCAGAGCGCGGCGCTGCTGATCGAGGCGCCGCTTACTTGCGGCGGGCGCGCTTTGTGATCGCGGGCGCGGAGACAGTTCGGGCGATCGGCGCGGGGCTGTCTATCTGTTCAGTTTCTCGTCGGATCAATTCTCCAATCCGGGCTTGGGCGCGGTGTACCTTCTGTGTGGTGAGGAGTGTTCATGCCAATTGTGCGTTTGGCGTTTTTTGAGGGCGCTCTCAAGCAAGGTCATGAGCGTGCGTTCTTCGCCTATGCCGAAGACCGCCTTGTGCCGCTGTGGACGAGTTTTCCCAATCTGTTGGCGTTTCGTATGATGCCGGGCGGCACGAGCGACGATGGCGCACACCCGTTCGTGCTCTTGCTCGAATTCACCTATTCTAGCCATGCGGCGATGGCCGAGGCGCTGGCCTCACCCATCCGCGCGAAGAGCCGTGAGGTGACGCAAGGGTTGTTTGAATTCTTCGGCGGTCGTATCTCGCATATCGTTGTTGAGGCGACGGATTTCGCACCCCTGGGAGACGGGCCCCCGGTTTGACGGGGAAGGGGGCGGCGTCCTATAGCCTGGGCATCGGGTGGACCCATCCATGAATGCGATCTGCATCACCACGTCGAGCTTCGACGTCGCGGGCAACGCCCATCTTGCGGACCTGCAAGCCAAGGGTTTCGAGGTTCTGAAAAACCCGTGGAACAAGCAGCTCTCTGAAGCTCAGGCGATTGAGTTTATTGGCGGCAACGATCCTGTGGGGGTCATTGCCGGGGTTGAGCCGTGGACGCGCGCGGTCATGAGCAGCGCGCCGTCGTTGAAAGTGCTGTCCCGCCTTGGCGTTGGGCTCGACATGATCGATTTCCAGGCCGCCGCGGACCGCGGCGTCGAAATCCGCTCCACGCCGGACGCGCCGGCGCCAGCTGTCGCCGAGCTTACCTTGGGCCTTATTCTGGCGATGCTGCGCAAGGTTGCCAGTTTGGACCGGCGCTTGCGGCAGGGCGAGTGGGCCAAGGCGCAGGGGCCGCTGCTGGCGGGCAAAAGTGTTGGCGTGATCGGGTATGGCCGCATCGGCCGCCGTGTCGGTGACTTGTTGAGCGCCTTCGGCGCCGCGCCGCTGCCGTACGATCCGCTCACCGCGCCTGGCGAACTCAATGCGGTGCTTGCCGCGTCGGATATCGTCACGCTGCATATGCCGTTCAGTCCAGACGTGCGCCATGTCATCGACGCGCACGCCATCGCGAACATGAAAAGGGGCGCCTACTTGGTGAACGCCTCGCGCGGTGGGTTGGTGGACGAAGCGGCGCTGCATGATGCGTTGGTGAGTGGCCACCTCGCGGGCGCGGCGCTCGATGTGTACGAACAGGAGCCTTATGCGGGGCCGTTGTGTGCGCTCGAGAGCATCGTCTTGACGCCGCACATCGGATCGGCGGCAATCGAGGTGCGCAAACGCATGGAAACTGAAGCCGCGGCCAATTTGGTGGAGGCGCTGGGCATCACATGAGCAAACGCAGGCCTCCTGTTGCAACAGCGTTGGTCACCGGCGGCAGCGGTTTTCTCGGCTCGCACGTCGCCGATGCGCTGGCCGACGCGGGGTACCGCACGATTGTATACGACCGCAAACCCTCGCCCTATCTGCGCGCTGACCAGGAACTGATCGTCGGCGATCTCGACGATCGCACTGCACTGGATACGGCTCTGCGCGGCGTCGATATCGTGTTTCATCTGGGCGCGGTGGCCGACATTCAAGATTGCGCCGACGATCCTGTGGCCGCCGCGCGCGTAAACGTTCTCGGGACCGTCAACTTGCTCGAAGCATGCCGCAAGCACGGCGTGAAACGCTTCGTGTTTTCATCGTCGGCTTACATTTATTCGCGCCATGGCGGCTTCTACCGCGCCAGCAAGCAGGCTGCGGAGGCGTTTGTGGAGACGTTCGCGGAAGCGGGCGGGCCGGCGTTCACGATCATGCGGTACGGCTCGCTTTACGGGCGCCGCGCCGACCCAAAAAACCGCATTTACCGCATGATCCAGGAGGCGCTCACCAAGGGCTCGATCAGCTTCCCGGGCCACGGCGACGCCATGCGCGAGTTCATCCATGTCGGCGACGCCGCGCGCATGAGCCTCGAAGTGCTGGTGCCGAAATACGAAAACAGATTTGTGCTGGTGACTGGGTTCGAACGCTTTCGCGTGCGTGATGTGGCGGAGATGATCAAGGAGATACTCGCCCGCGACATCCGCATCGAATTCGCGGAGGGCGAGCCGCCGGGCCATTATTTGATGACGCCATTCACGTTCAAACCGGCGATGGCGGAAAAGTTGATCGCCAACGAATTCATCGAATTCGGCCATGGCTTGCTCGAGTGTATCCACGAGCAACATGAGGCGGCGTCGCTGCGTGCGGGCGCGCCCGACTGGATCGCGGCGGATAACGAATGAGGGCGCTGTTTGAACGGGCCGAAGCCGTCTTTTTTGACTTCGACGGCGTCATTGTGGATAGCCACGACGTCAAAACGCGCGCCTTCGCGGCGCTGTACGCCGATGAGCATCCCGGCATCGTCGAGGCCGTGATGGCCTACCACGACGCCTATGGCGGAATGTCGCGGTACAAGAAATTTGACTATTTCGAGCGCATCTTGTTGGACCGGGAGCCGACGCGCGAGCGCATCGCCGAACTGGGTGATCGTTTCGCTGGCGCCGTGGTCGAGGCGGTGGTGGCGAGTCCGGAGATTCCCGGCGCTGGCGCCTTGTTGCACGCGCTGAGTCAACGCGCGACGCCGAGCTATGTCGCTTCGGGCACGCCGGAAGAGGAGCTGAAGCAGATCGTCACGCGCCGCGGGCTTGAGCGTTATTTCCGCGCCGTGCGTGGCTCGCCGGCGGAAAAGGCAGAGATCCTTGGCGATTTGTCGGCGCGTCACGCTCACGATGTCTCGCGCTGTCTGATGGTCGGCGACGCCATGACCGACTATGTCGCGGCGCAGGCCGTCGGCATGCCGTTCCTAGGCGTGGTGAAGCAGGGCCACGCCTCGCCCTTTCCGCAAGGCACGACATTTGCGGCCACTCTGCACGTGTTTCAGGAGGCGCCGTGACTTTCGCGCTCAAAACAAAGATGCGCGCCGGCGAGTTGGTGATCGGCTCGTGGCTCCAATTTGGCTATCCACAAATCGCCGAGATGATGGCGAAGGCCGGGTTCGACTATCTCGTGATCGACATGGAGCATGGCGCCATGGGCACGGCTGGCATGCTCAATCTGATTCAGGTCGTGCAGCTCGCGGGAATCGCTCCTATCGTGCGCGTGCCCGCCAACGCGGCGCATTTCATCAAAACCGCGCTGGACGCCGGGGCCGAGGGCATCATCATTCCGGATGTGCGCTCGCCCGAGGAGGCGCGTAAAGCCGCGAGCGCGATGTTCTATCCCCCGCGCGGCACGCGCGGTGTCGGGCTTTCACGCGCGCAAGGGTTCGGCATGGATTTCGACGGCTACCGTGACGAGCGGGGCCCGCAGGCGGTGCTGATTGTGCAGATTGAGCATCACGACGCGGTTCGCCAAGCGCACGATATCCTCGCGGTGGAGGGCGTGGAGGGTTTTTTGATCGGCCCCTATGATCTCTCCGGGTCACTCGGCAAGCCGGGCGCGTTTGACGATCCCGAGGTCAAGGGCCAGCTCGACAAGGTGGAGGCCGTCATTGCGGCCAGCGCAAAGCCCGGCGGCTACCACATCGTGCAATCGGACCGAGACGCGTTGGAGCGGCGCATCAAGGCGGGCTGTCGCTTGATGGCGTATGGCACCGACATGGTTTTGTTCGGCGAAAAGTTACGCGACCAAGGCGCGGTGCTTCGAGACATGCGTGAGCTTAAGCCATGAAGATCACCGCGATCGTGCCGATGAAGGGGCATTCCTCGCGGGTGCCGAACAAAAACATTCGCCCTATGTGCGGCAAGCCGTTGTTTCATTGGATCGTCGAGGAATTGCTGGCGACGCCCGAGATCGGGCGCGTCGTGGTCGAGACCGACGCGGACCATATCGCCGAGGACGCCCTCCGCAATTTCGACGTGACAATCCTACGGCGGCCCAAGGCGCTCGAAGGCGATGACGTGCCAATGAATGCTCTGATCGCGTTTCACATGGCGGAGCTTCGCGGCGAGGCGTATTTGCAAACGCATTCGACCAATCCGCTACTGACGTCGGGGTCGCTTTCGCGCGCGATCGCCACCTATTTCACGCCGGGCGATCATGATAGTTTGTTCTCCGTCACCGTGCATAAGACGCGGCTGTTCAACGCCGATGGCTCCGCACTCAACCACAATCCCGAGGAATTGATTCCGACGCAGGACTTGCCGCCAGTGTATGAGGAGAATTCCAACATCTATATTTTCACCGAGGAGAGTTTCAAGAAGCGCAGCCATCGCATCGGCAAGCGCCCGCTCCTGTTTCCAATGGATCGGTTGGAGGCGGTCGATATTGATGAGATCGCTGATTTCAGGTTTGCGGAAACGTTGATGGAAGAGCGGATTGCGCAACGAACCGGCGTTCATGCCAAAAGCTGACAATTGAGCCGCCCGGAGTATGATGACGTCCAACGTCCAATCGCCACGTTCGCCCAGGTGGGTGCAGGTCGCGCTGCACATCTGGCGCGATTTCCTGCAGGAGATGGCGGGCGAAGCGCGAAACGCGTTCGCTGGCTGGGTGTGGCATATCGTGCTGCCGCTTGCGCCGCTTGGCGTCTATTTGGCGCTCGCGACCTTTCGCGTCATCACGCCTCCAGATGGGATCAGCGCTGCGCCCTACATGACGATCGGCGCGACGTTGTGGATGTTCTTTTCCAGTTTGGTGACCGCGCCGCTATCGGCATTTCGCGCGAAGGGGCAGCTGGCGGCGCAGACCGGCTATCCGCTGTTGGCGCTGGCGATCACCAAAGTGCTGCATGTCCTATTTGATACCATCGTGCGCGCGGCTCTGTGCGCCGCGGTGCTCGCTTGGTTCCAGCCGCCTAGAGAAATCGGCTTGGCGCTGCTCGCCGGATTGGGCGCGGCGCCTTTGTTCCTCGGCGCGGGCTTCATCCTCGCGGTGTTCGCGACCGCCATCAGGGATCTAGAGCGTGTCGTGCCGCTGGTGCTGCAATACGGCTTCTTCCTCAGCTTTGCCATTTTCCCGCTACCGCTCCCAGCGGGGTGGATCGCGGCCAATCCATTCGCGGTATTTATCGACAATGTGCGTCACCTCATGATGTTCGGCGTTTTGTCGGCGCCGATTGCTTACGCGATCTGGTGCGCCGCCGGTGTGCTCGTGTTTGTAAAATCGCTGCGCTTCCTGGCGCGCGCTGAGCGCGTCATTGTAGGTCATCTGTGACGCCGTTGATTGATATACAGGGACTCTGGAAGGGCTTCTCGCGCGAGACAGCGGGCGAGCAGCGCTCGCTGGCGGCCCGGCTCTGGCGGACGTTTTGGAGCAGCCGGCAGCCTGACGAAGAGCCGCGCAGCGAAACTTATTGGGCGCTCCAAGACATTAGCGTTCAGGTCGGGCGCGGGCATGCGCTTGGCGTCATTGGCCACAATGGCGCGGGAAAAACGACCATGCTGCGCGTGTTGATGGGCGAGTTCGAGCCAGACCGCGGCGAGGCGCGGCTGAGCGGCAAGGCATGCGGCCTGATCGATCTGCTCGCGGGCTTCAATCCCGCGCTTACAGGCCGTGAAAATATCTACGTGCGAGGAGGCTACCTTGGTTTCAGCCGGCGTGACATCGCCGCCATCGAGCAGGCGATAGTGGATTTCGCCGATATTGGTGAGTTCATTGATCGGCCGATGCAGACTTATTCGCAAGGCATGCGCATGCGCCTCGGCTTCGCGGTGACCACGGCGGTGGAGGCCGACATCATGGTCATCGATGAGATCCTCGCTGTCGGCGACTTCATGTTTTACAACAAATGCATGGCGCGAATGAACGAATTGCGCGCCGAGCGGGCAACGGTGCTGGTTAGCCATTCGATGGATACGATCGTCCAGTTCGCGGATGAAGTGCTGGTGCTGGACCGCGGGCGCGCCGCTTTTCTCGGCGACCCGATCGAAGCGGTGGAAAAGTACCGGGCGATTGAAATGGACAAGATGCGCGCTGGCGCGGGCGCGTCGTTAGCGCCGCGTCGGAAGGCGAAATCTCCACAACAGGCGTCGATGGCGCCGTCGCCAGCAAGCCTCCCCGCGGCCGAGATTGCTGACGCGCCTAACCAAGTGGTGGCGGGCAGGGCGCAATTGTACGATCCGCAGGGCGATCCGCCGGACTTGGAGGAAGGGTCCGTTGATCCCGCGACTCTTCCCGCGGCGTTGCGCGCGGTCATGGGCGAGTTCATTTACAATCGCGAGGCTCTTGAAGTTGAATCCATGCTCTGGACCGAGGCGCCCGGCGGCGGTGTCAATCTGGTGCTGGAATTCACGGCCAAGCGGGCGATTAAGCGGTTGGTCGTTGGTGTGCCGATGTGGACCGCGCACGGAATTATGGTCACGGGATTTGGCATGCATGGGCGGCAGGTCAAGAACGAGGTCGCCGCCGGGGTCCGCCATAGGGTGGAGCTGATCGTGCCGCGTTTGCTTCTAAATCGCGGGGTTTTCTATCCGATCATGACAATCATCGATGGCGTGGAATATTTCTATCGCTGGCCCATGGCGCCGCTCAATGTGTTGGAAAATCCCGCCGCGATGGTGTGGGGGTTGATGACAACGGACTATCAGTGGCGCCAGAGCGACGTGGCCCCGCCATGACCCGCGGCAAAATTCTTGTCACCGGCGCCACCGGATTTGTCGGCAAGCGCATATGCCGTTTGCTGGCCGCGCGCGAGCTTGCCCATGAACGCACTTCGCTGTCACTCGGTGTTGATTTGCGCGACAAGGCGCAAGCGTTCGAATTGTTTTCGCGCGTGCGGCCGGAAAAGGTGCTGCACTGCGCTGGTTTCCATGGTGGAATTAAATTCGGGTTGACCTACCCGGCTGATATTTTCGCCAACAACATGGCGATGGTCGCCAATGTTTTCGAGGCCGCGCGCATCAGCGGCGTACAGCGCATCGTCAACCCGATTTCGAACTGCATTTATCCGAAAGCTCTGAACTTGTTCCAGGAGGACAAAGTCTGGGACGGCCCGATGGACGAAAGCGTCGAGGTTTACGCCATGGTACGCAAGGCCGCTTGGATCGGGGCCAAGGCCTATGGCAGGCAATACGGGCTGGAGACGATCAACCTTGTCATCTCCAACATGTACGGCCCCGGGGATCATTTTGAGGAAGAGCGCTCACACGCCCTGGGCGCCTTGGTGATGAAATTTGTCGAGGGCAAGCGGCGCGGCGCGTCGAACGTTACGGTTTGGGGCACCGGAAAGCCCGTGCGCGAATGGATTTACGTGGATGACGGCGCCGAAGCCATGATCCGCGCGCTCGACTGCCCGGAGACTTCCGATCTGATCAATGTTGGCCTGGCTGAGGGTGTGTCCGTGTTGGAACTCGCCCAACGCATCAAGGCCATCGTCGGCTTCGAGGGTGAGATCGTGCTGGACACGAGCAAGCCCGACGGCGCGCCGTACAAAACGGTGGATGGCGCTCGCGGACGCGCGTTGCTCGGCTGGTCGCCGAGCGTCCGCCTGGAAGAGGGCCTGCAACGCACCATCGATTGGTATCTCGGAGAGCAAGATGGCCGTGCATGAGATCAAGGATGGCGAGGTGATGCTCGCGCGTCACCTCACTGCCGAGGAATGGGGCAACACGCCGATCAGCTTCTTTTCGCAAGACAGCGATTTCATGCAAGTTGGCATGTGGGCCTACGACGCAGACAAACGCATCCTTGCCCACACCCACAACGATGTGCCGCGCACGGTGACGCGCACGCACGAGACGCTTTATGTCCGCAAGGGCCGCATCGAAGTGCGTATCTACAACGAAGCGCGCGCCCTGGCGGCGACGCTTGTAGCGGGCGAAGGCGACGTACTCACGCTCATGGCTGGCGGCCACGGCTACACCATCCTGGAAGATGGAACCCAAGTGCTGGAGGTGAAGAACGGCCCCTATGTCGGCGCTGATCGCGACCGCATCAGGATCGAGAGCTAGGGCGCTTTCTTTTCAGATAGAATCGCTTCGACACCCATCCCCGGATGGCGCGAAGCGGCATTCCGGGGTCCGTTGCTTCGCAACGTCCCGGGAATGGGTGGTGTTTCAACCTGAACGGAATCTGCTTTAGACGCGCCCGGCGTAGAAGTCCGCGATCAGGCCGCAGATTTCGTCTATCTTTTCGTCGCTCAATTGCGCTTGCGACGGCAGCCACAAGCCGCCAACGCCAATGCTGTTCGAAACCGGATGCTCGCCGGGGACTTGATAGGCGATCTGCTTGTTGATCGGCGGATACATAAGCCGCGTGCCGATGCCTTTGCTCTTGAGGAACGCCATCAATTCGTCGCGGCCATGCTCGAGCAACACATCGATGAACCACGGCGTGGTGCAGGCCAGATCCTGGTTGAAGAAACGCACTTCCTTGACTTGCCCCAAACCGCGTTGGTAGCGGCGCAGAATGTCCTTCTTGCGCTCCACGCGCCAGGGCAGCTTTTTCATCTGCACCAAGCCGATCACCGCCTGCATTTCTGTGAATTTGGCGTTGTAGCCGATGGCGTCGTGCACATCGTTGCCGCCGCCGGAACGACCGAAATCCTTCAGCCGGCGTAGGCGATGGTTCACCCCGTCATCGTTGGTGACGACGCAGCCGCCTTGGCCGGTGGTGATGATCTTCGGCGAGGAGAACGAGAAACTGCCGGCCAAGCCGACGCTGCCTTGGTGGCGCCCGTCAGGGTAAAACGAACCCAGGCTCTGCGCCGAATCTTCGATCAGCGCCAAATCGTGTTCGCGCGCCAAGGCCACAAACGCTTCGATGCCCGCCTTCGGATAGCGCCCGTTCGCCGGCACCAGCATGATGGCCTTGGTGCGCGCCGTGACGGCGGCGCGCGCGAGGGCGATGTCCATGCAAAGCGTGTCCGGCTCGACGTCAACGAACACGGGCGCGGCGCCAAACATCTTCACCGAATTGGGCGAGGCCACCATCGTGAAGTTAGGAACGATCACTTCATCGCCAGCCTTTACGCCGCAAGCCAGCGCCGCCAGCGTCAGGCTGATGGTGCCGTTATTGACCATCACGCAATGTTTGGCGCCGACATAGTCTGCCAGCTCCTGCTCCAATTGTTCGGTGCGCTTGAATTCCGTCAGCCAGCCGCCTTCGCGCATGTAGGCGTCCATCGCCAGGCGTTCTTCGTCGTCAAACCAAGGTTCCATCTGCGGCAGGAAAGCCATCACGCGGGCTCCGCGGGTTTGTCGGCTTCGACATTGAGGCTCATGAGCAGTCCGTTGTCCTTGTCCATGTGCGGGAAATAGGCTTGGCTGTGGTCGTCAAAATCCTTGTGCACGGTCTGTTGCCAATCGTAGCGGCGCACGTTTTCGAAGCCGCATTCTTCCAGCACGGCCTTCAAAAATGCAAAGTCCCACACGGTCTTGTGGTAGAGCATGCGCCGGCCGGTTTCGGTTTGGATTTCCATGCGCCCGTACAGCAGGCCCAAAGTGCGCTCCAACTCGCCGGTGCGCTTGTAGACCTCGATAATGCTCTCGAAATTCGGCACGGCGAGCCGTAGCGTTCCGCCTGGTTTCAGTACGCGCCGCCATTCCTTCAGCACTTCACGCGCCTGAAAACGATCGAAATATTCCAACACGTGCGAGGCGTAAGCGAGTTCAGCTGCGCCGTCGGCGATCATGTGAAGATCATCGACTTCGGTCTTGTGGTCGATATGCGGCATATCGCAGAGATCGACATGCACCCAGCCTGGAATGTGGCGATGCCAACAGCCCAAATGCAGCTTCATAGCGCCCCTCGCGGCAAACGCCCGCGCGCGGGCCGAGTCTAGTTGCGGCGGCGGCGCGGGGCTGTCAAGGCGCGGGCGGCGCGCATTGCCATGAGCTTTCGCGGGAGTTAAATCGCACCTGCTGTAACGGGGAGAAGCGTGTGGCGGAGCCATCCGAACAAACCAAGGTTTGCGTCATTGGCATGGGCTATGTCGGGCTCACGCTGGGAGTGGTCGCCGCTGACGTCGGTTTACGGGTTCACGGCCTTGAAATTCGCGACGATATTCTGAGCAACCTCCAACTCGGCAAGGCGCATTTTTTCGAGAACGGCCTGGACGAGATGCTCGCGCGCGCGGTTCGGCGGGGCGCCCTCAGTTTCTCCAAGGCCATGCCCACGGATTTTGCGGCTGACTATTACATTGTCACGGTCGGAACGCCGCTTGGCGGAGACGGCCGCGCGCGGCTCGATATGGTGGAGGCGGTGATTGGCGAAATCGCCGCCCAGGCAAAAGTCGGCGCCTGCATCATCATGCGCTCGACGGTGAAGATAGGCACCACACGCACGCTCGTGCGCCCGATATTGGAGCGCTCGGGTCGCAAGTTTCACTTGGCCTTTTGTCCTGAGCGCACCGTCGAAGGGCAAGCGCTTACGGAATTGCGCGAATTGCCACAGATCGTCGGCGCCGACACCATTGAGGACGCCAACATCGCCGCGGGTTTGTTCCGCAATTTCACCAGCACGATCCAAATCGTTTCGTCGCTTGACACCGCCGAGATGGTGAAGCTGGTCGATAATGTCTCTCGCGACGTGAATTTCGCGTTCGCCAACGAAGTGGCGATGTTGTGTGATCAGTTCGGCGTCAGCGCCACCGAGGTCATCCGCACCGCCAACAACGATTATCATCGCACCAACGTGGCGTTGCCGGGTCCGGTCGCGGGGCCATGTTTGTCCAAGGATCCCTACATTCTGATGCAGAGCTTGCCGCTGGCGGCGCAACAAGCCGATCTCGCCGCCATCACGCGCGCGGGCCGCATCACCAACGAACGCCTGGTCGAGTATTGCCGCGAACAAGTGCGGGATGTTCTCAGCGCCCACAACGGCAAGGCGCGCCCCGCAATAGTGGCGCTGCTGGGGCTTGCCTTCAAGGGCCGCCCCGAAACCGGCGATCTGCGCGGCAGTATGGCCAAACCGATTCTCGACGCGATGCGCGCGGAATATCCGCACGCGGAGTTTCGCGGTTTCGATCCGATCGCGCGTCATGACGAAGTGCGTGAGATGGGCTTGGCGCCGTGCCGTTCGATCGAGGAGGCGACGGCGGGCGCTTCGATTGCGCTCATTCTCAACAATCACCGCATCTTCGAACGCACCGACCTAGCGGCTGTGGCGGAAAGCATGGCGAGCCCTGGAATCATCTATGATTTCTGGAGCCAGTTCCGATCTGACAAGCTGCACCTGCCGGCGGGTGTGGGCTACATGTCGTTTGGCAATCGCTCGTTATCGCGGGCGCCGACGTGAGCAAAACTTACCTCATCACCGGCGGCACCGGTTTTATAGGTGCGGCGCTCGTGCGGCGATTGGTGCAAGCGGGCGCGCGAGTGCGCGTGCTCGACAACAATCTACGCGGTCGCCCCCGCCGCATCGCCGACATCGCCGACGACATCGAGATGATCGAAGCCGACGTGCGTGATGGCGATGCCGTGCGCAAGGCCGCGAGCGGCGTGGATTGCGTGCTGCACCTCGCCTACGTCAACGGCACTGAATATTTCTACGAGCACCCCGAGCTTATCCTCGATATCGCCGTGCGCGGCATGCTCAACGTGCTTGATGCGTGCCGGGCCGAGAAAGTGCCGGAATTGGTGCTGGCCTCATCATCGGAAGCCTACCATCAACCGCCGATCGTGCCGACGCCGGAAGGCGTGCCTTTGGTCGTGCCCGATCCCCTGAACCCCCGCTATTCCTATGGCGGCGGCAAACTTATCTCGGAGCTGATGGCGCTCAATTGGGGCCGCAAGGGTTTTGAGCGGGTGATGATTTTTCGGCCCCACAACGTGTACGGCCCGGACATGGGGTGGGAGCATGTCATCCCCGATCTCGGGCGCAAAATTTGGCGCGCCCACATCGACCAACCCAGCGGCGCGTTGACGATCCCGCTCCAGGGCGACGGCAAGCAGACGCGCGCTTTTGTGTTTATTGAAGATTTCGCCGATGGTGTGATGACGATGCTTGATCGTGGTCAGCACCTCAACATCTACCATATTGGCCGCGACGAAGAAGTCTCGATCGAGCACCTCGCCCGCGCACTTGCCGGGTATTTTGGTCGCGAGGCCGAGTTCCAGCATGGTGACGCGCCCAAGGGCGCGACAACGCGGCGCTGTCCCGATGTGTCGAAGCTCGCGGCGTTGGGCTATGCGCCGAAGGTTGATTTGGCCGCTGGCCTTAAGACAACGATGGATTGGTACGTCGCGCACTTTCCCGAACGCGAACTGGACCGGATGGCGGTTTGAACGGCACATCGAAAGCGCCAGCAATGACCAAGAGATGGCGATGCGAGTGGACGGCGAGGGGCGGCGCCCTGCAGGCGGCCAAAGCAGGCGGGTCCGTGTTTGTCGAGGATAAAACCGATTCCCTTCATGGCGTCGTGGCGACGATCACAGCGCCGCCGGCATCACAGGGCCTGGGCCTCCGGGTCCGCTTGCGGGATGTGGCGCGGTCGTCTTGTACGATATGGGCGCGGCGTGTGGGCTGCGAGGACGCCGCCGACGCCATATATGATTTCGCGCAGTGTGGCGCGATGAGGGGAAGGGTCCCAAGCGCCGATGGCGCCATGCACGTTGAAATCGCGGAACTGCATCCAGGCGCCTATGATCTGTGGTTTTCGCTTCGCGAGCATTCACACACGGGAGGTTACCGCGTTGAGTTGCTTTCTCGATGTGATGCGGAGGGGAGCTCAAAGTATCTGGGCGATGGGCGGGCGGCGTTTGTGATCGATGAAGCCCAGGCCGCGGCGCCAGGGCAGGGTTTGCTGCAATTGCACGCGGCGGCTGAGGGGTTTATCGCCGAAGCGAGCCTGGCTTCGGTGCCGCAATACTACGGCGCGTTCTTTACCGAAGAAAAACTCCAGCGCGTTTTGGAGGAGAGCGTCGAAGGCCCTCCCGAGAGCTCGGCGCAGGTGTTTGAGCGTCTGATGAGGGAATCAAGCCCGCCGGCGCGGCTGCGCTTGAGCGACATGTCGGCGAAATGGCTGGCCGATGGTGACGACCCGACGCTGAAGCTCGATATGACGGCTGAAGAGCTTGTCGCAGTGCTCGGCGACGCGGAGTTTCGCCGACGTTTGCGGGACGCACGCAGCCTTCGCGCTGCTATCGTCATGCAATTTCCCAGCGATCGGGGTGTCAATTTTCTCCGCGCTGTTCTCGCCGCCGAGGCGGACGGCGGCGGCAGTATCGGTTTGCGCACCCTCGATGTGCTGACCCATTCACCAAGGCTGCTCGCGTCGGCGCTGTTTTCCGCCGCCGGGCTGTTCGGCGCCAATGCTTATTTGGCGCGCCTCGGGGGCAACAGATTCTGTTTTGATCCAATGGTGCTGACGCGGCCCTACACCGAAAGCATCGGCGCGCCGATGACGCGCGTTGGGCTGCTGCTGCTGGATTTGCGGCGTTCACTCAAGGGATCATGGTCATGATTGCCGCCGCGCCTCTTGTGCTTCGTCGGGCGGAATTGGGACGCTATTCGGCGCTCCACCAGATGTCGCTCGAGCAGCGCCTGCCCCCGCGGGTGGATAGCGATGCTTGGCGCTTGGATCGGTTCGGCGACGAGGCGGCCATTCGCATTCGCGATTGGCGCCGCGGCGAGCGTGTGCTCGACGTCGGTTGCGGATTTTCCACCTTGCCGACCTGGCTGCATGAGAATTACGGGGTCGAGGCTTGGGGAGCGGATGATTTTGGCGCCGACACTGGCTATTGGCGACGCAACCAGGATGTCGACGCGTACATCCAAAAAAATCCTGGGCGATACGTCACCGAACTGGTCGGTAATCCGGAAACATCCAGCTTGCCGCCGAAGGCTTTTGATTGCGTCTATTCGAAGCTGGGCGTGCATTTTAGCCCGCCGCCGCACGCCAACATTTGGCGCCACATGGAGCTGTTGCTGAGCGACCGGCCAGGCAGCGACCTGGCCGTGATCGCGGGCTGCCGCGCGCAGACTGAACGCGACCCCAATCGCGGGCTGGAGCGTCTGGACGACGCTTCCGCCATAGAAGACGCCATCCTTGATCGGCGGCGCGCGGGGGTTCCAAATTCGGCGGAGTTTTGGCGAGGCGTGCATGCGCGCGCCAACCCATTGGTGATGTCACCCTTCATCTATTGCGCGTACGTGATGGATGTTCTCGGTGTGCCGGGCGACATCCCCGGCGAGCTGCGCGTGTACAATTTGTGCCTGAATCCAGACGTTCTGGTCGATCCGTGGTACGTGGACGCAAAGCGCGCCTGCTTCGCGCGGGATCCGGCGGCGCTACGCAAAATCACCTTCGGCCGCACCTTCGCGCTGGTGCTGGGGTTTCAGCGTGGTGCGGGCGCGTAACGCGGAGGCGCTCAGCGCGGTCGGTTCTCGCGGCCGTGCCAGATGCGGGTGATGACGATTTCCTCGGCAGTGACGCGGTAGCGTACGACATAACCGCTCGTTCCGTGTGGGAGGATGAGATGGCGGAAGGGTGGCCGCACTTGTACGCCAAGTTCAGGCATGTCGCGCAGCAATCGTACGCCTTTCAACAAGCGGTCGATTGCAAACGCTGCCGATCTTTCGCTCTCCGCGGCGATGAATTTGCGCAAACGCACGAGGTCGGCGCGCGCGCGTTTGGAGACCGCGATGCGCCGAGGCACGGCTATTTCAGTTTGCGGGAGGCGGGTATGGGCAGCTCCTTGCCGCTGCCCCAGCTCTTCATCCAGGTCTCGACATCCTCCCACGCGACCGCCTCGCCGGTGCGGTCGTATTCTTCGAGATCGGCGACGTCTTGTTCCCAGTTTGGATCAGCGTCCCAGCCAAGGGCCTCGCTGGCGCGGCGCGCCTCCGCCGAGAGGGCCAGGCGCACGTAATCCTCGACCGAAAGCTCGCAAGCCTCCGCCGCCGAGCGCAGATCGTCGGCGAGCGGGGCGGGGAGGGTGATAGTGAGGGTGTCGGCCATGGCGGGAGATTAGCACAGTCCGGCGTTGCCGTCATTCCGGGGCTCGGCACAGCCGAGAACCCGGAATCCAGGGGCAAATGCGCGGCGCTCCGCGATCCCCTGGATTCCGGATCGCGCGCAAAGCGCGCGTCCGGAATGACGCAGCATTAGCTCTTGGAGTAGATAACGTGCTTGTCGTCGATCCGATAACCGCCGTCCTCAGTTCGGGGCAGTTCGACCGGCACGACTCCGTCAGGTAACCGATCGATCTTCCGAAGAATTAGATTGCCTTGCTGGACGATCACATTCTTCGGCGGCGGAAATGGTCTGCTCTCACGACGCTCATCTTGGAGAATGTCGAAACGCACGAACTGACCAAGACGTAGGATGGCGAGTGGCCCGCCATAATCGGTCCATTTCAATGGGCAACCGTCAATGTCACGTGTATCGAACCGGATCACTTCAGGGACCTCAAACACCTGATCGCGGCAGTCTTGGTCAATTGACCACGTAGGGCGCATGGGGTCGTGTGCGAACGCGTTCCGGATCATGCGCGCGATTTGATAAGCGCAGCGAACATTTTGATCAGCGCTGTTCTTTGCATCTCCGACGGCTGAAAGAACTGCGCCGCGGATCGTGGTAGCCATTATGAACGTCGCTGATTGTTGGAGGAGCTGCGCGGCAACCTCAGCCTGATCAGGGCGAAGCGCAACCTCCTCGTATCGCACGGTATGTTTGCCGTGCGCCCATTCTGTGGGGAGGTCGAGCGGCTGTTCCTCCAGGGACGTAGCGATCCGAACAGCAGAAGCGAGGCGAAACTGGATTTCGGCAAGCACCAGACGATGAATTTGGTGGGGTTGCCGCTCGGCGATCATCGCATGGCCCTAATTATCCAAAAAGCTCCGCAGCTTCCTGCTCCGGCTCGGGTGCTTCAGCTTGCGTAGCGCCTTGGCCTCGATCTGCCGGATCCGCTCGCGCGTAACGCTAAACTGCTGGCCCACTTCTTCCAAAGTGTGATCGGTGTTCATGCCGATGCCGAAGCGCATGCGCAGGACGCGTTCTTCGCGCGGGGTGAGGCTCGCGAGCACGCGCGTGGTGGTTTCGCGTAGGTTTGACTGAATCGCCGCGTCCACTGGCAAAATCGCGCTTTTGTCCTCGATGAAATCGCCGAGGTGGGAATCCTCTTCATCGCCGATCGGCGTTTCCAGGCTGATCGGCTCCTTGGCGATCTTCATCACCTTGCGCACTTTTTCCAGCGGCAGACCTAGCTTTTCGGCGAGTTCCTCCGGCGTCGGCTCGCGGCCGATTTCGTGCAGCATCTGCCGCGACGTGCGCACCAATTTGTTGATGGTTTCGATCATGTGCACGGGAATGCGGATGGTGCGCGCCTGGTCGGCGATCGAACGTGTGATCGCTTGGCGTATCCACCATGTTGCGTAGGTGCTGAATTTGTAACCGCGGCGGTACTCGAATTTATCGACCGCTTTCATCAGGCCGATGTTTCCTTCCTGGATCAAATCCAGAAATTGCAAGCCGCGATTGGTGTATTTCTTGGCGATGGAGATGACGAGGCGCAAATTTGCTTCGACCATTTCTTTCTTCGCTTGCCGCGCTTCGCGTTCGCCCTTTTGCACGGCGTGGACGATGCGGCGATATTCGTCGATCGGCACGCCGGTCTCTTGCGCGAGCGAGCCGATCTCACTGCGGATTTCGATGATGTCGTCGATTTCAGCGGTAACAAACTTGGCCCATTGCTTCGATTTGGCGGCGATCTTCTCGGTCCATTTCGGATCGAGTTCGCTGCCTTGATAGGCTTCCAGGAAGTTCAGACGCGAGACGCCGTTGGAATCGGCCAGCCGCATCAGCTTGCCTTCGAGTTGAATGAGTTTGCGGTTGATCGCGTAGAGCTGCTCGACCAGGCTCTCGATGCGGGCGTTGTTGAGCTTGAGCTTCTTCAGCTCTTCGATGATTGTGTTCTGCGCGCCTTCGTAAGCCTCGGTTTGCGCGCCGGGCAGGGACCGGCCCTTCAGGCGCAGATCAATGCGCTTTTCCTGCAGCTTGCGGAATTGGACGAAGGCCTCGGCGATCGCGTCGAGCGTCGCCATCACGCCCTCTTTCAACTCAGCTTCCATCGCCGACATCGAGATCGCCTGTTCGTCGTCGAACTCGCTGTCGCTGTCGTTCTCGGCTTCCGCTTCGGCTTTGAGTTTGGCGGCTTCCTCGTCGGCGAGGATTTCCTCGGGCGTGCGCGGCACGACCAGGCCATCGGCGTTCACGCCGGGCGCCGATTGCGGCACGATGCCCATCTCGGCGCCGTACGTGGCTTCAAGATCGATGATGTCGCGCAGCAGGATCTTCTGCTCACGCAATTCGTCGCGCCACACCATGATGGCTTCGAACGTCAGCGGGCTTTCGCATAGGCCCCGGATCATCGCGTCGCGGCCAGCCTCGATGCGCTTGGCGATGGCGATTTCGCCCTCGCGCGAAAGCAATTCCACGGTGCCCATTTCGCGCAGATACATGCGCACCGGATCGTCGGTGCGGTCGGCGTCTTCGCGAGTGTTGGTGACGACCGGCTTTGCGGTTTCGTCGCGGGTGACGACGGCGCGCGCGGTGGTGTCGTCCTCGGCGGCTTCGCCTTCTTCTTCGTTATCGACGACGTTGATGCCCATCTCGTTCAGCTGGGACATCACGTCTTCGATTTGCTCGGAATTGAATTCCTCGCTCGGCAGGACCTTGTTCAGCTCCTCGTGCGTGACAAAGCCGCGCGCCTTGGCGGCCTTGATCATCTTCTTCACGGCGGCGTCGGAGAGATCCAGGATCGGCCCGTCGGGGGCGTCTTTTTCTTCCGTCGTGGTGGTCTCGGTCTTGCTCATCAGCGTCTCGGTTCCAGCATCAATCTAGGTTTCAGGCCGTTAGGCGAGGAGGGCCATCGGCTTCGTTTTCGTCTTGAGCGTCGTCATCAAGTTTGGCTTCGCGCGCGCGCGCTTCGATGTCTCTTGCTTCGCGGCTCAGCGCCTGGAAGCGGGCGAACGCGGCGTCATCGCCCCGCGCCGCGGCCAGGCTCAATTCCGCCAATTCCTCCCTGATCGCCGGCAGCACCACTTGGCGTGTCATCAGCGCTTGCCACTCGCCCAAATTGGGTTCGGGGCTGTTGCCTTGGCGGCCCTTCCGGCCAGGAGGCTTTGTATCCTTCTCCCAACGCGTAACGCGCGCCGCAGCGCGTTCCAAACCCGATCGGCTCAAATGGAGGCTGAGGCCGGCCCGGTCAATGGGGGCGGCCCCGGCGCCGGCCTCGAAAAGCGTGATCAGAGCAGCGCGGATCGCCGCAAGCTCGGGGTCGGCGATGGCGAGACGGTCGATCCAATCGGCGAAGCGGTCGAGCACGCCTGGGTCGTCGGTGGCCGCGCGGAGAAAATTTTCGGCCGCCGGGCGAGGCCGGGCGCCGTGCAGCGCCTTCAGTTCAGCGCTTGTGAGACCGAGCCGCGTCACATGCACGATCATGATCAGCTCTTTCTCCGTGTGTTTGTACGGGGACTTGGAGAGCAATTCGTACTGCAGGACGGCACTGCTCGGCGTCTCACCACGCACGGGAGGCGTGGTGCCTGTTTCGACCGGACAATCGTCGGCGACCGTGATGAACGTGTTCTGATAGCTCATTGTATTATTGCGCTGCCTCTTTCGCCGCTTCGGCTCTGGCTTTCCGCTTGTTCGCGTAGGCCAGTGCGGCTTCGCGCA
This sequence comes from Terricaulis sp., assembly GCA_040080805.1. Taxonomy (GTDB): domain Bacteria; phylum Pseudomonadota; class Alphaproteobacteria; order Caulobacterales; family Aquidulcibacteraceae; genus Vitreimonas. The sequence goes on along the minus strand of JBEBHQ010000022.1, from coordinate 144 downwards.
CCCAGGCACCATCGTCCTCGACCTGCCGGCGATGGGCCAAGCGCGCCTTGTTCATGGGGCCGTCGCCGGCCAGGACCCGCTTGAACTCCGCCCAATCGATCGGGCCGTGCTGCCAGTGGCCGGTCGCTTCGTCGAGCTTCAGTT
>JBEBHQ010000062.1:0-10988 GCA_040080805.1 Terricaulis sp. | reverse complement strand
CCTGCCCCCTCCCCTCACGGGGAGGGGGACGCAACCAGCCTGAGCGATGCATATGCCCCAAGATATCCTCCCCATACGCCGCGCGCTTATTTCGGTTTCCGACAAGGCCGGCCTGATCGAGCACGCCCAGGCGCTCTCCGGCCTCGGCGCGCGCCTTGTTTCCACTGGCGGCACCAAGGCGGCGATCGCCGATGCGGGGATTGCCGTCGAGGACGTGAGCGCGATCACCGGGTTTCCGGAAATGATGGATGGGCGGGTGAAGACGCTGCACCCGAACGTGCACGGCGCCTTGCTGGCGCTGCGCGACAACGCCGATCATGTACGCGCCATGGAAGCGCACGCCATTGCGCCGTTCGATGTGCTCTACGTCAACCTCTATCCGTTCGAAGCCACGGTCGCGCGCGGCGCTGATTTCGACACCTGCATCGAAAATATCGATGTCGGCGGCCCGGCGATGATCCGGGGCGCGGCCAAGAATTATGGCTTCATCGCGGTGGCGACCGACGCCGACGACATGGCGGCGATCCTCGCGGACGCGAAGGCGCATGGCGGCACAAGCTTGGCCTTGCGCAAAAAGCTGGCCGCCAAGGCGTTCGCGCGCACGGCGGCCTACGATGCCGCGATTTCATCCTGGTACGCCGAGCAGCTGGGCGATGGCGCGCCGGTATGGCGGGCGCTGGGCGGCAAGCTGAGGCAAAGCCTGCGCTACGGGGAAAATCCTCACCAGGGCGCGGCCTTCTACGTTACCGGCGAAAAGCGCTTCGGCGTGTCCACGGCGCGGCAGCTGCAAGGCAAGGAGCTCAGCTACAACAATTTGAACGACACCGACGCCGCGTTCGAGTTGGCGGCCGAGTTCGAGGGGCCGGCAGTCGCCATCATCAAGCACGCCAATCCGTGCGGCGTGGCCGAAGGCGCGAGCTTGCTCGAAGCTTACAAACGCGCGCTTGAGTGCGATTCTGTGTCGGCGTTCGGCGGCATTGTCGCCTTGAACCGCAAGCTGGACAAAGCCGCCGCCGAAGCCATCGCCGAGATCTTCACCGAAGTGGTGATCGCCCCCGAAGCGGACGATGACGCGGTCGCGGTGTTCGCGAAGAAGAAGAACCTGCGCTTGCTGATCACGGGCGGCGTGCCCGATCCGGCCACACCCGGCACGAGCGTAAAGACCGTGTCCGGCGGCTTCCTTGTGCAAAACCGCGACAATGGCCGCGTCAGCGCCGCGGATTTGAAAATCGTCACCAAGAAAAAACCAACCGAGGCGCAGATTCGCGACATGGTGTTCGCGTTTCGCGTCGCCAAGCACGTCAAGTCGAACGCCATCATCTATGTCCGCGACCTCGCCACTGTCGGCATAGGCGCGGGACAGATGAGCCGCGTGGATTCAGCCCGTGTGGCGCGGCTGAAAGCCGAAGACGCAGCGCACGCCGCGGGCTGGAGCGACCCCAAAACCATCGGCTCGGTGTGCGCGTCCGACGCCTTCTTCCCTTTCCCCGATGGCCTCCTGCAAGCCATCCAGGCCGGCGCGACAGCCGTGATTCAGCCCGGCGGCTCGATCCGCGACGAGGAAGTGATCAAAGCCGCCGACGAAGCCGAAATCGCCATGGTGTTCACCGGCATGCGCCACTTCCGGCACTGACAGCTCAGCTGGGCTTGTCGGGCTGCGTGCCTGCTGGCGCTTGCGCGGGAGCTTCCGGCTTACCGGCCTCGTCACCCGCAGGCTTGCCGCCCGCAGCTTCAGCGGCGGCCGGCGTAGTGGTCTCACTTTCGACAACCGGCGCGGCTTTGTCCTTGGCGCCCGTCATCTGCCCGCACGCCGCCAGCACACCGACAATTCCCAAAACAAGCACGGATCGAATGAATGACATCGTGTTACCCTCACAAAGATCACGGAAATCTAGCGGATTTGCAGCGCAGCGCCAGGGGCTCGTCTTCGCCGCTCTTTTCTTTGCCCTGGGAAGCCTGATGCCCGCATCCGCTGAAAGCCTCGACCAGCGTGTCGCTCGGCTTGAACCGCACTTCACTCTTGTGCGCCCCGAAGGCGCGGGGCCGTTCCCGGTTGTGATCATGCTGCACGGATGTGGAGGCCCGCGCCCGTTCATCGAGGACATGGCGCACGTCGCCGCCAACGCTGGGGCGGCGGCTGTCGTTGTTGACTCATTCGCGCACCGGCGCATCAGCCGCATCGGCGCCTTCGCCACTGTATGCACCGGCGCGCGCTTGCAGGGCCGCGAACGCGCGGGCGATTTGTACGCGGCGTTGGCCTGGGCGCGCAGGCAGACTTGGGCCGATGACCAGCGCGTCGTCGCGATGGGCTGGAGCCATGGCGGCTGGACCATCATGGACGCGCTGGCGCTGCGCTCCGGCGCTGAAATGGCGCGCGTCACCGGACTTAAGGGGCTGCCGCGCGAACCTCTCGAAGGGTTGGCGGGGGCGATGATTGTTTATCCCTACGCCAGCGTGGGCAGCTATACGGGCCGGCGCGATTGGCGCATCGCCCCGCGCAGCGTCGCCATCTTGGCCGGGCGCGATTACATCGTCGGCACGCCGCGCGGACCACTTGAGCGCCAGCGCCTTCGCGGGGCGCCGCTCAACATCGTGGTGTTTGAAGACGCCACCCACGCCTTCGAAGACGCGCAAGCCGAAGACCCGCGCGTGCGCTACAATCCAGCGGCCACCGCGCGTGAGCAAGAAATGTTGCGCGAGCTGATCGCGGCGCTCTAGCAATATGGACCGCCGGCGCCCTCGCCGGCATGCGTCGCGTCACGCACAAACGAGAGCCGGCGAGGGCGCCGGCGGTCCATATTGCTTAGCGAACCGCGCTGGCGAGCGCGTTCAGTTCGGCGGAAATCAGCATCAGCTTGGCGAAGGTCCAGGCGCCCTGCGCGTTGAGTTCGCCATAGGCTTCTCGCGCGCGCTGCGCGGGCTGGCCAATGGAGGCGATCCAATCGCGCGCCGCGCCCGTCACCCAGGCGACATCCGCGGTTTGGGGCGGTGTGCCGATCGCACGCGCCGCCGCCTCGGCCAGTTTGAGCTGCGTTTCAGCGAAGTCTTCCGCCGCGCGGCGCACGACCAGGCGATCCCAATGCTGCTCCAAGGTCAGCGAGCCCGCGGTTTCGCGCAGCGCATCGAGCCCAAGCTCGGCGCCAATCACACAATGGAGCAGCGCGGCGGCGTGGATCGGCCAGCTCGATTGGCGGGAAAGATCAGCCACGTCGAGGGCGGTGGAGAGCGGCGTCAACATCGCCGCCTCGCGCGCCAATTCCCGCGGCGCGCCCAGATCGGCCAACGCCGATTGCCGCGCCTCTACGCCCGCGCGCTCGCCCTCGCTGAGTTCATCCCAGAGGTGGGCGCGCTGTTGCAGCACCGGCTCACGATAGCGCGCCACCAGGTCCAGGATCGAGGGCGGGTTTTCGCGCTCAAAGCCGGCGTGCCGCGACAGATAGATGACCAGCCGGCGCAGTGCATTGGTGACCGATTGGTGCAGGGCGGTTTGGGCGGCGGCGGGGACTTTGTTGTCAAGCGCGTTGATGCGATCGGCAAAGGCCTCAAGGTCGAAAATGCGCAACGCAACTTCGAACGCGCAGGCGATCGCCACCGGTTCGGCGCGCGAAATCTCCCGGACGCGATCGACAAACGAGGGCCCGCAACGATTGACCACATCGTCGGCCAATTGGGTGGCGATGATCTCCCGCCGCAGCCGGTGCGTCGCCATCTGCGCTTCAAATTGCCAGACCTCCTTGGGGAAGTAGCATTTAAGCGGTTCGACAAACGCCGGGTCGTCGGGCGTATTGCTGGCGACCAAGGCGTCGAACAGATCAATTTTGGCGTAAGCGACGAGCTTAGCGAGTTCCGGGCGCGTCAGCCCCAGCTTGCTTCCACGCAACGCCGCGATTTCCAGAGCGGACGGCAGACCCTCCACGCCGCGCGACAACTTGCCGGCGGATTCGAGGCGTTGAATGAAGCGTTCGTGGCTATCGAGGTCAGCGGCGGCGCTGGCCTGCGCAAGACTAATGGCAAGGGTCTGATCGTAATTGTCGCACAGCACCAGGCGGCCAACTTCGTCGGTCATGGATTCAAGGAGCTTGTCGCGCTTGTCGGCTTTCAGCGCGCCGGCGCGGATAACATCGCCGAGCAATATCTTGATGTTGACCTCGTGGTCGGAGGTGTCGACGCCAGCGGAATTGTCGATGGCGTCGGTATTCAAACGACCGCCAGCGCCGTTGTTCCCGAATTTGGCGAAGGCGATGCGGCCCTTTTGGGTGACGCCGAGATTGGCGCCTTCGCCAATGACCTGCGCCCGCAAATCCTCGGCATCGACGCGGATCGCATCGTTGGTTTTGTCGCCGACCTCGGATTGGCTCTCCGCACGCGCCTTGATGTAGGCGCCGATGCCGCCAAACCAGAGCAGTTCGCATGGGCTCTTCAGCAACGCCGACATCAGCTCGGCCGGCGTTACTTGCGGCTTGGTCAGCCCCGTGAGCGCGGCCATCTCCGCGCTGACCGGGATGGATTTCAGATTGCGCGGGAACACGCCCCCGCCCTTCGAAATAAGCTTGGCGTTATAGTCGGTCCAGGACGTGCGCGGGGTATCGAACAGGCGCTTGCGCTCGGCCCAGGACGCCCCACAATCGGCGGGATTGGGGTCGATGAAAATATCGCGGTGATCGAAAGCCGCCAGCAGCCGGATTTTGCGCGAGAGCAGCATGCCGTTGCCGAACACATCGCCCGACATGTCGCCGACGCCGATGACGGTGAATTCTTGCTCCTGAATGTTTTTGCCGATTTCGCGGAAATGCCGCTTCACCGCCTCCCAGGCGCCCTTGGCGGTGATGCCCATGGCTTTGTGATCGTAGCCGACCGATCCGCCGCTAGCGAACGCATCGCCTAGCCAATGGCCGTATTCAGCGGAAATGGAATTGGCGATGTCGGAGAACGTGGCTGTGCCTTTGTCGGCGGCGACGACGAGGTAGGCGTCATCATCGTCCCAACGCACAACGCTCTTCGGGGGCTTTACCGCATCGCCATCTATATTATCGGTGATATCGAGCAGGCCGCGCAGGAAGGTCTTGTAGGCTTCGATGCCCGCTTCCTGAAAACCCGGCGCGCCGCGCGGCGGCAAGCGCTTGGGAAAAAAACCGCCCTTCGCGCCCACCGGCACGATGATGGCGTTCTTGACCTGCTGCGCTTTCACCAGATCAAGCACTTCGGTGCGGAAGTCGTCGCGCCGGTCACTCCAGCGCAATCCTCCGCGCGCAACCGGGCCAAAGCGCAAATGCACGCCTTCGACTTGCGGGCTGGCCACCCAGATTTCGCGATACGGCTTCGGTGCGGGCAGTTCAGCGACCGCGTGCGAGTCAATCTTGAACGACATGTAGGACTTCAGCTCGCCGTCGGCGCCCGGCTGATAATAATTCGTGCGCCGCATCGCGGTGACGAGATGAGCCATGCGCCGCAGCGCGCGATCTTCATCGAGGCTCACCACTTCATTGAGCGCGGCCTCGACCATAAATTCGAGCCGGCCCGAACGTATGCGCCGCGTCTCCATGGTTTCGGGCAGGTTCGGATCGAAGCGCGCCTTGAACAACGCCAGCACCAAAGCCGCGATTTTAGGGTTGGCGGCCAGTGCTTGCTCTTGCACGGCTTGAGTCGGATCGAGACCGCTCTGCTGGCGGTAGCGGGCCAACGCGCGAATGAGCGCCGCTTCGCGCCACGTGCACGGCAACGTCAGGATCAGGCGGTTGAACCCATCGCTTTCGGCCTTGCCAGTCCAGATCGCCGCGAACGCATGCTCGAATTTTTCACCCGCCTTGGCGAGATCAATCGGCTTGCCGTCGGCGGAGCGAGTCTCGATGTCGTGGACGAAAATGCGCTGAGCGGGATGCAATGGCCCAGCCCTGAGCAGGAGTTCGAAATTCACCTCGGAATCGACAAACAGTCCCATGTTTTCAAGGATCGGCACCGTCGCCGAGAGCGCCAGTACGTCGCCGCGCGCATAGAATTTGCAGCGCATGATATTGTCGGCGTCGCCCTTGAGCCTGTAGGCGCGCGCGCGGATGATTTCAGTGTCGCCAGCGGCCAGGATTTCCGCTGTGTCGATCAGCGCTTCCTCGACCGGGTAGCGCTCGCGATAGGCGGCGGTGAAGGCGCCATCGAAATGGGCCTCGGCCTCTTCGCGCGCGGCGGCGTCGAACAAATCCGAGCGCAGCAGCGCGTCCGCGAACTCGTCCTCCCAGGTGCGCGTAAGCGCGGCGATCTCGTTGTCCAGCGTAAGCGGATCGGGATCAGGACGGGTTTTCTCGATATCGCCGATCACGAACAAGACACGCGCCAGTTGGCCCTCACCCAATTGCGGCTGAAAACTCTCTACCGCGCCCCCATAGGCGCGCGCGATCGCCTCGCCGACACGCTCACGCAGCTCGGAATTGAAACGGTCCTTCGGGATATAAACCAAGGCGGTGACGAAACGGTTGAAGCGGTCACGGCGCGGGAAGACGCGCGCGCGCGGACGATCGAGCAAGTGCAGGATGCCGCGCGCGACTGTGTGCAGCTCCTCGCGCGACATCTGCCAGAGCTCTTCGCGCGGGTAATATTCGATGATCTTACGCAGTGTCTTGGCATTATGCCCGCCGGCGGCGAAACTCGCCTGTTCCATCACCCATTCGGCTTTACGGCGCAGCACCGGAATATTGCGCGTCGGCTCGGTGAAGGATTCGCTGGTGAACAAACCGACGAAGCGGATTTCACCAATCGCCTCGCCTTTATCGTTGTAGCGGCGTACGCCCACGTAATCGGCGGTGGCGCGGCGGTGGACGCGCGCACGCAGTGTCGATTTCGCCACGATCAGCGGCGCGGGCTCGGCGACCAGGCGCTTCAGTTCCGGCGTCAGCACCATCGGCTCGGCGGAGGTGCGCAGTACGTAGCGTTCGGTGTCGCGCAGCACGCCAAGGCAAGTGTCCTTGAGGATATCGGGCTCATCGGCTTTGAAGGCGCCTGACGCGTCACGCGCGTAGACATAATCACGCGCGCCTAGGAACGTGAACTTATCGGCGGCAAGCCAGCGCAACAATTCCACCGCTTCGGTCACGTCCTCTTTCGCGGCGTTCGAGCGGGAAGCTTCAAGCTCGGCGGCGCAGGCCAGCATGCGATCGCGCATGGCCTGAAAATCGCTGACCGAGGCGCGCACATCCCCCAAAGAGGCGCGCACGCCTTCGTGCAGCGCCCTGGTCCGCTGCGCCGACAATCGCGGCACATGGATTTGGATCAGCGAATCCCGGCCCTGCCCCTTCGAGGCGGGCGCCAAGGGGTGAAACATCGCCAAGGCCGCGACACCTTGGTCCGCCAATTCACCCATCACCGAATCGACCAGAAACGGCATGTCGGGGCCGGCAATTTCCAGAACGTCGCGGTCGAGCTGGCGGCCTCCCGCGCCGACACCGCGGCGGATGCGCGAGGATTGTTCGTCCGGCGCACGCTCGCTGCGCCAGATCCAAAAATCATGCGCGAGCGCGGCAAGGTCCGCGGCGGTGAGGTCGCCGAGTTCATCGGTGGAAGCATCCTCGTACAATCCCCGCAGGAACGCTTCGGCGGCAACGTCCATGGCCCCGTTTGCGCGGAAGGCCGGCCAAGGACCGGCGATGGCGGTTGCAATGAACTGATCGGCGGAAGGCGAGAGGTGCGCGCGCGCGGCAGCATCCATGGCGAAGCGTCCTTTAGATTTTGGGCGCGAACCTAACCGCCTGTGCGTATGGCGCAACTGGAACGGCATGATTTGCGGAGAAGATTGGGTGAGCGAGGAGTCAGAGCGGCGCCGCCGGACGGGGACAAGCTGTCCGACGGCGCCTGCAGGCCTCGCAGCAGGCTGGGTGGGGGACGCACGCGGAGGCCTGTTCCGATGGGACGCTACGAGCCGCGCGAATCGAAAGCCCCCCAAAGGCCCCAGGTCGCGACCAGTAGCGTCAAACTGACGATCGCCAACTCAAGTTCGAAGCGCGCCGCACGCTAGTTCCGCTCACGTTATGAGCCAAGCCGCAACGGCGTCCTTCGCAAAAAGCGATACATCTTTAACGCTGATTCGCAACTTCAATTTTGCTCCGGGCGCGGAGCTCTTTTCATGCAACCGAAACAGGCCCGCGCACGCCCCCTGGAATTGCGCCGAAACCCGCCGCCAGGCGCTTGCGCCGGAAACCCGCATTGCGCCAAGCTGTTGCGCGAAACGTGGGAGACCAGAATGGCCGCGAACATCGAGATCGGCGCATCGGCGGAGGGCATGCAGAGCCTGGCGCTCAAACGCGCCAACCGCCACGGCCTGATCGCCGGCGCCACCGGCACCGGAAAAACCGTGACCCTGCAAGCGCTGGCCGAGGCGTTCGCGCGCGAGGGCGTCAACGTATTCGCCGCCGATATCAAAGGCGACCTTTCTGGCATCGCCGCCCCGGGCGAGCCGCCGCCCGCCTGGGCGCTCAAGCGCGCCGAGGAAATCGGCATCACGCTGACGCCGGAGGCGCCCGCCGTAACGTTTTGGGATGTGTACGGCGAACTCGGCCACCCGGTGCGCACCACAATCACCGAAATGGGCCCCGTGCTGATGGCGCGCATCCTTGAGGCCAGCGAAGCGCAGGAAGGCGCGATCACCATTGCATTCAAGCTGGCCGATGATTGGTTGAACGAGGGCAAAAAAGAAGGCTTGCTCCTCAACCTCGCCGATCTGCGCGCGCTGCTGACGCACATCTCCGAAAATTCCGAAGCCATTGGCAAGAAATATGGCCTGGTGACGCCGCAATCGATCGCTGCGTTGCAGCGGCGTTTGCTCCAATTGGAAATGGACGGCGCCGAACGCTTCTTTGGCGAGCCGGCGCTGGCGCTGGAAGATTTACTCGCGCCCGGCCCCGATGGCCGCGGAATGGTGCACTTGCTGGCCTCCGAGCGGCTGGTGCAAAGCCCCCGGCTCTATTCGGCGTTTCTGCTGTGGCTGATGTCGGAGATGTGGGAGACGCTGCCGGAAGTCGGCGATCTCGATAAGCCGAAATTGGTGTTCTTCTTCGACGAAGCGCATCTGCTGTTTCGCGATGCGCCCAAGGAATTGCTGACCCGCGTCGAGCAAGTGGTGCGGCTGATCCGCTCCAAGGGCGTGGGCGTCTATTTCGTCACGCAATCACCAACGGACGTCCCCGACATGGTGCTTTCCCAGCTCGGCAACCGCTTCCAGCACGCGCTGCGCGCCTACACGCCGAGCGACCAGAAGGCCGTGCGCGCCGCGGCACAGAGCTTCCGCGCCAACGCCAATGTCGATGTCGCGAAGGAGATTCAGGAAATGAATGTCGGCGAGGCCCTGGTTTCCACGCTCGACGAAAAAGGCGCGCCGACCGTGGTGGCGCGCACCAAGGTGCGCCCGCCCAACAGCCAAGTTGGCCCGATATTGCTGGCGACGCGCCAAGCCATGATCGCCAAGTCAGGCTTGCGTAAGAAGTACGAAAAAACCGTCGATCGCGAGAGCGCGCACGAAATCCTGACTAAACGCCTGGAGCAAGCGACCCGCGAAGAAGAACGCGAAGCCGAGCGCGAGGCCCAAGAGAATGTCCGCACTCAGCCGCGCGCAAGCGGAAACACGCGCCGCGCCGGCGGCTCGCGCACCACCGCCGTCGAACGACAAACCGGGCGCGTGGCCAGCGGCGTGTTCAACACCATCGTGCGCGAATTGATGCGCGGGATTTTGGGCACGCCGAGTCGGCGGCGACGGCGCTAACGCCTATGGACCGCCGGCGCCCTCGCCGGCATGGGGTTGTATCAAAACAACAAGAGCCGGCGAGGGCGCCGGCGGTCCATAGGCGTTACTCCACCACGCCGCGCTTCCATTCCGCGTCGCGGCGCGGCAGCGAGAGGTAACTTTCGGAGCGCATTTCCATCAACCGGGAGGCGGTGCGTTCGAACTCGAAGCTTTGGTCGCCGGCGGGATAGAGCGCGGCGGGTTCGGCTTCGGCGGAAGCGACCAGCTTTGCCTTCGCCTCGTAGAGAGCGTCGATCAAGGTGCGGAAGCGCGCGGCTTCTTCGCGCATGGCGGGCGTGAGCTTGGGGATGTTCTCAAGCAGAACGGTGTGGAAGCGTTCGGCGATTTCAAGATAATCCGCCGCGCCTAGGGGCCGCGCGCACAAATCCTCGAACGAAAACCGCGCCACCCCCGCCGCTTCGCGTTCAACGCGCAACGCCCGTCCGCCGACATCCAGCGTCAGCGCTTGCGGGGCGGCGCCAAATGTCAGCCGCGCCCAGGCGCGCTCCATCGCTTCGTCGGCGGCCGGCCCGAGCGGCCAGTAGTAAATCGGCGCGGCCAACAATTGCGCCAGCCGAAAATCGCGCGGCCCGGCGACTTCAAGCAAATCAAGCCGCTGTTTCAACATGGCGATAAACGGCAAGAACAGCTGGCGATTGAGCCCGTTTTTGTAGAGTTCATCCGGCGGCCGATTGGAGGTGGCGACGATCACGATTCCATCGGCGAACAAACGCTCGAACAAGCGCCCCAGGATCAAAGCGTCGGCAATGTCGCTGACCTGCACTTCGTCGAAGCACAGCAGAAGCGCTTCATCGGCGAGTTGGCTGGCGACATGCGCGATCAATTGATCCTGCCCCGCCGCGCTCGCGCGCGCCTCGCGCAGGCGCGTGTGCGTCGTTTGCATGAATTCGTGGAAGTGCACGCGGCGCTTCTTCTTCACCGGCGCGGCTTCGAAAAACAAATCCATCAGCATGGACTTGCCGCGCCCCACCGGCCCCCAAAGATAAAGCCCGCGCGGCCTTAGCTGTTTGCCAAGCCAGGCGCCAGGTCGCCAATGCTCCAATTCCCCCGCCAGCTTTTCCAATCCCTCGGCCGCGCGCGCCTGATTGGCGTCAGGCGTGAGCTCGCCGGCGGCGATACGCTGGCGATACGCGGCCAGGATCATTGCGCTGCTTCAAGGAGTAGAAAACATGTCGCACTCCCCCTCCCCTCGAGGGGAGGGGGTGGG
>JBEBHQ010000021.1:0-47392 GCA_040080805.1 Terricaulis sp. | reverse complement strand
TCACCCTGCCCCCTGCCCCCTCCCCTCAAGGGGAGGGGGTTCTTCAGTGCTTGATTATCCCATAGCGGGCGCATTTTCTTCGATATATTGGCGCCAGCTGTGTTCCGCGCGCCTACTTTCGTGCATTCTTGCGTCCATGTCGCAACAAACTCCCGTCACCGCCGACCCCTTCGACCACAAAATCCTGCTCGCGTTGGAGCGCAACGGCGTGCTCACCAGCGCCGCCCTGGCCGAGCGCGTGGGCCTCTCCCCGTCCGCCTGCCACCGCCGCGTCAAGGCGTTGGAGGCAGCTGGGGTAATCGAGGGCTATGCCGCGATCCTCTCGGAGAAAGCGCTCGGGCGCGGCGCGACGGTGTTTGTCGCCGTCACGCTCGACAACCAGCGCTCCGAAACCATGGCCGCATTCGAGCGCGCGGTGGCGCTCTGCCGCGAAGTACAGGATTGCCATTTGATGACCGGCGAAAGCGATTATCTGCTCCGCATCGTGCTGGCCGACGATGATCGCTACGAGCGCGTCCACCACGAAACTTTGTCGCGCCTGCCCGGCGTGCGTCGGCTGGTCTCCAACTTCACCATCCGCACCGTGTTCCGCCGTGCGGCGAGCGTGGCGCACTGAGTGAAATATGAACCGCCAGCGGCCAACGCTACGTTGCCGGCGAGGGCGCCAACGGTCCATAAAAGCGCTTGAGGAAACGCCCCAAGGAACAGGAAAATGTCCAACCCCGCCACGCTCCCCGTCCCGCCCGAATGGGCCCGCCGCGCCTATGTCGATGATGTCGGCTACCGGGCGATGCATGCATCGGCTTGCGCCGATCCGGAGGCGTTTTGGGGCGTGCATGGGCGGCGGCTGGATTGGATCAAGCCCTATACCAAGGTGAAGGACACTTCGTTCAACGAAGCCGACTTCCGTATCCGCTGGTACGAGGACGGCGTACTCAACGTCTCCGCCAATTGCATCGACCGCCATCTCGGTGCGCGCGGCGATCAGATTGCCATCATCTGGGAAGGTGACGATCCTTCGCAGTCCAAACACATCACCTACCGCGAACTGCACGCGGAGGTCTGCCGCTTCGCCAATGTGCTGAAGGCGCAAGGCGTCAAACGCGGCGACCGCGTCACCATTTATATGCCGATGATCCCGGAAGCGGCGTATGCGATGCTCGCCTGCGCCCGCATCGGCGCCATTCACTCCGTGGTGTTCGGCGGTTTCTCCCCTGAGAGCCTCGCCAACCGGATCAAGGACTGCAATTCCAAATGCGTCATCACCGCCGATGAGGGCGTGCGCGGCGGCAAGATTATTCCGCTCAAGGCCAATTTGGACGAAGCGTTGGAGCACGCGGCAGGAGTGGTCAGCGTTATCGTCGTCACCCGCACCGGCGCCGGCGTGCCGATGCAGGAGGGACGCGATGTGACCTACGAAGATGAAGCAGAGAAGGTATCCGCCGAATGCGCGCCCGAGCCGATGGGCGCGGAGGATCCCCTCTTTATCCTGTACACCTCCGGCTCAACCGGAAAACCCAAGGGCGTGCTGCACACCAGCGGCGGCTATCTGGTCTACGCCAGCATGACCCACCAATACGTGTTCGATTATCACGAGGGCGACACCTTCTGGTGCACGGCCGACGTCGGCTGGGTGACGGGACACACCTATATCGTCTATGGCCCGCTGGCGAACGGCGCGACGACTTTGATGTTCGAGGGCGTGCCGAATTTTCCAAGCACATCGCGCTTCTGGGAAGTAATCGACAAGCACCAGGTCAACACCTTCTACACCGCGCCAACAGCGCTGCGCGCCTTGATGCGCGAAGGCGATGGGCCGGTGCAGCGCACGTCGCGCGCCTCGTTACGCTTGTTGGGCACCGTGGGCGAGCCGATCAATCCGGAAGCATGGCTCTGGTATCACCGCGTCGTCGGCGACGGGCGCTGCCCCATCGTGGACACCTGGTGGCAAACCGAAACCGGGGCCGCGCTGATCACCAACCTACCTGGCGCCACGGCGATGAAGCCGGGTTCGGCGACGCGACCGTTCTTTGGCGTCAAGCCGGCTTTGGTGGATGAAAAAGGCAATGTCCTTGAAGGCGCGGCCAGCGGCAATCTGGTGCTGCTCGATTCATGGCCGGGCCAGATGCGCACGGTGTATGGCGATCACGCGCGCTTCTTCGAAACTTATTTCCGCACCTATCCCGGCACATACTTCACCGGCGACGGCTGCCGCCGCGATGAGGACGGCTATTATTGGATCACTGGGCGCGTCGATGACGTGCTCAACGTCAGCGGCCACCGTCTCGGCACGGCGGAAATCGAAAGCGCCTTGGTGGCGCACCCCAAAGTGGCCGAGGCGGCGATCGTCGGCTATCCCCACGACATCAAGGGCACCGGGATTTATGCGTTTGTGACGCTGAATGTTGGCGAAGAAGGCGCGCCGGCGCTAATCGATGAATTGAAGCGCTGGGTGGCTCACGAAATCAGCGCCATCGCCCGGCCCGACGTGATCCAATTCGCACCAGGCTTGCCGAAGACGCGCTCCGGCAAGATCATGCGGCGGATCTTACGCAAGATCGCCGAGAACGAACTGGGCAATCTGGGCGACACCTCAACCCTCGCCGATCCAAGCGTCGTGGATGATTTGGTGCGGAACAGGGTGGGTTGAGGGCTGCTCACTTTATTTCCGCTTCGACGGCCCCGGGGCTCACTAGAGCAGCTTTCCGTTCAAATTGAATCGCTTCGACACCCATCCCCGGATGGCGCGAAGCGGCATTCCGAGGCCCATAAAAACGAACGGCTTGTGCTCTAATCATCCTCGCCGTATTCGCCGCCGCCCTCGCCGTGCTCGCTTAGCGCCGCGGCCTTGGTGGCTATTTCAAATGGACCCCACACATAGGCAAGCGCCGCCAGCCCGAAAGCCGCGCCCAGCGCCATGCCCCAAAGCCCACGCGCCCCGCCCTCGCCGAACGCACGCGCGCCGCCGACCAGACTGATGTTGAACAGGTCGTATTTCATGATGATCGTGAACGCGATCACCGCCAGCGCATGCGCAATGGCGAGCACCATGATCATTTTGCCCGCCACTTCATGCGCTTCCAGGAACAGTGAATCCTCGCCCTGTCCAATGCCAGTCAGCGCCAGCGCGGCGGCGACGGGAATAAGCGCCATGAAGGCAAAGCCACCGAGCCGAGCCCCTTGCAGCAGGAGCGGCGCCAGGCCGCGGGCGCCTTTCGCCAAGCCCGGCGCCTTCAGCCGCAACGCGTCCTTAAAATATGGACGGACATCACCGATGAGACGCCAACTCAAGCGCACAAGCACCAAAGCGAGCGCCGTCGTTCCCGCCGCTATATGCAACAGACCTGAGCCATCGTCCGGCTTCGGCGCCAACAACGCAACGAGCACCGCCAGCGCGATGCCCCAATGCACCACCCTTTTGCCTATCGCCCAATTGGCGGCGTTTGAATTGGTCATGGAAAATACAATTGACCGATTAGGTGTAATCGTTCCATGCGTCGCGCCGTCGCGCGACATTGGGGTCAAGGATGCGAATGATAAACATCTGCGCGGCGCTCAGCGGCCTCGCTGCGCTCGGCATGCTGATTGCGGCGTCCCACCCGTTGCGCAATATGCTTCAGCCGGCGGACCTCGACCGCATTGAGCTCGCCGCCTTCGTGCACATGGGCGCGGCCTGCGCGGGCTTGGCCATCGCCAATCGCGAAGGCCGGCTCAATGCTATAGCGGGCGCGCTCATCCTTGGCGGCGCGGCGCTTTTCGCGGGCGCGCTTTACGCCATTTCGCTTTCGGGCGCGCGTGCGTTCACTGTGGCGGCGCCCATCGGGGGACTGGCGCTCGTCGCTGGCTGGGCGGTGCTCGCGTTCGCGAAGGCAGAGCGCTAAGCTTCGGGCGGCTCATCGACGCCGAGCTTGCGCTTCAGTGCCTCGACATCACGCTGCACCTGAACCAACCGGTCATAAACGGTCCAAAGCCCAGCGCCGACCGCCACCAGCAGAACCAGTATCGTATATTCCGCCGGCGATCCCATGCGCGCCTCCTGAGCGCTGGTATCGCATCCCCCAGGTCCCGCGCAACGCTTGACGCGGCGTGTCGTGTGTCTAGTGTTCCACTTTCTCCGGGGGGCTGCGCGAGAGCAGCTGAGATACGGGCAAGCCGGCCCGTGACCCGCGAACCTGATCCGGGTTATGCCGGCGTAGGGAGAGACACATGAAACCGGACGTCACATTCATCCTCGCGCGCATCATCGGGCCATTGTTCGCGGTCGCTGGCGTGATGCTGATTTCGCAGCACGCGCGCATGCGCGCCATGCTTGGCGATTTCCTCGGCAATGACGCCTTGATGGTGCTCGCGGGTTTCACCACGCTGGCTGTGGGGCTCGGGCTTATCGCCTTGCATCAACGCTGGGACACCATCACCGCCGGCATCGTTTCCGTGATCGGCTGGCTTATGCTGGCGCGCGGCGCGCTGCTGTTGCTGGCGCCGGCGCTGGTGCGCGACGCTGGCGTTTACGTCATCACGCAACCCATGGTCATGCCCATCGCCGGCTGCGTCATCGCCCTGCTTGGCGTCTGGCTATCCTATACCGGCTACATCGCCGGCACCCTGCGCGCGGAAGCGCCGCGAAGATGAAAGCCCGTCGATGAACAAACCCGAACCGGCGTCAGCTTTCGCGGCGCCGAGCGTGAGCACCGGCGCCATCGCCGGCTCGCGCAAGGTGTACGCATCAGGCTGCGCACACCCCGATCTGCGCGTGCCGTTCCGCGAAGTAGCGCTGCATCCGAGCGCGAACGAGCCGCCGCTGACGCTCTACGATCCGAGCGGGCCGTTCACCGATCCGGACATGGTGATCGATATCGACAAAGGCTTGGCGCGCGCGCGCGAGGCCTGGGTGCTGGCGCGCGGCGATGTCGAAGCCATCGAAGGCCGCGATGTAAAGCCGGAGGACAACGGCAATCTCAGCCCCGAAAAACTCACGCCTGCCTTCCCGGTGAAGCACAAAGTGCTGCGCGCGAAGGGCAGCGCGTGCGTGACCCAGCTGGACTACGCGCGCCGCGGCATCATCACGCCGGAGATGGAATTCGTGGCGATCCGGGAGAATTTGCGGCGCGAAATGGGTGACACACACCCAATTGGTCGCGACGGCGAATCTTTTGGCGCCTCCATCCCCGATTTCGTCACGCCGGAATTCGTGCGCAGCGAGATCGGGCGCGGGCGGGCGATCATTCCGGCCAACATCAACCATCCCGAACTTGAGCCGATGATCATCGGCCGTAATTTTCTCACCAAGATCAACGCCAACATCGGCAATTCCGCCGTCACTTCCTCGATGGCCGAGGAAGTGGAAAAGATGGTGTGGGCGATCCGCTGGGGCGCCGACACGGTGATGGACCTCTCCACGGGCCGCAACATCCACAACATCCGCGACTGGATCATCCGCAACGCGCCGATCCCGATCGGCACGGTGCCGATCTATCAGGCGTTGGAAAAAGTCGGCGGCGTGGCCGAGGATTTGAGCTGGGAAGTCTACCGGGACACTTTGATCGAACAGGCCGAACAGGGCGTCGATTATTTCACTGTGCATGCGGGCGTGCGGCTGGCCTACATCCACCTCACCGCGAAACGCGTCACCGGCATTGTCTCGCGCGGCGGCTCGATCATGGCGAAATGGTGCTTGAGCCACCACAAGGAGAGCTTCCTCTACACGCACTTCGAAGAGATCTGCGAAATCATGCGCGCGTATGATGTGAGCTTCTCGCTCGGCGACGGCCTGCGCCCGGGAAGCATCGCCGATGCCAACGACGCCGCGCAATTCGCCGAATTAGAAACTTTGGGCGAGTTGACCAAGATCGCCTGGAAGCACGGCGTGCAAACCATGATCGAAGGCCCCGGCCATGTGCCGATGCACAAGATCAAGGAGAACATGGACAAGCAGCTCGCCATCTGCGGCGAGGCGCCGTTCTACACGCTAGGGCCGCTGACCACCGACATCGCGCCCGGTTACGATCACATCACCTCAGCGATCGGCGCGGCCATGATTGGCTGGTTCGGCACGGCGATGCTCTGTTATGTCACGCCGAAGGAGCATCTGGGCCTACCCGACCGCGACGACGTGAAAACCGGCGTCATCACCTACAAGTTAGCGGCGCACGCTTCGGATTTGGCGAAAGGCCACCCCGCCGCGCGCTTGCGCGACGACGCCGTGAGCCGCGCGCGCTTCGAATTCCGCTGGGAGGATCAGTTCAACCTGAGCCTCGACCCCGACACCGCCCGCGAATTCCACGACGCCACGCTGCCGAAAGAAGCCCACAAAACCGCGCACTTCTGCTCCATGTGCGGGCCGAAGTTTTGTTCAATGAAGATCACGCAGGATGTGCGGGATTATGCGCGGGCTAAGGAGGCGCGCGAGGCGGAAGAGGGCATGGCCGAAATGAGCCGCAAGTTTCGCGAAAGTGGCGGCGAGATCGAAGTCGCGATTAAGGCGTAGCGCAGCCAGAACCCTCTCCCTCCGATGGGAGGGAGAGGGCAGGGTGAGGGTGGAGCCAGGAATCGACGAAAGTAATGCGCGCCACTCCACCGCAAGAACACCAACCGTCTGCGCAGCCCCCTCACCCTACCCTCTCCCCCGTCTCCGGGGGAGAGGGTGAGAGCGGCGGCCTCGCCACCACCAATCTCTGCACCCAGTTCACGGAAGCGGACTTGCGCGCAGCGCGTTAGAAAATGTGCTAAGCCCACGCCCATGCGCGCATCTTTCTCCGCTTTCGCCCTTCTCCTCGCCGCCTGCGCCCCGCCCGCGCCGTCAGCGCCAGTCCCAGACATCGTGGCCCAAGACGTCGCCGCCGGGAGCTGGCGCGCGACTTTGGATGCAGCAGGCGGTTACGCGGCGACCAGTTACGGCCCGAGCGCGCGCGACGATCTGTTCCGCGTCTTCTGCAGCCTGCCCGTTGGGCGCGTCACCCTGCAGAGCGCGCACACGCTGCCGCACGACCAGGAAACCACGATGACGATCCACACAGCCGCGCGCGCGATCGCGCTCCCGGCGCGCAGCGAGAACCTGCCCGACGGCGCGCTGGTCTTCGCCCAGCTCGACGGCGTCGATCCGCGCTTGACCGCGCTGAGCCAAGCGCAGCAGCGCTTCACCGTCGAGGTCGAAGGCGTTTCCCTCGTCATCCCCTGGCACGACAGCATCGCCCAGACGCTGCGCGCCTGTGGCTAGCGCCACTTGCTGTTTAGCCGCGCTCAGCTCCGCCGCGGGCTGTTCTAAGCGTCCACATCCGCATCGAGCGCGTTGTCCTGGATGAACTCGCGGCGCGGCTCGACTACGTCGCCCATGAGCTTGGAGAACATCTCATCGGCTTCGTCAGCGTGGTTCACGCGCACTTGCAGCAGCACGCGCGCTTCAGGATCGAGCGTCGTTTCCCAGAGCTGCTCGGCGTTCATTTCGCCAAGACCCTTGTAACGCTGCACGGAAATGCCCTTGCGGCCAGCGCCCTCTATGGCGCCGAGCAGCGAAAGCGGGCCGTAAACAGGCGTCTCGTCGCTCGCCCGCCGCAGCGAGGCGCGGCCTTCGTAAGCTTCGCGCAAAGCCGGCGCGCGATCGGCCAAGCGGCGGGCGTCAGCGGAGGCGAGCAGCAATCGATCCAGCACGGAACGTTCCGCAACGCCGCGCACGATCCGCTCCAAAACGAGAGCGCCATCAGGGTCAAAGCGGCCGGACCAAGTCGCCTCGCCCTCCTCGGCCACCACGTTGAGCCGCGCCGCCGCGCGCAAAGCTTCCGCCTCGCCGGCGCCCGGCGCGAACGCCCCGGCGATGGCCGCTTGTTCGAGCACCACGTCAGGCGCGCGCTGATGCAAGCGCTTAATCAAACTAGCCGCCGAAATCGCTTCGCGCGCAATACGCTTGAGATCTTCGCCCGCGATCTGCGCTCCGCCGGCGATTTCGAGCACGGCGCCGGACGAGCCCTCTTCAATCAAGAAGCTCTCAAACTCCGACTCGTCCTTGAGATAGCGGCCGGATTTGCCCTTGCTCGCCTTATAGAGCGGCGGCTGGGCGATATAGAGAAAGCCGCCATCGATCAGACTGGGCATTTGCCGATAAAAGAACGTGAGCAACAGCGTTCGGATGTGAGCGCCGTCAACGTCGGCGTCGGTCATGATGATGATGCGGTGGTAGCGCAGTTTTTCGAGATTGAAATCGTCACGGCCGATGCCCGCGCCAAGCGCCGTGATCAAAGTGCCCACCTGTTCCGACGAGAGCATCTTATCGAAACGCGCGCGCTCGACGTTGAGGATCTTACCGCGCAGCGGTAGCACGGCTTGGTACTCGCGGTTGCGGCCTTGTTTGGCGGAGCCGCCGGCGCTGTCGCCTTCGACGATGAACAATTCGGATTTTGCCGGATCCTTTTCCTGGCAGTCCGCGAGCTTGCCGGGCAAAGAAGCGATGTCGAGCGTCGATTTACGCCGCATTTCGCGGGCTTTTCGCGCCGCTTCGCGCGCAGCGGCGGCTTCGACGATCTTGGCCATCACGGTTTTGGCGGCGGCGGGGTTTTCCTCGAACCAGCGCCCAAGCGCTTCGGCCATCAAGCTTTCCACCACCGGGCGCACTTCGGAGGAGACCAGCTTTTCTTTTGTCTGCGACGAAAATTTCGGATCGGGCACTTTTACCGAGAGAACGCAGGTCAAGCCTTCGCGCGCATCATCACCGGTAATATCGACCTTCTCCTTTTTCGACATGCCGGAGGTCTGCATGTAATTGTTCACCACCCGCGTGAGCGCGCCGCGGAAGCCCGCCAAGTGGGTGCCGCCATCCTTTTGTGGGATGTTGTTGGTGAAGCAGAGCATGGTTTCGTGATAGCCGTCGTTCCATTGCAGCGCCGCTTCGACGGTGACGCCTTCGCGCTCGCCGATCACGTAGATCGTGTCCGGCATCACCGACGTACGCGAGCGATCGAGGTGGGCGACGTAAGCTTTCACGCCGCCTTCGTAATAGAGCACTTCCTCGAACGGTTCAGGGCCGCGCAGATCGCTGAAATGCACGCGCACGCCGGAATTGAGGAACGCCAATTCGCGCAGGCGGTGCTCGATGGTCTTGCGGTCGTACTCCACCATGGTGAAGGTCTTGGGGCTGGCCAGGAAGCGCACCGAGGTGCCGCGCCTGGGCTTGCCATCGATCAGGGGCGCATCGCCCAACACCTTCAGCGGCGCCTCGGGGTCACCCATTAGGAAGCGCATGTAATGTTCTTTGCCGCCGCGCCAGATGCGCAGGTCGAGCCATTCGCTGAGCGCATTGACGACAGAGACGCCGACGCCGTGCAGGCCGCCAGAAACCTTATAGGAATTCTGATCGAATTTTCCGCCGGCGTGCAATTGGGTCATGATGACTTCAGCCGCCGACACGCCCTCTTCATGGATATCGGTCGGGATGCCGCGGCCGTCATCAGTGATTTCGGCGCTGCCATCGGCGTGCAAAATCACCTCAACCTTGCGCGCATGCCCCGCCAGGGCTTCGTCGATCGCATTGTCGACCGCCTCATAGACCATGTGGTGCAGACCCGACCCATCGTCGGTATCGCCGATATACATCCCCGGACGTTTGCGGACCGCGTCTAAGCCCTTGAGAACCTTGATGGAATCGGCATCGTAAGCGGGGGCGCTAGCGGGCGCGTTTTGGGACGGGGTCATGGGCGGGGAATCGTGCTGGAAATCATCCCGCACTATAGGGGATAACCGGCCAAAAGTCTTGGATTCCGTGCGGATTTCCGGCGAATCCAGCCCCTCAGCTGGCGATGCGAACCGGCAGCGTTTCGTAGCCCTTCACGAACGAAGACAGCACCCGCCGCGGCTCCTCCACCACTTCGATTTTATCGAAGCGCTTGAGGATTTCTTCCCACACAATACGCAATTGCATCTCGCCCAAACGGTTGCCAACGCAGCGGTGAATGCCGAACCCGAACGAGAGGTGGCGGCGTACATTTTCGCGCTCGATGTTAAACTGGTTGGCGTTGGCGATGACCTCTTCGTCACGATTGCCGGAGACATACCACATCGCCACTTTGTCGCCCTTGCGGATGTTCTGACCGCCAAGTTCAGTGTCCACCAGCGCGGTGCGGCGCATGTAAGCAAGCGGGGTTTGCCAGCGTATGGTTTCCGAGACGAGCGCCGGAATGAGCGCCGGATTGGCCCGCAACTTAGCGAATTGCTCGGGAAATTTGTTGAGCGCGTAGAGGCTGCCGGTGATGGAATTGCGTGTGGTGTCGTTGCCGCCAACAATCAGCAAGATCAGATTGCCGAGATATTCCTGCGGAGCCATGTTGCGCGTTTCCGGCCCATGCACGAGCATTGAAATCAGGTCCGGTTTTGGCGGCTCTTGCGCGCGTCGGTTCCAGAGTTCGGTGAAATAGGTCAAGCACTCGATCAGTTCGGCGCGGCGTTGTTCCTCGCTTTCGACAATGCCCCCGCCAGGAGCGGCGGTGGCGACATCTGACCAGCGTGTCAGCTTGCGGCGATCCTCCCACGGGAAATCGAACAACGTCGCCAACATCTGCGTGGTGAGCTCAATCGATATTTTGTCCACCCAGTTGAACACTTCCCCGCGCGGCACGGAATCAAGCAAAGCCGCCGCCCGCTCGCGAATGACCGGCTCAAGCCTGGCGAGATTGTCCGGCGCCACAATGGGGCTCACGGTCTTGCGTTGGACGTCGTGCTTGGGCGGGTCCATGGCGATGAACATGGGCAGCGGGAAATCTTCCTCCGGCTCGAACAGCGTTATCGCGGGCTCGGAGGAGAAGGTGTGGTGGCTGGTTTCGACCGTCATGATGTCGTTGAACTTGGTCACCGACCAATACGGCCCATTGAGGCTGTCGGGGCAGTAATGCACCGGCGCTTCGCGGCGCAAGCGCGCGAAGAACGGCCACATGTTGTAGTCGCGGAAACGCTCGGGGCGGGAGATGTCCAAGGTCGCCAAATCCGCCGACTCGGCGTCTTCGCCTGGATTGTAATTGAAGACGTAATCGTCATTGCGCATGGCGCTCTCCTGCGCACAGAACATCAAACTCTGGCGCCATTGTCACGCGCATCCTGCTTTACGCGGCGCGAACCGCGCCCTCGCGCACTTCAAACACCTGCGCGCGCACGCCGAAGGCTTCGAACAGGTTTTCGTCGGTGCCGGTCAACCAGGCCTGACCGGGATTGGCGAGCAATTCGTCGAACAATGCCGCGCGCCGCACCGCATCAAGATGCGCGGCGGCTTCATCGATCAGGATCAGCGAAGGCCCCGCGCCCGGGTCCTCCGCCAGCGCCCGTGCTTGCGCCAGCGTCAACCCTAGCAACAACGCCTTCTGCTCGCCGGTGGAACATTGGTCCGCCGCCATGTCCTTCGCGGCATGACGCGCAAGCAAGTCGGAACGATGCGGCCCGTCGAGCGCCCTTCCCGCGCCGGCATCACGCCCGCGTACGTCGCGCAGCAATTCGGCGAAATCCTCCTCCACGTCCGCGCTCTTCGCCCCCGCCTCAAAGCGCGCTTCCAACAGGCCTTCGAGCGCCAACGCCGCTTTCGGAAATGCGCCGTCGGGGCGCGCATCTATCGCGCTCTGCAATCGTTGCAAAGTTTCCACGCGCGCCGCAGCGATCGCCGCCCCATGCGCCGACATCTCACGCTCCAATCCCTTGAGCCACGCATCATCGAACACCCGGTCGGTCAGCAAACGCTGGCGCTCGCGCATGGCGCGTTCATAGGCGGCGGCCGATTGCCCATGCTGCGACGCACGCGACAGAGTGAGCCGATCGAAGAAGCGCCGACGATCGCCGGCGGGGCCGGACCAGAGCCGGTCCATGGCCGGCGTCAGCCAGGTCATGCGTGCGGTCTCCGACAGTTCAGCGGCGGTGGCGGGCTCACCATCGCGGCGCGCGAGGCGCTTGACCCCGCCCTCGGGCGTGCGCTCAGCGCCCGCGCCGAGCACGGTGACTTCGTTGCCGAGCGTGACCCGCGCCGACACTGCCCATGGTTGCGCCCGTTGCGCGCCGCCGCCACGCGCGACATCAAGTAGGGCCGCGCCGCGCAGACCCCGCCCCGGCGCCAGCATAGTCAGCGCTTCAAGAATATTGGTCTTTCCAGCGCCGTTTGGGCCGAACAGACAGACCGGGCGGGCATCGAGTTCGAGATCAAGCGCGGCGTGATTGCGAAAATCCGTGAGCGTCAGCCGCGCGACATGGAGCTGGTGCAGGATCACACTCTCAAAGGCATCAACACGTAGAGCGCATTCTCGTCGGCCTCGTCTCGCACCAAGGTGGGCGAACCGGAATCGGCGAGTTCAAACACCGCCTGCTCGCCTTTGATCTGCTGGGCGACATCGAGCAAATAACGCGCGTTGAAACCGATCTCCATGGAATCGTCAGCGTAATCGGCGGCCAAATCCTCGGTCGCGACACCGGCGTCGGGATTATTGACGGTAAGCGTAACTTTGTCCTTCTCCAACGCCAACCGCACCGAACGCGAACGCTCCGCCGACACAGTCGCGACCCGGTCGACGGCTTCCGAGAACGCCTTGTTGTCGATCTTCAGGCGCTTGGAATTGCCCTTGGGAATGACTCGCGCGTATTCGGGAAACGAGCCGTCGATCAATTTCGAGGTGAGCACGGCGTTCCCGAGTGCAAACCGTATTTTTTGCGGCGACACCGCGATCTCAACCGCATCCGCGGCATCATCCAAGAGGCGCTTCAATTCATTAATGGTCTTGCGTGGCACGATCACGCCCGGCATGCCTTGCGCACCCTTGGGCGCGGGCGCGTCCGCGAGCGCAAGTCGATGGCCATCGGTCGCCACCGCCCGGAGTTTCGCCCCGCCGCTATCAATTGTGTGAAAGAAAATGCCGTTCAAATAATAGCGGGTCTCTTCGGTGGAGATGGCAAAGCGGGTCTTGTCGATGAGCCGAGCAAGCTCGGTGGGTTCGATCTCAAACCGCGTTTCAAACCCATCCGATGGCATGGCTGGAAAATCACCGGCGGGCAAAACTGGCAAATGCAGCCGCGACTTGCCGGCGGAAATAAAGAGCCGCGGATCGTCGCCGGACGCATCCAGCTTCACCGGCGCATTTTCCGGCAACTTGCGCACAAAATCATAGAGGTAGCTCGCGGGGGCGGTCGTCGAGCCGGAGCGCTCCACTTCAGCATGCGCCGACTCGGAGATCTCGATGTCGAGGTCAGTGGCGGTCAACTTCAGGCTATCGCCCTGCGCGGATAGCAACACATTGGACAAGATCGGGATGGTGTTGCGCCGCTCGACAACGCTCTGCACATGGTTGAGCGCCTTCAGGAGCGCTGAGCGCTCAATCGTCAGCCGCATTGCGTCACACCCCGCTCCAAGAAAAACACCCCCCACGCGCGGCCCCTGGTCAATAACCGAGTCGCCGCCCGCAGGGGGTGAGAAACTAGCAGATGCCACGCCAACCCCAAGCCCAATTTGCTAAGACTGGCGCCGTTTCAGCGGTCTGGACGCCAAGCTTAGGGCTCGCGGCGGATGGCGCGCGCGATGGTGTCGAGTTCGGCCTTCAGATTGGCGTCCTGTTCGACCAATGCTGCGATGCGATCGCGTGCATACATGATTGTGGTATGGTCGAAGCCGCCAAAACGCTGGCCGATATCGGGAAGCGAGGCGTGGGTCATGCGGCAAGCCAGAAACATGGCGACTTGGCGCGGGCGGGCGATCGCGTGGCGCCGCGTGCGCTCCAGCAATTGCTGGACGCTCATGTTGTAGTGACGGGCCACCACCTTTTGCACCAATTGCACAGTGATGCGCCGCTCGGCGGCGTCGGACAATTTGCTCTGCAAAGCATTCGCGGCAGCTTCAAGTGTCACGTCATTACCTCCGGAAATTTTCCATTCGATGAGCAATTGGCAAACGGCGCCGTCAAGTTCGCGACCGGTGACGTGCATACGCTCGGCGATCATGTCGAGCGCCTCCGCGGCGACACAAAAACCCGGCGCGGCGTGCGCATGGTGGGCGATTCGCGTATCAAGGATACGGCGACGCAAAGCCGTGTCAGGCTCCAAGATTTCGCATGCCGCCGCGCCTTTCAGCTTGGCGCGCAATGAATCTTCAAGCCCTTCAAGGCCAGCGGCCCCATGGTTCGCGGCAAGCACGACTTGGCCGCCGCGGCGCGTGATTTCGAACATGGTGTCGAAGGCTTCTTCCTCGGTGGCGCGCTTGCCGCAGAGCCGGTGGAAGTCATCGATGATCAGCATGTCCGGCGCGCGGACTTCGCCTTTGAAGGCCGACGAGTCGCGCTTCTTGTGCAATGCGGATTGAAACGATTCCAGGAATTCCTGGCCCGTCATCATTAGCACTTTGCGTTCGGGCGTACGGATTGCCGCCTCTTGAGCCAACGCTGACAAAAGGTGTGTCTTCCCGCAGCCGGGCGGAGAGTGCAGCAGCCAAACCGGAAACGACACGCCGGCCCCCGCCGCGATCATCCGCGCTACCGTAAGCGCGCGATGATTGGAGGAATCCGAGCAGAAGGTTTCGAATGAGAATGACAGCGGATGCCGCGCCGGCACAAGCATCGGCGTTCGCGCGCTCTCGATTCGGACGCTGGCCAAGTCCCGCACATCGTCGGGGATTTCGTGTTCCAGGAGAATTTTGATTGGCGCCAAGCCGGGCACATAGATGCGCATCCTCGCTTCCAGGCGATGTTGCACCTGCTGACGAAGGCGCTCTTGCGCCACCTGTGAACCGGCCCGAAACAGCAGCGTGCCGTTCCACTCAGCCACAAAACGCAGAGGCTCAATATAGGAGCGGAAGAAATCGGCGCCGAACTCGCCGAACAGCTCCTTCCGAACCAATTCCCAGCTCCGCACAATGCCCAAGCCCGCCGGTATTCGGCGGGCGATTTCTTCGCCTTGTTCCATTAGCCAGACCCCCTGCTATGGATTTTGTTTCAGCCGCCCCGCCCGGCAAACCAAGGCTTCGCTATTCGAGCCGAGTGAGATTTCTCGGCCCGATGCTCTCGCATCGGCTGCAATGAAGCGTCGAACAGCGAGCAAGCTCGCCAGACGGGGGAAACTTGCGACGTTAAGACGGGGCAGTCAATACCTAACAAGCGTTCCGAAACTAAACTCTCTGATATTTCCACAGCTCGATTTAAGATGCTGTTTTCATAGTGTTTTTAACTACGGCTCAGTCAGGCGCTTTATGACGCACACGGACAGTCTTTCGCTGCTTTGCAACGGCTTCGTCGCAAAACAGAAACATGTGAATTCACAAGGTTTTGGGCGCCTCAGAGGAGGCGATTCGTGGTCTTAGGAGGCGGTTTTGGCGCCTGAAAGCGCGGCAATCCGGCCCGAGAGGCGCGAGACTTTCCGGCTGGCCAGATTCTTATGCACGATGCCGCGGGTTACCGCCCGCATCGTCTCGGACTCGGCGGCGCGGAGCGCTTCAACCGCCTTCTTCGCATCGCCGGCGGCGATGGCTTCTTCCACACTGCGCCATGATGAACGCATCCGCGTGCGGCGCGCCTTGTTGACCGCCGTACGGCGTTCGATCACCCGGGCTGCCTTTTGTGCGGATTTCGTATTCGCCATGGTTTCGTAATTCCGAGCAGTGTGGTTTCAGAGTGAAGCGCGGGCGTATAGCGCCAGCCCGCTTCGGCGTCAAATCATCAGCGGTTCTTGAACGCCGGGGGGCGCTTGTCGATGAAGGCGGCCATACCCTCTTTCTGATCCTCGGTCGCGAAAAGACCGTAAAAGAGCCGGCGTTCAAGTTTCAGGCCTTCGTTCAAAGGCGTCTCGAACGCCGCGTTCACCGCTTCCTTGTTGGCGATGGTGGAGAGCCGGCCTAGCGCGGCGATCTTCTTCGCGGCAGCCATCGCTTCGTCCATCAGCTGATCCGCCGCGACAATGCGCGACACCAGGCCGCAACGCTCGGCTTCGGCTGCATCCATCATGCGCCCGGTGAGGCAAAGATCCATCGCCTTGGCCTTGCCGACGCTGCGCGTCAGCCGTTGCGAGCCGCCCCACGCCGGCATCACACCCAGCGTGATCTCCGGCTGGCCGAACTTGGCGTTCTCGGCGGCGATGATAAAGTCGCACATCATCGCCAGTTCGCAGCCCCCGCCCAGCGCATAGCCGGCAACGGCGGCGATAATCGGTTTTCTGCAGCGCGGTACGCGCTCGAGATTTTGGAACGGGTCGCGCGCGTAGAAATCCGCAAACTGGCCGTCAGCCATCTCCTTGATGTCAGCGCCCGCCGCGAACGCTTTTTCCGAACCGGTGATGATGATGCAGCCAATACTAGCGTCGGCCTCGAAGCCGTCGAGCGCGGCATTGAGTTCGCAGATCAGCGCGTTGTTCAAGGCATTCAGCGCCTTGGGCCGATTGAGACGAATGATTCCGACGCCAGCGGCGGATTCGGTGAGAATGTTTTCGTATGTCATGGCGTGAGGGAATGCGCTTGGCGCGCGCGAAAATCAATATGGACCGCCGGCCAAGTTTAACGCTGACACTTCGCGCACCAGAATGTAGAGCGGCCCCCGTGCACGGCGCGTTTGATCGCGCCGCCGCACCTGGGTGTCGCGCACCGTTCGCCTTCGCGATCGTAGACGCGGAAGCGCTGTTGAAATCCGCCGCGCGCACCATCGACGCCGGCATAGTCCGAAAGCGTCGAGCCTCCCGCGGCAATCGCTTCTTCCAGCACGGCGCGGATCGCGGGCGCCAGTTTTTCCAGACGTTGTTTGGAAACGCTCCCCGCGGCGCGCGCGGGCGCGATGCCGGCGCGGTGCAGCGCCTCGACGACATAGATATTGCCCAGGCCGGCGACCACGCGCTGATCCAGAAGCGCGGTCTTCACGTTGGCTTTCTTGCCGGCGAACGCCTCGGCCAGGTATGGCGCGTGGAATTCGTTGCCGAGCGGCTCTGGCCCCAAGCCCTTGAACCAAGGATGCGTATCGAACGCGGCGCGCGCGATCAGGTCCATATAGCCAAAGCGGCGCTGATCGTTGAACTCGAGGCGGGCGCCCTCCTCGGTCTCGACGATAACGTGCGTGTGCTTGGGGTCGGGGGGCTCAGCATAGTAGAAATCACCGGGCTGATACTGCAAACCGGCGATGCTCCAGCGCCCGGTCATGCCCAGGTGCGTGATCCAGATATTTCCATCGTCAAGGTCTGCGAGCAGATATTTCGCGCGCCGGGTGAGCGCCTCCACGCGCCGCCCTGTCAGCCGCGCCGCGAACCGCTTCGGAAAGGGAAACCGTAAGTCCGCGCGTTTGGTCTTTGCGCGTGCGATCCGCCTGCCGACGAGGTGCGGGGCCAGCCCCCGACGCACGGTCTCAACCTCGGGAAGCTCAGGCATGCGGCAAAATGCCAAAACAGGCGGCGGTGGAAATATCGGAAATCAATGGGAAAAGCATGGCTGCCCGATATAGCCCCACCCCACCGCCACGGCTATGGTCCCGCCCATGAGCGACGATACCGCCTCCTTCGGTTTCCAGGACGTGCCCAAGGCCGAGAAGGCCTCGCGTGTGCGCGCGGTTTTCAGTTCGGTGGCCTCCAAGTACGATTTGATGAACGACGCCATGTCCGGGGGCATGCACCGGTTCTGGAAGGACGCCGCCGCCGCCAAGCTCAACCCACAGCCGGGGGAACTCATCCTCGACGTGGCAGGCGGCACCGGCGACATCGCGCGGCGGCTCAAGAAATTGGGCGACAGCGCGGCGGCGCGGCGCGGCCTGGCGCCGCCCGAAATCCACGTCATCGACATCAACGCCGAGATGCTGGAGGCGGGGCGAAAACGCGGCGAGGACGGCCTGTCCTGGCACGAAGGCGATGCGGAAAATCTGCCCGTCGAGGACCACGTGGCTGATGCCTACATTATCTCTTTCGGGATCAGGAATTGCACCGACATCGCCGCCGTCCTGCGTGACGCGCGGCGCGTGTTGAAGCCCGGCGGGCGGTTCTATTGTCTCGAGTTTTCGCGCTTGGCGGTGGGAGGCCTCGAGCCGGTTTATGATTTCTATTCCTTTAACGCTGTCCCGGCCTTGGGGAAATTGCTGGCAAATGACCCAGATTCGTACCGATATCTGGTGGAATCCATCCGCAGGTTTCCGGATCAGGAACGCTTCTTGGCTATGATCCAGGCGGCGGGATTCACACGCACGGCCTACCGCAACATGGCCGGCGGGGTCTGCGCGCTGCATTGGGGCTGGGCGGTTTAGTGTTTTCCTGGGTTGGACATAGTTGGCGTTTGTTGCGCGTGGCGGTGACGCTCGCGCGCTATGACGTGCTGCTGCCCGGTGAGTATTACGACCGCTATCCGCTAGGGCTGCGCGCCACCCATACCCTGCTCCAGGTGCTGACCAAGCGGCGGCGCGGCAAAAGCGTTGGCGCGCGACTGGCCAAGGCGCTGGAGCGCTTGGGGCCCGCTTACGTCAAGCTCGGCCAATTCCTGGCCACGCGGCCCGACATGATCGGCGTCACCGCCGCACAGGATTTGGCGCGGCTGAAGGATCGCTTGCCGCCGTTCTCGCGCACGATCGCGCTCGACACCATCAATGCCGAATTGGGCGGCACCGAGGAACTCTTCGCCGGCATCTCCGAAGCGACGGCGGCGGCCTCGATCGCGCAGGTGCACCAGGCGATCGTGCCGCGCAAAGGCGTGGTCGCCATCAAGGTGCTTCGCCCGCGCATCGAAAAGAAGATGGCCAAGGAAATGGCGGCGCTGCGCTTCCTGGCGCAAGCGATCGAATTCTTCTCGCCGCGCTCGCGCAGGCTTGAGCCAGTGCAATTTATCGACACCGTCACCGCCGCCACCGAACGCGAATTGGACCTCCGGTTGGAGGCCGGCGCGGCGGCAGAGTTCCGCGAAGTCGCGGAGAAAGACGGCTACCTTACCGTGCCGGAGATCGACTGGGCGCGTTCGTCCAAACGAGTGATGACGCTCGATTGGATCGACGGCATCCCGCTAACGGACACGCGCGCGCTCGACAAAGCCGGCGCTGACCGCGGCGCGCTCGCGCTAGCGATCACGCGCGGTTTTCTGGCGGCGGCGCTCGATTACGGCTTCTTCCACGCCGACATGCACGAAGGAAACCTCCTCTACGGCAAGGACGGCAAACTCTGGATCGTTGATTTTGGCATTATGGGCCGTATCGGCCACAAGGAGCGCCGCTACCTCGCGGAGATTCTCTATGGCTTCCTGCGCCGCGATTATCGCCGCGTCGCCGAAGTGCACCAGGAGGCCGGCTATGTGCCGGACAAATTCACCGTCGAGGAATTCGCACAAGCGCTGCGCGCAATCGGCGAGCCGATTTTCGGCAAAACCGCCGACGGCATTTCGATGAGCCGCCTGCTGCTGCAATTGTTCGACGTCACCCATATGTTCGGCATGCATTTGCGGCCCGAGTTGGTGCTGCTGCAAAAAACCATGGTGCAAGTGGAAGGCGTGGCCCGCGCGCTCGATCCGCAACACGACATGTGGACGGCCTCGCGCCCCATCGTCGAGCGCTGGGTGAAGCGCGAACTAGGCGCCGAGGCAGTGACCAAGCGCGCGGTGGATGAAGCCGGCCTAGCGCTGGCGGCGCTGCGCCGTTTGCCGCAAACCCTGAGCGCGATGGAAACGGCCGCGCGCAAGGTCAGCAACGAGGCTCCGCGCGAAGAGCGCAGATGGTTTGAGAACCCGGTGTTCTGGCTCGGGCTGATGGCCGGCGCGGTGCTGGCCTTGGTGCTGAGCGCGGGCGGACCGCGCCAAGCGCCGCCGCCGCCGCAACCGGCGCCAGCGCCCGCGCGCGTCGAAGCTTCAGTTCCTGCGCGCACGGCTTACCCGATCGAGCCGCCGGCGGCCCAAACGCCTGCTCCAGCAACCGAGCAAGCGGTGACGCCATGAGCGACAAACGCGTGCTTCTCATCATCGGCGGCGGCATCGCCGCTTATAAGAGCCTGGAGCTTATCCGGCTGTTGGCGAAAGCGGGCGTCACCGCGCGCGCGATCGTGACCAAGGCTGGCGCGGAATTCGTGACGCCGCTTTCGGTGGGCGCGCTCAGTGGCGATAAAGTGTACACGGATTTGTTCGACCTCACGGCTGAATCCGAGATGGGTCATATCGAGCTTTCACGTTCGGCCGATCTGGTCGTGGTTGCGCCGGCGACCGCCGATTTGATGGCGAAAGCCGCAAACGGCCTCGCCAACGACCTAGCTTCCACCGCCCTGCTTGCCACTGACAAGCCGGTATTGATGGCGCCGACGATGAATGTACGCATGTGGCTCAACGCGGCCACACAACGCAACCTCGCGCGCCTTCAAGCCGATGGCGTACACTTCGTTGGCCCCGACGAAGGTGACATGGCTTGCGGCGAGTTTGGCCCTGGACGCATGGCTGAACCGGAGGCGATCAAGAATGCCATTTTGGCGCTGCTGAGCGCCGGCCCGTTGAAGGGCAAAAAAGCGCTTGTCACCGCCGGCCCCACAATTGAGTCGATCGACCCGGTGCGTTTTCTCTCGAACCGTTCAAGTGGCAAACAAGGATACGCAATTGCCTCTGCGCTCGCGCAATTGGGCGCCGAGGTGACGCTCATCTCGGGACCGACCAATCTTACGCCGCCGCCGGGCGTGAGGCTGAAGCGGGTGGAAACCGCGCTGGAAATGCTCGGCGCTTGCGATGCGAGCTTGCCGGTGGACGTAGCTGTAATGGTCGCCGCCGTCGCCGATTGGCGCCCCACCCAATGCGCGGATGAAAAGATCAAGAAGGACCAGGCCGGCGCAGCCATCGCGCTGCAAGAAAACCCCGACATCCTCGCGACCCTTTCTCGGCCCGGCAAAAAACGTCCCCGCCTCATGATCGGCTTTGCGGCGGAAACTGAAAATGTCGAAGAACACGCTCGGGCCAAGATCGCCAAAAAGGGCTGCGACTGGATCGTCGCCAACGATGTGTCGGGCGACGTGATGGGCGGCGACGACAATGAAGTATTGCTGATCACCCGGGAGGGCGCCCAAGCTTGGCCCCGCATGGCCAAGGAAGCGGTTGCACGCAAGCTCGCGGCGGAAGTGGCGAAAGCGCTGGACACCAAGGCGCCGGGGCGCAAATAGCGCCACGATTTTTCTGCGCCCAGGGGTTTTCAAGACCGCCCGAGCTGGGCTATCACCCGCCCTCACCCAACCTGCCTCGCCTGCGCCGAACCTGTCGTGCGCCAAAGGATGATTGATGAGCGTCCCGACTTTCGCTGAACGTAAAGAAGCCGCCGACGCCGCCAAGAAGGCCATGTTGGAGCGGTTCCGCACCAAACCCGCCATCGATCCCGCGCTCGCGGCGCAACGCGCCGAGCAGGCCAAGGCCCGTGACGCCAAGCGCGCCGCCGCCGAGGAAAAGCGCAAAGCCCGCATCGAAGAAGAAAAGGCCCTGCGCGTGCTGGAGGCGGAAATGCGCGCCGCTGAAGCCGTCGCTGAAGCCAAGCGCGCCGCCGAGGCTGCCGAAACCGAACGTCTGGCGGAGATCGAGCGCGCCGAAATTCTCGCTTACGAGCAAAAGGCCGCGCGCGACTTGCGCTACGCCGCTCGCAAGAAGCGGCAGAAATAGTCTCAGCGACCGGCTACGACAAATGGCGCGGCGGCCAAATCCGGCAATGGCCGGTCGGCGGCGCCCTCCGCGCCAATGCTCATGTCGGGTGTTCGCGCCGCCTGGCTCCACGTCCCGAACAGGCGGTCCCAAATCGTAAACACAGTCCCGTAATTTGAGTCGGTGTCGCGCCGCACGGCATGATGGTGCACCCAATGGTGCGATGGCGTGACAATCAGCGTGCGCAGACCCGCTTCAAATGCCGCTGGCAGGCGCACATTGGAATGGTGAAACAGCGCCGCCGCGAGCGCCAACGTGTCGAAGGTCGCGATCGCCACAATCGAGATGTCCGCCGCCATGATGAGCGGCGCGCGCGCCAATGCTGAAATCAGCACTTCGCCGGGATGGAAGCGCACCGCGGAAGTCGTGTCCAAGAATTCATCGAGATGGTGCACGCGGTGGAAGCGCCACAGCAACGGCCATGCATGGTTGGCGCGGTGCCAAAGATAGACCCAGAGGTCGAGTAGCAGCAGGTCAAGCGCCAGCCCCGCCCAGACCGGCATGGCGGGACGTGACCAAAAATCAAGCGCCGCCGCCCCGATAGCGACGGGAACGATAATGAGCGGGTTCATCAAGGTATTCGCCGCCCAGAGCCCGAGATTGCGCGTCAATCGAGACGGGTCACTCCTTGGGGGTCTTGGCGCAGCGGGCCGCAAACGCTCCGTCAGCGCCAGCGCCGCGAACCAGACGCTGACAATGACAAGCTTGGTCAGAGGGACATTGATCACGCCTTTGATGTACCGCAGCTCGCGCCGCCGAGCACGCAGAAGCTGGCGCAATATTTGTGATTGAGCTGCACCGGGCGCGATGCTTGCACGAGCGTAGCGCCAAGTTCGAATTGCGGATCGTAGGGCAAGAGCGTGCAGGCTAGCACCGCCGACGCCGCCGCGCCCTGGCGCTTCACCACCATGCGCGCCGACGCACACATCACTTCGCGCGGGTCCTTATTCAAGATGCCCCAGCAGGCGGTTGTGATTTCTGGCGGATTTTCATCCGGGTCCATTTCCGGAAAGATGACAAGCCCGGCGGCATCGCTTGCGTCGATGCGCAACCCAATTTGGTCGAACAAGATCTGAAAGCGTGCGCGTAACGCGGTCTCAGGCTCATGCGCGAATCCGCGCCCGGCGATTTCAACATTGAAGCCATTGGCGCCAAGCCAGCGCAACCCGGCGATTGTCTTTGCATAGGCGCCCTCGCCACGTTCCGCGTCATGGATGGAGGCGCTCGGATCGTCCAGCGAAACCCGCAACCGTAAGCGCCGCCCATGCGCCGCCTTAAGCTCAAGCAATTGGCGCTTGTGCCGCTCCATCGGCCGCATGGCGTTGGTGAGCACCAGCGTTTCGAAGCCGCGCGCGAGCGTCTCGCCCAGAATGGCGACGATCTCCCTGTTCATGAACGGCTCGCCGCCGGTGAGGCCAATGAGCTTGGTGGGCAGGTCGTCGCGCTCAATTTCATCGAGATAAGCGCGCACGTCCGCCAGGCCGAGATAAGCTAGGCGGTCGTTTTGGGGGGAGCTTTCGATGTAGCAATGCGCGCAAGTGATGTTGCAGAGAGTGCCGGTGTTAAACCAGAGCGTCTCCAGGGCCTGCAGCGCCACGCTGGCGCGTTCCTCGCCCTTGGCGGTTACGCGCGGATCGGAGAATTTGACCCGCGCCGCAACGTCCACCATACGAAGCCCCTCCCGCCGGGCGCCGAATCCAGGCTATGCCCTAATTCCATGAATACGCACACGATCCAGGTACAGGTTACAACCCTGCCGCACTTCGAGGGCCTGGCGTTGCCGGCCTATGAGACCGCTCTCTCGGCCGGCATGGATATCCGCGCGGCCGTGCCCGACGCGGCGCCGGTCACGATCGAGCCCGGCCAGCGTTACCTCACGCCAACGGGCGTCGCCATCGCGCTCCCGCCAGGCTATGAGGCGCAGATGCGCCCGCGCTCGGGCCTGGCGCTGAAGCACGGCGTCACATGCCTTAATTCACCCGGCACGATCGACGCCGATTATCGCGGCGAGTTGAAAGTGATCCTGATCAATCTCGGCCAAGAGCCGTTCGTGATCAAACGCGGCGAACGCATCGCGCAGATGGTGGTGGCGCCAGTGACTCAAGCGACGTGGGCCATCGTTGATGTTTTGCCCGAAAGCGCGCGCGGGGCTGGCGGATTTGGTTCGACAGGGCGCAAATAGAACAAGAGCGGGGGCGAACACCATGGCGTTCTGGAACAGGCTGAAGCCGATCGAGGCGCCGGGGCATCATGGGCTCAAGCGCACGCTGTCATGGCCGCATCTGCTGGCGCTGGGGGTGGGCGCTATCGTCGGAGCTGGGATTTATGCCCTGATTGGCCAGGGCGCGGGGCAAGCAGGGCCGGGCGTGATCTTCTCGTTCGCCATAGCTGGCCTCGTCTGCGCTTGCGCCGCGCTCTGCTATGCCGAACTCGCCACCATGATGCCGGCCTCCGGCAGCGCCTACACCTATACGTATTCAGCGCTCGGCGAACTCGCGGCCTGGATCGTCGGTTGGGCGCTGATCTTGGAATACACGGTCGTGGTCAGCGCGGTCGCTGTCGGCTGGTCGGGCTATGCGTCGGGCGTGCTAACGGGCTTTGGGGTCGACATCCCGCAAACATTGCCGTTCGGCGAACTCGCTGGCCACGCCTTGCATTTCAATCCGCTCGCCGTGTTCATCATTTTTGCCGTGGCGGGGTTGCTCATCCTGGGTACGCGCGAAAGCGCGCTGGTGAACACCGTGCTGGTGGTGCTGAAGATTGCCGCGCTAATTCTTTTTCTCATCATCGCGCTGCCTGCCTTCGACATCGCACGTTTCGAACCGATCGCACCGTTCGGCTGGGGATCGACGCCGCAAGCGGGCGGCAACAATGTCGGCATCATGGCCGCCGCCGCGGTGATGTTCTTCGCCTTCTACGGATTCGATGCCGTATCCACCGCTGCGGAGGAAACCAAGAACCCGGGCCGCGATCTCGCCATCGGCATTATCGGTTCGATGCTGATCTGCACAGCGCTTTACATGGCGGTGGGCGCGGCAGCGATCGGAGCGATGGATTTCCACGCCTTCAGCCAATCGGGTGAGCCGATCGCGCTGATCGTGCGCACACTGGGCCAACCTCAGGCGGCGGCGATCATCGGCGGCGTCGCCTCGATCGCCATCCCGACCGTCATCCTTGCCTTCCTCTATGGGCAGAGTCGCATCTTTTTGGTGATGGCCCGCGATGGGCTGCTGCCGCGCTCTTGGAGCCACGTGCATTCCAAGCTCGGCACGCCCGTGTTCATTACCATCTTCACCGCGCTCATTTGCTCCGCTCTCGCTGGCCTGCTGACCCTTGGCGAAATCGCCGCCCTCGCCAACGCCGGCACGCTCGCGGCGTTCATCGCCGTCGCCATAGCCTTGATGGTGCTGCGCCGGCGCGACCCAGGCCGCGAGCGCCCGTTCCGCGCTCCGCTGGCCTGGATCGTCGCGCCGCTTGCGATTGTCGGATGCCTCTATCTGTTCGTCAGCCTTTCGGGCGGAACGATTGAACGTTTCTTCATCTGGATGGCGATCGGGGCGCCGGTCTATCTAATCTGGGGCGCGCGCAAGAGCGCGCTCGCGACCGCCAAATAGGCTAGGCCTTGGCCGCGCGGGCCGGCGCACCTAAATGGTCACGATGGGGAGCGCCCGCGCGCGCCCCAATGCTCGGCGAAAGGAACCTCCCCCATGTCGCAATCGAAGCCCGGCCGCGGCCGCATCTACGACAACATCACCCAGACTATCGGCGACACGCCCCTGGTGCGGCTCTCCAAGCTCGCCAAGGCGCACAATGTCGAGGCCGAAATCCTCGCCAAGCTCGAATTCTTCAATCCCATCGCTTCGGTGAAGGACCGCATCGGCGTCGCCATGATCGAAGCGCTTGAGAGCCAGGGCAAGCTTGGATCGGACAGTGTCCTGATCGAGCCGACCTCCGGCAACACCGGCATCGCACTCGCGTTCGTGGCGGCGCAGCGCGGCTATCGGCTGATCTTGGTGATGCCGGAAACCATGTCGATCGAGCGGCGCAAGATGCTGGCTTACCTCGGCGCCGAATTGGTGCTGACGCCCGGCCCCGAAGGCATGAAAGGCGCGATCGCCAAAGCGAGGGAATTGCTGGAAACGACACCAGGCGCAGTGATGCCGCAA
The DNA here is from genome assembly GCA_040080805.1 of Terricaulis sp. Taxonomy (GTDB): domain Bacteria; phylum Pseudomonadota; class Alphaproteobacteria; order Caulobacterales; family Aquidulcibacteraceae; genus Vitreimonas. Next base: position 21,637 of record JBEBHQ010000021.1, on the reverse strand, counting down.
CAATTCGCCAACCCAGCCAATCCCGAAATTCACCGCCGCACCACGGCGGAAGAAATCTGGAACGACACTGGCGGCAGGCTCGATTTTTTCGTCGCCGGCATCGGCACCGGCGGCACCATTACTGGCGTTGGGCAAGTGCTGAAGCCGCGACTGCCCAATTTGAAGATTGTGGCGGTGGAGCCTGAAGCCTCGCCTGTTCTGTCCGGCGGCCAACCAGGCCCGCACAAGATTCAGGGCATCGGGGCCGGCTTTATCCCCGACATTCTCGATACCAAAATCTATGACGAAGTGGTCGCTGTTTCGAACGAGGACTCTTTCGCACGCGCCCGCGAGGCCGCGCGCCTGGAAGGCATCCCCGGCGGCATCTCCACGGGCGCAGCGCTGACCGCGGCGCTGCGCGTTGGCGCGCGGCCCGAAAACAAAGACAAGCGCATCGTCGTGATCGTGCCCTCGTTCGGCGAGCGCTACGTCTCCACGGCGCTGTTCGAGGGGCTGTAAAACTGCGTGTCCCTGACCACTGACGAACGCGAGCGCTACGCGCGCCATATCCTGCTGAAGGAAATCGGCGGGCCAGGGCAGCAGAGGCTGAAGGCCGCGGCGATCGCGATTGTCGGCATGGGCGGCCTCGGCGCGCCGGCGGCGCTTTATCTTGCTGCGGCGGGCGTCGGGCGTTTGCGGCTGATTGATGATGACATCGTCGCGTTGTCCAATCTTCAGCGGCAGATTCTCTACCGCGGCAACGAAGTGGGCGCGGCGAAGGTCGAGGCGGCTGCAACGGCGTTGGCCGCGCTTAATCCGCACATCGAGTTCGAAGCACGCGCCGAACGGCTCACCGACGAGAACGCGCGCGACGTGCTCGCAGGCGCCGACATCGTGCTCGACGGCACGGACGATTTCGTCACGCGCTTTGCCGTGAACGCCGCCTGTCACGATCTCAGCATAACGCTAATTTCCGGCGCGGTGGGACGTTGGGATGGACAGGTGGCGACGTTCAAATCAGGGCTCACAAAACACCTGCCGCCTGAGCAACGCCTGCCCTGCTATCGCTGCCTCGTGCCGCACATTCCGCCGGGAGCCGAAACCTGCGCGCAAGTCGGCATTGTCGGGGCGCTCACGGGCGTGATTGGTTCAATGATGGCGCTGGAAGCGATCAAGGAGATCGTCGGTACGGGCGAGAGTTTGGCGGGGCGGTTGATGATTTATGATGCTCTCGCGACGACAAGCCGCACGGCGCGGCTGCCGCGCGATCCCGCCTGCCCGGTCTGTGGTTGACCGCAAGCTCCATTCAGGAAAAACGTAACGCTGGCGGAGGCGGATCATGCTGGGACGGTTATTTGGACTTGTGTTGGCGCTGGTCGGCCTCGCGGCCCTTGTTGCGGTCGGCGGCTATTTCGCCCTGAAGCGCGCTGATATTCCTTACGAGACGCTCGCTACGCATTACGAGAGCGGCGCCTCACGCTACGTCGATTTGCCAGGCGGTGTGCGCACGCATTATCGCGACCAGGGTGCCGGCCCAACACTACTACTGATCCACGGTTTCTCGGCCTCGCTGCACACCTGGGAGCCCTGGGTGGAGCAATTGGGCGGCGATTATCGCATCGTCACGCTGGACCTGCCGGGCCACGGTCTGACCAGCGCGCCGGCAGGCCACCAGCCCTCGATGCAAGGCTACGCGGCTATCGTTGAAGAGTTCGCGCAAGCGCTGGACATTGCCCGCTTCGCCATCGGCGGCAATTCCATGGGCGGGCATGTCGCCTGGGAATATGCGCTGGCCCATCCCGAGCGCGTCGATGCGTTGATCCTGGTGGATTCCGCCGGCTGGCCCGACACACGGAGCGACCCTGAAAATGCGCCGCTCGTGTTCCGCTTGTTGGCCAATCCGCTCGCGGCGTCGCTGCTGCGCGACCTCGACACAACGCGCCTAACCCGAGACGCGCTGGTCTCGTCCTTTCCAACCCATCCCGACCTGGTCGATGACGCCATGGTTGCGCGATACACCGAAATGTCGCGCGCGCCCGGACATCGCGACGTGCTGCTGCAATTGATGTCCCCGAACGCGCGCACCTACGCCACGCCCGAGCGGCTCGCGGCGCTCAGCGCGCCAGTGCTGATCCTGCATGGCGCGCGCGATGCGTTGATCCCGCCGGAGAATGCACAGAAGTTCAAGGATGCGATCCCACAATCAGAACTGGTGATCTTTGAAGGCATTGGGCACGCGCCCCAGGAGGAAATCCCTGAAGATTCTGCCTTGGCCGTGCACGAGTTTCTCTACCGCCTCATCGAGCGGCCGGCGCTGGCGGCGGAGTAAAGCGTCACCAGCTTGTCGCAAGGGCGGGCTACGAAAGCACCCATGCGCATCGCCCGCCGTTCGTTGCTTTCCGCTGCCGCGCTCGCGCCAGCACTGACATGTTCAACCGCGTGGGCGCGCGGGCTTTCAAACGGCGCCTTCACGCACGGCGTCGCTTCTGGCGATCCGCTGACCGACGGCGTCATTATATGGACGCGCTTCGTGCATGGAAGCGATGGCCGCGTCGGTTGGGAGATCGCCGAGGACGAGGCGTTCGCCAATGTCGCTCAACGCGGAGAAGCAGTCGCGAGTTTCACCAGCGACTTTTGCGTCAAGGTCGATGCCCGGGGTCTGGCGCCGGGGCGACGCTATTTCTACCGATTTCTTTCAGGCTCGGGCCCCTCGCTCACCGGTCGCACACGCACAGCACCCGGCGGCGCCGCCGAGCGGCTCACGGTCGCTCTGTTCTCTTGCTCCAACTTCCCGTTCGGATATTTCCACGCCTACGGCCACGCTGCGGAGCGTGAGGACATCGACCTCGCGTTGCATGTCGGCGATTATATCTACGAGTACGCGCGTGGGTCTTATCCGGCGGCGGCCGAGACGGTGGCCGGGCGCGTCATCGACCCAATGGGCGAGATCATCAGGCTCGGCGATTATTACCAGCGCTACGCTACCTATCACACCGACCCCGACTTGCAGGAATTGCGACGGCTCAAACCGATGGCGACGGCGTGGGACGATCACGAATTGACCAACGACACCTGGCGCGAGGGCGCGCAAAACCACCAACCTGAAACTGAAGGCGCCTTCGTCGATCGCATCGCCGCGGCTTCGAAAGCGTATTTCGATTGGATGCCGATCCGCAGGCCCGAGCAGCGTGGCGCGCGCCTCTACCGGAGCCTCGATTGGGGCGATCTGGCGCGGATTGTGCTGCTCGACACACGCTTCTTCGGCCGCGATGAAAAGCTCGACTATCGCACGAGCTTGGCGCCGCAACTGGCGCAAGGTGGCGCCGAGGCGCAGGCAGCAGTGGCGGAGTTCCGCCGTGCGCTCCTCGACAATCCCAGCCGCACGTTGCTAGGCGCCGCGCAGGAAACTTGGTTCGCCGAGGCGCTTGCCGGCTCAAAATCACGCGGCCAGCCTTGGCAAATCGTGGCGCAACAAGTGGTGATGGGCGAGCAATTCATCCCACAAGGCCTCTCAAATCTGTTGCCGGACGATTCCTCGGCCGGTACGCGACAGTGGATTGCCGCCGGCGAGCAGATCTGCGCGCTCGGGCTGCCTTGGAATCTCGATTCCTGGGGCGGTTACCCGGCGGCGCGCGCGCGCTTTCTGGCTGCGTGCGCCGCCAACGCCAACAATGCCGTGGTGCTCGGCGGCGACAGCCACAATTGCTGGGTCAATAACCTCGCCGCCGCCGCAAGCGGTCGCCTCGCCGCGATCGAATTCGCCGGCGGCAGCGTGACGTCACCTGGCTTCGAGCGGTCGCTCAGCCGCGCAGCCCCTGGAGAGCGCGAACATTTGTTGCACAGCGCAAATTCGGCGCTCGCGTGGTGCGACGCCACTCATCGTGGTTATGCGACGCTCTCCTTCACGCGCGGCGCATGCGCCGCTGAGTGGGTGGCGTTCCAGAGCGTCGTTTCGCCGGAGGCGGGAACGCCCACCGTCACGCGCTTGAACGCATCGGCAAGCGCCACGGGCGGGCCCGGCGCCTGGTCCTTCTAGGCCACGCACGCCTTGGCCCACTCATAGAACGCCGCGCGCGTGCGCCGCGGTGTCAGCCTTGCGGCCACGCCCAGCGCTTCCACCGCAAGCCAACGAGGCAACCCGAAATCCCGTACGCCGCGCCGAAAGCGCGCGATTCCCTCACGCAGCCGCTGCGTACGCATATCGCCCCCTCGCCGTATGCACGCCCGCCCGATCGGAGACATCTCATCAATGCTCGAAGAGCCCAGCACATCCGGCCGGATCAGCGGCGGCGCCACGCCGTAAGTGTCTAGATCCCAGGCCCAAACACGGCGAAGATCCTGGTCAATGGGGAGGCTGCGTGGACGAAGCTCCAGGAGCTTCCGCGCGCCGGAAATGTTGATCAGATAAGCGCCGGTGCTGGCGGGCACGTTGGAATACCGCACCAATTCATAGCCGCCGCGTAAGTTGGCCAAAGGCCGCGTGAGCCGTTTGGTTGGCGACGACAGCCGCACGATATCCCATCGCTCGGGCAGTGCATGCAGCAAAGCGTTGAGCTGTTCCGGCAAATCGTGCGGCAGCGCGACATCGTCCTCCAACACCAGCAGCGGCGAAGCGAGCCGGCTCGCAACCACGCGCTGGAAAACCGCCAAATGGCTGGCGTAGCAACCGATCTCACCGGGCGAGAGCAACGAATCCTTCGCGAAGTAGCTCTGCAGACGCGCGGGCACGTTGGCGCCGCAAATCGCCGAGAAGCGCTCGTAGGCCAGCCCGGTCTTGTCGAGTTGGCCGCGCATATGCGCCATGCGCTCCACGTCAGCGTCCAAGTTCACGACGATGATATTTGGCGTCATGACTCAGAATGCGCCCAGGGCGCTGCGCCTGGTTATCCCGCATCCATGGGGGTGCGCTGTTGGCCCGCATCGTGCTTGATTTGCAGACCGACGTTCGTCATGCGTTATGCATGAGCGATTGGCTGCGCGGCGCGACCATCTATCAAATCTATCCCCGCTCGTTCCGCGATACGAACGGCGATGGCGTTGGCGATTTGCGGGGGGTGATCGAAAAGCTCGATCACGTCGCTTCGCTGGGCGCCGATGCGGTTTGGCTTTCGCCATTCTTTCGATCGCCGATGAAGGATTATGGCTATGACGTCAGCGATTATCGCGATGTCGATCCGTTGTTCGGCTCACTCGCGGACGCCGACGCACTGATTGCACGCGCGCATGAGCTTGGATTAAAGGTTATCCTCGACCAGGTGTGGTCCCATTCGTCGGACCAGCACGCCTGGTTCCAGGACAGCCGCGCCAGCCGCAACAATCCAAAGGCCGATTGGTACGTTTGGGCGGACGCGAAGCCCGATGGCTCGCCGCCCAACAATTGGCAAGCCATGTTCGGCGGCTGCGCCTGGACCTGGGATGCGCGGCGACGGCAATATTACTTGCACAACTTCCTACCACAGCAGCCCGATCTCAACGTGCGCAACAGAGCCGTGCAGGAGGCGTTGCTGGATGTGGGGCGTTTTTGGCTGAAGCGCGGCGTTGATGGCTTCCGCCTTGACGTGGTGAATTTCTTCATCGCCGACGCTCAGCTGCGCGACAATCCCGCGCTTGAACTCGCGAGAACACCGCCGCGGCCGCATCAATTCCAACGCCATCTCTTCGATCGCACGCAACCTGAAACCCTGGCCTTCATCGCGCGCTTGCGCGCGCTTCTCGATGAATACAACGCCGTGGCGATCGGCGAGATTGAAGACGAAGAGCCGCTCAAAGTGCAGCGCGATTACACCGATGGCCCAGACCGCCTGCACACCGCCTACTCGTTTTTCCTTCTGCGTGCGCGCGCGATGACGCCGGCTGTCATCAAGGAAGCGATGGCGCAATGGCGGGACGCGCGCGGCTGGCCCTCATGGTCGCTCTCCAACCACGACGTGGTGCGCTTCGCGACACGGCTGGCCGATGACGATCCCGGGCGGGTGAAACTGATGCTGACGCTGTTGCTCTCGTTGCGCGGAACCGCGTTCCTCTACCAGGGCGACGAGCTGGGCCTTCCCCATGCCGACGTTCCGTACGAGCGCTTGCGCGATCCCGAGGCGATTGCGTTCTGGCCGTCCGGCATTGGCCGCGACGGTGCACGCACGCCTATGCCCTGGCGCCGCGACGCGCCGATGGCGGACTTCACCGAGGCGGCGGACGCCTGGCTGCCAATCGATCCGCGCCACCGCGCGCTCGCGGTGGACGCACAAGCGAGCGCGCCGGACTCGGTGCTGAATTTCGCGCGGCACATGATCGGCGTGCGCCGCGCGAACGCGGCTTTGCGCACTGGCGATTTCACCACCCTTGATGCGCCAGAGCCCATACTGGCATTCGAGCGGCGCGCGGAGCGTCAGCGCCTCGTCTGCGCCTTCAATCTTGGCGCCCCGCCGGCGCACTTCAGCCTCCCCGGAACGCCGGGAAAGGTTCTGCTGGCGCTGGGCAGCTCAACTGAGATCTGCGGTGCTGAAGCGCCACTCGGCCCATATTCGGCGCTGTTGGTCGAAATGTAGGGTCGCACGGCATGAACTAGCTTGACCTTTCGATGTTATATCGTAACGATAAGTTACAGTGTAACGGGGAGTGGACATGAGCGGGAGGCCCTTTGGCGCGGCGGTCGCGCTGGTCGTTTTTGGCTCGCTTCTGCCCGGTGCAGCGTTCGCGCAGAACGCCGACCCCCTCGACGAAATCGTCGTCACCGCGCCGCTGGAAGGCGCGCGGATCGAAAGCCTGCAAGGCGCGGCCATCCTCGACCGCGACGATATCGTCGAGACCCTGAACGGCGGCCTGGGCGACACGCTCGACAGCCAACCGGGCGTCGCCACGACCTTCTTCGGCGCCGGCGCCAGCCGACCCATCATCCGCGGCCTTGGCGAAGACCGCGTGCGGGTGCTCCAGAACGGCATCGGCGCCGTCGACGCCTCCACCGCCAGCCCCGACCACGCCGTCACCGCTGACGGGTTAGACGCCGAACGCATCGAGGTGCTGCGCGGCGCGGCGGCGCTCGCCTACGGCGGCAATGCCGTCGGCGGCGTCGTCAACGTCGTCGACCAGAGCATACCCACGCGCCTCAGCGACAGCGTCTCTTTCAGCGGCCTTGCGGCTGCTTCTTCAGTCGATCAGAGCACGCAGGGCGCGGCCAATGTCAGCGCCAGCGCCGGAGACCTGGCGTTCCGCGTCAGCGCATCCGCGCGCGACACCGACAATTACGACACGCCCATCGGCGAAGCGCTCAATTCGTGGACCAATCTGCGCGCTTACGCCGGCGGCGCCTCGCTGGTGCGGGATTGGGGGTTCGCCGGACTAGCCGTCAAGCGCACCGAGGACAAGTACGGCCTCTTCCCGGAGGACCCATTGGCGCCCGGCGGTCACATCGAAATGGCGCAGACTCGTGTCGAAGCACGCGCCGATGTGCGCATCGATCTCGGTCCGTTCGACCGGCTCGATTTCGCTGGCCAGCATTCGGACTACGAGCACACCGAGTTTGAAGGCGACGGCGCGTCCGGCACGCGCTTTCTGAGCGAGGGTGTGGAAGCGCGCCTCGAGGCGCATCACCGAAGCGAACGCCTGGAAGGCGCGCTCGGGCTCCAGCTCACTGATGCCGATTTCGCCGCCGAGGGCGATGAAGCGTTCATCACGCCGACCAACACCAAGGACATCGGCGCTTTCGCGATCGAGCGTTGGGATACCCGAGCCTGGGGCCTCGAAGGCGGCGCGCGCATCGAGCGGCGAGAGATCGACAATTCCGGCGGCGGCACGCGCACGTTTGACAATTTCAGCGTCTCGGGCGGCGCCTTCTTCCGACCCGCCGAGAACTGGTTCGTCGGCGCCACCATCGCGCGCACCGAGCGCGCGCCAACCGCAATCGAATTGTTCGCCGACGGCCCACACCTGGCGACAGCCAATTTCGAACTGGGCGATCCCACACTTGGCCAGGAAACAGCGCTCTCGTTCGAAATCTCAGCGCGCTACGATTCAGGGCCTGTCCGCTTTGAACTCAACCTCTTCCGCATCGGATTTGAGGATTACGTGGCTTTGGTCGAGCGCGGCGATGTCTGGTGGCTGGACGAACTCACCGACACCAGCGGCTTCGCGCCGGATGCGCTCGACCCGGGCATCCCGCTCGGCGCGACGATCCTCCCTGTGTTCAATTTCAGTCAGCAAGACGCGACCTTCACAGGCGGCGAAATTTCGTTGCAGGCACGGCTGTTTGAAGCCGGCGGCTTCTCTTTTACCGGCGAAGCCGCGCTCGACATCGTCCACGCTGAGTTCGACGGCGGCGGACATCCCCCACGCATCCCGCCGCAATCACTCACGCTTGGGCTTGAAGCGGAAAATGAGCGTTGGACTGGACGCCTCGAAGTGGTGGACACGGCGAGCCAAGATCGCCTCGCCGCGTTCGAAACAGCGACCGGCGGCTTCACCTTCGTCAACGCCAACCTTGCGTTCCGCCCCTCCGGCGAAGGCAGCGGCGTTACCTTGCGGCTCGATGGGCGCAACCTCACCGACGAACTCGGCCGCGTTCACACCTCTTTCCTCAAGGATGAATTGCCGCTGCCCGGCCGCAACGTCCGCTTCACCGTGACGACGGAATTCTAAGCGCGCTCAGCGCGCGAACACCTGCAGCGGCGCGGCCATGTCGGGCTGGCCTTCTTCGGCTAACAGGCCGAGAGGCGTAAGCATGGTCCCCGCGACCTGGCTGACGCTCGCGCAATTTTGCATCGTGTAGGCTTCGGTTGCGACAATCCCTGGGCCGCGTGCGGCCATGAAAATCGCCTCCGAGCCAACATGCCTCAAACCGGGGACGACAATTCCGCGCCAACGTCCGCTGCCGTGGCCGCGCCAACGATCGTTGTGCGCATCGCCACGGCCATGATCGGCGGTGACGATGAGTGTTGTGCGCCCAGCGGTGCGCGGGTTGGATTCAATGGCTTGCCAAAGCGCGCGCAGGAAATCATCGGCCTCCGTGGCGGCGGCGAGATAGCGCTCGTATTCGCCTTCGTGGGCGCGATTGTCGGTGTCGCCAAGCGCGATCCAGGTGACACGCGGCAGCTCCGCGAACACCTCGCGCGCGGCCTGGATGACTTGCGGATCGTGATCGGCGCTTTCGTCGGCCGGATTGAACACCGGAATGTGGCTGCGTTCGACATTCAGGATCGAGGGCACGACGTTCCATTCCGCATACACCCGCACTTGGCCCGTGAATTCAGGGCGATTGATAAGGCGCTCAAGCACGGTGACGTCGTCATTGGGTATGGCGGCATTGTAACGGACGCGCGGATTAGGCCGGCCAGCCAGCATTTCCGCGTAGCCGGGATAAGAAAACCAGAACTCATTGCTGACACGAGCGCATGAACCCGCGTCGCGATTGCCAATCAGCGCGCCCGTTTGCGCGAAGCTCAGCAGGAACGGCGTGAGCGCCTGGGCGCGATCGGGCACATCGACATAACGCGCGCGGTAACGCTCGTCGGCGACCAACGCGGGATCGGCGCCGCGAAACAAATCCTGCCAACGATAGCCGTCAATGGTGACGAGGACGACGGAGGGGGGTGGTTCCTGCGCGATCGCGGGCAGGGCTGCGAGCGCGGCGAAGAGCGCCGCTAAACCCAAAACAAGGTGGCGCATGTGTTGTCCCTCCCTCACCCCCTTACACCCACCCCAACAACATCACCACCCATCCCCGGATTCGTACAGCGAAGTCCGGGGCCCATAAATCAAAGCGTAGTGTTTATGGGCCATGGACTGGCCCTTCGGGCCATCCGGGAATGGGTGGTGGGTCATTTCCGCGGCTTGGCCAGCTCCGCCCCGATCAACACCGGATAAAGATCATCCCAGTTCGGATTGTCGCGCTCGATCAAATTGGCCTTCCATTCGCGACGCCACTTCTTCATCTCGTATTCGCGACCGCGCGCTTCGGTGACAAGCATGAACGACTCGTACCACACCAAACGCGTGACGCCGCACCTGGCGGTGAAGCGTGAGCCGACGGCTTCTTTGTGTTCATGAACACGCGCGATCAAATCCAGCGCCGAGCCAAGATAAAGCGTCCCATGCTTGCGGCTCGCGAGCATATAGGCCGCTGTGAGGCGCGTTTCATCGACACGCATGGCGTCAACAATAAATCATTCAAATGCCCAAAACTACCCATTCCCGGATTCGCCGCAGGCGAAGTCCGGGACCCATAATCACGAACGGTTCAAGTCTATGGGTCCCGGACTGGCCCTGCGGGCCATCCGGGAATTGGTGGTGGTAACGGACGCGCTGCTGTCATGGCAGGCGATCCGTGGGCAGCATAAGGAGAGTCAGCGCAAGAGCGATGAACGGCGCAACCGTAATTCCGGACACGCAAAGCAGTGCAAACCCTACCTGCCGCCAACGGGATGAGTTGCTTCGGCTAGCCTCAAGGGCGCGGCCGACAAATTTCACCGCCCAAAGTGGGAAAAAGAAGAAACCTGACATGACGCCAAGAAATAGCATCATGATAGCGAGGGCTTTCAAAGCCTCCACGGGGACAACCTCGAATTCGAATCTACAACATCGCCGGAATCACCCGATCCGGCGGCTTGTGCCCGTCCGCGAAGGTCTTGATGTTGATGATGACTTTTTCGCCCATGTCGATGCGGCCTTCGATGGTGCCGCTGCCCATATGCGGGAGCAGGACGACGTTGGCGAGTTTCTTGAGCTTTGGATTGATCGCTGGCTCGTTCTCGAACACGTCGAGGCCCGCGCCCGCGAGTTCGCCTTTTTCCAGCATGCGCGCCAAAGCTGCTTCATCGATCACTTCGCCGCGGGCGGTGTTGACGACGTAGGCGTGCGGTTTGAGCAGCGCCAAACGCCGGGCGCTGAGCAGATGGTAGGTTGCCGGCGTGTGCGGGCAGTTTACGGACACGATGTCCATGCGCGAGAGCATTTGATCGAGGCTGTCCCAATAGGTCGCTTCTAGCTCTTGCTCGACGTGCGGGCTCACTTTGCGACGATTGTGATAATGGATTTGCAGCCCGAAGGCCTTGGCCCGGCGCGCAACGGCCTGGCCGATGCGGCCCATGCCGATGATCCCCAGCCGCTTACCGGTGATGCGCCTTCCCATCATCCAGGTCGGCGACCAGCCGGTGAATTTGTCCTGCTCGATGATTTTCACGCCTTCGACCATGCGCCGCGGCACCGCCAGGATCAGCGCCATGGTCATGTCGGCGGTGTCCTCGGTGAGGACACCTGGCGTGTTGGTGACGGTGATGCCGCGCAGCACGGCGGTCGCGACATCGATATTATCCACCCCCGCCCCAAACTGCGCGATCAGCCGCAATTGCTCGCCAGCACGCGAGAGCACGCGGCTGTCCAGCCGGTCCGTCACTGTCGGCACCAGCACATCGGCGCGGGACATGGCGGCGGCGAGTTCGTCAGCGCTGAACGGCTTGTCCTCAAGGTTCAACTCGGCATCGAACAATTCACGCAGCCGCGTCTCCACCGGATCGGGGAGTTTGCGGGTGACGACGACCTTGAGCGTTTTGGACGGCATGGGCCTCCATAAACCACGCCGCGCGCGGCTCCAAGGCGAAGTGTTCAGGCGGGGCAATTTTGCGATGCGTTAAACTGGTTTTCACGAGAGCGCCGCATGATGGCCCTTCCCGCCTCGACGCGGGAGCTTCGAAGCGGATTTGGGTATAATGAACCGTGGGATCTCCGCCGCGATGACCGCGGCGTTAGCCTTGTTTTCACTCAGCGCGGCTGCCGAGGCGCCGGGGCCGGACTCGCACCTGCCCGTCCCCCGATTCGCCAGCCTCAAGACCGAAACCGCCAACGGTCGCCACGGCCCCGGCCTCGAACACCGCATCGACTGGATTTATCAGCGCGCTGGTCTGCCCCTGCAGGTGACCGCCGAAAGCGGTCCCTGGCGCCGCGTTGTCGATCCGGACGGCGCCCAAGTTTGGATGCACACCCAAAACCTCGATAGCCGGCGCACGGCCTATGTCGCCCAGGCCACCGCGCTGCGGCGAACAGCCCGCAGCGGAGCGCGCACGCTGGCCACACTTTCACCCGGCGTCGTTGGCGCGCTCACGGGCTGCGACGGCGATTGGCGGCGTGTGGCGGTTGGCGGACGCGTGGGGTGGGTTGAGAAAGCCGCACTTTGGGGCGCGGAAGATTGCACCGGCCTTTGAGCCTAGGCAGTCGAATAATACGCGCGCAATTCCTCGGCGATTTCAGGTGGCAGCGCATCCACGTGCGAACAATAGGCGTCCGGCTCACCGAGTAAGACGCTAGGGTCTTGACCATTCCAACCGCCCAAATTTGGACGATGTATGCGATAGCCCATGAGGCTCTGAAGTCTTGGATCGAAAGCCCGCGCCACGGCCGGCGGGTAAGTCAAGAATTGATTCTCATACGTCTTCAGCCAACCCAGGCAGTAAGAAACGATGATGCCCGTTCGAGGCGCGCTGCTGCGATTGGCGCCCGCGCCATGCGTGAGCGCCCCCATGAACAAACACGCCGAGCCTGCCGGCATTTCGGCGGCGATCGATTCACTTGGGTCGATAAATCGATCCAATGCACCGGCATGACTCTTCGGCCAAATGCGCGTAGCGCCGTTTTCCTCTGTAAACTCGTCAATCGCCCACATCACATTGATGAGCCAAGGTATGGCGTGTTTGTCGCTCGGCCACATCTCCTCGTCACGATGCGGCGCCTGCGCCCTCTCGCCCGGATGAACGCGAACCGCCTGCACGAGATTGAGCTGAACGTAGTCGCACGCGGGCTTAAGGATGGCTTCCACAACGGGCCAAATCGCGTCGTGCAATAGGAGCGCGCGGGTGGCGGGCGCCTTGGTCAGCACCGACCCCATGCGCGTGGTCTTCCAACCGTAGAAATCGCCCACACAACGCTGCGTCGATTGAAAATGCGGCTCGAGCTCACATGCGATCGATCGCACTTCGGCTTCGCCCAGCAATTGTTTGAGAACAACGAACCCGCTCTCCCGCAATTCATCGGCGGCGCTGGGGACTATGCCGGCTCGAGACTGATTTACCGCGGATTGGGGTTTCATCATTGCCTCCGATCGAAAGGGCTAAGCAGCTTGGCGAGCGGGTGAAAAACGGAGCAGCGGCGCGGAGAGATTGTGACGCTCGCGCACGCGCCTCAGTCCCATGGCGTCAATTGACGCCACGCACGCGGTGACACGATCGCGGCGATAGCGTTGGGTCGGGCCCAACGTCTTGGCGGTCCAACCTGACGCGAGCGCCAACGGCTTGAGCGCGCCGCCGGCAACGAACGTCACGTCCGTCATACCGAACAGAAGTCCCGCCTCAAGAATGCCAGCTATGATCTCGCCAAGTAGGACGCGACGCGCGTGCGGCTCTTGAATGTGCGGCGAAGGACAAAAGCGCGTCGCCTCCCAAATGAACTCTCCATGTGGCACATCGCCCTCGCACAGGTGCGGAAAGATCGTGTCGAGCAAATGCGGTCGATCCGTGCGCAACAATCGCGCCGATGCGGCGAGCATTCCATTGGCGCCAAAGTGAAGGAGATAGACCACGCTATCAGCGTCGAATTCGTCAAACTCGCGATCGCCCTCAGACGCGAGTGGCCATTGCAACTGATCGATGAAGACTCGCTTGCGGTGAGCGTGCATTTCAAGCAGCTCGCGCCGATAATTGTCGCGGTTCTCCTCCGTCACCAGATGCATCATTAGCGCGCCGCTCCAGATTTGCAACCGGAGGTATGTATTTATAACGCGCTAAATCATAGGGTGTATTTCCCCCTCTTGACCGTGGAGGCTTTCTCGATTCCGGAGGTTGTGCCGCCCGCGACCCGTTACTCTGATATCTCGTAGAGTGAGATTTCGCCGGCGTGCAGCGCTCGCACAATGGCTTGCGTGCGGGTTGCCACGCCCAGCCGCCGCTTCGCACGCTCAACGGTGCGGTTGATCGCACCTTCGCTCACGCCGAGCAAACTACTGATCACCCAATCGCTCTTGCCTCGCGCCACCAGAGTGAGGCACTCACGCTCGCGCGCCGTCAGCTTTGGCGTGGACGCGATAAGGGGCTCGGCGTAGAGCTGCCGCGCGCGCTCGTGCGCGAACACCGCCATCGCATGCGCCAGCGCGTTATGGTCCGGGTTGACACCATTTGAATCGGGAACAAGCGAACAAGACGCTGGCAAGGCGTCTGGACCACGGATCGGAATGGTAAAACCATCGGCCACTCCGGCTTCGCGGGCCTCATTAATGATGCGCCGTTGCGCGCGCTTGAGGCCCCCCAGAAAGCGCGCGTCGTTCCAATGGAATGGCGTTCGTCGCCGCTTCGCAACCTCAAAAACCGGATCGATGCGCTCGTAGTGCTCGGCGCTGAAATGCTCGACCCATGCCGTTGGATAGCGCAGCACCATGACCGCGCCAGTCGGCGGGTGCAGCGGATCCACGTGAGAGGCCAGCGCCACATGCGGAAACCCCAAATCTGACATTTCGGTCAAAAAGCCCGCGCCTAGAACCTCAAGCGACGTCTGCGCCTGGCATTTTTCGATGAAAGTCCAGAGTTTCGTGGCTGGGTTCATGCAACAACCCCGTGGTGTGCAACTATAAACGAAACAACCCAAGGTAGGCAAGCGAGGTGGGTAATTCCCCACTTTCTGCGAATCATCAAAATCCGCAAACTTTGCGCAATGAGCGAATGGAGTTCTCCGTGACCCACGCCACCAAACAACGCAAGCACCAGGAATCAGACGCCCTGGACGTGACCGAATGCTGTCATGCACTCGACCATCTGCGCAATGCCCTTGATGGAGTACCGCCCCACTCGGCTTCGGCCTTCGCTTTGATCGGACTTATGCGTCGGTTAGCTGCGTTTATCGACGCTGCAACGGTGACGGGCCTAAGACGATAGTGGGCCGCGAGGAGCAAGCGGGCCCCGCTTGTCCTTGCCCAGCCGCGAGCCCGCCTGTAAGCCCTTGGCATGACGGAAAAACCCTCGTCTCTCACCTATGAGGATCTGATCTCATCCGGCGAAGGGCGCATGTTTGGCCCCGGCAACGCGCAATTGCCGCTGCCGCCGATGCTGATGTTCGATCGCATCACCCACATCTCCACCGAGGGCGGCGCTTTCGAGAAAGGCCAGGTCATCGCCGAGTTCGACATCAACCCCGAGCGCTGGTTTTTTGAGTGCCATTTTCGCGGCGATCCGGTGATGCCAGGCTGCCTCGGGCTCGACGCGATGTGGCAGCTCGTCGGGTTTTTCATGGGTTGGTCAGGATCGCCCGGCCGCGGGCGCGCGCTAGCGGTGGGCGAAGTGCAGCTGCGGGGGCAGATCACCCCAGCCACCAAACTGGTCCGCTACGAGATCGACATGAAGCGTGTCATCCGACGCAGCCTGCATATGGGAATCGGCGATGGCGTCGTTTTGGCTGACGGCGTGCCTATCTATAGCGCCAAGGACCTGAAGGTCGGCCTGTTCAGCGCTGAGCAGCTCGCCGCCGGCCTGAAATAGGAGAAGCGCCATGCGCCGTGTCGTCGTCACCGGAATGGGTATCGTCTCCTCGATCGGCAATAACGCTCAGGAAGTGGTCGCGAGCTTACGCGAGGCCAAGTCCGGCATCCGCAAGGCGGACGAGTACGCGACACGCGGCATGCGCTGCCAAGTGCATGGCGAACCACAGCTGAGGCCCGAGGATGTCGTCGATAAGCGCGTGATGCGCTTCATGGGCGAAGGCTCCGGTTGGAACTACATCGCCATGGACCAGGCGATCAACGATGCCGGCCTCGAAAAACACGACATCTCCAATGAGCGCACCGGCATCATCATGGGCTCCGGCGGGCCGTCAGCGGCGGCGATCGTGCTGGCGGCCGATACCGCCCGGGAAAAAGGCGCCAAGCGGGTTGGGCCTTTCGCCGTGCCCAAAGCGATGTGCTCGACCGCGAGCGCGACGTTGGCGACACCATTCGAAATTCGCGGTGTGAATTATTCGATCAGCTCGGCCTGCGCGACCAGCGCCCATTGCATTGGCAATTCGTATGAACATATCCGCGACGGCCGCCAGGACGTGATGTTCGCTGGCGGTAGCGAGGAATTGGACTGGACGCTTTCGGTGTTGTTCGACGCCATGGGCGCGATGTCGAGCAAGTACAACGACACCCCGGAGATCGCCTCGCGCGCGTACGACAAGAACCGCGACGG
This sequence comes from Terricaulis sp., assembly GCA_040080805.1. Lineage (GTDB taxonomy): Bacteria > Pseudomonadota > Alphaproteobacteria > Caulobacterales > Aquidulcibacteraceae > Vitreimonas. The sequence continues at coordinate 5,471 of JBEBHQ010000021.1, read as the reverse complement.
CTTCGTGATCGCCGGCGGCGCGGGCGTGCTGGTGCTGGAAGAATATCAGCGCGCCAAAAAGCGCGGCGCGAAAATCTACGGCGAAGTGGCTGGTTACGGCGCCACCAGCGACGGCCACGACATGGTCGCGCCGTCCGGCGAAGGCGCCGTGCGCTGCATGAAAATGGCGATGCGCTATCTCGATCGCCCGGTCGATTATTTGAACACGCACGGCACCTCCACGCCTGTCGGCGACCTCAAGGAGATGGAAGCCGTGCGCGCGGTGTTCGGCGCCAAGCCGCCGTTGATTTCGAGCACCAAGTCGCTGACTGGCCATTCGCTGGGCGCCGCCGGCGCGCAGGAAGCGATCTATTCGTTGCTGATGATGAACAGCGGTTTCGCCTGCGAGAGCGCTAACATCGAAGAGCTCGACCCCGCGTTCGAGGACTTGCCAATCCTGCGCAAACGGGAAGATCGCGATATCAATTGCACGCTCTCGAACTCGTTCGGTTTCGGCGGCACAAATGCGACGCTGGCGTTCACGAAGATGGCTGCATAATGGAGGCGATGCCTCAGACGACCATCGAGTGGCTCTCACTCTTGGCTGTGGCATACGTTTGGATGGGCCTAGGGATCATTGCCACGGACTTTGGCGCAAGCCCGTTGCACCGACCAGGATACGCTCGGCGGCGCGGACCCCACGTTCTCTTTGTGGCGCTCGGTATCCCCATTTCCTCGCTGATCTTCTTCACGGTCGGCGGACCTGGTCGCGTCATGAAATTCCTTGTGGCGTCCGTCGTCCATTTTGGCCTAACGCTGCTGGCGTTCTGGCTGCTCGGGCTAGTCGTTGAAGACGTACGCATTCGGCTGGCGATTCTTGGCGGCGTGCTTGTTGTGTTTGCATTACCCTTCGCGATCCCAACTCGGGGCTGACAGACGTCCCCCGGCCGAGCCCGCGAATGCGGGCGCCGAGCCGGGGCCCACTGACGAGGCGAACTCCATGCGCTTGCCGCTTGCCATTTCGCTGGACCCCGGCTCGGCGGCGTACTGCGTACGCCTTGGCCGGGGAGCGTGAAAGGCTTACGCTCATGGGTTTAGAGCGCGTGACAGAGTGCGTTATGAAAGAAGAAGCTAGCGGCTGGGTGTACATCCTCGCGAGCGCTCACATGGGCACGCTTTACACCGGCTCGACGCGCGACATCGTTCGCCGCGTATACGAGCACAAGGAAGGATTACTCCCAGGTTTCACGCGCAAGTACGGCGTGGCCCGTCTCGTTTGGTTTGAAGCCCACGATTCCGTCGCTTCGGCCTATGGGCGAGAAAAGCAGATCAAGAAATGGCGACGCGATTGGAAGATCGCATTGATCGAAGCGAACAACCCGCGCTGGGAGGACATGTATCCAACGCTGGCGGGTTATGGACCAGTTCCAAAATTTCCCAAACACAACCACGAGTAACGTTCCCCAGACGGCGCGCAGCGCCGAGCCGGGGTCCATCGCCGTGCAAACTGGAAGGGCTCGGAGTTCACACCTTCGATGGGCCCCGGCTCCGCGCCCGCTAGCGCGGGCTTGGCCGGGGAGCGGCATTGAGCTTGACCCTGCTTCCCGCCTCCTGCCATTTGCGCTTTGAAAATTATTTCACCGAGGAGCCCCCCGATGGCCAACGAATGGAACCTGCCCAAGGGCGATTTGATGGCTGGCAAGCGCGGCATCGTCATGGGCGTGGCCAACGACCATTCCATCGCTTGGGGGATTGCCAAGCAGCTGGCGTATCAAGGCGCCGAGCTGGCGTTCACTTATCAAGGCGAGGCGCTGGAGAAGCGGGTGCGCCCGCTGGCGGAATCGATCGGCGTGAAGCTGATGGTGCCCGCCGATGTCACCGATGACGGGTCGATGGACAAAGCCTTCGCCGAGATCGCCGCCAAATGGGGCCGGCTTGATTTCCTCGTGCACGCCATCGCCTTCGCCGATAAATCCGCGCTCAAAGGGTCGTTCGTGGAAAACACGACGCGCGAAGCGTTCAAGGCCTCGATGGATATTTCGGCGTATTCGTTCGTCGATGCGTGCAAGCGCGCCGCGCCGTTAATGACAAGCGGCGGCTCGATCATCACCCTCACCTATCAAGGCAGCGAACGCGTGGTGCCGAACTATAACATGATGGGCGTGGCGAAAGCGGCGCTCGAAGCGAGCACGCGCTACGCCGCGCGCGACCTGGGACCCAAGGGTATTCGCGTCAACGCTGTGTCCCCCGGCCCGATGCGCACGTTGGCGATGGCCGGCATCGCCGGCGGCAAAATGTTGATGAGCACGGCGCGCGATTGGAGCTTGCTCAAAGAAGACACAACCATGGAAGGCGTCGCCGGCTGCGCGCTGTGGCTGCTGAGCGACCTGGGCAAATCCGTCGCCGGGGAAGTCATCCATGTCGATGGCGGCTTCCATGCGGTTGGCGTGCCGGACGGGGTAGAAGCTTAGTCTCGCCGGACCAGGGCAAGGTCTAGCTTTCGCCCCCCGCCGCCATCTGCGCGTCGCGCAAGATGGCGCTCGCATTTGCCTCGTCCTCCGCGCGCACCATCAACCGCCAGCCGTGCTCCATCATCGAGGGATCGAACTCGGCCATCAGTACATTGAAATCAGGCATCAGCGTCTCGATACCCTCGGAGCGCAGCAAAGATTGCGCGACCATACACTCCGGCCGCGAGGCGAAACGCGCGATGATGACGAGATCACTCATTTTTCGTCGAACGCAATCCAGCGTGACTGACGCAGCGATGTGGGTACGCCGCCAGAAAGCCAACCGAGCATCAACCCGAGAAGTCGTTCGACAACATTACCGTCGAGTTCGAGACGCTCTCCCTCCAAAATCAGACTGAGCTGAGCCTCGCTCAGAAGCGAGACCGCGTCATCAAGATCGAGGTCCGACACCACCAGTCGGTAGCCGCCAAGGGGACCCAGATAATACGGTTGCATTCCGAGCCAATCTTCATTGTGCAAGAAGGCGAGCATGCCCTGGGCTTCGATCACGCTGCGCGCCACAAAAGCCTCGCTACGGTCGTAATAGTGCGCAACCAGCTGGAGTCCCATTCCTGACCCTATCGCGAGCTGGATGCCAAAAACAAGAAAGCCCGCCTCTTACGAAGCGGGCTTCCTCATTTCATTTGAACTCAGCGCTTAGTCGCGCCGGCGTCGGTGGCCGCCGCCGCCTTCGCTGCGGCGGGGACGTTCGCCGCCACCGCCGGTGTCTTCTTCGCCGGGCTCGCCAGTCGAGATGTCGGCGCCGGTGGCTTGATCGACCACCTTCATGGAAAGGCGGGTTTTGCCGCGATCATCGAAGCCCAGAAGCTTCACCTTCACGACATCGCCTTCCTTGACGAAATCAGACGGCTTTTCCACGCGCTCCTTGGAAAGCTGCGACACGTGGACGAGGCCGTCCTTGGCGCCGAAGAAGTTCACGAAGGCGCCGAACTCCATCACCTTCACGACCTTGCCTTCATAGATCTGGCCGACTTCCGGTTCGCTGGTCAACGACTTGATCCACTTCACCGCGGCTTCGATGGACTCCGCGTTGGCGGAAGCCACTTTCACCGTGCCGTCGTCCTCGACATTCACTTTCGCGCCGGTCTTTTCGACGATTTCGCGGATCACCTTGCCGCCGGTGCCGATCACGTCGCGGATCTTGTCGACCGGGATCGAGATTTGCACGATGCGGGGCGCGTTCTTGCCGACCTCGCCGCGCGGAGCGTCCATCGCCTTGGCCATTTCACCCAAGATATGCAACCGGCCCTTGTGCGCGCGTTCGAGCGCGACCTTCATGATCTCCTCGGTGATGCCGGCGACCTTGATGTCCATCTGCAGCGAGGTGATGCCCTTCTCGGTACCCGCGACCTTGAAGTCCATGTCGCCGAGATGATCTTCATCACCCAGAATATCGGTCAGCACTTCGAAGCCGTAATCTTCCAGGATGAGCCCCATGGCGACGCCCGCGACCGGCGCCGAAATCGGAACACCCGCATCCATCAGCGCCAGCGACGAACCGCACACCGTCGCCATCGACGATGAGCCGTTCGACTCGGTGATCTCGGACACGAGCCGCACCGTGTAGGGGAATTGCTCGCTGGTCGGCAGCACCGCCTTCATCGCCCGCCAAGCAAGCTTGCCGTGGCCGATCTCGCGCCGCCCGGCCCCACCCATGCGCCCGGTTTCGCCGACGCTGTAGGGAGGGAAATTGTAGTGGAGCATGAAGCGCTCCTTGGTGGTGCCGGAGAGCGCGTCGATGAATTGCTCATCCTCCGCCGTGCCAAGCGTGGCGACGACGATCGATTGGGTTTCCCCGCGCGTGAACAGCGCCGAGCCGTGCGTACGCGGCAAGAAACCAACCATGCACTCGATCGGACGAACTTTATCGACAGCGCGGCCGTCGATGCGGCCTTTTTCCTTGACGATGCGAGCGCGCACGATTTCGCTCTCGACCGCCTTGAACGCTTCCTTGAACTGGCCGGGGTCGGCGCCGTTCGGATTTTCATCGGTCTTGACCAAGGCCGCCTTGGCCTTGTCGCGCGCCGCGCCCACGGCCGCGTAGCGCTGATCCTTCTTGGTGATCTTATAGGCGGCGGCGAGATCACTGGCGGCGAGATCGGCGATCTTGGCCTTCAGTCCCGAAAGATCCGCGGGCACAAAATCAAACGGTTCCTTGGCGGCTTGTTCGGCCAGCTTGATGATCGCATCGATCACCGGCTGCATGCCTTTGTGGCCGAGCTGCAGCGCTTGCAACATCTGCGCCTCGGTGAGTTCCTTCACCTCGGACTCGACCATCATGATCGCATCGGCGGTGCCGGCGAGTGTGAGATCGAGCGCGCTTGTCTTCATCTGCTCAATGGTTGGGTTGAGCATCGGCTTGCCGTCGATCCAGCCGACGCGCGAGGCGCCGATGGGGCCAAGGAATGGCACGCCCGAGAGTGTCAGCGCGGCGGACGCGGCCACCATCGCCAGAATATCGGACTCGTTCTCATTGTCCCACGACAGCACGGTGATGATGACTTGCGTCTCGTGCTTGAAGCCATCGACGAACAAAGGACGGATTGGGCGATCGATCAGGCGCGACAGCAATGTTTCACGTTCGGTGGGCCGGCCTTCGCGCTTGAAGAAGCCGCCGGGAATGCGGCCCGAGGCGAAATATTTTTCTTGATAATTCACGGTCAACGGGAAGAAATCCAGACCGGGCTTGGGTTCCTTGGCGTACACGACCGTGGCGAGCAGCGCGGTTTCGCCCCAGGTGGCGAACACCGCGCCGTCGGCTTGGCGCGCGACGCGCCCGGTTTCGAGCGTCAGCTTGCGGCCTGCCCAATCAATGGAAACGGATTTGGTATTGAACATTCTTCTTACTCCTGGCGCCGAGCCCCGTGCCCGGTCGCCGCGTACATGCGTGCGTGCGCAACGGCGGATTCCGCTGCGCTTCGTGTGTTCCCCTCCCTGCGAGGGGAGGGGCTAGGGGTGGGG
>JBEBHQ010000020.1:0-48026 GCA_040080805.1 Terricaulis sp. | reverse complement strand
GCCTGCGCTTCCCACGCCCGCCCCCGCGCCTGGCGATTGAACTTTTCGGGCTTTTCGCCCATGACCCTGCCCATCTCCGGCCCCATTATGGAAGCTCACCCATGCTGCCTGCGCCGCGCGCAAGCTTGACTCCAAACAGCGCTGAGTTTGAAACCCACCCGCTGGTGAAACCCACCGGCTTTCGCGAATACGATGCGCGCTGGTGGTTTGGCATTCCGGGCTCACCCAAGCCGCCAGAGCTGAACGTGCTTGGCGTGCAGGCTTTGGGATTGGGGCTAGGCACATTGGTGCGCGAGATGGGGGTGGCGCCTCGTATCGTCGTTGGCCACGATTTCCGCTTCTATTCGCAGTCGATCAAGCAAGCGCTGACGCTTGGACTGATGCAGGCCGGCATGGAAGTGCACGACATCGGCCTGGCGCTTTCGCCAACCGCTTACTTCGCGCAATTTTCGCTCGACATCCCCTGCGTGGCGATGGTGACGGCAAGCCACAACGAAAACGGCTGGACCGGGGTGAAGATGGGCGCGAACAAGCCGCTCACTTTTGGTCCCGAGGAAATGGGACGGCTGAAAGAGATCGTCCTCGCAGGCCGGTTCAATCCGGCCGCGGGCGGGTCCTACGTGCGCGTCGAAGGCATGCGCACGCGCTACATCGCCGATGTGGCACAACGCGTGCACTTGAATCGCAAGCTCAAAGTGGTGGCCGCTTGCGGCAACGGCACGGCGGGCGCGTTCGCCCCGGAAGCCTTGCGCATGATGGGCGCCGAAGTGGTGGAGCTCCATTGCGGCCTCGACTGGACCTTCCCTCATTACAACGCCAACCCCGAAGACGCCGAAATGCTGCATGACATGGCGCACGCGGTGAAGACGCATGGCGCGGACGTGGCGCTGGGGTTTGATGGCGACGGCGACCGCTGCGGCGTCGTCGATGACGAGGGCGAGGAGATTTTCGCCGACAAGGTCGGCCTGATGCTGGCGCGCGACCTCTCGGCGCACCACGCCAACGCGACGTTCGTTGTCGATGTGAAGTCAACAGGGCTTTACGCCGTCGATCCTGTGCTGAAGGCCAATGGGGCCAAGGTCGATTATTGGAAGACCGGCCATTCCTACATCAAGCGGCGCACCAATGAATTGGGCGCCCTCGCCGGCTTTGAGAAATCCGGCCACTTCTTTTTCCGCCCACCCCTGGGGCTTGGCTATGACGACGGCCTGGTCGCGGCGGCGGCGGTGCTTTCCATGCTCGATCGCAACCCCGGCGAGAAGCTCTCGGACCTACGCAAAGCCCTGCCGCGCTCGTTCACGTCGCTGACGATGAGCCCGCATTGCGACGACGAGAAGAAATACGCCATCGTCGAAGCGGTTGTCGCCGACTACCAGGCGCTCGCCGCCGCCGGCGGCAAAATTCTCGGCCGCGCTATCCGCGACGTGAACACCGTCAACGGCGCGCGCGTGACGCTAGAGGACGGCTCATGGGTGCTGGTGCGCGCTTCGTCGAACAAGCCGGAATTGGTCGTGGTCGTGGAAAGCATGACCAGCGACGACGACATGCGCGCGCTGTTCCGCGATGAAGTCAAGCCGCGCCTTGCCCGCTTTGCCGAAGTCGGCGCGTATAATCAGGAGATATGAGCCATGCGCGTAACCATGATCGGCACCGGTTATGTCGGCCTTGTCTCCGGCGCGTGCTTCGCTGATTTCGGCCACGTCGTGACCTGCGTCGATAAGGACGCGGGCAAGATCGCGCGTTTGCAGAAGGGCGAGATTCCAATCTTTGAACCCGGGCTTGATGATCTGGTGAAGGACAATGTCGAGCAAGGCCGGCTGTTCTTCACCACCGACCCCAACGCCGCCATCCGCGACGCCGACGCCATTTTTATCGCCGTCGGCACGCCGTCGCGCCGCGGCGACGGCCACGCCGACCTTTCCTATGTGTATGCGGCGGCGGAGGAAATCGCGGGCCTGATGCAGGGCTATACGGTGGTGGTCACCAAATCGACGGTGCCGGTCGGCACGGGCGACGAGGTGGAAGCCATCATCAAGAGGCTTGCGCCGGACGCGGAATTCGCCGTGGTGTCAAACCCGGAATTCCTGCGCGAAGGTGCGGCGATCAATGATTTCAAACGGCCCGACCGCGTCGTGGTCGGCACCGACGATGAGCGCGCCAGGGAGCGCATGCGCGAACTCTACCGGCCGCTGTTCCTCAACGAAACGCCGATCGTATTCACCGCGCGGCGCACCTCGGAGCTGATCAAATACGCCGCCAACGCGTTCCTGGCCATGAAGATTACCTTTATCAACGAAATCGCCGATCTGTGCGAAGCGGTGGACGCCAACGTGCAAGAAGTCGCGCGCGGCATCGGGCTCGATAACCGCATTGGGCGCAAGTTCTTGAACGCTGGGCCAGGCTATGGCGGCTCCTGCTTCCCGAAGGACACGATCGCGCTGATGAAAACCGCGCGTGACGCTGGCGCGCCGATTGAATTGATCGAAACCACGGTGCGGGTGAATTCCGCGCGCAAGCAAAAAATGGCGCAGAAGATCATCGAAGCGCTGGACGGCAACGTCAAAGGCAAGACCATCGCCATCCTCGGGCTAACCTTCAAGCCGAACACTGACGATATGCGCGACGCGCCCGCGCTCGACATCGTGCCGACGCTACAAGCTGAAGGCGCAAAGGTGCGCGCTTTCGATCCCGAGGGTATGGCCGAGGCCAAGCACATGCTGAAAGATGTGACCTTCGCCAGCGGGCCCTATGATTGCGTGCAGGGCGCCGACGCCGTGGTCATCATCACCGAATGGGACCAATTCCGCGCGCTCGACTTCGATCGCCTGAAAGACGCGCTGAAAGCCCCGGTGGTCATCGACCTGCGCAACATCTACGCGCCAGCAGAAATGCGCGCGAAGGGGTTTACCTATGTGAGCGTGGGGCGGGGTTAAGGGGCGTGAAGACGGAAACGGCGGCTTCTGGCCCCAATTGAGACGTTGCGCTGGATGAAGCGCGCTGGGTCCAGTGCGGAGAAGAAACTTGGGTCTAGATTTATATGCGGGTCCGCTATGGCGTCTCTACGCGGGTGATATCGAGCGCCCGTCACAGCGTCTGGGCCAAGAAATGGGCCTGAAGGTCGAGGTGACTTACGCCCCTGGCGCTGGGCCCCTGTCCAAAGAAAAGGCTCACCAAGCAGTCGCTGAACTTAGGCCGCTTATAGATCGACAGGCCATGAAGATGTGGGGCTCAACGCGCGACATCTCAAATTGGAACGAAGATTACGAAGGCTATTTCAGCGAGCAGCTTCGTGCTGAAGGAATTCAGTCCATCGTACTCATGGCTGCTTACGACCATAGGCGAGACTTGACGCGCCCACCACGGTTGCCGAGCTCAATAGACAACGATCCAGCGATATCAGAGGCGTCGGAGCGCAACTACTATGTAGGTCCGATGGCAGTGCTCGAAGCGCAGCTCATACTTCCGAGCGGCGAGAATTTTCTCACAGCGATTGAGGAAGCGAATGGAAGCCGCTCGTACGTCACTTCAACATCGAATTTGGCGATGGTGTTGGAGCAATTGCGCGAGAGCATCTGGAACAATCGAGTCGATGTGGATGGGTGGTTTTCGCGGGGCTTGGTCCCCGCTGATGGCCATGTGAGCCAACTATCCGTTGATGGCAGAACCGTTCAGCGGTTGCCTGTCGAGCCGGTGGAGGATCAGGTCAAACATGACGCAGAATACGCGTTCGCCGTATTCTCCAAAGCGCTCGCCTTCGCAGAGGCTCATGGCGTGCCCATACGACATGATGCGTGAACCCTGAACGTCCGTTCCCAGCGAAAGCAGACGCGTCGTCGTTCCGGGGCGATGCGCAGCATCGAAGAGCGAACCTAGGAACCACAATGCGCCGTGCGTTTGCCCTTGGGTCCCGGATCGCGCTCCGCGCGCACGGGATGACGGAGCTTCTTTGGCCGATGGCTCATCCAAACACCTGCCCCTCAACCCGCGCATGCCATTCCCACGCATCGGCGATAATGGCGTCGACGCCGCGTGTGGGCGTCCAGGCGAGTTCGCGGCGGGCTAACGTGTTGTCCGCGACAAGCGCGGGCGCATCGCCGTCACGGCGCGGCGCGGGCGTTGCTGGCACGGATTTTCCGGTGGCGCGCGCGATCGCATCGAGCAATTCCTTCACAGTCACACCATCGCCCGTGCCCAGATTGGCGGCCAAGCTCACGCCGCCGCCGAGCAAACGCTCGACCGCACGAACGTGCGCATCCGCGAGATCAAGCACATGCACATAATCGCGCAGGCAGGTGCCGTCGCGCGTTTCGTAGTCCTGCCCGAAAATCTTGAAGCCTTCGCGCCGCCCGAGCAGCGTAAACAGCGCCAGCGGGATGGCGTGGGTTTCGGGTTTGTGGCGCTCGCCGATGCCCTGCTCAGGCGCGGCGCCGGCGGCGTTGAAATAGCGCAAATGCGCGAACTGCAACCCGTAAGCGGCGGCCATATCGCGGCTAGCGCGCTCCACCATCAATTTGGTCCACCCATAGGGGCTGACGGGGTTTTGTGGATGGGTTTCGTCCATCGGCAGGCGTTGCGGCTCGCCATAGGTGGCGCAGGTGGAGGAGAACACGAACGCGTTCACGCCCGCTTCGCGCATCACATCAAGCAAGACCAGCGCGCCGGTGACATTGTTGTCGTAGAAGCGGTCAGGGTGTTTTACGGATTCGCCGACTTCGATCAAAGCCGCGCAATGCAGCACCGCATCCGGCTTGTGCTCGGCGAACGCGGCCGTCAGCCGCGCCTTGTCGCGGATATCGCCCTCGACCAGCGGCCCCCATTTCACAAATTGGCGGTGACCGTTATGGAGATTGTCGTAGGCGACCACATCGTGGCCGGCGCGCGCGAGCGCCAGGCAACAATGCGCGCCCACATAACCCGCCCCGCCCGTGACCAGAATTGTCGCCATCGCCGGCTGCTGATAAAGGCTTGCCCCCATGAACGCCACACAAAACCGCGCCTGGACCTGCGTCGCCGCCGAAGCCGAGCGGCTGAAGCGCGCCAGGCTCATTGATTTGTTCGCCGCCGATCCAGCTCGCGCGGCGGCGCTCACGTTCACGGCGCCTTATCTGATCGCTGACTTCTCCAAGCAGCGTGTGGATAGCGCCGCGTTGGCCGCGCTCGCCGCGCTGGCGCAAGCGGCGGACTTCGAGGGCTTGCGCGGCAAGTTGTTCGCCGGCGAGATCGTAAACCCCTCCGAGAACCGACCCGCCAAACATTGGGCGCTGCGCGCGCCGGATGCGCCGGCGGAGGTGAAGGATACACGCGCGAAGATGGCGGCGTTTGGCTCGCGCATCCGCCCCGAGATCGACGCGATCGTTCACCTCGGCATTGGCGGTTCGGATCTGGGGCCGCGCCTGATCATGGATGCGCTGAAACCCTGGCGGGTCCCGGGCCTCGACGTCCGCTTCGCGGCAAACGTTGACGGCGCCGATGTCGCTGATGCGATCGAAGGCCTTGATCCCGCCCGTACGCTGCTCATCGTCGTATCGAAGACCTTCACCACGCAAGAGACGCTCGCCAACGCCGCGTTCGTGCGCGCCTGGGGACCGGCGCACTTGGCGGCGGCGACGGCGGCGCCGGAGAAAGCCGTCGCGTGGGGTGTGCCGGCGGACAATGTGTTTGCGTTCTGGGATTGGGTTGGCGGGCGCTATTCGCTGTGGTCGAGCGTGAGCTTGGTGTGCGCAATCGCGCTGAAAGACGGCGCATTCGACCGCCTGCTCGCGGGGGCCGCCGAGATGGATGCGCATTTCCGCGATGCGCCCTTTGGCCAAAACCTGCCCGCGCTTTCCGCGGCAATACAGATGTGGAACCGCGAGGCGCTGGGGCACGGCTCTTACGCGCTGATCCCCTATTGCGAACGACTACGCTTGTTGCCCGCCTACATGCAGCAGCTGGAAATGGAATCGAACGGCAAGGGCGTGTCGCGCGACGGCGAGGCGCTGGCGCGCTCAGCCTGCGCGGTGACTTGGGGGGCCGCCGGCACCAACGCGCAGCATTCGTTTTTCCAGCTCTTGCATCAGGGCGTGCAGGAAATTCCGGTCGAGCTCATCGTCAATACAGGGCCGCACGAAGGCCCACCCGCGCACCGCGCCAAGGTGTTCGCCAATGCGTTGGCGCAAGCGCGGGCCTTGATGGTGGGCAAGAGTGCGCGCGAACCGCACCGGGCTTTTGCCGGCAACCGCGCGTCGACTTTGATGGCGATCGACGCGCTTTCGCCCGAAGCCCTCGGCGCGCTGCTGGCCTTCTACGAACACCGCACTTTCACCCAAGCCGTGCTCGCCAACATCAACCCGTTCGACCAATGGGGCGTGGAGCTGGGCAAGGAAATGGCAAACGCGCTGCTGCCGGCGTTGGAAGGCGGGGAGACGGTGGCGGAGTTGGACGCGAGCACAGCGGCTTGGGTGGGGCGGCTTACCAAGTAATCCGCCCGAAGCGCCGCGGCGCCGGCCCCCAGAGATTTCAGATACCGCGCCTTGCGATCCCTAGGTCCCCCCCTCCCCCGGTCGGCCGGTATGACGGTGGTGGCACACGTCCAACCGAACCAATTTAGGTTCACAGCGCGACGACGCCGCGCGCAATCGCCAACATCAGCCCTGATATCAGGAAACCGTCCTGCACCTCGCCGTTCGCGATAGCGCGAACGAGCGCTTGGGTGTCCCACACCAACGGCGGCATCTTATGATGCTCGCCCACCGCCTCAGGCAGCGCCGCGAGAGTACACCAGTACACAAGGGCATCAGCGGCGAGCAAACCATCATCGGGGCTGACTCTGCCCAGCAGCTCCATGTGACCCTCGACGCCGTATTCCTCAAGCAATTCGCGGCGGGCGGCGACTGGCGGGTCTTCGCTTTGGTCGAGCGACCCGCGCGGCGTCTCGATCATCCAGCGCCGCGTTGGATGCCTGAAATTGCGGCAAAGCACAAAGCGCCCATCCCAATAAGGCAACATCACGACGCCCGAAATCTCACCCTCGCAGGCGGGGTGGACTGAAACGTGCTCGCCGCGTATGCCGCCGGGAAAGATCACCGGTTCGTTGCGGACACGGATAAATCTGTTCCGGAACACCCACCCCTGTTCGGGTGCCCCCTCGGACGACATTTCGATCTCGCCGCGAGCGCTGTCGCCTCGCCTGCCGAACGGCCAAACCTTCCGGTCCAAATCACCCCCCGAAGTTAAAACTCGGTCCAACGATCCAGCCCCGCGTTGCACACGATAAAGAGCAGCGCCCCGACAATAACGACTGTATGCAAGCGCGCTAGGCGCGCAGGCGCCGAGCGCAGATAGCGGCTGCGCCAAGTGCCCCCGTTCACCTCGATCAGTTTCGCGTATCGGTGTCCCATCCAGACATTGCGCAGCACCAGGAGAATCAGGAAAAGCACGATCGCGACCATATTCGCCTGTTGCGGGCCACGGGCTAGCAACAGCGCGCTCGCGCCAATGGCAGCGCCGCCGGCGACGAGATTAGTAAGCGCGTAATTGACTAGATAAAACGAGCACGTGCCCAGCCACGTGTCGCCCGTGCGGCGAAAGAACGTCGCGCTCCACGGTGCCTTCAACGCTTCATAGAGTACAAATCCCGATATCGGAAACCACGCAGCCAACATGCTGGGATGCGCAATATCCGTGGCACCCGCGGCGACGCTGGCGGCAACCGCGATCAGGACCCCCAACAACAGCGTCAAAACAGCGCTCACGGGCCGCTTGCGCTCAAGGTAGGAGCGGAAATCGCCAGCAAAATACACCTACATAAGCACAAACACGTGCCGCCAGTGCGGGCGTAGTTCCAAGTTGATGTCCAAGACCCCCCTGAAATAGGCAAGGACCTCTCGCATCGGCGCATCGAACGGCGCAAGCGCCCTATCAACGACGTAAGCATAAGCGTCTAAGATGCGCTGGAAGGGTGCCACAACGCTCACTGCAAAAGCCTCGTGCACGAGAAGCACCAGAGAAAGGATGCTGGCGGCGATCCCAAGCCAGCGCGCTACGGCGGAAACGGCCTTGATGAAGCTTTGCTCCTCGAACGGCTTTGCCGGCTGCTGTGTGCCCTGGTCGGTCAAGCCGCCCTCGCCGCCGCGACGACCGCGCTCTTCACCCCGCCAACCACTTCACGCACCAGCGCTTCGTCGTCACCTTCGGCCATGATGCGCACCAGCGGTTCGGTGCCGCTTTTGCGCACCAGCAGCCTCCCCTTACCGCTCAGCTTTTCCTCGCCGGCCTTGATCGCTTCTTTCACGCTTGCCGCGGAGAGTGGGTCCTTGGCGCCTTTTTCGTAGCGGACGTTTTCGAGCACTTGCGGAGCGGGCTCGAACAGGCGGCACACTTCGCTCGCCGGCTTGCCCGATTGCACGATCACGGCCAGCACTTGCAGCGCGGCCAACAGGCCGTCTCCAGTGGTGGAAAAATCGCTGAGGATGATGTGCCCGGATTGTTCGCCGCCGACATTATAGCCCTTGGCGCGCATGGTTTCGGTGACATAGCGATCGCCGACTTGGGTCCGCTCCAGTTTTAGCGAAAGCCCCTTGAGGAAGCGCTCCAGCCCCAGATTGCTCATCACCGTGGCGACGATGCCGGGCTTGGTCAGCGCGCCCTGCTGTTTCCAGCTCTTGGCGATCAGCGCCATCAGCTGGTCGCCGTCAATGAGCTGGCCTTTTTCATCGACGATCGCCACGCGGTCAGCGTCGCCGTCGAGAGCGATGCCGATATCGGCGCGATATTTGTGCACCGCCTCCTTCAAGGCGCGCGTGTCGGTCGAGCCGACTTCTTCGTTGATGTTGACGCCGTTGGGCTCAACGCCAATCGACACCACTTCCGCGCCCAATTCATAAAGCGCCACCGGCGCCACTTTATAAGCCGCGCCATTGGCCGCATCGATCACAACACGCAGGCCCTTCAACGAAAGCCCCTTGGGAAACGTCGCCTTGACGATTTCCACATAGCGCGCTTGCGCATCGTCGATGCGGCGGGCGCGGCCAAGTTTGTCGGGATCGGACAAGTGACGATCAAGCGAGCCGTCCATGAGCTGCTCGATCTCCATCTCATCGGCATCGGAGAGCTTGTAGCCATCGGGGCCGAACAGCTTGATGCCGTTATCGGCGAACTTGTTGTGGCTAGCCGAGAGCATGACGCCCAGATCCGCGCGCAAAGAACGCGTCAGCATCGCCACCGCAGGCGTCGGCAGCGGGCCGAACAACACCACATCCATGCCGGCGGCGGTGAAGCCCGCGGTCAAAGCCGGCTCCAGCATGTAGCCCGACAGCCGGGTGTCCTTGCCGATCACCACCAAATGGCGGCGATCGTCAGCGCTCATGAAGCGTTTGCCTGCGGCCAGTCCCACGCGCATGGCCACTTCGGGCGTCATCGGGTATCGGTTGGCCGTACCCCTGATGCCGTCCGTGCCGAAATAGGCCCTGGTCATGGGCGCGCCTCTCCTCGAAAAAAGTCGTCGCAAGTTGAAAGACTAATTGAGATGCAAATCAATGGCCCTCCAGGCATGAAGCGCACGGGCGCTGACAGGACGCAGGATTAACCATGTGCGGGATTATCGGAATCCTGGGCGCCGAACCGGTCGCGCCCAGGCTGGTCGAGGCTTTGAAGCGGCTGGAGTACCGCGGCTACGATTCCGCCGGCGTGGCGGCGCTTGAGAACGGGCAGATCGCGCGGCGGCGCGCGGCGGGCAAGCTCGCCAACCTTGAAGCGGAGCTCGCCCGCTCCCCACTTGGCGGCGTCTCCGGCATCGGACACACACGCTGGGCCACGCACGGCGCACCCACGACCGGCAACGCCCACCCCCATGCCACGGCGAAAGTCGCCATCGTCCACAACGGCATCATCGAAAACTTCCGCGCCCTGCGCGAAGAGCTGATCAAGGCCGGCCACAAATTCGAGTCGGAGACCGATTCCGAGGTCATCGCCCACCTCATCACCGATGGCCTCGACAAAGGACAATCGCCCGAGCAAGCGGCCATCGCGGCTCTGCGCCGGCTGGAAGGCGCGTTTGGAATCGCATGCCTGTTCGCTGGCCACGAAGACGTGCTGATCGGCGCGCGCAAGGGCAGCCCGCTGGCGGTCGGTTTCGGCAACGACGAGATGTTCCTGGGCTCGGACGCGATCGCCGTTTCGCCGTTCACGACGCGGGTGATGTTTCTGGAGGAAGGCGATATCGCCGTCCTCTCGCGCAAGGGCGCGAAAATCGTTGATGCGCAGGGCCTGGCGGCGGAGCGCCAGATCCATGTGTTTTCGGGCGCCGCGGCGGCGGTAGAAAAAGGCAATCACCGCCACTTCATGCAGAAGGAAATCTACGAACAGCCCGAAACCACCGGCCGCACCATCGCCCGCTATGTCAACGCGTTCGACGAGCGCGTGGAGATGCCAGATTTGGACGGCGTCGATCTCGCCGCCGACAGCGCGATCCTGATTGGCTGCGGCACCGCGCACTATGCCGGGCGCGTCGCCGAATATTGGATGGAGCAAGTCGCCGGCATCGCCGTCGAAACCGACATCGCCTCGGAGTTTCGCTACCGCAAGCCGGCGTTCGCGAAAAAGAGCTTCGCCGTGTTCGTTTCGCAATCAGGCGAGACCGCCGACACGCTGGCCGCCTTGCGCTTTTGCAAGGAGAAAGGGCTCAAAACGCTGGCCGTGGTCAATGTGCCGGAGAGCACGATCTGGCGCGAGGCCGATGCGCGGCTGCCGACGCTCGCGGGACCGGAAATCGGCGTCGCGTCCACCAAGGCGTTCACGGCGCAGCTCTCGGCGTTGGCGGCGCTCGCCATCGCAATCGGCCGCGCGCGCAGGGCGCTATCGAGCCAGGAAGAGGCGCGTCTCGTGCATGCGCTGATGGAAACGCCGCGCCTCATCGCCGATGCGCTGGGCGCCGAGCCGCACATCGAAACCATCGCCCACGAGCTCGCTCATGCGCGCGACGTGCTCTATTTGGGCCGCGGCGTGCACTATCCCATCGCGCTCGAAGGGGCGCTCAAACTCAAGGAAATTTCCTACATCCACGCCGAAGGCTATGCCGCCGGCGAACTCAAGCACGGGCCGATCGCCTTGATCGACGAGGATACGCCCGTGGTCGTCGTCGCGCCGCACGATTCGCTGTTCGAGAAGACGCTGTCGAACATGCAGGAGGTGAACGCGCGCGGTGGAAAGCTGATCTTGATCACCGATTCGGCCGGCGCGGCGGCGGCGGCGGATATCGCCGCGCACACGATTCTGGCGCCGGCTTGCGATCCGTTCGTGGCCCCCCTGGTCTATTCCGTGCCAATTCAGCTCTTGGCGTATTTGACGGCTGTGCATAAGGGTACCGACGTGGATCAACCGCGAAATCTTGCGAAGTCGGTGACGGTAGAATGAAAAAATTACGGGCGGGCGTTATTGGCGGCGGCGTCTTCGGCGGCCATCATGCCCACAAATACCAGGCTGACGAGCGAGTTGAACTCGTCGGCGTCTATGACCTCGATCCAGAACGCACCGAGGCGCTGGCCGAAACGCTAGGCGTGCGCGCCTTCGACAACATGGATAACATGCTCGACCTGTTGGACATCGTCACCATCGCTTGCCCGCCGGTAACGCACGCGAGCGCCGCCGCAGCCGCGCTCGAATACGGCAAGCACGTCTTGATTGAGAAGCCGATCACCACCTCCATGGGCGAGGCGGAAGTGCTGCTGATGGTCGCCGATCTGCAAAAGCTTGTGCTCGCGTGCGGCCATCAGGAGCGGTTGGTATTCGAGGCCATGGGGCTGTTCGCGGCCGACGAAAAGCCATTGCGGATTGAGAGTACGCGCGAGGGGCCATGGACAGGACGCAGCGCCGATGTTTCGGTCACGCTTGACCTCATGGTTCACGATTTCGACTTGGCGCTGACTTTGCTGGGGCAGGCGCCGCAATCGGTGCGCGCGCGCGGCGAAAAGGTCCATGCGCTCTCCGCCGACAAGCTCGATGCCGAACTGACTTTCGCCAGCGGCGTCGAAGCGCATTTCATCGCCAGCCGCGTCGCCCAGGAACGCAAGCGCACCATGCGTATCGTCTATCCCAGCGGCGAAGTGGCGATCGACTTTCTCGCGCGCACGTTCGAGAATTCCTCGAAAGTTCCGCTCAACGCCGATTTCGCGCAAACGCCAGTTGGGCGCGATCCGCTGGGCGCCAATGTCAACCGCTTCATCGACGCCGTTTTGGGCGTGGCGGCGCGTCCCGCGGTGACCGGCGCGGAAGCGGCGACGGCGCTGAAAATCGCCCTCGATGCCGACGCGGCGGCGGGTTTTCCATCAATTTCCTTCACCTGAGTTTTCGCCATGATTCCTTTCATCGACCTGCAAGCTCAGCGCGCGCGCATCGCCGACAAGATCGACGCCGCCATCGCGCGCGTACTCGCCCATGGCCAGTTCATCCTTGGCCCCGAGGTTAAGGCTTTTGAACAGCAGCTGGCGGCATTTTGCGGGGCCAAGCACGCGCTCGCCAACGCCAACGGCACCGACGCGCTGGCTCTGCCGCTGATGGCGTGGGGAATTGGCCGGGGCGATGGCGTGTTCTGCCCCTCCTTCACTTTCGCGGCGACGGCCGAGATCGTGCCGTGGTTTGACGCGACGCCTGTGTTCGTGGACGTGCTGGCGGACACCTACAACATGGATCCCGCTTCGCTCGAAGCCGCCATCGCCGGCGTGAAGCGTGAGGGAAAGCTCAAGCCGCGCGTCGTGATTGCCGTCGACTTGTTCGGGCAACCGGCTGACTACCCGGCCATCGCCGCGATTTGCCAGCGTGAAGGCCTGAAGCTCATCGCCGACAGCGCCCAGGGCTTTGGCTGCACGCTTGATGGCAAACATCCGATGCATTGGGCCGACGTAACGACGACGAGTTTCTTTCCCGCCAAGCCCCTCGGCTGCTACGGCGACGGCGGCGCCACGCTTGGTAATGACGATGCCGACATCGCGCTGATGCGCTCGATCGCGTTTCATGGCGCGGGCGCCGACAAGTACGACAATGTTCGCATCGGCATGAATTCGCGGCTCGACACCATCCAAGCCGCGATCCTGATCGAAAAACTCGCCATCTTCGCCGACGAAATCGCTGCCCGGAACGTGGCCGCCGAACGCTACCGGCACATGCTCTCAAACCTCGTGAAGACGCCCGCCGTCATCGCTGACGGGGTGTCCACTTGGGCTCAATATACGGTTGAAGTGGAAAATCGCGACGCGTTTGCCGCGCACCTGCGCAACGATGGGATCCCCACCGCCCAATACTATCCCAAGCCGCTGCACCAGCAGAGCGCCTATCGCGCATTCCCAATTGGCGCCGGCGGCATGGCCGTAAGCGATGACATCGCCAAGCGCGTCATCAGCTTGCCCATGCACGCTTATCTTGATGAAGCTGCTCAAAGCAAAATCGCCGCAAGCGTCCGCGCGTTCGTGACTGCTGGCGGCTGACAAGTATGAGCGGCGAAAGCTACGAGGCCGAGTGCCTGGTGATTGGCGCTGGCGTTGTTGGCCTGGCTTGCGCGGCTGAACTGGCCCGTCGTGGGCGCGAAGTTCTGATTGCGGAGGCCGCCGCCGGAATCGGAACTGGGGTCTCTTCGCGCAATAGCGAGGTTATCCATGCCGGGCTTTATTACCCCACGAATAGCCTGAAGCACCTCCTCTGCGTGAGAGGGCGGCGTTTGCTCTATCCGTTTCTCGATGCGCGCGGAATCGCCCACCGGAAATGCGGGAAGCTCGTCGTCGCGACATCATTGGAGGAGCAAGGCCAGATCGAAACGCTGTACCGCCGCGCGCGGGATAATGACGTCGAGGATATTTCCCTGCTTACGGGCACCGAGGCGCTGGCGTTGGAGCCTAACCTGCATTGCGTGTCAGGGCTGCTTTCCGCGCAAACAGGGCTCGTCGATAGCCATGGCTTGATGCTCGCCTTGCTTGGCGAACTTGAAGCACATGGAGGCGCGTTGGCGCTCAACGCACCCGTGCTTGGAGGCGCGGCGCTTGATGGCGGCGGCTTCGATGTTCGCGTTGGCGGCGCCGGCGCCGCGCGTGTGCGCTGCCGCATTTTGGTCAATGCGGCCGGCCTATGCGCACAACGCGTGGCGCGTTCGTTTGAAGGCGTGCCAGCACACGCCATCCCGCACTTGGTCTTGGCGAAGGGCTCCTATTTTGGATGCGTTGGAAAGCCTGCCTTCTCGCGGCTCATCTACCCTGCCCCTGTCGAAGGCGGTCTCGGCGTGCATCTGACGCTCGATCTCGCGGGACGCATGCGCTTTGGCCCCGATGTCGAATGGCTGGACGAAACCAATCCGGATGGAATCGACTATACAGTCAATCCACGGCGCGCAGATGCATTCTACGCCGCCATCCGTCGTTATTGGCCTGGGCTCGGCGACAGCGCGTTGACGCCAGATTATTCGGGCTGCCGACCGAAACTGAGCGGGCCAGGACAAGCGGCCGCGGACTTCCGCATCGACGGGCGGGACACACACGGCCTTGAAGGCCTGGTGAACCTGTTCGGAATCGAAAGCCCCGGGCTCACCTCGGCGCTCGCCATCGCCGAAACTATCGCCGATCAGCTCGGCGATTGAGCCCGCGACCAGCGTCAGCTTTCGCGCAACCAATCCCAATGATCGCCTTCCCACACCGCGCGCGCCAGGGCTGCCGCGGTTGCTGATTTCTCCGCCCGTTCCGAAGCGCCATCGAGCGCCGATGCAAGCGCGGCGGCGAACGCTTCGCCGCTTGTGTCAGCCGCCACCCAACCCGCAAGGCCTCCACTTATTTGTTCAGCCAGCGCGCCAACCGGCGTGACGACGCAAGGCTTGCCGTGCGCGAGCGCTTGAGCGACCAGCCCCGATTGCGTCGCCGAGCGATAGGGTGCGAGCACAACATCGCATTCCGCGATTAGCGATTCCAGGGCGATCTCTTCCAGCCATTCGCCTCGAATGCAATCGACCTGGCGATGTGCAAACCGCCGTCGCACCGCTTGCGTGAGCGCCGGCCCCGCGCCCGCTATGGTGAGGCGCCAATCGTCGCGATCCGCAATGCGATCCAGCGCGTCGGCCAAAATATCAAGGCCCTTGTAGGCGATCATGCGTCCCGCGAACAAAAACCGCGTTGGGCCGGCGCGCCGCGGTGTAGGTGTCTGGAGAGGAAACACTGAACTGAGCGGCGCGACATGCAGCTTCGCACCGCGGTAAATTCGCTTCAGGCTCTCCGCCGCAAAATCTGAAAGTGCAACGACTCTCTCCGCGCGGCGAAGCAGCAGCGCCTGCGTCGCGCGCTGCGCCATGGTTTCATAATCGCCGGGATGAGGTTCGGGGTCATGCGCGCAATAAACAAGCGGCTTCACGAGGGTGAGGCTTAGCGGCGCTGCAGTCGCGAAATTCATCGGCAGAATGACGGTTTCAGCGTTGCGCACATGCTCAGCCAACACGCTTGCGCTTGCCGCTAGTGAAGCGAGTGAAGCGATCGGTCGTTTGCGATCAGAGACAATCTCCGCGGGCAGCACGCGCACGCCGACTTGGCGCGCGTGCTCCAATGCCGGATCGTCAGCGTGCAATGATAAATCAATTGCATCCGGGCCGAAGCGTAACGCGAGCCGCCGCGCCAAATTCACCGCGAATTGGCTCCCGCCACCTCCGCCCGACCAAAACCAGATAAGAAATCGCTTCGTCATTTGCGAGACGCCGCCGCGAGGCGCCGCCAAGCTCGCGCCGCGCACTCAGCCGCATGCGCCTCGGTGTAGCTCGCCGCAACCCGCGCGCGCGCCGCTTGTCCCATGCGCAAACGTACGCCCGCATCAGCCGCCAGCGTACGCAGCGCATCGGCGAGCGCACCCGCGTTCTCACGCGCAGCGACAAGGCCGGTTTCGCCGTGCACCACAAACTCCGCGCAACCAGGCACATCCGTGGTGACAATCGGCCGCCCGCACGCGCCCGCCTCCAACAATGCGCGCGGCAAGCCTTCACCACCGCGCGACGGCAAGCAAGCGATGTGCGTGCCCGCCCAGAACGCATTGATGTCATCCACGCGGCCCAGAAGCATCACCCCTGGCGCCGCGCGCCAACGCGCCAACTCGGCCCCGCTTACGCGCTCGGGATTATCCGCATCGACCGCGCCAGCGATACGCAACTCCAAATCCCGGCCTTCCGCGCGCAAAAGCTGGACGGCGTCAACCGCAAGGTCGATGCCCTTCGAGTGGATCAGGCGTGCGGCTATACCAACAACGATGCAAGCCCCGGTATGCGGCTCCAGCTTTGCGACGAACGCATCAATGTCGAGTCCAGCGCCGGGCATCAGCATTACGCGTTCATCCGGCAAGGATTTGCCGTCCTCAACCCAAAACCTATCGGCGGTATTCTCCACCAGAAGCATGGCGCGTGCATTCATAAGCGCCGCGCGTAGCCAACGCGCGAGCAGCATCAACACTAGGCCCGCCCAGATCGCGCCACGCGCCGCCAAATAGCCACGCCCGGTCACCGCAAAAATACGCGCCGCGCCCTGTGCGCCGGCGAGCAGCGAAAGCGCGATCGGCTTGAGCGCGATAATATGTATGACGTTTGGCCGCTCTCGGCGCAGCAGCGCACGCACGCTGGCTGCTTCGCGCCACAGATCGGCCAGCCCAAGCGAGCCACGCGCGAACGGCATATCGATCAGGCGAACGCCCGCGCCGTCCAGCGCGCCGGAGAGCCGCGCGGCGACAATGACCTCGTACCCCTCCGCCTTCGCCCGTCGCAGCAAAGGCATGAAATGCGAGCGCACGAACCAGTCCTCGGTGGCGAGAAACAGGAGCTTCGGCGCGCTCATCGCAGCTGCCTCGCGCGTCTCCAGGCCGCACCGCTCGCGACCAGCGCCGCGCGCGCGTCCGCGCCTACCCATCCGGTGGCGGCGCGAAACGCTTGAGCATCGACTTCAAGACTTTCCGAGAGCGCACGCGGTAGCAGTGCGCGGGCGCCGGGGAACAAGCGCGTTGGCCGGCCCATGCCTATGCGCAACGCGGCGACAATCTCACTGGCAGACAGAGCCGGTTCGTCGGCGACATGGAAAACGCCTGACACGTCCGCCGAAGCGCGAACCGCAAGGCCGATCGCCTCGATCAAGGAGGCAAGCGATACGAGGTTGCGCTTGTTAGAGAGCCCGCCCAGCGGCAGGGGGAGTGAAGTGTCAGCGAGCCGCAACAAACGGGCAAAATTACCTTTGGCGTGCGCCGCGACCACAAGTGGCGGGCGCAGCACAACGGGCCGAAGGCTCGCATGCGCCAAGATCGCCTGCTCCGCTTCGAGCTTGGCGCGGCCATAAGCATCCTCCGGCGCGGGCGCCGTGCGCTCGGACACAGGCGCGCCCTCAGTGCGCGCGGCGGCGGCCTTGATCGAGCTGACAAACACAAAGCGCTCCACACCCGCTCTTGCGGCTTGCGCCGCAAGCGACGCGGTTCCATCGACGATGGCGCGGCGTAGCGCGACGTCCGCGTGCTTGGCATGAGCGGGGCCAGCAAGATGAACAATTCCGGTCACGCCATCCAAGGCCGGCGCCCAATCTGTATCCGGCCCCAACTCACCGACTATGATTGACTGATTAGAGCGGGCGAGTGGTCCTGGCGCCTTGCGGAACGCTGCGCGCACGCGTGCACCACCCGCAGCGAACGCTTCAACCAAATCCGCGCCGACGAAGCCCGAAGCGCCAGTGACCAGAATCATGATCGTATTTGACGCGTGCGTTCGGGCTTGTCAGCGAGATTGGTCAAGATGATCACGCTGACGCTCTTCGGCGAGAGCGCCGAATAGAAAAACCGCTGCACTTGGTGGCGCGTCTCAGAAGTTCTCGTGCGCGAACATGAGTTCGGCGAGTTCCATGTGCGAGCTAGGCGCAAAGTCCGCGCCGCTTCCACCCACCGGAACGAAGTTCACCTTGATGGGTTCGAGTGGGGCTGCGTCCGATGGCTCGCTCAAGCTCAGGCGCAGAGCCTCTTCAACACGCGCTGTCTGTATGGGCGCGGCTTGCGGCATCGGCGTGAACGTCACGACGCCTTCGCTGAGCGCGATGGTGCGGATATGATCAATCCGCGCTTCGGTCGCGGCGCGCGTGAGTGCGAGCGACGCCGTTGTACGCGACAACTGGCCTTGAATTTCCGCAACTTCGTCGAGGCTCAGCGGCGAAGGGTAGGCTGGAAGGTTCGCGTAGACATCGTCAGCCGGGGCGACGTTCGGATCCATGCCCAGGCCAGACGCCAAGCTGGTGCCAATCATGCCGCCAAAGCCAGCGGGCGAAAAAATCGTCACCGCCAGCATCGTCGCGGCGACGCCCGTCAGACCCGATTTTACGATCGTATCGCGCACTTCGCGCCCATAATCGCCGGTGACTGGACCTTCGGTGGATTTTGCCGACATCGTACCGCTCCCGCGCGCGACATGGCGCGACGTCCCGGAAACCCGGTATACGCGCCTTAGGGGTAACAAAGCTTAAATCTCGCCTGGCGCCAAGCGAATATACGAGGGGAGCCGTGACGATGCAGACAGGACTCGGCGTTTCATCGCGGAGGAAGGCGCTGGAGATGGCACATTGAGAATGCCGGCAGACTTGGGAGGCCCCGCGCGGGCGGCGTTTTTTGCGCTGCTCCCAGCGGCGGCCGTGAGTGGCGGACTGGCGATCGCCGTCCTTATCGCGGCGGCTGGCGCCGTTTCGTTTCGCCCTTCGCTCTTGCGGCAACTTATTGAAATAAGGCCGGTAGCGGTGCTGGCCCTGCTGGCTTTCATTGTCTGGGCAGTGGTGTCTAGCGCCTGGTCGCCCTACCCTGATCACGTGCAGGCGCCCAAGCTGGCGGCGACCTTTGGGCTTGGCTTGGTGTTCGCTTGGGCGGCAAGCCGGGCAGATGCTAGGCGGCTCACGCGCGCCGGGTGCCTCGCCGCCTTTTGCGTGCTGGCCGCGCTCCTGACGGTCGAGGCCATTGCTGATTTGGCGTTAAACCGCGCCGTCCGCCCGGAGGCCCCCGATTGGGTGCTGGAGGGAAACCCGACCAGGGGCGCGGTGATTCTGCTGGCCCTGACCTGGGCGGTCGCGGGCGGACTCTCGGTTTGGGGCGGGCGCTGGCGCTTGATGTTGGCGGCGACGACGCTCCTCATCACCGCTATTCTCGTCGGCCAATTCCATCAACTCGCCAACGTCATCGGCTTCGGGCTGGGTCTTTGCGCGTTCGCACTTGGTTTGGTGGCGCCGCGGATCGCGCCGCTGCTTGTGACCGGTGCTGCGGCGTCTTGGATGGCAGCTGCGCCGTTCCTGACGCCGCTCGCCTTCGCCGACCCACGATTTGTGGAGACACTGCCGTATAGCTGGGCGGCGCGGGCGGGTATTTGGGATTATGTCTGCGGGCGCATCGCCGAGCGCCCCTGGATCGGCCACGGGCTCGACGCCTCGCGCGCGGTCCACGATTTTATTGAAGTTCAAGGACGCGCCACCGAGGCTGTTCCGTTGCATCCCCACAGCGCCAGCCTACAAATCTGGTTCGAGACCGGTCTGATCGGCGTCGCCCTTGGCGCGGCGGCGCTAGTTGCGGGGGGTTGGTCGCTCTCACGCGCCTTCGCGCAAAATCGCGCCGCCGCAGCCGCCGCATGCGGGACCATCGCCGCGCTCAGCTTCATCGCCAACGTCAGCTACGGCATTTGGCAAGAATGGTGGATCGCAACGATGTTCCTGGCCGCCGCCGCAATCGGCGCCATCAGTGTCAAGAGGTCTTGGGGCGGCTAGTGTTGCTTTTGCCAAGGTCCGCTCTTATCGAACCGGGTGAGCCCACTCGCTGGCGCCGTGAGACAAAACCCGCATGACCCCCGTCCTCGTGACCGGCGCGGCCGGCTTCATCGGCTATCATCTAGCCGAGCGCCTGTTGAAGGAAGGCCGCCGCGTCATCGGCCTGGATAATCTCAGTGACTATTACAGCGTCGAACTGAAGCAGGCCCGGGTCGAGCGGCTCAAGCAAAGCAGCAGCTTTTCGTTCGTCCAGACCGATCTCGCGGATGCGCCGGCGCTAGAGGCGGTCTTTGAGCAGCACCATTTCGATCTCGTGTTCAACCTCGCCGCACAAGCGGGCGTGCGCTATTCGGTGATCAATCCGCAGGCCTATGTGAGATCAAATCTCGACGGCTTCGTAAACCTGCTGGAATGCTGCCGCCACCACGACGTCAAGCATCTGGTGTTCGCGTCATCGAGTTCGGTCTATGGCGCGGTGACAAAAATGCCGTTCTCGGTGCACGAAAACGTCGATCATCCGCTCAGCGTCTATGCGGCGACCAAAAAGGCCAACGAATTGTTGGCGCATTCCTACAGCCACCTTTATCGCCTGCCGACAACGGGCTTGCGCTTCTTCACCGTCTACGGCCCTTGGGGCCGCCCTGATATGGCGATGTTCTTGTTCACGCGCGCCATCCTCGCCGGTGAGCCCATCGATGTGTTCAACAACGGGCGCATGCAACGTGACTTTACCTATGTCGATGATATCGTCGAAGCGCTGGTGCGCGTGGGCGCCCGCACCGCGCAGGCCAACCCGCTCTGGCGCGGCGACGCGCCCGATCCGGCAAGTTCCAGCGCGCCCTATCGGCTTTACAATATCGGCAATCACGCGCCGGTGGAGCTGATGCGTTTGATTGAAATCCTTGAGGATTGCTTGGGCCGCAAGGCGGTGAAAAATTTTCTGCCGATGCAGCCTGGTGATGTGCCCGCGACATTCGCTGACATCGATGATCTCGCACGCGACGTTGGTTTTTCCCCGCGCACGCCAATCGAAGACGGCGTCAGACGCTTCGTCGCTTGGTACCGCGACTATTACGCTGTTTGAGCTTCTGGGGGCCTCGCATTGGATTTTCTTGACCTCGCGCGTGCTGCGCTGCTCGGCATTCTGCAGGGCCTGACCGAGTTTCTCCCGGTTTCGTCCACCGCGCACTTGCTGCTCGGCGCACAAGCCATCGGCTATGACGATCCGGGCGGTGTGTTCACGGTCATGATCCAACTCGGCTCGATCCTGGCGGTGATGTGGCTTTATCGTCAGCGCATCATCGACGTGATTGTTGGCCTGCCAACCAAGCCCGAGGCCCGGCGCTTCGCCTTGATGTTGTTCCTGGCGTTTCTGCCGGCTGTCGGCATTGGTCTGTTCGCGGCCGAATATGTCAAAACCGTACTGTACGAGAGCTTCGGCGTGATCGCCTGGGCGTTGATCCTGGGCGGGATCGCCATGCTGGGCATTGAGCGCTTCCGCCCCGCCCCGCAAGTGGCCGACGCCGCTGAAACACCGATCTGGCGCGCGTTCTGCGTCGGCGTGTTCCAAACGCTCGCGCTCATTCCAGGCGTGTCGCGCTCCGGCGCCACCATCTATGGCGGCTTGCTGCTCGGGCTCGACCGCCGCGCGGCGGCGGAGTTTTCCTTCTTCCTGGCAATGCCGACCATGGCGGCGGCGTTCGCTTATGATTTCATGGAGGTGAAAGATCACATCACGCCCGATCGAATCGCCGAGATCGCGGTGGGCTTCGTTTTCGCCTTTATTTCCGCGGCCTTGGTGGTGAAGCCGTTTCTCGATTTCGTAACTCGCATTGGGTTTGGCCCGTTCGCGTGGTACCGGATCGGCGTGGGCGCGCTGGTGCTTGGCGCGATGTATGCGGGGTGGCTATGAGCGACGCGAAGGAAGAAACCAGAGACAGCAACGGGGCCATCCTCAAGGACGGCGATACGGTCACACTGATCAAGGATTTGAAGGTGAAGGGCACGTCGAGCACGTTGAAGCGCGGCACGGTGGTGAAAGGCATTCGGCTCACCGACGATCCCGAGGAAGTCGAAGGCCGCGCCGACAACATCAAGGGTTTGGTGCTGAAAGCGTGCTTCCTCAAGAAGGCATAGGCGGTGGCGCGACCGACACATCTTTCGCCCGGACCGATGCGATGATGGCGCTCACCAACAGCCCGACCCAAGCAAGCGCGAACGCTGCGCTCATCACGTTGGCGAAGCGCAGGTGATCATAAGCCGCGAGCGCGACAGCGGGCGCCGGCAAGAGCAGCAGCGCGCCCAGGATGGTCCGTCGCTTGACCGCGAGAAAGCACAGCCCCGCGCAGAACATGCCGTGCGCCGCCAGAAGCGTGAATTTGGACCAGGCGCCCGCCTGCGAGCGCGGCAACAAGGGCTCGGCCGCGCCGAGTGTCTGCGTGATCTGGAGCAAGGTGGCGGTTTCGAGATAATCCCCCGCGGCCGCGAGCACGGCGGCGATGATTGCGGCGAGCGCCAGGGGACGCAGCGTCCCGCCTGACAAATAAAGCGCGGCGGCGATGCCAAACGCGGTGTAGGTTGGGATGAACGCCAAGAGATCGAGGCGGTTGACCGCATCCAGCGCCGCGATGATGCGCGGGCCGCACGAAGCCTCCCCCGCGCCGAATATCCGCGCCAAATCCTGGCTATTGCGCGCTAACTCAAACTGCACCACCGCGCCAGCTGGCATGCACGACGCGGCGACCCGCATCTCCGGCAGCAGCGCGAACGCGGCGAATAGCGCTATGGTCGCCAAGCCGAAGCCCGCCGTGGTAAGCGCCCAGCCGCGCGCGCTCACGCCGCCCTCTGCTTGGTCTGGAATTGGCCGTGTGGACGAAAGCGCCAAAGATAGCTCGGCACGATGGCCTCGACGCTTTCGAGCGTCTCAACACCCAAATCCCGGATCGTCCCGGCGCCCGCGTCGAGGCCGACGATAGTGTCGCGCCGCAGCATCGTGACTTGGTCGCCGGTGAGCGGAGGATCAACAAATGGAATGAGCCTGCACGCGCCGCCAAGCAGCAATCCAAGCGGATGCGCCAGCACAAACGGCAGCGGCGCCAGCAGGCGCGGGCGCTGAATCTCGGCGGTCACGAATTCCAGCACTTGCTTGAAGCTATAAATCCGCGGACCGCCAAGTTCGTAGACGCGGCCTTGCGCTTCGCGTTTGCCGAGCGCGGCGACCACTGCGTCCGCGACATCGCCGACGAAGATCGGCTGAAACTTGGTGCGCCCGCCGCCAATCAACGGCAGCACCGGCGAAAGCGTCGCCATCCGCGCGAAGCGGTTGAAGAAATTATCTTCCGCGCCAAACACGATGGAGGGGCGCAAGATGGTGGCGCTCGGCAAAGCTTCCAGAACCGCGCGCTCGCCGCGATATTTGGTGCGCGCATAGCGCGCCCCCTTTGGCGCGGCGCCCAGGGCCGACATTTGCACGAAGCGCTTGATTCCCTGCTTTGCCGCGGCCTCGGCGATCACGCGCGCGGCTTCGACATGCAAGGTTTCGAAATTCTGCTTGCCGGCCTCGTGCAACACCGCGACCAAATTCACCACCGCATCGGCGCCTTCGAGCGCACGCGCCACGCTTTCGGGGAAGCGCACATTGGCCTGCACCACTTCGATCTGACCGACATCACCCATTACCCGCAGCTCATGGCCAAGGTGAGGCTGGCGCATCGCCACACGCACGCGTTTTCCGGCTCTCGCCAGCGCGCGCACCACCTGCTTGCCAATGAAGCCGGAACCGCCAAACACAAGCACCAAATCGTTCATGCGCAATGCCCTTGTGACCTGGCGCTTCTATGCGGCGGACGTGACGCGTTGTCCATGCGACGGCATAGCCGATTCGCTTGCTGCCTCTAAACCGCATACACTGCGCGCACGTGGCCGTCGGTGTAACCGAGGATGCGGCGTTCGCCGCCGGGCCAGGTGGTGATGTCGATCACGAAGCGCAGACCATTGGCGACGCCGTCGGTCACGGCTTCAGGTTCGAGCCGCACCCAGACGAGCGGCGCTTGCGGCCTTGCCCGCTCGCCTTCCTCGCGGATCGCCGCGATGATGGCTTCGCGCGCCTCACGCGGTGGATATTGCAGAAATACCGAATGGTAGACGATGGTGGCGGCGTCATCGGCGCGCGCCTTGAGCTTGCGCGCGAGCCATGGCGCGGCGTCGGCGCGCTCCACGCTGACGCCCTGCTCCACCGCCAACGCAGCCGCGCCATCGAAGCGCGCAAGGCGATCGGCTTGGTCGGGCCAGATATATGATTTGAGCTGCAGGACCTGAGCGACATCGGCGATGTCGAGCGGGTTCAAATCGCAAGCTGCGCGCTGGCGCACCTTCAGCGCCACATCGACGGGCGGCGCCGGCCCATGCCAATCGGTGTCGATCTGAACCGGGCTCGCTTGCCCCCACGACCACGTCTTGGTGCGATAGGCAAAGCGATCCCAATAGAGATTGAGCCCCGCGCTGGCGCCGATTTCCAGCATGTCTACCGGCCCACTCCATTGCCGCGCGAAACTCAAGAAGCCCGCCAACAACCCGATGGCGCGGCGGGTTTCGTTGGTCTGCGGGGGTGAGCGTATAAATTCACGCACCCAGTTTTGTTCGCGCGCGATAAAAGCATGCGCGGCGGGCCACACATCGTCCATGCGCCAGCTGGGCGAAGCCGCGGGGTATAATTCCGCGAGCGCGAAATCGCGCCCGGTCAACACCGCCGCGTGCAACGCGCCAGCGAGACGCAAAGACAACGCATCAGCGCGCGGATTGCTTGGCCAATCGCCAATCAGATCCGCGACCGGCCCGCCGGCGGAAAGATCCTCGCCCATCCGCGCGATCAGCTGCGCCGTGAACGGTGAACCGTATTCGGCGCAAAGCGCCGATTGCTCGGCAAAGTGGGCGAGGATTTTTTCGCGGCTCACGCGCGCTCAACGCACAGCGCGATCCCCTCGCCACCGCCGATGCAGAGCGAGGCCACGCCGCGTTTGGCGCCGCGCGCTTCCATGGCGGCGATCAAAGTCACCAGCACGCGCGCGCCTGAAGCGCCAATCGGGTGCCCCAGCGCGCAAGCGCCGCCGTTGACGTTGATCTGGTCAAGCCCAAGGTTCAGCTCTTTCATCGCGATCAGCGGCACCACCGCGAATGCTTCGTTGATTTCCCACAGATCCACATCACCGATTTTCCATCCTGCGCGATCGAGGGCTTTGCGAATTGCCGGCACCGGAGCGGAAGTGAATTTCGCCGGCGCTTGCGCGTGGCTCGATTGCGCGACGATGCGCGCCAGCACTGGCTTGCCTTGTTTTTGCGCATCCGACGCGCGCATCAGCACCAAAGCCGCCGCGCCATCGGAAATCGCCGACGCATTCGCCGCCGTGACCGTGCCGCCGTCGGTAAACGCGGGTTTGAGCGACGGAATCTTGTCGGGGCGAGCCTTGCGCGGCAATTCGTCGGTCTCGAGCGCGCCGGCTTTGTTTTCGATCACCGCGATCTCGCGCTTGAACCGGCCCTCTTTGGTCGCGGCTTGGGCGCGGCTCAAGGTTTCGAGCGCGTAGGCGTCCTGCTGGGTGCGGGTGAGTTGATAATCCTTGGCCGCTTGATCGGCGTAGACGCCCATCGGCAAACCCTCATACGCATCTTCGAGACCGTCGAATGCCATGGAATCGAGCATCTTGTCGTGACCATATTTGCGCCCGCCGCGGTGACCTGTCATCAGGAACGGCGCGCGCGACATGCTCTCCATGCCGCCGGCGATCACCACGTTGGCTTCGCCCACCAGCAAGGCCTGACGCGCCATCGCCACCGCCTGCAGGCCCGACCCGCACATCTTGTTCAGCGTCACCGCTTCCGTTGATTCCGCCAAACCGGCGCGCAACGCGGCCTGGCGCGCCGGCGCTTGGCCAAGACCCGCCGAGAGCACGTTGCCCATGATGATTTGATCGGCGCCGGCCGCGCCGGCTTCGCTCATGGCGGCTTTCACCGCGATAGCGCCGAGCTCGGGCGCGCCATAGCCCGACAGCTCACCAAGCAGCCCGCCCATCGGCGTGCGCGCCATGCCCACAATGACGATACCTTCACTCATGCTTTTTTCTCCGGCCGCAAGATCATACACGTCGAGGTTCCGTGTGCGTAAAGCTTGCCCTTCATGTCTGTGAGCTTCGCCTCCGCCGTGAGAATCGTGCGGCCTTGCGCCAGCACGCGGCCCTCGGCGCGCAAGGTTCCCGTGTCGGCTTTGATCGCGCGCACGAAATTGACTTTGGTCTCCACGGTGCCGTAGCCGACGCTCGCGGGCAGCGTGGTGTGACCGGCTGCGCCACATGCGCTATCGATCAAAGTCAGCGCCCAGCCGCCGTGGACGACGCCCATCGGGTTGAGCACCGCCGCGCTTGGTTCGCCCTCGAACGCGGCAAAGCCATGCTCCACCGCGACAAGACGAAAACCCATGGTCTGCGAGATCGATGGCGGTGCGAACTGACCCGCGAGCAGAGCGCGCATGGCGTCGAGTCCCGGCATCGCCATCAGATCGTTTGCTTCGGCTTTGACTGGCTTGTCCATGCTAACGCTCCGTCGCCGCGATCCAGCCGCCGCCGAGAACGCGGGTGGAGTGCTTATCGTAAAACACCGCCGCTTGCCCAGGGGCGACGCCTTCTTCGGGGGCGTCAAGACGGACGGTCAACACTCCGCCCCACCCGTCGCCAACTGCGTTGACGACACCCTCCCCTCGCGGGGAGGGAGGTTCAACGCGTAGTGTCGCCGCCACCGGCGGCCTTGTTGAACGCACGCGCACCAGGATCTCGCGGCCGTCGAAATTCGCATCCGGCTCGCCAATCCAATTCACGTCCTTCAACACGATGCGCGACACGCCAAGCGCTTCGCGCGGGCCGACGATGACGCGGCGCTTGCCGGAATCGAGTTTGATGACGAACAAAGGTTGGCCGGTGGCGACACCGAGACCGCGGCGTTGGCCCACGGTGTAATTGATAACGCCCTCATGCTCGCCCATGACACGGCCATCGACATCGACGATTTCACCGGGGGCCGCCGCGCCGGGACGCAGTTTCTTCACCACGTCCTGGTACTTGCCTTGCGGCACGAAACAGATGTCCTGGCTGTCGGGCTTCTCTGCGACGCGCAAGCCTAGCTCGCCCGCCAACGCGCGCACTTGCGGCTTAGGCATGGCGCCGAGCGGAAAACGCAAAAACGAAAGCTGCGCGCGCGTGGTGGCGAACAAAAAATAGGACTGGTCGCGGTTGGCATCGGCGGCGCGATGCAGCTCGGGGCCGTGTTCGCCTTCGACCCGGCGCACATAATGGCCGGTGGCGAGACAATCGGCGCCCAAATCCTCCGCCACCCGCTTCAAGTCAGCGAACTTCACGGTTTGATTGCAGCGCACGCATGGGATCGGCGTTGCGCCGGCTAGATAAGTGTCGGCGAAATCCTCCATCACCGCTTCGCGGAAACGGCTTTCATAGTCGAGCACGTAATGGGGAAAACCAGCGGCGTCGGCGATGCGGCGCGCATCGTGGATATCCTGGCCCGCGCAGCACGCGCCGGGCTTGTTCACCGCCGCGCCGTGATCATAGAGCTGCAGCGTCACGCCGATGACATCATAGCCTTCGCGCTTCAGCATCGCCGCGACAACTGAAGAATCCACGCCGCCCGACATCGCCGCAACGACGCGAGTTTCAGACGGCGGCTTGGCAAAGCCCAGACTATTGAGGGTGCGCGCCGGCGGCGGCGCGAGCTGAGTGTCCGACATTGGCTCCTCCCCCCGGGGTCAAGGCCCGGGACGAAGGCTCACAGATAGTCGAGCAGACTTAGTTTTGAAAGGTCGGAGAAGGTTTTGGCGGCGGCTTCGTATTGCACCATTAAAGTGCTCAGCCGCACCGAGACTTCGGCGAGATCGGCGTCGGCCTGATCGCCGATCTCCTTGGCGAGCAAGCTCGACCGCTCTTGGAGGCGGGTTCGATCGTCCTCCAGGCGTTTCTGCAATTGGCCCGCGCGGCCCTCTTCGGTGACGAAATTGGCGGACTCGGTTTCGAGCCGCTGCGCGATCGAGAGCAATGCCTGTGTTTGCGCCGTGGTGATGGGCTGGCCGATGCTGCCGCCGGCGGCGTCGAGCAAATCCTTCAGGTCGGCCAGCGTATCGAACAAGCCTTGCGACATTTCCGACGCCTTGGCCGCCAATTCAATCGGCGCGCCCGAACCCAGATCGATGGTTTGGCGGCGCACGGCTTCGTCGAACACATCCTCGGGCGTGGCGGCCGCCTGCAATTGCGCCAGCGAGCTGATCTTGATCGGTCCAGCGCCCTGGCGCTCGCCCGCAAACAGGGGTTGGCCGTTCCAGGTTTGGTTCAGCCCCGAGACAATGCTGTCGAATGAAAGGTCGAGTTCGGTGACGATGCCGCGCCCATCATTGCCGGCGATGGCTTCGCGAACGGAGAGCGCCAACAAACTCGAAGCGTTGGAGACTTGACCAAGCGCCGCCGCCTGCACGCCAAAGCGTGCGTCGAGTTGATTAATCACCGAGCCGCGCGCCGCCGCTGACGCCTTGGAGCTTTGGGCGCTGAGCAGCCGCGCCGAGCCGCCGCCAAAGCCGTGCAAATCGTGCGCCTTCGCGCCGGTGCCGATTTGCTGCTGCAAGTCTGACAATTCGCCGGTGATGCGGCGGAACGTCAGTTGCGCCTGGGTCGAGAAACGTAGCGATAGCGCACCGGTCATCGCGGCGATCTCCTTTTAGCGGTAGCCGATGGCCATGAGAACATCGAGCATTTCGGTTGCGGCCTGGATCACCCGGGCCGCCGCGGCATAGGCGTTTTGGAACGTCGTCATCTTCAGCAATTCATCGTCGAGGCTCACCCCTTCGACTTCAGCGCGGCGATCGCCGGCGGCGTTCGCCACCGCTTGCGCGCCATCGGCGCCGCGTTGCGCGTCCGCGGACAGGCGCCCCGCCTCCCCGCCCAGGCGCGCGGCATACACAGCCAATGTCGTCGATTGCGCCGAAAGCACGCCCGCCGCCGGGAACAGGCGCACCGCGTCGCGGGCATGAAGAAGCGCGGCCGAGCCGTTATTGTCGCCCGCTTCGATCACACGCTGGCCGAGCGCCAAGGTAAGATCGGGCTTGCCTACAGCCAGACGTGTCGGGTCAGCGGCCACTTTCGCATTGACGTTGGTTTCAAGCGCGCGCCCGGCGGTGGCGGCGGCGCTCAAGCCATGCAGCGCCGAGAGCGACACACCCGTGGCGCCGCGCCTCGTTGAATCGCTGACGAGCGTGACTTGGAACGCGGGATTGGCGGTAAACGCAAGACGGCCCGTGCTCGGGTTGAGAGCGAAGGCGCCATATTCGCCGAGCCCCGTGCCGGTGGCGTTAAGTTCGGTGAGAAGTTCGTTCCAATCGGAGACCGGGCCGGTCAGACCAGCGGAAATGGAAATGGTGCGGTCGGCGATGAAGCGCCCGGTGGCGTCGCGAACCTGATACGAAATTTCCCCGCCCGCCGCCAAACCGTGCAAATCCGTGCCCTGCACGCCGTTCTCAAAGAAGAGCGGCGTCGGGCGCGAGACGACATCGTTTAGGCCGAAGAAGTGGGAAAAGCCGCGCCCAGCGCGCGCGCTTGGATCGGCGGGATCTTGTTGTATGACCAACCCCCCGCCGGCGCCCACGTTGAGCGAGAGCACGCCGCCCGAAAAGCTCGCGCTGCCTGCCGGCGTCGCCGCGGCGAGCGCGGCATTGAGTGCGCTGGTGAGGTCGCCGACCTCGCCGCCGAGAAAACTGAACGAAGCGGCAGGCGCCTCTGTACTGACGGTGCGCGCATCGAAATCGATGCTGATGCGTTCGCGCAGCGCGCCGGTTGCGTCGACCACCGCGACAATCGCCGAGCCGGTGAAGCCGTGGGCATCAGTGGCCAATAGGCCGGTTTGTCGCCCGACTAATTCGCCGACAGCTGGCGAGGATGCGTTTTCGTTGTGCACCTGATTGAGCGCGTCGGCGAGCGAAGCCGCAAAGCCGCCCAAGGCGTCGGCCAAACCCGGCAGGTCTTGGTCACGCACTTGCAGCAGGCCTTTGATTTCGCCGCCAAGCAAGAACGGTTCAAGGTTTGATTGCGTGCCCAAATCTTCGTTGACGCGAATGGTTCCGTGCGTGGCGAACGGGGCGCTGCTCGGCGTGTAACTGAGGCGCGCTGGCTCCACGCCCACCAGCAATGCGCCGCCGCTGGTGCGCACATGCACGCCGCCCTCCAATTGCGCGGTCGCGCGCACGTCCATCAGCGCCGACAATTGGTCGATCATCGCCGACTGCGCGTTCTCGGCGCCCGTGGAATCGGCGCCGCTGCGTTTGCTGAGCTGGATTTCCCGATTGAGCGAAGCGATACGGTTGATGAGGTCCTGCGCTTCAGCGACGGCGTCACCGATGCGCTGATCGGCTTCCGAAACCAGACCCTGGATTGACTGGCCAATGCGTTGAACTTCCGAATATGTCGTTTGCAATGCACCGACCGCGTCCGCGCGGCGCAGCGCGGACGAAGGATCGATGCCGACCTCGGTGAGCGCCGACCACACCTGGTCCAAGGCCGCGAACATGGAGGTGTTGCTGGCGGGGTCGCCGAAATTGGCCTGCGCACGCGAGAGAACATCGGCGCGCACCGAGGCGGCGCCGCGCGCGGCTTCAGCGATGTAGCTGGCGGTGGCGAGAAAACGATCGGCGGCTCGGCGCACGCCGGCCACCTCGACGCCCGCACCCTCGCCAAGCTGGGTGCGCGGGGCAAGGGTGAGTTCGGTGCGCACAAACCCCGGCGTGTTGGCGTTGGCGATGTTCTGCGAAGCCACGCCAAGCCCCGTCTGCGCCGCGCGCAAGCCGGAGAGACCAGAAAGGAGAACAGAAGTGAGCCCGCTCATGGGCATCCGCCCGGCAGAAAGCGCCCGGCGCCCGGCTGATTTTGCCGGGCCAGCCAAGCCCCCGGACGCGGCGTTTTCCGGCCAATAATAGCTTGAATAAACAAGCTTTTCTCCTCTTTACGCGACCGCGCCGGCGAGCCGAGGCGAGGCGTTTTGCATGCTCCCCTCGCAAACTCGAGGCCACGTGGTTAACCGCCCGAAAGGCCAGCGACGCCCCAGGCAAAAGCTGCCGGCCACCCCGGCGCCATTTGCCGCGAACGCGCCACGGGCGCAGCATTGCGATTTTCTAACTCTCTGTTTTTACGTATATTATTGTGGTTAGCGACGTGGCCCGGCGTTTGCTCTGTCCCCCGCGCCGACCCTGAGTTCGGCGCGGGGGACAAATGGACATTGCGGCCGACGCCGTCTTCGAATTGACCGCCCCGGCGCCGCGCGCGCCTGGCGAGAAGGCCGCGCGCGCCGAAGCGCCCGACGAGCCCAGCTTCGAGGATCACCTCGCACCCGAAACAGACGACAAACCAGAGCCCGCCGTGATGTGCGAGCCGCCAGCGCCGCCGACGCCGACGCCGCCGCCTACACAAAGCCCGCTCGCCGCGCCGCCCTTGCTGCTTCAGATGATCGAAAGCGCCGAGCCCAAAAGCGCGCCGTTGCTGGCGGCCCCTGCCAATTCCAAACCGCCTGCGCCAACCGACCTGCCCGCCGCCACGCCAGCGCCTCCGCCACCGTCAGGCCCCCAAAGCGACGCCGCGCCCGTCATCGCCGCCGCCCCTATGCAGCCGGCCGTGATATCACCAACGCCCCAAGCGCCGCCTCAACCCAGCAAGGGGACACAGATCAAAGCGGATCCGTCAAAGCCCGCGCCGGTTGAAACCATCGAACCGGATGCAATTGCCGCGACGCCCACGGCCGCGATCAATGCAACGGCGCCCACTGGCGAAAACGTCGCCGTCCCCGCGCCCGCGACGATGACGCCGACCGCGCTTCCGCAAAATCCGCGCGCGCTGATACCCGGCGCGCCTGAACCGGCGCGTGGAGATGTGAAAGCCAACGTCACTGTCGGCCAAGCCAAACCCAATGCGGCGCCGGCTACGGCGAAATCGGCCGCCAAGGTCGCAGCTCCCGTCGCGGCGACCGGCGAGGCCACGACGGCGCCGCGCGCCGATAGCTTCGACGCTACAATGCTTGCGCAAAGCGCGCACGCGTCCACCACCGCCGCGCAAGCGCAACAAGCGACGCTTGAGCGCGGCGCTGAACGCGCCGCGCCCGCGCTGCAAGTTGGACGCGAGATCGTCCGGCGCTTCCAGGGCGAAAGCACGCGCTTCGAACTGCGTCTTGATCCGCCCGAACTTGGCCGCATCGAAGTTCGTCTCGACGTCTCGCGCGACAACCGCGTCACCGCAATCGTCTCCGCCGACAACCCGCAAGCGTTGACCGACCTTGTCCGCCACGCACGCGAACTTGAGCAATCCTTGCAAGCCGCCGGGCTCGAACTCTCCGAAAACGGCCTCTCCTTCGATTTGCGTCAACAAGGCGACGACCGCTCGCGCCAAGCCGAACGAGAAACCAGCAATGGCGGCGGCGGCGTGATCAACAGCCCGACGCCGGAGGCCGCTATCACGGCCCGGCCACTTGGATTTGAACGTTGGCGCGGCCTTCGCGTCGATGTGATGGCGTGAGGAGCTAAGCCATGCCCGTTTCGGCCATAGCCACCGACACAGCACAAACCGGCGCTTCGCGCACGCGCCTGTCCGACAATTACGATACGTTCCTCGTGTTGCTAACGGCGCAATTGCAAAACCAAGATCCGCTCGCGCCCATGGATTCCACGCAATTCACTCAACAATTGGTGCAGTTCAGCCAGGTCGAGCAGCAAATCCGCACCAACGAGCAGCTTGAATCGCTGGTCGGGCACTACACCGCCGCCTCCGCCGGCACCGCCCTCTCCTATCTTGGCC
This sequence comes from Terricaulis sp., assembly GCA_040080805.1. GTDB lineage: Bacteria > Pseudomonadota > Alphaproteobacteria > Caulobacterales > Aquidulcibacteraceae > Vitreimonas. The sequence goes on along the minus strand of JBEBHQ010000020.1, from coordinate 15,403 downwards.
GCGATGCCTTGATCGAAAGCGACAGCACGGCGCTGGTCGATGGCGCCGCAAGCTGGGGCTACACGCTCGGCACGGCCGCCGCCGATGCAGTTACGCTCACGGTCAAGGATGCGCGCGGCGCCACCGTGTTTGAAACTATTGGCGATCGAAGCCAGGGCTCGCACTTGTTCAACTGGGACGGCCGCAACGCACAAGGCGTGGCGGTTGCGCCGGGGACCTATCGGTTGGTCGTGGGCGCGACCGACAGCGAAGGCGAAGCCATCGCCGCCGAATTCACGGTGCGCGAAACCATTCGCGGCGTCGATTTCTCGGGCGCGACACCGCTTGTCATCACCAGCACGGGTTCGCGCGATCTCGGCCTCATTCGCGCCGTACTCGATGACGGTTGAAGTCGTTTTGAAATGCAACGCTGGCTGAAAGCCGGCGTCCAACTCGCGCAGAAGCGCTCCATGTCTTGAACATTCACTGGGCCGCGGCGGGGGACGCACGCGGCGATGGAGCTGAACGATGTCGATTTATACCGCATTGCGCGCGGGCGTTTCCGGCCTCACCGCCAATTCGAGCGCGCTCGCCGTGATTTCCGACAACATCGCCAACGTCAACACCGTCGGCTATAAACGCGGCAGCGTCGATTTCAGTGCGCTGGTGAACGCGCAGAACTCGAACACCACCTATAATGCCGGCGGCGTGCTGCCGCTGACGCGCCAACAGGTTTCGTTGCAGGGCTCACTGGAGCAATCACGCTCCTCGACCGACCTTGCGATTTCGGGCGACGGCTTCTTCATCGTATCGACCAACGACCAACAACTTTCGAATGGCGGCAGCGTTCTGTTCACCCGCGCCGGTTCGTTCACGATCAACGCCGATGGTTTCATGGTGAACGCGCAAGGCTTGTTCCTGCAAGGCTGGCCAGTCGGCAGTGACGGCAGCGTAACTTCCAGCCCGACCTCTCTCTCGGCGATCGAACCGATCAACATTTCCGGGGTTGGCGGTTTGGCGGAGCCGACCTCCAATGTCGGCCTCAACGCCAATTTGAACTCAGGCCAGGCCGACTACAACACGGCGACCCAAGGCGTCTATGACGTCGGCGATCTCGCCACCAGCACCATCACGCCCCACTTCGAGAGCTCGCTTGAAGTGTATGACAGCTTGGGCGCACCGCGGTCGGTGGCGTTCGGCTTCCTGAAGACCGGTCCCAATACGTGGCGCGTGGAAGCCTATGCGCGCCCGAACACCAGCGTAACTGGCGGCGGCGCCACGGGCGGAGTGCTGGCGGCCGGAATTCTCACCTTCAACACGGACGGCACCGTGCAGAGCGTCGCGGGACACGGCACCGCCTCTGCGGTTCAGGACCTTGACGCCGCATTCACCATCGATTGGGCCACCAGCACAGGCGCCTCCGACCAGGACATCACGCTCGACCTTACGACCGGCATGACCCAGTTCGCCAACAGCTTCGGGATCACCAGCGTCACCGCCGACGGCGTGCCGCCGGGCGACCTCGTGGGCCTGGTGCTTCAAGGTGACGGGTTCTTGACCGCGCAGTTTTCCAACGGTCGCGCCCGCGCGCTCTACCAAGTGCCGCTGGCGACGTTTCTGAACTCCAACGGCTTGAAGGCCGACCAAGGCGGCGCGTTCCGCACCACGCTTGACTCAGGCCTGTACAATATCAACTCGTCCAACGCTGGCGGCGCGGGGCGGATCGTTTCGGGAGCGCTCGAAGCATCCAACGTCGATCTCGCCGCCGAGTTTACGAACCTGATCACGACACAGCGCGCCTACTCGGCTTCTTCTCGCATTATCACGACGGCGGACGAGATGCTCGAAGAACTCCTCCGCATCAAGAGGTAGAAAAATAGGTGACGGCAAGAAACAAGTAAGACTCCCCATGTACTAATTCGGCACAAGCGCCGCGCCAGGATTGTTGTCTGGTCTTAGTCGTTTCTTTAGCTCCATCGCGTAAGGTGGCGCTTAAGAACGAGGAGTGTGGCGCTATGCAGAAGCAACGCCGATATGATGGGGTAGTGATGGGTCCCGACGGGAATCCCCTCACTTTGGACGATCTGCCGCCGGCCGGCACGACGCGTTGGGTGATCCGGCGCAAAGCCGAAGTGGTTGCGGCCGTACGCGGGGGACTCTTGTCGCTCGAAGACGCCTGCGCCCGCTACGGCCTGTCGGAAGAAGAATTCGACACCTGGCGCAAGTGCATCGAAAAGCACGGCCTGCCCGGCCTACGCACGACGCGGATCCAACATTACAGGCTCTCCCCAGCCTGAACTGAAGGACGCCAAGTCCCACAAGGATAAAGCCCTCGCCTCCCTGGCGGGGGCTTTTTCCTGTGTTCAGCGTTTGCGCCGCACGATTATGCTTAACGATTGTTTCACGCCCTGATGGGCAAATTCTGCCGACCGGCGAGATTTGCCCAGCACCGGCTGGGGTCTCGCCGCTTATGCGCAGAGGCTGGGTGTGGGCGGTATCGTCAATCTCCTGTTGAAGGCCGGGCCGACGCGATTGTTCGCGGCGCTGACCATCGTCGCCATCGCCGCGGCGTTCCTGTTCACGTTCGTGCTGCGCATGGGCTCGGAGGAAAACGCGCTGCTGTTCTCGGGCGTCGAGATCAGCGAAGCATCCGAGATCACCCAACGCCTCGACCAAGCCGACATTCCCTATGAGTTGCGCGGCGACGGCTCGGCCATCTTCGTGCCGCGCTCGCGGGTGCCGGAAGCGCGCATGATGCTATCGGCGGAAGGCCTGCCCTCGCGCGGCTCCATCGGCTACGAAATTTTCGACGCGCCCGACGCGCTTGGGCAAACCCAGTTCCAACAGAACATTAATCGCCTGCGCGCGCTCGAAGGCGAACTGGCGCGCACGATCGGCTCGCTCGACGGCATCGCCAGCGCGCGCGTGCATCTGGTGCTGCCGGAGCGGCAATTGTTCTCGCGCGCCAGCGAGGAGCCCACCGCGTCCATCGTGCTGCAATTGCGCCGCGATGCGCTGACGCCGGGCCAAGTGCGCGCCATTCGCAACCTCGTCGCCAGCGCCACGCCGGGCCTCACCACCAACCGCGTCACCATCCTCGATGAAACCGGACGCCTGCTCGCGGCCGCGTCGAGCGCGGAAGGCGCGGCCGCCGACGGCGTCGACGAACGCCAGTCGGCGATGGAAGAGCGCATCCGCCGCACCGTGACCGATATCGTCGAAGGCGTTGTCGGGGTTGGCAATGCGCGCGTGCAGGTCACCGCCGAGATGGACTTCAACCGCGTTACCGAAAGCACGCAGCGTTACGATCCCGAAGGCCGCGTCGTGCGCTCGACCTCAAGCTCGGAAGGCGCCGCGACCAGCGCTGAAAGCTCACGCGGCGCCAGCGCCGGCGCCAACGTCCCCGACACGACAGCCGCGAGTTCGGGCGGCGGCGCGCAAAACGAAAACACCACCAGCCAGGAAACCGTCAACTACGAAATCTCAAACACAACCCGCACCGAAGTCAGCGAGGGCGGGCGCATTCGCCGGCTTTCGGTGGCGGTCGCAGTGGACGGGGTGACGACGCCCGCGGCGGAGGCCGGGGCCGCGCCGGCTTACGCAGCGCGCAGCGCCGAGGAAATGCAGCGCCTGACACAATTGGTGCGCTCCGCGGTTGGCTTCAGCGAACCACGCGGCGACGTGGTTGAGGTCGTCAACACACAGTTCGCGCGCCTGGCGCCGGCTGAACCAGCCGCGGCGCCAGGCGCGCTCGCCTTCCTCGGCGACCTCGACGTGATGCGCATCGTCGAACTCGTTGCGACATTGCTTGCGTCCCTAGCGTTCGTGTTCTTCGTGCTGCGCCCGTTGGTCAGCTCGCTGGTGCGCGGCGGTTCCGGCGGCGGCGGTCAGCCCGCCCTCCCCGGCGCAGCCGGCGCGGCGGCGGCGTTGCAAGGCGGCGGCGGGCAATTGGCGTTGCCGCCGCCCGATGACATCGAACCCGCCATCGACATCGCCCAGATTCAAGGCCGCGTGCGCGCCTCTTCAGTCAAGCGCGTCGCCGAAGTGATCGACAAGCACCCAGATGAATCAGTCCAGATCATTCGCGGTTGGATGAACAACGCTCTGTAATGAACGCAGTGACCAAACCTTCGCCCAAGTCCGACGCCGCCGACGCGACCGCGCGCTTGGACTTCTCGACCTATTCCGGCGTCGACAAGGCCGCGATCATCCTGTTGTGCCTCGGCGAGGAAGCCAAGAAGCTGTGGGCGCTGCTCGACGACGAAGAGATCAAGGAAGTGTCGCAGGCGATGTCGGCGCTTGGCGTCGTGCCAGCCAGCATCGTCGAAGCGCTCGTCGTCGAGTTCGTCCAGAAGCTCTCCGGCTCTGGCGGCGTGATGGGCTCCTACGAGCAAACCCAGCGTATGCTCACGGCATTCCTGCCGAAGGAAAAAGTCGAAGGCTTGATGGAGGAAATCCGGGGGCCCGCCGGACGCAACATTTGGGACAAACTCGCCAACGTCAACGAAATCGTGTTGGCGAGCTATTTGAAGAATGAATACCCCCAGACCGTGGCGGTGGTGTTGGCCAAGGTGCGGCCCGATCACGCCGCCAAGGTGCTGGCGGCGCTGCCAGAGGATTTCGCCGCCGAGTGCGTCACCCGGATGCTCGGCATGGAGCCGGTGCAGCGCGAAATTCTCGAAAAGATCGAAACCACTTTGCGCACGGAGTTCATGTCCAACCTGGCGCGCACATCAAAACGCGACAGTCACGAAATCATGGCCGAGATCTTCAACAATTTCGAGCGTCAAACCGAAGCCCGCTTCATGGCCGCGCTTGAGGAGAAGGCCCGCGACAGCGCCGACCGCATCCGAGCTCTGATGTTTGTGTTCGAGGATTTGGGCAAACTGGATTCCGGCGGCGTGCAGACATTGCTGCGAGCGGTCGATAAATCCGACCTCGCGCTCGCACTCAAGGGCGCCTCGGATACGCTGCGCACCCTGTTCTTTTCCAACATGTCCGAACGCGGCTCAAAATTGCTCAAGGACGACATGGCGGCGATGGGACCTGTGCGGTTGAAAGACGTGGAGGCGGCGCAAACGCGCATGGTGACCGCCGCCAAGGACCTGGCCGCGCGCGGCGAGATCATTCTCGCTGAAGGCAAATCCGAGGACGAGTTGATTTATTGATGACGCAGGTTCGCAAATACGCCTTCGACACCGAGTTCGCGCCAGACGGCGCGATCCTGCGGCAGGCGCGCGCGCGTCTCTCCCCCGAGGAAATCGAGGCCGAGCGGATTGGAGCTTATGAGCGGGGCAAGCTCGATGCGCTCGCGCAGGCAGAACGGCAAGTCGCCGCCGCGCTTGAAACGCTGGCTGACGCCGCCTCCGCGATCCTCACGCGGCTCGATGCGGAAAGCCGCGCCATGCGACAGGAAGCCGCCAACATCGCTTTACTCGCCGCGCGCAAGATCGCCGGCGAGGCGCTCACCGCCTTTGGCGCGGAACGCGCGGCCGCGGCCATTGAAGCCGCCATGGACGCGCTGCGCCATCAGCCGCGTCTGGTAGTGAAACTCTCGCCCGACGCCGCCGAAGCGCTCGGCCCTCGCATCACGACGATGAGTGAGACACATGGCTATGCCGGCGCGATTTTGGTGCGCGCCGAACCAAGTATGGGAGCGGGACAAGTCAGCATCGATTGGTCAGACGGCGTCATGATTCTCAATCCGGAGGACGCCGCCGAACGAATCCGCGGCCTGATCGACGCCGCCTTGGCCAGGCCATGACGAGGACAATATGAGCACAGATCTGAAACTCGACGAATTCGCACCGACGCCAATTGACACGGATGGCGGCGACATGGTCGAGCGCAGCGCCGCCGATCTGGCCGCAGTGTACGACGTGCCGGTGAACATCCAGGCCGTGCTGGGGCGCGCCAGCATGGAGGTCGCGGCGCTGCTGCGGCTCTCACGTGGTTCAGTGATCGAACTGGACCGCAAGGTCGGTGAGGCCATCGACATCTACGTCAACAATCGCCTGGTGGCGCGCGGCGAGGTTGTCGTCGTCGAAGAACGGCTGGGCGTGACCATGACTGAAATCATCAAGGACGGGGATGCGGCGTGAGTAATTCCAGCGCCGCAATCGTCCCAGAAGGAAGCACGCCATGCGCCTATTGATCGTCGGCCCGCTCGGCGGACAAATCTCGGCGGCCACTCGTATCGCCATGGATCACGGCGCCAAGGTCGCGCACGTGGATACCATCGAACAAGCGACGGCGGCTCTGCGCGCCGGCCGCGGCGCCGATTTGCTGATGGTCGATGCGCGTCTCGACATCGCCGCCTTGATCGCGGCCAACGAAGCCGAGCACATCGTCGTGCCGGTGGTGGCGGCCGGCGTCGGCATCGACCCCAATCTTGCCGCGCGCTCCATTCGCGCTGGCGCACGCGAATACATATCGCTGCCGCCCGAACCTGAATTGATCGCGGCGGTGCTGGCGGCGATCAGCGACGACGACCGCCCGCTCATCACCGAGGACGCGGTGATGAAGCAAATGCTGACGCTGGCCGACCAGATCGCGCCGTCCGACGCCTCCATCCTGATCACCGGCGAATCCGGCGTCGGCAAGGAAGTGGTCGCGCGCTACGTCCACAAGAAATCGCGCCGCAAGGACAAGCCGTTCATCGCCGTCAATTGCGCCGCCATTCCCGAACATCTGCTTGAGAGCGAATTGTTCGGCCACGAAAAAGGCGCCTTCACCGGCGCAGTGGCCCGGCGCATCGGCAAGTTCGAGGAAGCCGATGGCGGCACGTTGCTGCTGGACGAAATCTCGGAAATGGATTTGCGCCTGCAATCAAAGCTGCTGCGCGCGCTGCAGGAGCGGGTGATTGACCGCGTCGGCGGGGCCAAGCCGGTGGCGGTGAACATTCGCGTGCTCGCGACCTCAAACCGCGATTTGACGACGTTGGTGCGGGCAGGTGAGTTCCGCGAGGATCTGCTTTACCGCCTGAATGTCGTCAATCTGCGGCTGCCTCCCCTGCGCGAGCGCAAGGACGATCTCGCGGCGCTCGCGCGTCACTTCATCGAAAAATACGCGCGCTCCAATGGCCGCCCTGCGCGACGCTTGTCCGGAGGCGCCCTGCAGCAAGTGCTGGCGCACACCTGGCCCGGAAACGTGCGTGAATTCGAGAACGCCATGCACCGCGCCGTTTTGTTGGCAAACACCGAAGAAGTCGGCCCCGACGCGATCCGCGCGCCTGACGGCGCACCGGTCGGCGCGCGCAGTCACGACGCCCTGGGGGCCGCCATCGATGCGGGCCAAGCCGCGGCGCGCGCGCTTGTCGGACGCTCGGTGGCGGAAGTGGAGCAAGGCCTCATCCTGGAAACGCTGACCCATTGCCTCGGCAACCGCACCCATGCCGCCCACATCCTCGGCATCTCAATTCGCACGCTGCGCAACAAGCTCAAGCTGTACATAGATTCCGGCGTCGCCGTGCCGGCGCCCCCCACCGGGCAAGCGGCATGAGCAGGTTTTAGATCATGACTGACGCCGCTCAACCGCAAGCGCCGAACTTCGCTCTCGGCGATCTACGAAGCATGCTGTTTCGCGGTGAGATCGCGCTTGCCGTTGGCGTGCTTGGCATTTTGTCGATCATGCTGGTGCCGTTGCCGCCAGTGTTGCTGGACCTACTGCTGGCGATTTCGATCATGTTCTCGATCCTGGTGCTGGTGACGGCGCTGTTGATCAAGAAGCCGCTTGAGTTCACGGCGTTTCCCTCGGTGTTGCTGCTGTCGACGCTGCTGCGTCTCGCACTCAACATCGCCTCGACGCGGCTGATCCTCGCCAACGGCCAAAACGGCGAGCATGCCGCCGGCGAGGTGATCGCCGCGTTCGCGCAATTCGTCATGGGCGGCGAGTTCGTCATCGGCGTGATTGTGTTCGCGATTCTGGTGATCGTGAATTTCGTGGTCATCACCAGCGGTTCGACCCGCATCGCCGAAGTCGCCGCGCGTTTCACCTTGGACGCCATGCCTGGCAAGCAGATGGCGATCGACGCCGATCTCTCCGCCGGCCTCATCAATGAGCAGGAAGCCCGCGCCCGCCGCAAGGCGCTTGAGGGCGAAAGCTCGTTCTTTGGGGCCATGGACGGCGCCTCGAAATTCGTGCGCGGCGACGCCGTCGCCGGCCTGCTGATCGTATTCATCAACATCATTGGCGGCATCATAATCGGCGTCGTCTCGCACGGCATGTCGTTTGAGGACGCGGGCCGCACCTACACGCTGCTCACCGTCGGCGATGGTCTGGTCACGCAAATACCAGCTCTCATTATCTCGGTGTCGGCGGGTTTGCTGGTCACCAAGGCCGGTATCGATGGCGCCGCCGACAAAGCGTTGGCCAAGCAACTCGCATCTTATCCTGTGGCCCTCGGGGTTGTGTCGGCGTGCGCGTTCGGCGTCGGCATGCTGCCGGGGATGCCGCTGATCCCGTTCTGGACGCTGGCGGGCTGCGCTGGCTTGCTGGCGTGGCGCTTGCGCCAATCGGGGCGCGCGGCTGACGCGCTCGCGGCAGCCGAACCGCCGCCGGCCGCGCCCGCCGAGGAAACGCCCGCCTCTTCGCTGGCGATGGACGATGTGCGCATCGAGATCGGCTACGCGCTGTTGCCGCTGATCAACGATGTCCAGGGCCGCAGGCTGACCGATCAGATCAAAGCGCTGCGCAAGACGCTGGCGCAGGATTTCGGCTTCGTCATGCCGAGCGTGCGCATCCTCGATAATGTGCAATTGCAGGCCGACCGCTACGCCATCCGCATCCGCGAGATGGACGCCGGCGAAGGCAAGCTGAAATTCGGCGCGCTGCTGGCGATGGATCCTTCCGGCGCGGGGGTCGCCATCCCTGGCGAAGCGGTGAAGGAGCCTGCGTTCGGGCTCGACGCCATGTGGATCGACGAGGGCGCGCGCGAGGAAGCGAGCTTCCGCGGCTACACGGTGGTCGATCCGGCCACCGTGCTGGCGACGCACCTCACCGAGATCATCAAGGAGCACATGGCCGAGCTGCTCACCTTCGCGGAAGTGAAGAAGCTGATCAAGGATTTACCCAAGGAAACCCAATCGCTGCTCGACGACGTGGCGCCGGCCCATATCTCCTGGTCGGGCGTGCAGCGCATCCTGCAGAACTTGCTGAAAGAGCGCATCTCCATCCGCGATTTGACCGCCATTGTCGAAGCGATCGCCGAAGCAGCGCCCGCAATGCACGACCTAGTGTTGATCACCGAGCATGTGCGCGCCCGGCTGGCACGGCAGATTTGCTACCAGCACCGCAATCCCGACGGCGCTCTGCCGATCATCACGTTAACGCCGGCCTGGGAACAGGCGTTCTCGGAATCCTTGATCGGCGAAGGCCAGAACCGCCAGCTCGCGCTCGCCCCCTCCAAGCTGCATGACTTCGTCGCCGACGTACGAACCGCGTTCGAGCGCGCGGCGCAAATGGGCGAAACCCCCGTGCTGCTCACCTCCCCCGGCGTGCGCCCGTTCGTGCGCTCCCTGATCGAACGCTTCCGCCCGTCAACGGCGGTGCTGGGCCAAGGCGAAGTGCATTCCAAAGTAAGGCTGAAAGCGATGGGGCAAGTTTAGCTTCGGAATTTACAAATCCTTCACCAAACCAGTCCCCGGCGTTCACGCCCCGGCAACCCTTGTGGGCGCTATATCGTTTTATGTCAGGCTCGAGCGCCGTTCCTATTGAACCGCCCCTCCCGCGCACGCGCGCGGCGCCAATCTTTGCCGTCGCGTCCGGCAAGGGCGGCGTTGGCAAAACCTGGCTTTCCACCATGCTCTCGATCGCCTTCGGCCGCGCCGGCCAGCGCGCTTTGCTGGTCGATTGCGATCTGGGCCTCGCCAATGTCGATGTGCAGCTCGGCGTGCGCCCGCAAGCGGATGTGCACTCAGTCGTGCGCGGATTTCTGGAACTCGAGGCCGCCGTCACGCCCGTATTGGGCGGCCCTGGCCGCAATGGCGGCTTTGATTTGATCGCCGGCCATTCAGGCTCCGGCGCGCTGGGCGCGGTGAAGCTCGAAGAAGTGGCGCGCATCGCCAACGCCATTCCAAAGCTCGCGCCCCATTACGACCGCATCATACTCGATCTCGCCGCCGGCATCGATCCAAGCGTGCTGCGGTTCGCCCGCTGCGCGGACCGGCTGATCCTGGTCACCACCGAAGAACCCACAGCGCTCACCGACGCTTACGCCATGGTGAAATTGCTGCGCCTGCAAGGCGCGCAAGTGACGCCGTGGGTGATCGTCAACATGGCCGAAAACCGCGTCAAGGGGCGCAAGGTGTTCGATCAATTCTCGATGGCCTGCAACGAATATCTTGGCTTCAAGCCGCGCTTCGCCGGCGTCATCGCCCGCGACCCGCGCGTGCCCGATTCAATCCGCGCGCAAACGCCCCTGCCCGTCCGCCACCCGCAGAGCCAAGCCTACGAAGACGTGATCCGCATCGTCGAAGCGCTCAACGCCGGCTGAGGCGCCCAGCCCGCAGCGTCGCCATTTCATCAAGTTCCGCGTCTTCGCGTTTTTCGAGCGCGGCGCGGGCGCGGGTTTCCTCGAGTTCGATGAGGCGCTCGAACTTTCGCATTTCCACATGCGCCTCGGCGATCAGCGTGCGCAGACGCTCGATGTCCTGACCGATCACTTCGCGCTCGGATTCGAGCGCGCGCCTGCCTTGCGCCGCAAGCACTGCGAAGCCGCTATAGGCGCGCGCCGATTCGTAATCGCGCAGCGCGGCTTGTTGCTCGGCGCGCAACGTCTGTTCGTGGCCAAGGATACGCTCCTCCAGTAACGCCAGCGCTGATGTTTTCTCGGCCAAGGCGCGCCGCAGCGCCTCCAGATCGCGCTTGGCGAGCTTGAGCAGAGTGCGCAGCGCCCTCATTGCAGCGCTTTCGCGAGCATGGCGAATCCTTCCTTGAAGCTGGAGCGCTCATCGCGTTCCTGAGACAGCACTTGTTCCAAACCAGGGCGCACGCGCACCGCCTCATCCACGCCCGGGTCGGCGCCAGGTTTGTAGGCGCCGATGCGGATCAGCTCCTCCATTTCGCCGTACAGGGCAAGCGACGTGCGCGCACGCGCGACCAGCGCATTTTCCTCGGCATTGTGGCACATCGGCATAAGCCGTGAGATGGATTTCAGGATGTTGATCGCCGGATAGCGCCCACGCTCGGCGATGGCGCGCTCCATGACGATGTGGCCGTCCAGGATGCCGCGCACAGCGTCGGCGATTGGCTCATTGTGATCATCGCCATCGACCAGCACGGTGAACAGCGCAGTGATCGAACCGTTCTCCCCTTCGCGACCGGGGCCTGCTCGCTCCAACAATTTCGGCAGCTCCGCGAACACCGAAGGCGTGTAGCCCTTTGTTGTCGGCGGCTCGCCAACGGAAAGCCCGATCTCGCGTTGCGCCATGGCGAAGCGCGTCACGCTATCGACGAGCAACAGCACGTCGAGGCCTTCGTCGCGGAAATGTTCGGCCACCGTGCACGCCATGTGCGGCGCAAGTCTGCGGCGCGCCGCGCTTTCATCGGACGTGGCGACGACGACCACAGATCGCCGCCGCCCCTCTTCGCCGAGCGTGTCCTCGATAAATTCCTTCACCTCGCGCCCGCGCTCGCCAACCAGGCCGATAACGATGACGTCAGCGGCGGCGCCGCGCGCCAGCATCGACATCAGCACCGATTTGCCGACGCCTGAGCCCGAGAACACGCCCATGCGCTGGCCGCGGCAGATCGCGGCGAACATATTGATGGCGCGCACGCCGACATCGAGCCTAGCGCCGACGCGCGCGCGCGTGTGCGCTGAAGGGGGCGGCGCTCGCACCAGACGCGGCGCCGCACCCTGAGGCATTGGCCCTTCGCCATCGACCGGTTGGCCGAAGCAATTGATCACACGCCCAAGCCAAGCGCGCGATGGGCGCGCCATGGGCGCGGCCCCCTCCAGCGCGACGCGCGCGCCGGGGCGGATACTCTCGATGGAATCGTACGGCGCGAGCAGCGCGCGATCGCCACGGAAGCCGACGATTTCGCCGCGCGAAATCTGCGCGCCGTGGATGGTCGCGCGCGCGCCCAAGGCCAGAGCCTCGACCGGGCCGCTCGCTTCGATCAGCGCGCCTGACAAACCTGTCACCCGGCCCTCGAATTGACGAGGATCGAGCGCTTCAATGTCAGCGGCTAATCTGGCGAGATGGGACGGCATTTGTGCTCACAGCAAATGCAGCGACTTGGTTAAGGGAGATTTACGGATGCAGCGCCGATGATTCCGGTGTCGGAATCTTCGCAAGCTCTGGCCACCCCATTTTTGTTTAGCCCCATGGCTTGCGTGACGAGTCGAACAGACTCAGAGAGATTCCAAGGGGCCTTAACGCTTCCCTTACTGTTAAGACTGATTACTGGGGACGAAAACTTACTTAACCGCAGGGCGATGCGTTTGAGCAGTGGTTCGGAGAGGGCGATATGCGAGTTTTGTTGATTGAGGACGATAGCGCGACAGCGCAGGGCATCGAGCTCATGCTCAAGTCCGAAGGCTTCAATATCTACTCGACCGACCTCGGCGAGGAAGGCATCGACCTCGGCAAGCTCTATGATTACGACATCATCGTGCTGGACCTGTCGCTGCCGGACATGCACGGCTACGACGTGCTCAAGCAGCTGCGGGTCGCGCGGGTGAACACCCCGATCCTCATTCTCTCCGGCACCGCCGATACCGACACCAAAGTGCGCGGCCTTGGCTACGGCGCCGACGATTACATGACCAAGCCGTTCAACAAGGACGAACTGATCGCGCGCATCAACGCCATTGTCCGCCGCTCGAAGGGTCACGCCCATTCGGTCATCAAGACCGGCGAGATCACGGTGAACCTCGACGCCAAAACGGTTGAAGTCACCGGCCACCGCGTGCATCTGACCGGCAAGGAATATCAGATGCTGGAGCTGCTTTCGCTCCGCAAGGGAACCACGCTCACCAAGGAGATGTTCTTGAACCATCTCTATGGCGGCATGGACGAGCCCGAACTCAAGATCATCGACGTGTTCATCTGCAAGCTGCGCAAGAAGCTGGCGGCGGCCACCGGCGGCGAACATTACATCGAAACCGTGTGGGGCCGCGGCTACGTGCTGCGCGATCCCCAAGAAGCTGGCGCGACCGCGACAGTATCGACAGGCGTCGTGGCGGCCTAAGCGACTTCCGAACAAGTCCAATTGCTCCGTCATTCCGGGGCGGCCGCAGGCCGAACCCGGAACCTAGGGGTTACGGTCGCGACTGTGGCCGCTAGGTTCCGGATCGCGCTGCGCGCGTCCGGAATGACGACGGCGATTGATGAGCTACAAAACCGGAGCGTTCACAGCGCTTCGTGCGTCACGCGCCCGTCGCTGACGGTGAGAACCGCGCGCGCGCTGGGAATTTCAGCGAGCGTCGCTTGCATCAAATCAACCGAGAACGCGCTGATGTCGGCGCGCTTGCCGGCCTCGATCGTACCGCGCTCGTGCTCGGAGAACGAGGCGTAAGCCGCGCCAGTGGTGAACATGGCGAGCGCTTGTGTGCGCGAGACCGCCTCTTCCAGATGCCAGTTCGGCCCGGCGAAGCCGGAAAGATCGTGGCGATGGCACGCGGCGTAGAACTCGATCAGCGGATCGCCGCGCTCCACCGGCGCATCGGATCCGCCCGCGATCACCGCGCCTGAACGCAACAGCGAATTCCAAGCATAAGCGCCGGCAAGGCGCATTTCGCCCAGCCGCGCGGGCGCGAAATGCAAATCGCTGATCGCGTGCGAAGGCTGCATCGAAGTGATGATGCCCATCTCGGCGAAGCGGGGAATGTCGGCAGGATCGAGCACCTGCGCGTGCTCGATGCGCCAACGCGCGGCGCGCAGCGCGGCGGGATCGTCGGTGAACGTGTCGCGAAAAGCGTCGAGCGCGAGCCGGTTACCACGATCGCCGATCGCGTGGAGGGCGACTTGGATGCCATGGTGCCGAGCGTCGGCGAGCAGCCATCGCAGGTCCTCAATCGGTGTCACGAGCAGGCCATCTCCAGGCGCATCACTATAGGGCCGCAGCAACGCCGCGCCGCGCGAGCCGAGCGCGCCGTCCACATAGAGTTTTTCCCCGCGCAAACGCACGCGTCCCGCTTCGACGCCGCCGCGCGCCTGGAGGGCGTTCCAGTTGCGTACCGTTTCGGTGTAACGTTCCGGCGGCGCGAGATAGATGTCCGCATGAAGCGGCATGTCGCCGGCGCCATCGAGCTCCAGGAAATCGATGTGCTCCTCTCCACTCGTGCTCATATCGTGCACGCCGGTCCAGCCGCGAGACGCGTAAAGTCGCGCGGCTTGCCGCAGCGCTTCGCGCTTTTGGGCCGCGCTGGGCTCAGGCAGGCGCAACGAAACCAAGCTCATCGCGTTGTCGATCAGCATACCGGTCGCCACGCCGGACGCATCGCGCTCGATGCGCCCGCCTTCGGGATCGTGCGTGCCTGCACCGACGCCAGCGAGCGCGAACGCGGCGGAGTTCACCACCGCGGCGTGCCCGTCGATGCGCTCCAGAAACACCGGTCGGTCACTCACCACCGCGTCAAGGTCGGCGCGCGTTGGAAAGCGCGCTTCCGGGAAATGTGTCTCGATCCAGCCGCGCCCTACAATTGCGCCTTCGGGATGGCTGCGCGCGTAGGCCGCGAGGCTTTGTTGCAGCGCCGCTATCGAAGCGACGCCCACCAGATCGAGCAGCATCGCCGCCATACCGACGCCAGTCAGATGCACGTGCGCATCAGTAAAACCCGGAAACGCCGCCGCGCCGCGCAAATCAACAAAGCGCGCGCCTGCCCCGCCCGCCCGCGCTTCGCTCAAAGCCCCTGCGAACAAGATACGCCCTGCGCGCACGCGCACGGCTTCAACACGCGGGTTGGTCGCGATCCCCGTATAGATCGGCCCGCCGTGGATGATGAGATCGACGCCTTCCGCGCCACGGTGTGCGCAACTCGCTGCGCACGCGGCAAGCGCGGCCCAGGTGAATTGGCGGCGATTCAAATACGAAGCCTTCATTGGCGCCTCTTTTCCAAGAGGCGCTCGGCGCCCCCAGCTGGCGGAGAGAGAGGGATTCGAACCCTCGTTAGACTTGCGCCTAAACACGCTTTCCAAGCGTGCGCCTTCAGCCACTCGGCCACCTCTCCGAAGCGCGTGGTTATGGCGGCGCACGCGAGATGCGTAAAGGGGGCTTGCCGCTGGCAAGCCCGAGGCGCCTTCAGCCACTCGGCCACCTCTCCGAAGCGCGTGGTTATGGCGGCGCACGCAAGGTGCGTAAAGGGGCAGCAACCAAAGCGGTGGCTAGCGCGTAACCTCCTCGTGCGCCTACGCCCGCCCGCGCCTATATTGGGGCGCACCCCAAGAGGACCCCGATGGCCAAACTCTCCGCCCTCCCC
>JBEBHQ010000061.1:0-11475 GCA_040080805.1 Terricaulis sp. | reverse complement strand
ATCACTCTCTCGTCCCCCAGCCCTCCATGGGCAAAGCCCCCAAGAGGTCGGTTTGGGCCCCCCGACCCGGACCCTCGTCTAGGGCGCCCCCGCGCCTCCCCACAACACACGTTGCGTTACGGTTTGTGACCGTTAACTGCTTGGGGATTCGGGGAACGAAGAGCACAAAAATGGAGCTATCGCGAGCGGCAAGTCTGGAAGCAGCCGCGCTGCTGGCCCAGGCCAAGGCCGGCGGGCCAGGCGCGGCGCTCGCCGCGCGCCGGGCAGCGCTCATCGCCGAGCGCGCCGACATTGGGCTCGCCCGGCAGGCGCTTGCACTGGCCGCGCGTCTGGAACCCCTGGATCCCGCACCGCGCCTGGCGCTGGCGCGGCTGAACGCGGAGGCCGGCGATTTGGCGGCGGCGCGCACCGAAGCGGCGGCCGTGCTCAGCGAGGCCGTGGATCAAGCCGCGTGCGCACGCGCGGCGTTCATGCTGGGCACAATCGCCCGCGTGGAGGGCGATGTGGCCGCCGCGCGGACCGCTTACGAAACCGTGCTCCGCATCGAGGATGCTCTGCTCGCCAGTAACCGCAACGACCCCAATGCGGCGCGCTGGTACGCGCGCGCGCGCGGATGTCTTGCGGAACTGGACGCCGGGCTCGGCGCACATGACCGCGCCCGCAGCGGTGCGGAAGGCGCGCTCGCCATGTTGCGCGCGGCGGCGGCGCAAATTGGCGAACCGCCAGTGCTCGCCGCCGATATCGCCGACGCGGAAGTGCGCCTCGCCGCGCTTGAGCTTGACGCCGGCCAACCCGCTTCCGCACGCCGGCGCCTCGGCGAAGCGATCGGACGCTACGAGGCGCTCGCCGTGACCGAAAAAGAGGAGCCGCACTGGCGCGCCGTGCTGGCCGACGCCTGGGCGCTGGCGGGCGAAGCTGACTACGCACGCGGCGCCGCCGATAGCGCCCGCGAAGCGATGGACAAAGCGCTGCAGGCGCGCTTGCGCCTGGCGGCGCGCCATTCCGAGGAAGCCTGGGCGCTGGCTGGAACCTGGCGCTTGCGCGGCGCGCTGCGCGCGGCCTTGGGCGATGCGCAAGAAGCCGCGGACTCGTTCGCCCAAGCGCGCGCATTGGCAGAGCAACTTTGCAGGCGCGCCGAAGGCGCCGAAGCGCCGGCGCGTTTTCTCGTCCACACTCTGCTCGATCAGGCCGACCATGCGCTGCACAGCGGCGCGCTCGACATCGCGCGCGAAGCTGCCGACAGCGCGCGCGCGCTCGCGGAAGCGTTTGCCGCCGCCGCCGCTTCACCGGCCTGGTTCAGCGAGGCGGGCGCTTGCTGGGATCGCCTGGCCGAACTCGCACGCGCCAGCGGCGCACCGAAACAGGCGCAAGACGCATTCGCGCGCGCGGTCGCGTTTCGCCGACGCGCCAACAGTGCAGGCAAGCCGCGCACCACGCGTGGTTTGGCCGCCGCCTTGGTGAAGCTCGGTGAAGCCGCGCTGGATTTGGGTGCCAACGAAGCGGCGCGCGATGCGTTCAACGAAAGCGTTGGCCTGCGCTTGCAGCTGGCGGAAGCCGCCCCTGGCGACGCGCGCGCGGCGCATGCGCTGGCGGCGGCGCTGGAGCGCCTGGGCCTGGCCGCGCTCGCCAGCGGCGACAGAACCGCCGCATGCAGCGCTTGGGAAGATGAGTTGGTGTTGGCCGAACGCATCTTTGGCGATGACGACAATGCAGAGGGCATGCGCTTTCGCGCTATCGTCGAATCCCATCTCGCCGGCGCAGGCGGGCCGCGCGCCGAAACCCACCGCCGCGCCGCACTCGCCCGCTTCGACATCCTGGCGAAAGCCGCCGCCCTCACCGACAAGGAAGCCGCGCTGCGGCGCAAGCTGTGGGGCGGGTGAGTTCGGCCTCTTGGCGTGAGAACAGAGTTGTCACTTTCTTGCAGCCTGTTAACCTCCCCCTTTGGGGGTGGGGATGGAAAATGATGCAGCCGGAGCGCTTTCGGCGATTTTGGCGCATGTGGACGAGCGCCTCCGCCCTATCGTTGAGATCGCCATCATAGCGATTTTGGCGGGTGCGGGTCTTACCGCCGCGCTGAATCCCATCATCGAATTCCTTCACCGAATTTGGCAGTTCGCGGCTTGGTTGGGTCGCTCGATCAGGCGAACTGCGCGCAAGTTGTTCGGGCCGCCGCCACCGCCGCCAGCACCGCCAGATCCGACACGAACTATTCCTGAGGAACGAACGCTTTGGGAATTGCGCGCGCCGACGCAGCCTACATTTCCAAACAGCAACGGGATTCCGATTATCACCGTGGCAAACATGAAAGGCGGCGTGGGAAAAACCACCATCGTCGCCAACCTCGCAATCTACTTTCGCGAGAAATTCCGCAAGCCCGTTCTCCTGATAGATTTCGACTACCAAGGTTCGCTCTCGCAAACGATCCGAGGCGAGGCTGGCTACACTGATCCAGACCTCACCGCCGATATTCTCATCAATCCTCCGAGCCCAACCATCGATCCCGCCCTGTATGCACGTGAAATGCGGCGCGGGTTGGAGAATGTCTTCATCTACCCCACGAACTATCCCTTCGCGACCATCGAGAACAATTTGATGGCCGATTGGCTGAACAGCGGGAACGGCGATCTGATGTATCGCCTCTGCTCACTGCTTCGTCAGCCGGCGTTCCAGGACAGGTACGGCGCCATCTTAATCGATTGCCCACCGAGGCTGACGACGGGTTCGATCAATGGCCTGTGCGCAAGCACGCACCTGCTTGTGCCGACAACCCTGGACGATATGTCAGCGCAGGCTGCGGAATACTTCCTGTCGCAAGTGTCACGCATGAGCCAGTCGGTATTTCCGCGCTTGAAAGTCATCGGTATCGTTCCCAGCATCGTCTACGGGACCGGCGATACCCTGATTGGCGAAAGAAGGACGCGAGATCGCCTCATTGGTTACGGAAAGTCATTTTGGCGGCGCGACGATTTTCTGCTAACAGAGGGGGCAATCCCTAGGACCGCGGACATATCCAATTTCGCCGGAAATGGGGTGGCATGGTTGCGCCGACCCAGGGCGCGGCAAATTTTTGAGCGCCTTGGCGCTGAGGTTGAAAAAAGGCTTTGATTAAAAAGGTTCGCGACCTGCGGCTTCGTTTGGAGGCGCTAGCTGGCACTGATGCCAGCAGCGATGAGGAGATATTAGGGAAATTTTTACAGAGTCTGGCTGACCTTGATGATATGAACATCGAGAGCCTCCTGCGTCGCCTGCGTGGCGAGACCAAAAGGGCAGATCGGCCTGTTGTTACTGCAGCCAATCCACAGGAAATTATCTCGCGTTTGAAATCGGCGCTGCCAAATGACGACGCCTTTCACGGCGCGATGAGTAATCTCGCGGCGCAGAAGTCTGCGACGAAACCCATACTCACGCAGGTTTTCCATGAATTGTTTGACAGAACGCAGGGCGTGCCCAAGAAGGCAACGCGTGCTGAATTGCTTCGTCTGATCGAGGACGAACGCAACATCATCGTGCGCAATCAAAAGATGGGGCAAATGCTCGGGCGGCGAGCGGTCCCTGCCGAATAACATCGCGCCCGCCTCCCGACGTCAGCGCCCCCCAAACTTCTCAACCACCCCTACCGCGGGTTCATCTGTCGGCGCAAGAACGCGGGGATTTCGAGTTCTTCGTCTAGGGCGGGATCGCGCGCGTGTTCGTCGTGGGTAGCGCGGGGACGCGCTTCGTGTTGGTTCAAATCGATCTCGTGGGCTTCATCACGCGCCGGCTCGGCGGCGCGTTTCCAGCCGAACAGGCCAAAGCCGCCGCGACGTTCGGGCTCTACGTCGTTGGCAAAGCTCGGGCGCGGCTCTTCGTGGGTTTCGCGCGCGGCGACGCGGGTGGCGGACTCTCGCACCGCTTCCGTGCGCGGCGCCACGTAGGGCCGGCGCAGCGGCGCTTCGGCGGCGCGGCGCGCGGGCTCGACCACGGTTTGCTGGCTGACGATGGCTTCGTCGTCGATGCCAGTGGCGACCACCGACACGCGGATGCGGCCTTCAAGCTGCTCGTCGAACGTCGAGCCCAGGATGATGTTGGCGTTGGCGTCGATCTCGGCACGGATTTCGTTGGCGGCAGAATCGACCTCGTAGAGCGTCATGTCGAAGCCGCCAGTGATGTTGATCAGCACGCCCTTGGCCCCGCGCATCGAAGTGATGTCGAGCAGCGGATTGGCCATCGCGCCGTTTGCCGCCTCCAGCGCGCGATTGGGGCCGCCAGCTTCGCCCGTGCCCATCATCGCCGTGCCCATTTCGGCCATCACTGTGCGCACGTCGGCGAAATCGAGATTGATCAAGCCGGGCATCACCATGAGATCGGTGACACCGCGCACGCCGGAATAGAGCACTTGATCGGCCAGCTGGAAGGCTTCGGCGAAAGTGGTGCGTTCGTTGGCGACACGGAAAAGATTTTGGTTCGGGATGACGATCAGCGTGTCCACGTGCTTGCGCAATTCCTGCACGCCCTGCTCGGCCAGCTGCATGCGGCGCTGACCTTCAAAGTGGAACGGCTTGGTCACCACCGCGATGGTGAGGATGCCGCGCTCGCGCGCTGTGCGGGCGATAACCGGGGCGGCGCCCGTGCCGGTGCCCCCGCCCATGCCGGCGGCGACGAACACCATGTGCGCGCCTTCGAGGAATTCGAGGATCTCGGGCTGGCTCTCTTGCGCGGCGGCCTGGCCGACTTCGGGGCGCGCACCAGCGCCAAGGCCCTCGGTGATGGAATGGCCAAGCTGGATGCGATTGGGGGTTCGGGCGCGGGTGAGCGCTTGCGCATCGGTGTTGGCGACGACGAAATCCACGCCCATCAGGCGCGCGTCGATCATGTTATTGACCGCGTTGCCGCCGGCGCCGCCGACGCCGAACACGACGATGCGCGGTTTCTTATCGTGCACGGAAGGCGTGCTGTACTGACTCATGCCCAGCTCCAGGGGCGACCGAATCCCACGATTCGCCCACGCTCGCACCGAACCATCAGGGACGGCGCTTAAGCTTTCGTTAAGTCTTGGAAACGCGCGCGGCGCTTTTGCGGCCAAACAGCGTTCAGGTGCGGAGAGATCGGGCGCCGCGATGGCCTTCTCGCGTGGCGAGCGAAGCGGTCAGAAATTCTCGCGCAACCAATCCCAGGTGCGGCCCAGCGCATTGCGCATCGCGGCGGCGGCGTGCGCCAACGAAGGCTGAAACGCTTCGTCCACGTCGTCCAAGGTCGGGTTGTCGAGCCGCCAACGCAGCAGACCAGCGGCGGCGGCATAGGCGGGGCCGACTTCGCCGTGATCAAAACCGCAAAGCTCGAACGGGCGGCCAATGCGTACCGGCATACCCAAAGTGTGCGCGGCGACCTCGCGTATGCCTGGGATCATGGCGCCGCCGCCAACAAGCACGGCGCGCCGCGGCGCGTTGGCGCCGCTCAGCCCCGCGCGCACCAGCCGTTCGCGCACAAGCAAGAGCATTTCCACAAGCCGCGGCGTCAGCGTGTCGGCGATAACGCCGCGCAGCGTGGTGGCGGCTTCGAGCCGGCCGTCGAGGCCAAGCTTCGGCGCTTGCACCGCTTCACGCGGGTCGCAGGCGCCGCCAACCGCGCCGAAGGCGAGCTTTACCCGTTCGGCCGCGGCGAAGGTTGTTTCCAGCTTGAGCGCAAGATCACGGGTGAGGCGAACGCCGCCGGCGGCGATGGTTTCAGCATGCGCCAATCCCTCGCCCGCGAACGCAGCTAAACCAATTGAGCCCGCGCCGAGGTCAACCAGAAGTGCGCCAGCGGCGCGTTCCTCGGGCGTCAGCACGGCGAGGCCCGCGGCTTTGGGGCCGGCGATGATGTCCTCGACTTCGGCGCCAGCCTGACGGATGCAGGCTTTCAGCGCATTGAGCGCCTCGGTTGGCGCGGTGACGACACAGGCGTCCAATGCCAGCAATTTGCCGGGTCGGCCAATGGGGTCGGCGATCGGTTCGCCGTCATCGATCGTGTAACGCAGCGGCTCGATGTGCAAATACGATAGCAACGGACTGGGCGCGGCTTGCATGGCGGCTTGGCACACCGCCTCGATGTCGCGCTCGGTGATGAACTTGCCGCGCACGCGCGCGCCGCCGCGCACAATGCGCGAAGACAGGTCCGGGCCGGAATAGCAGGCAATGACACGCGTTATCGGCGCACCCGCCATGGCGGCCGCCTCTTCAATCGCGACTTGAATAGCGCGCGCGCACGCGTCGAAATCGGCGGGCTTGCCGGAGGCGATCGCGGGCGCTGTCTGTTGGCCGACGCCAAGCACGCGCAACGGACGCTCGGGATGCATTTCAAGCACCGGATCGCGGCGCGCGGCGAGGCACACCGTCTTTGACACACCGACATCGAGCACCGCCGCCAGCGAAGCTGGTGCATAGCGCGGCGCCTGGTCTTCGAGCTTTTCCGTGAGCACCAATGCAGCGGTCATGGCTTAAGCGCCCCCCAGCAGAGCGCGGGGACCGCCCGCGAGTTCTGGGTGGATACGCACCGCAAGGCGCCCTGGTGCGCGCATGTCGATTTGCGCCAAGCGGCGGTCAAGCAAGGCGTGTTCAGCCTGCAGCGTCTCCAGGCGCGCGAGCGCATCGGCGGGATGCTCTTGGGGCAGCGCGATGGTGGTTCCCGACACCAGTTCAACGTTCCAGCGTCGATCCCCCACGCGCACAAACGCCTTCAGGCGCTCACGCAATTCGGGCAAATCCTCAAGCGCGACGAGTAACGGTTCGGCGGCGGGCCCCGCGCCTGCGCCGATCACGAGTGGCAATTCTGGATGATCGGCGGCGCGTTCAGCCAGCAAACGCTCGCCATTGAAATCGATGACCGAGATTTCGCCCGCCTCGGACGCTCCGTCCTCTTGCCAGCGCGCATAGGCCTGGCGGCGTTCGACTTCGACCACCAAGGTCGTCGGCCATAAGCGGCGTACACGCACGCCAGCCACCCAATCGAGGCTTTCCACGCGCGCTTTAACGTCTGCCGGATCCAGCGACAGGATGGAGTTTCGCCCTTCAGGAACAATGACGGCGCGCACTTCTTGCGCGCGCGCGCCGCTGATCCCGGCAATCTCAATCTCACCAATCTCAAAGCCGGCATTGGCGGCGGCCGAGTCCGCGGTGCGCGCGAAAGCTTCGCGCGCGTCAAACAGGGAAGAGCCAAGCCAGGCAGCGCCCGCGATAGCGGCGCCCACAACCAAAACGGCCCCGGTCAGCGCGAACGCCAAACTCTTGCCGCTGACCTGGACGTCGTCGCCGCCGATCCCGCCCGAGAGCTTGATACGGGCGAGACGAGGCATGTCCGAAGGCGGCGCGTTACGGCGGCCGCGTTTGGGCTGTTCCCGGCCCGGCCGGCGTGATCTCATAGCCGCCATGGAGCGCCCTCCACGGCCCGTTCGGGGCTCACGCCCGCAAGAAGAACCACCACCCGCGCCATTTCCGCGCCTCGACCCTAAAATACCCCGGCCTCGCGCTTTTTCTGCGCTTGCGCCGCCGTCTCACAATGAAACGCTTCCGGGTTAAGGCAAGGTGAGGAAACGCGGCTTTATGGATTGATTTTTATAGTGAATTTTGTGTTTCCACGAAGGGGCGTTAAGGCTTGTGCTTGCGCGAGGAGAAATGGCGAGCGCGCCTGCGCCAATGAGCGCCAAGGGCCCCATTATCTGCTGACCGCCTTGACGCATTGCTACCACCAGCATCAGCGCGCCGGCCACGCAGATGACGGCGCCGATGGCGATGCGCAGGACACGCATCATTGCGTCCGCCCAAGGCGCTTGATCTCCCATTCCAGCTCAACTGCGTTTTTGGCCAGCACCGCGGCGCGGATCTCCTCGCCGAGGCCTTCGATGTCAGCTGCGGTGGCCTCACCCGTGTTGATGAGGAAATTGGCGTGCTTCTCGCTCACCTGGGCGCCGCCGCGCTTGCGGCCCCGCAGACCCGCCTCATCGACCAGCATCCAGGCCGAAAGCTTGTCGCCCGACGGCAGCGTCGGGTTCTTGAATGTGGAGCCCCCGGTTTTTTCGCGGATCGGCTGCGAGCCCTCCCGCTTGGCGGTGATCTCCGCCATACGCCTTTCGATCGTCTCGGGGACGCCGGGCGCGCCTTGAAAGGTCGCATCGAGGAAGATCAAATCCGGCGGCAGCGCGTTGCGGCGATAGGAAAAACCGAACTCCGAAGCGGGGATGGTGACGCGCTCACCGAGGCGCGTCATCACCGTGGCTTCCACCAATACGTCCTTGGTCTCGCGCCCATAACAGCCGGCATTCATGGTGAGCGCACCGCCCACGGTTCCCGGAACGCCGACATAAAATTCCAAGCCCGCGACCCCCGCCTTGGCCGCCGCGCGCGCAAGCGCGGCGTCGAGCACGCCGGCGCCAGCTTTCAACCGTGAATCCGGCAACACCTCAATGCCTTGAAAATTCCGTCCCATCAGGCGCACCACCACGCCCTCGATGCCGCCGTCGCGAATGATCACGTTTGAACCGACCCCGATCGGCAACACGGAAACATGTCCCGGCAGCGCCGCCAGAAACTGGGCGAGGTCCTCCGCGTCTGCCGGCAGAAACAGAGCGTCCGCCGGCCCGCCGACGCGAAACCAGGTAAACGGCGCGAGAGTTTCGCCGCGCAGGACCTGCCCACGCGCCGATGGAAGGACGAGTTCACTCATTGTTGATGGGCTATCTCATGCTTTTGAGCGCCGTCAAAGCGCCGTTGGGCTCGCTTGGCTGAATAGACAGGCGCATATTGCAGCCCAGTTGTCGGGAGAGCCCAAATGCTCCGTACTTGTCTTATCGCCGCCGCGTTAACGCTAGCCGCCTGCGCCACACCTGACAGCGCCACCCAAGAGGCCGGCGCCGCCCCCGCCGAACGCGATTGCTTTAACAGCGATACCGCCAATGGCTTTTCCTACATCGATGACCGCCATGTCCGCGTCACCGTCGGGGCAAATCGCCGCTACATTCTGACAACCATGTTTAACGCCAACGATCTCGATTGGACGAACGCCATCGCCATCCGCTCAAGCACGGGCTGGATTTGCACGGGCAACGGCCTGGGCGTCGAAATCATCGGCGGCGAGCCGCGGCGCAATTACCCGATCACCGGCATCGAACGCGCGCCCGACGAAGCGCCTCCCCAGCAAGGCAGCTAAGTCCCATGTTTCGCACCTTGGCTCTGGCGTTTGGCGCCGCCGCGATCTGTGGGTGCGCGACGCCCGTCGCTGACGGAAGCGCCGCCGCCACGCGCGATTGCTTTCGCTCGCTTGATATCGATGGGTATGGCGTTATCGACGATCGCCGCGTGCGCGTCAGTGTGAGCCCGCGGCGCGACTATATCCTCACCATCCGCCGCGACACGCGCGATCTCGATTGGGCCAATACCATCGCGATCCGTTCCGGCACGAGCTTTGTTTGTGTTGGCAATGGGCTTGGCGTTGAACTCGTCGGCGGCGATCCACCCCAGCGTTATCCGGTCGTGAACATCGAGCGCGCACCCCAGGAAGCGCCTGCGGAAAGTCAGCCTAGCTCGTCACCTTGAGCCCGGCGCGCAAAGCCATGCGCCCCAGCGCACCCTTGACGATCACGTCGAGCTGGCTGCCGGGAAGATAGTCAGCCGGCGCGACGTAATTCACCCGATCCTCGGCAATCAATTTGTGAATCTTGCCGACACTGCGCGGCTCTGTCCATTGATACGGATCGAGCACCGCCACGGCGCAGCCGCCTTGGCTGGTCACCATCTTCATCGACGGAATGTCGGTATCGCCATCACCGACGAAAATCATGCGCTCGAACGGCAACGGGCGGTCCTCGTCGCCCATCCAGCGATTGATCGCTTCGGTGTCCCAGACGCTCTCGATGCCCTTGTTGATGCGAAACAGGAATTGCGTCTTGGTGGTGTAATTGATCGATACGCCCGGCCATTTCGCTTCGCCGTTGGCGTCGTAGAGATAGCGCGAGGCGAACACTTGGCGGAAGCGCCCGAACAAAGCGCAGCCCTCGATCATCTCGTAGATGCCCGATGAGATGACATAATGATCGAGCGCCAGGCCCAGGTCGTCCGCGAAGGCGTCCATGCGGTCGAACCAATGGTCGAGGCCGTCGAAGAAATCCGGCTGACTCCCGTGCGCGCGCAATTGTTCGCGCGTCACGGGGCGACCGGCGGCGCGCGCGCGATCAAGCATCAAATGCATGTAGACGAGAATTTCGTCGGCATCCTCGGCGCGTGCGAGCCGCTTCACGTCGTGCCAAAAATCCGCATGGCTCA
Source organism: Terricaulis sp. (assembly GCA_040080805.1). Classification (GTDB taxonomy): domain Bacteria; phylum Pseudomonadota; class Alphaproteobacteria; order Caulobacterales; family Aquidulcibacteraceae; genus Vitreimonas. Next base: position 1,204 of record JBEBHQ010000061.1, on the reverse strand, counting down.
TGCCCGCGACTTCGGGAATGAAAGAACGCTCCTGCAAATTGCCACGCGCCAGCGTGCCGTCGAAATCGTAAACGATGGCGGCGCGGAGGGGCTTGGGCGCGCGGGAATGGGTGTCGGGCATGGGAGAGCTAGCGCGGGTGAGTCGGGGGCCGGGTCAAGGATTCGGGCGCCGATGGACCGAACGCTTGTCACACTGGCGGCGGCATTTCCCCTTCAGGCCAATTCCGCGCCGCGTGCGCGATTCGCAGAATGCGAACTTCATCCTCAATCAATTCGAACAAAACGATGTAAGGCTGGCGACGAATGACCTTCTCGAACGTGCCGTTTACACGCCCGATCCGACCGGAGTTCGTTTGGCAGAGGGCAGCGGTCGATCCGAGTATGGCGTCGGACAAACGCTGCGCCGCTTGTGGGCTCCGCTCGGCGACATAAGCCAGGTAGTAGTCGAAGTCGGCGCGCGCATGCGCCGACCAGACTTCACGCTTCATGGCTGGCGCGCCCGCGCCCCGGTTATGATGGCGCGCGCGCCAGCCGCGACCTCTTCAGCCGTGAAGGTGCGACCAGCGGCGAAATCTTCACGCGCCTCGCGGACAAGCTCGGAATAATCGTCCCTGTGGCGGACATATTCAGCCACGACATCGGCCGCGATTTCAGCCTTGGGCCGCTTGGCGGCGATCGCGATCTCCTCCAACGCGGCCTCGGTGGCGGGATCGAGCGGGATGGTCAGGGTGGTCATGGAGGGAGGATAGCATGGGATGGCGCGGCGCGCACGTGTTTGTCAGGGCGCTCTCGCCGCCCCCTGCATGCGCGGGCGCGCGCGCACCGCGCCTGCGGTTTTCCGTCGGGCCCGAACGACCGCATTACGAGTTCCGAAAACCACGCAGACCATACAAAATCACGCAGACGCCGGCAAAAACAACGAACCCCAACTTCAATACGCCCGCTGCATCAAGCGCAAGGGCGGCGAAAAATGTCAGAATCGCGGCCGCTATGAGTAGAGCTCCCAGCAGTACGAGGGCGATTGGGCCGATGTAGCTACGCACACCGCCACCGTGAGCACCCATGTGCGAAAAAACAACTCAACGCGCCGTCGTTCATGCCGCCCCCCCCAGCTTCCCCGGCAGCGCATTCGCGTAGCTCGTAATATCCCCCGCCCCCAGGCACACCACGATATCGCCCGGCTTGGCTTCCGCGCGCACGAAAT
>JBEBHQ010000019.1:0-50497 GCA_040080805.1 Terricaulis sp. | reverse complement strand
GGGCTGGGGACAAGCGCGCACGCAATCGCCGACAGCGTCACCGTAAACCCCAGCACGCCAATGGCGCGCGCGCTGACCGCGCCGCCGGGCGTGACCCAGGCGCCCGCGGGCGCGGTTTCCCCCTGCGCTTTGATGTAGGCCGCGAACAGGAACAAGAAGGGCAGCGTGTAGGAAAGCGCACTCATGGCGACCAGAAAATCATACGCGGAGCGAATGTTGGCGTCGGCCTGGCTCACCACCAGCAGCGCCACGACAGCGCCCGTTTGCATCAGAATGGCGGCGGTCGGCGCGCCGGTTTTTGGGTCGCGCGCGGCGAAGATGGCGGGCAGCACGCGGTCGAGGCCGGCGGCGAGCGGCAGCCGCGCCGAAGCGCCGAACCAGGCCCCGTAACTACCGAGCAATGCCGCCGCGAGCAGCAGCAACGCCGCTGGCGCCCAATCGGAAAGCCCCAGCCGTGCAAGCCCGAGCGACAATGCGTCGGGCAACCCGGAAAGCCGCGAGGCTTCCTCGGGCGCCAGGATCGAGAGCATGGCGATCGTGCCCGCGAGATAGGCCAGCACCAGGAAAACGCCAATCAGAGCAATCGCGCGCACGAGCCGGGCGACGCCGCCTTCGATTTCGTTGCGCAGCAGCGCTACGCCTTCCGCGCCCGCGAAAGCGAACACCATGGTTGACCAGAGGATGGCGCCGTTGGCGTCGAGCGGCGGCGCGTAGGCGGCGTGGACAAAATCGGTGGCTGGACCGGGGTTTGCGCCGAGCGCCAAGCCGGCGCCGATGAGCAGCGCGAGCAGCGCCAGCGAAGCCCCCGCGCCAAACGCCGGCAGCCATTTGCCGACACCGATGCCCACAAGGTGCATTCCGGCGATGGCGACGGCGATGGCGGAACAAATGCCCAGCCGCGCCGCTGGCGTTTCGATGACGGCGCGCAGTTCAGGCGGCGCGGCGGCGGCCAGCACCTCGACGATGAAATAGAGGATGCTGGAGAAGAAGGGCAGGTTGCACACCCAATAGAGCCAACCACAGAGAAAGCCTGCGAACGGGCCAAAGGCAGCCCCAGTCCAGGCGTAAATGGCGCCCTCGCCCTGGCGGCGGCCCGCGAGTTCCGCCGTGGCGATGGCAAGCGGCGCCAGGAAACCCAAGGCGGCCAGCACCCATATCGGCAGCGAAGCAGGCCCGGCGGCGGCGGCAGTGGCGAGCCAGCGTATGCCGAAATTCATCGCCGTGGCGTAGAGGACCAGATCCCAGAAATTGACGGTTCGCAGCCCGGCCATAGGCTTGCGTAGCGCGCCGAGTGCGGGAGCGCAAAATGACGCGCTTGCGGGTGGGGCCGGGGCGGCTTAACCGGGGCGCCAGGAGATGCTTCGATGGATTTCGCGCGCGCCCGCGACATGATGGTGGAAAGCCAGGTCCGCACCAGCGACGTGACGGATCCGCGCATTCTGCGTGCGATGCGTTCGCTGCCGCGCGAGCGCTTCGCGCCGGCGGCGCGGCGATCTTTGGCGTACGCTGATCTTGAACTGGAAGTGGCGCCCGGGCGAACGCTGCTGCGCCCGCGCGACCTTTCGAAGCTGGTGCAGGCGCTTGCGCCGCAAAGCCATGAGCGTGGGCTCGAAATCGCTGGCGCTACGGCTTATGGCGCCGCCGTGCTGGCGGCTTGCTGCAAGGACGTAGTGACGCTCGATCCCGATCCTGATTTGTCGTTCGCCGCCCGCGCCGCGCTTGAATCTGTCGCTGTCGCCAACGTAAAGACGGTATCGACGGCGGCGGTGGATGGATGGCGCGACGGCGCGCCCTACGACTTGATGCTCTTGAACGGTTCGGCGGAGATCGTGCCCGAAGCCTGGTTGGCGCAACTCGCGCCCGGCGGGCGGCTCGCGGTGATTGTGCGCCAGGGAGCGGCGGGGGCTGCTCGAATCTACACAAAGAGTGGCGATGCGCTGGCTTACCGTGCGGTTTTCGATGCCGCGCCGCCGCTCGCGCCTGGCCTCGAACGGGTGCCGTCGTTTACGTTCTGACGCCGCCGCCCAGCGTCGCGCGGGGTGCAAAGTTTCTGCGTTAACACTCTCTTATGTGGTCGCGCCCACATGCTTGCGAACGCGCGACTGATTCTGTTTGCGCGCCCAACAGAGCCCCGACCTTAGGGGTATGGGCGCGATGGACGCGAATCACCGCACACTTTAACTTCAGGGTCGAACTGACTCGTTTTGAATTTTCGCGAGGCTCCAGATGGCGCTCCAAGACCAACAAGCCGAACCTTCCATGGAAGAGATTTTGGCGTCGATCCGGCGCATTATCTCCGAGGAAGAACAGGCGCCTGAGGCAGCCCCAGTGTTGGATTTGACGCAGACCGAAGCGCCTGCGTTCGAAGAGGAAGACGATATTGTCTTTGAAGCGGTGGAAGAGCCGCCGGCGGTCGCGCCTGCGCCGCTCGCGCCGGCCCCGCCCATGCGCGCGCCCGCGGCGACAATGGCAATCTCGGAAATCTCAGCTGACAGCATTCTCTCGGCCCCAACCACTTCCGCCGCCGCGGGTTCGCTGGCGCGCCTTGCCGGGTCGCTTCGGGTCGCCGATACGCCGGGCCAGACCGTCGAGGGCGTGGTGCGCGAACTGCTGAAGCCCATGCTCAAGGAATGGCTCGACTACAATTTGCCGTCGATCGTGGAATCGCGCGTCGAAGCCGAACTTGAGCGGATTGCCCGGCTGGCGCGGTAGGCGGCAAGGTTCGGCCATAGAGCCCCGCATTGCCGCCCGCGCGGCCGGGGCGGTTTGAAAGCTTCGACGCTCGCGTTTTAGCGCTTTCGCCTGCTATAGGCAGGCCATCATGATAGAGACCACGTTCAACCCGAAAGAAGTCGAGCCGCGCTGGAGCGTGGCTTGGGAGAAATCCGGCGCGTTCAAGCCGAAGGATGATCCTGGCGCTGACGCCTTCTGCATCGTCATTCCACCACCGAACGTAACCGGCTCGCTGCACATCGGCCATGCGCTCAACAACACATTGCAAGACGTGCTGGTGCGGTTCGAGCGCCTGCGCGGGAAATCCGTGCTGTGGCAGCCGGGGATGGATCACGCCGGCATCGCCACGCAAATGGTGGTGGAGCGTCAATTGGCCGAGGCCGGCGCCAACGAGGATCGCCGTTCGCTTGGGCGCGAGGAATTCCTGAAGCGCGTGTGGGCGTGGAAGGACCAATCGGGCGGGACCATCCTCAATCAGCTGCGCAGGCTCGGCTGCTCGTGTGATTGGTCGCGCGAGCGCTTCACCATGGACGAAGGTTTGTCGGCGGCGGTGCGACGCGTCTTCGTGCAGCTCCACAAGGAAGGGCTGATCTACAAGGACAAGCGCCTAGTGAACTGGGATCCGCATTTCGAGACGGCGATTTCCGATCTCGAAGTGCAGAACCGCGAGGTCAACGGCCATTTTTGGCATTTCAAATATCCGTTGGAGAACGGCGAGACCTACCAATTCCCGATCGCCTTCAATGAGGATGGCGAGCCCACCGAATGGGAGGCGCGCGACTATATCGCCATCGCCACCACGCGCCCGGAAACCATGCTCGGCGATGGCGCGGTCGCGGTGCATCCCAGCGATACGCGCTATGCGCCGATTGTCGGCAAACGCGTGCTGCTGCCGCTTGCGAACCGCTATATCCCCATTATCACTGACGAATACCCCGACCCAACTTTCGGTTCCGGTGCGGTGAAAATCACCGGCGCGCATGATTTCAACGATTACAAAGTCGCGCGCGCGCACGACATCGCGCTCTACATCTTGATGGACACAAAAGGCCGCATGGCGAACGCCGAGCATGTGCCGGCGAAATATCGCGGACTGGATCGCTTCGAGGCGCGCAAGCAGGTCGTCGCCGACATCGATGCGCAGGGCCTATTGCTCAAGGTCGAAGACAAGAAAATCAATCAGCCCTTCGGCGACCGTTCGGGCGTCGTGATCGAGCCGATGCTGACGGACCAATGGTACGTCAATGCCGGCGAGTTGGCGAAAGCGGCGATCGGCGCGGTCGAAGATGGCCGCACAAAGTTCGTGCCGGAGAATTGGACCAAGACTTATTACCAATGGATGCGCAACATCGAGCCCTGGTGCGTCTCGCGCCAGCTCTGGTGGGGGCACCGCATTCCCGCGTGGTACGGGCCGGATGGACACATTTTCGTGGAGGAAAATGAAAACGCCGCCAAGGCCGCGGCGCGTAAGCACTATGGCAAGGACGCCGCGCTCGCCCAGGACGAAGACGTGCTCGACACTTGGTTCTCATCGGGCCTATGGCCGTTCTCGACGCTCGGCTGGCCGGAGAAAACCCCTGAACTGAAGCGCTTCTACCCAACTTCAACGCTCGTCACCGCCCATGACATCATTTTCTTCTGGGTGGCGCGGATGATGATGTTTGGCATGCACTTCATGAAAGAGGTTCCGTTTCACGAAGTGTATATTCACGCGCTGGTACGCGATGCCAGCGGCGCGAAAATGTCGAAGTCCAAGGGCAATTCCCTGGACCCCCTGGAATTGGTGGACAAATACGGCGCCGACGCATTGCGGTTCACGCTCGCGGCGATGGCGGCGCAGGGACGCGATATCAAACTCAGCGAGCAACGCATCGAAGGCTATCGCAATTTCGGGACCAAGCTTTGGAACGCGGCGCGGTTTTGCCAGATGAACGAGTGCGCTGTGTGGGATCGGTTCGATCCGCGCAGTCCTGTGCAGACCGTGAACCGTTGGATCGTCGGGGAAACCGCCAAGGCCGTGGCCGAGGTGAGTCAAGAATTGGAGGCGCGGCGTTTCAACGAAGCGGCTGGCGCGCTCTATCGCTTCGTCTGGAATGTGTTCTGCGACTGGTATCTCGAATTCATCAAGCCCTTGCTGAACGGTGAGGACGAAGCCGCCAAGCAGGAAACCCGGCGCACGGCGGCGTGGACGCTCGACCAGATCTTGATCCTGTTGCACCCGTTCATGCCCTTCATCACCGAGGAATTGTGGACCCGCACAGGCGAGTATGGGCAAAAGCGCGGCGGCATGCTCATCACCGAGGCCTGGCCGAAATTGTCCACCGATCTGGTTGACGTGGAAGCGGAAGCCGAAATCGATTGGATGGTGAAGCTCATCGAGGAGACGCGCTCCACCCGATCGGAACTCAATGTGCCCGCCGGCGCTAAGATCGCTCTGCTGCTGATTGGCGCCGACGCGGCCACGGAGGCGCGCCTGGAGCGTTACCAGGACCTGATCGATCGCATGGCGCGCCTGGAATATTCCACCAGCGCCGCAGCCGCCCCGGCAGGCTCAGTTACGTTCGTGCTTGATGGCGCCACGGTAGCTTTGCCGCTGGAAGGTGTGGTGGACTTACCGGTCGAGGCCGCGCGTCTCGCCAAGGACATCGCCAAACTCGACAGCGAGATCGCCAAGATGAACGGGAAACTGGGCAACGCCGAGTTCGTGCGCAAGGCGCCCGAAGAGGTGGTTGACGAACTGCGTGAGCGGCGCGAACAGGAAAACACCTCGCGCGCCAAGCTCGCGTCTGCGCTGGCGCAAATCAAGGCCGCGCCCTGATGCGCATTTTCGTCACCGGCGCCTCTGGTTTCGTCGGCGGCGCGGCGACGCGGAAATTCGTGGCGGGCGGCCACGATGTGCGCGCGATGTCGCGGTCCGATCGTTCCGATGCGGCCATCCGCGCCCTGGGCGCCGTGCCCGTGCGCTGCGATCTGGAAAACGTGCAGGCAGCCCATATCGGCGATGCCGAATTGGTGTTGCACTGCGCGGCGTTCGTCGAACAATGGGGCCCGCGCGATGCGTGGAAGCGCTTCAACGTTGACGGGACGGCGGCGATGTTGGCGGCGGCGCGCGCTGCAGGCGCCGCGCGCTTCATCCATATCAGCACGGAATCCGTGTTGTGGCGTGGCCAGCATTTGCGCGACGTGGATGAAACCTACCCCCTCGCGCCAGACTCCCCTTATCCCTATTCCTGGACCAAGGCGCGCGCCGAACAGCTGGTGACCGCCGCCAACGCTCCCAACTTTACTACCCTCATTTTGCGTCCGCGCTTCATCTGGGGGCCGGGGGATACGACGCTACTTCCGGTCATCCGGAAAATGGCCGCGAGCGGGCAATGGATGTGGGTCGGCGGGGGAAGCGCGCGCACGTCCACCACGCATATCGACAATCTCGTGCATGCGATCGAATTGGCGCTCACGCAGGGGCGCGGCGGCGAAGCCTATTTCGTGCTCGATGACGGCGTGCACACCATGAAGCAGATGATTTCCCGCATCGCCGCCTCGGAAAACATCACGTTGCCAGACAAGAGCGTGCCGGCTTGGCTTGCGGATGCGATCGGCGGGGCCTGCGAAATCATTTGGGGGACGTTCGGCCTCAAGAGCGAGCCCCCTCTGACGCGCTTCTCGGCCATGATCATGTCGCGCGAGTGCGTGTTGAGGGACGCCAAGGCGCGGGCGGACCTGGCCTATCGCCCGCTGGTGTCGGTTGCGGACGGCCTTCGCAATCTCGCGAGCGGCGCGCGTGGCTAGCGATCTGGCCACCGACTTCGCCAATCTCGACGACGCTGCCTTCGCGCGCCTTTATCGAGAACGCATTGAGCCTTGTTTCGTCGCTAACGAGGAAGGGCGTATCGCGGCGGTCGCCGCCTTCAAGCGGCGCGGGTTGATTGCTCTAGGCGTGACTATCGTCGTCGCCGTGCTTGCTTGGGTGGTGACGCGCAACTGGGTGGCGGGCGCCGTGATCGCCATGTTCGGCGTCATTGGCGGGGGCATTTATGCCTATCTGCCGCTGGCGAAGGTCGCGGAGAAACTGAAACGCGAGTATTGCGCGGCGATTGCCCAGGCGATGGGCGCCTCGTTCCAGATCGGGGCGTTCCAGCCGCCTGCGTTCGAGCGCATCAAGCAATTGCGGCTCGTTCCTAACTTCGATCGCTCTCATTTCGAGGATCTCTTCCAGGGCGCCTACAAGGATTCGCGCTTCGATCTTTACGAGGCGCGCCTCGAACAGCGTCGCACCGACAGCAAGGGCCGCACCCATTACACCACCGTGTTTCGCGGCCAGCTCATCAACATGCACTTCCCGCGCGCGTTCTTGGGAACCACGATCGTGCGCCGCGACGCTGGCGTGTTCAACGCGTTCGGCGGCGGTGGCAAATTGGAGCGCGTGCGCCTAACCGATCCGCAATTCGAGCGCACGTTCGAGGTTTGGGGAACCGATCAAGTGGAGGCGCGCTATTTGGTTCACCCGGTGATGATGGAGCGCCTGCTCGGGATGGAGCGGGGACTGCACGGCAAGCGCCTCCGCTGCGCGTTTGAAGGCGGCGATCTGCTTGTGGCGGTGGAAGGCGGCAATTTGTTTGAACCAGGCGACCTGTTCAAGCCCCTGGTCGATCCCGCACGGGCGCGGCGCATCGTCGATGAAATCGCTGGCGTCGTGCGGGTGATGGATCAAGTGCTGACCGCGCAGGCGAGGCGCGCTTGAAACGCGGCTCAGGTTGACGTGAAATCGATCAACGCGCCGCGCCCCGCTGCGTCGCCAAGTGCGAGTTGGCGGCCATCCTGGCGCCACGCGAGTGTGGTCACCGCCGCTTCGCCGGGTTCATCCAGGTCCAGCACCGCGGCGTCGGAGAAGCGCGCCAGTGTGGCCGCGCCGTCGGCGTAGCCGATCGCCAACAAATCTTCGGTGGGATGAAACGCGACGGCGCTCACCAGCGCTTCGCGCTGGCCCAATTGCAGCGGTGGTTTTCCCTGCGGGCCAAGTTTTCCGACGAATGGCCAGACGATCGCGCTGTCGGCGCCGGACGTGGCGAGCCAGCGGCCGCGTTTGTCCCAGGAAAAGCCGCGGGTCTTGGCTGGATAGCCGTCCATGCGCAAATCGGTTTTCTCCGGCAGCCGCCAGCCATGCAGCGAATTTTCTTGCATGGCGGTTACGACATAATCGGCGTCCGGCGAGAGCGTGACGGCGAGATGCGACCCCGTCCACGGCAGCGTCACGCCCTTGTCGTCAGCCATCAGCGCGTAACGGAGCGTCGCGCCGCCATAATGGCTGGCGGCGAGGCGGCGGCCTTTTGCATCCAGCGCGAGGCCGCCAAGGGTTGAAGCATAAGTGAAGCGGTGCGCCTCCGCGTGCTCACGAAAAACGATTGCCTGCTTGCCGACAGCGGCGACGATGATTCCAGAGACGGCGCTCGTGGCGACATGGTCCACCCATTTGCGGAGCTCAACCAGGGTCTCGATTTCCCCGCTAGGGGCAATTGCGTTGAGGCGCCCATCGTCTCCGCCAGTGATCAGCCGCTTGCCGTCTGGGTGGAGGGCGGCGCTAAGAATAGCGCCGTCGTGCGCTGTGACGCGGCGCGGATCGCCTTGGCGCGAAGCGATGAGCACAGTCCCATCGCCAAGCGCAAACAGTGCTTCCTCGCCAATCCAATGGACGGAGGTTGCCGCTGCGGCGAGGGCCAGGCGCCGGCCATGTTCATAGACTTGCACGGTCACGCCGCGCACGCTTCGAAGGCGCTTTCCAGTTCGGCGCGATCGAGATTGCGGCCAATAAACACCAGGCGTGAGGTACGTTGCTCACCGTCGCGCCAATCGCGTTGGGTATCCCCCTCCAGCAGCATGTGCACGCCCTGTACGACAAAGCGCTTGGGCTCGTCAGGAAACGCGATGATGCCTTTGAGCCGCAGAATGTCAGGGCCGCGCTCCTGGGTGATCTGATTGAGCCAAGGCAGCAGCTTTTCCGGGTCGATCAGCTTTTCCGTGGAGAGGGAAACACTGGCGATGCCAGCCGCCGCGACATGGTCGTGCGCGTGGTGATGGCCGTGATCATCGTGGTGGCCGTGCTCGTGATGTGCGCAGTCATCGTCACAGGCATGGTCCGGCAGAAAGTGGGGATCGATTTCAGTGATGCGCTCCAGATCGAAGGCGCCAACGTCGAGGATGTGATCAAGCGCGATATCGCCGCGGATCATCCGGTGCAAGCGGGCCGTTGTGTTGATGGCGCGAATTTGGCGCTCAACGCTCGTGAGCTCGTCGGCGGAAACCAGATCCGCCTTGTTGAGCAAGATCACATCGGCGAAGGCGATCTGCTCAACAGCTTCCTCTGAACTGGCGAGCTGTTGCGGCAAGTGTTTGGCGTCCACGATTGTGACAATGGCGTCGAGCTTGGTTTGCGCGCGCACATCGGCATCGACGAAGAAGGTCTGCGCTACGGGCGCGGGCTTGGCGAGCCCAGTGGTCTCCACCAGAATTGCGTCGAAGCGGGCGCCGGTCTTGGAGCTTTGGCGCTTCATCAAACCTTCAATGATGCGGATCAGGTCGCCGCGCACCGTGCAGCACACGCAGCCATTGTTCATCTCGAACACTTCCTCATCGGCATCGACGATCAGGTCGTTATCAATACCGATTTCGCCAAATTCGTTGACGATCACAGCATAGCGTTTGCCGTGCGGCTCGGTGAGGATGCGGTTGAGCAATGTGGTTTTGCCCGCGCCCAGGAAGCCTGTGAGCACGGTGACGGGGACGGGTTGGGTCATGGCCCCCTAGATAGCTATTCCGGCGGGGCGCGCCAGCGGCTAGGCTGCCTGGGAACAATTAGGGGAGGCGGGCATGAACGCCTGGTTGCGTTGGGTTCTGTTGATCGTCGGCGGGCTGGTGGCGGCGGCGCTGATCGGGGCGGGGGTGTTGGCTTTTTTGGTTTCGCGCATCGACGTGCGCGCGGAGGTCGAGCGCGCGGTCGAAGGGGCCACGGGCCGCCAGCTCACCATCGCCGGCTCGGTCGGCGTCAGTTACTGGCCTGTGCTTGGCCTGCACGCGGCCCAGGCTACGCTTGCCAACGTGGAAGGCGGACGCGCGCCGGCTTTCATAACCGCCGAGGATATTCATGTTGGCGTCGAACTGCGCCCGTTGCTGGATCGCCAGGTCGTGGTGCGTCGTTTAGTGCTGCAGCAACCGCGCATTGCGCTGGAAGTGGACGCCCAAGGGCGGCCCAATTGGGTGCTGGCGCCGCAGCGGCGCGAAGGCCCCGCGCCGGCGCCAACGCGGCCAAGCGAGCCGGTGCTTGATTTGGCGCGCACGAGCTTGCGTGAAGTGCGCATCAGCGGCGGCGAGGTGAGCTTCATCGACGCACGCCGCGGCGCCGGCTGGGTTGCGGGTGACGTCAATATCAGCACCGCGCTCACCAGCCTTGATGCGCCAATGCGGGCCGAAGGCAGTCTGCGTTACAAGGACAAACTTCTTGAACTCATTGTGGAGATCGCCCGCCCGGGCGCGGCGATGCACGGCCAATCCACGGCGGTGAAGCTCGACCTGGAAAGTGAACTGCTGACGGCGAATTTTGACGGGCAGACGGTGGCTGCGTCGGGCGAACTCGCGGGCGCCGTACGCGCCGCCGGCCCAAGCCTGCGCCAATTGGCGGCTTGGACGGGCGCGCCGATGCAAGGCGGTGTTGGGCTTGAAGCGTTCGCGGTGACGGGGCGGATCGCCATTGGCGGGGGGCGTTACGATTTCTCCAACGCGGGCTTCGCTATTGATCTTGTCCGCGGGCGCGGCGATTTCGTGCTCTCCGAAGTGCACGGCAGACCTTATCTCAGCGGCCGGCTGGAAGTGTTCGATTTTGACCTGAATCCCTATATTTCAGGCCAGGCGCCGCCCGCAGCGGCCGTGGAAGCGCCGCCGGCGGCGACGCCGGCGGCGGTCGATACCGGCGCGCCGACGCCGACCGCTGACATCGCTGCCATCGAAGCGCCCGCGCGCGCGCTCGATGTCCAGTCAGCGGTCGCCGATACGCCAATCGATTTTTCCGGTTTGCAGGCGTTCAACGCTGATCTTGAATTGGTGACGGCGGCTGTGCTGGTGCAACACATGCGCATCGATGCGGCGCGCCTGAACCTCGTCATCAATGACGGCTTTCTCGCCGCCACCTTGCACAACCTCTCGCTTTACGGCGGCTCCGGACGGGGGCGGTTTGAGATCGACGCGCGCAATGCCGATGCCCGGATATTCCAAGACCTGGCCTTCAGCGGTCTCGACGCGCGCCGCTTTCTCACCGACGCGATCAATTTTTCCGCGATCGAAGGTCGTGCGGATTTGAACCTGAATTTGCGCACCCAAGGCGCCACGCAAAGCGCAATGACAGCCGGCGCCGATGGCAATGTCCATTTGGAAGTGATTTCTGGAACGCTGCACGGTGTCGATCTGGGCGGGGTCGCACGCACCATCCGCAATGCCCTGCGCGGCGAGTTGATCGCGCCCGAGGCGGCGACGCCGTTTCACGGCTTCTCGGCGACGTTCGCGATATCCGACGGCGTCTTGGCCAGCCACGATCTTAGCTTCAACACGCCCGACCTGCGTATTCCTGGCATTGGAATCATCGATGTGCCGCAACGGCGGCTCGATGTGCGCTTGGCGCCGCGCTCATCGCGCGGTGGCATCGTGTTCCCATTCTCGGTCCGCGGTGCTTGGGGACAGTTGGCCTATGCTGGGGATTTCGGCGACCGCGCCCAACGCGAAATCCTGACACGCGTGCGCGAGGTCGAGACTGCGTCCAGGGCCGCCGCGAACTGACCGGAAGGGGTGTTCTAGCGCCGCGTCTGCCCCTCATTATCCATTCCCGCGATCCATTCGCGCATCAGCGCAATGGCGCGCTCGTCCACCAATTGGCGGCCAAGTTCGGGCATCATCACGCCGGGATCGGCGCTCTGCATGCGGTGAAGGAGAAACGAGCGCTCTGGGTGGCCGGGCTCAATTGAAAAATCAAAACCAGCGGACCCGCGCCCAGCCGCCACGGGACGTTTGAACACGCCCCACTGGATGGGATCGTTGTTGCTCCAGCGCAGGTCCAGGCCGGACGTGTGGGCGGGGCCATCGGGGTTGTGGCAGTGCGCGCAATTGACGTGCAGGTAGGCGCGCGCCCGCGCTTCGACGCCTCCGCTTGCTGGGTCGTAGGCGCTCGCCGCGCGCGGGACTTCGTCGGGAACCGCGTCAAGGATATTCGCTGCGCGCCAATGAGCAAGCTGGTTGGCGCTGCCTCCGGGCGCGGCGACTTCGCGGTTCAAATTGCGCGCATTTGGGCCAATGGGCGTCAGCGCGCCGGCCAGGTCATGGCAGCCCTTGCATTGATTGCGGTTCGGCACGGCCCAGTCGAGCGCGATGGCTTGGCCTTGCTCATTGGTGAAGGAGGCCGGGATGGAGGCGCCGATCGGCGAAAGCCGCGCCTCTGTCTGCGCCTCGTTCCACACATAGGGCAGCGCCACCCAGCCATCGGCTCTGTGGATGAGCAGGCGCGTTTCCAGGAAGCGCACATTCTCCGTCGGCTCGCGCATGTCGGCCGCGAACGCGAAGGTCTTGATGAGCACCGTGCCGACCGGGAACTCGAACACGCCTTCGTCGCGGTAGCGTGCCTGCGCCCCCGGCGGCACGAACACGTAGCGAAATTTCAACGCGCCATCTGAGTAGAGCGCCGTGTTGAGGTCATAGCGCGTAACGCCCGCGTTCGGTTCACGGGCGCCGACATCGCGAAAAAACCGGTACGCCGAGAGCTGTTCCGGCGGGCGTTCGGTGCTGATCGCCGCCTGATTCACCGGCGCGGGCGCTACCCGCGCGGCGGCGGTGGTCAGCATCATCGCCGCGCAGGCGATGCCGAGAAGCCCGCGAAGCATGGTTAGTTCCTGATCCGCACTTGTTCTGGCTCTGTCAGCGGCAGCAGCGGCGGAAGCGTCGGGTTAGGCGCCGCCTCGGTGAGTGGAGCGCCCGCCACCGGCACCCCGAGCGAGAGGAAACTGGCCGCGCCGGTGCGGCTGGAGCTATTGTCCCGAACGACGATGCGGACGCTTTCCATACGCGGCACGCCTCCGGTGCTAAACATGGTGGCGCCGTCCCACAACACATCAGGCAATGCGACGCCCATCTGGGCGAGCGCCGCCAGGTCGCCTGCCGGCGCAAAGCCGGCGTTGCCGAATTCGTTGTCGCGGATCATGATATTTCGCGGCAACGGATTGTAATTGGGGTCCTGGAATTCCGAGCGATAGGCGGTGATCAGCACATTGGTTGTCCCGTTGTCGCCGATGTCATTGTCGAACACGTGCACATCGCGGTTGGCCATGATGAGAATGCCAGTGCCGGTCGGCACGGAAGCGACGATATTGCCGGGGGGCGCGAAGTTGCGGGTGTTGTTGGCGATGATGCGGTTGTCGAACACGCGCACAGAGTGGCCGCCTTGCTGAGGCAAGCCCGGCAGGTCGAACACCAAAATGCCGCCGGCATTGTGGGTGGCGGTGTTGCCGCTTACGTCGGCGTTGAAGCTGTTTTCGATCTCGATACCGGCGACATTATACTCCGCCAAATTGTCGCGCACGATGATATTGCGCGATTGGCCGACATAGATGCCCGCATCGGACGCGCCGCGAGCGATCGAATCGCGGATCAGCACATTGGTGCAATTGACCGGATAGAGCCCATAGGCGCCGTTGTCTGGGTTTGGCCCGCGGGTCCATTCGGCGCGCACGCCGCGAAAGGTGATGCCGCTGCAATCGCGGACCTTGATGGCGTCGCCGCGCGCGTTCTCAACCGCGAAGTCGCGCAGCATTACCTCATCGGAGGTGACGAGCAGGCCTTCGGCGCCGCGCCGCTGATTGGTGAAGGACAGGATTGAGCGCCCCTCGCCCTGGCCGCGGATGGTGACCCGGTCCACGTCCAGCGACAGCCCTGAGGTGAGTTCGATGCGGCCGCGCGCAAGTTGGACAGTGTCGCCGGGGCGGGCCTCGATAAGTGCGGTCTGCAGCGCCTGCTCGGCGCCGGCGCCGGGCCGGATGCGCCAGGTGCGCGCCTCGGCGGCGGCAGCGAACGCCAAAGTAAGGGCCAGAAGTGTGGCGGCGACCTTCATGCTCGTCTCCCCAAGGATATCGCTCAGAGACTTGCCCGCTCACGCGCGCGTGTAAAGCCGCTCTGTCTGCCCGAAGGCGCTACGATGGAGCGATCGCCGTCTAGTGGTCCGATTCCGACATTTGCCTCCCGCCAGCCCTACCCCCGAGCAAATGTCGGAATCTTCAGGACCGCTAGCAAGTATTAGATTCTAGTGGAGCTTGAGAATTTGACATTTGAGCGCGAGCTCGGCTGCAATCGGGACTCAAATGTCAAATTCGCTCCACTAGCCTTGCGCCTAGAGCATTGCCCGCGCCGCGGTGATGACGCGGAGCGTTTCGCTCCAAAGATTCAGCCCAACGATCTCGCCAGGGGAAAAGAAGCGCGCCTCGTGAGCGTCATCACCAGGCCTGGGTTCGCCGCTCAGCCAGCGCGCGGCGTAGTCGATGAGGACATAGTGCATGGCCGGGCCCTCCGATTCGGTCGGCCGGTCCGCTAACACCACATCGACGACGTCGATGAGGCCGACCAATTCGGCGTCGCAGCCGGTTTCCTCTTTGAGCTCGCGCAAGGCGGCGGCGTCGGCGCGCTCACCCCATTCAATACGTCCGCCCGGCAGCGACCAGCTGCCCTTCAACGGCGGCGTACCGCGCTTGACGAGCAGCACCTCCTCACCGCGCAAGCACACAACGCCAGCGGCGGCGACGGGGTTGCGCGGCGCCGAATTCATGACGGTGGTCGCAGCGCGCCCCAGAGTATGAACGCGCCGATGACGATGAAGCTGGCCCCCGCGACGAGTTTGAGCATCGGCCCTTCGACGAAGCCGCGCGCCACCGATCCGGCGATGGTCGCGACGCCCGCGGAGGCCACAAGGGCCGTGGAAGAGCCGAGAAAAACCAGCCACTTGGGCGTATTGCCTTCGGCGGCGAAGAGGGCGGTGGCGAGTTGGGTCTTGTCGCCCAATTCCGCGACGAAGACCGAGAGGAAGATGGTGAGGAAAGCGATCATGGGTGCGAGCTAAGCCGAGCGCGGGCGCGCACTCAAGCGGTTCGCTCAAACGAAAGATGCGCGACGCTCTCGCGCCGCGCATCTCTTTTACTTGATGGGCCCCCGCGAGAGCGGCGACCCGAGCGGCTGACTACCGCTTCTTTGCCTTCGCCTTCTTGGCGGTCTTGCGCGGCGCCTTCTTGGCGGCCTTCTTTCTCGGTGCAGCCTTCTTGGCCTTCTTGGCGACCTTCTTAGCTGCTTTCTTTGCTTTTCTAGCCATGCCCTGGCTCCTCTATAGTCACGGCGACGAGCCGCAGTACGTCGTCATCATGTCATGTGCAAGCGAGATTGCCACGTAAAAAATTCTGCGAGGCGAATTTGCAACAATGAGTCGCACGCGAATCGATGCGTGCGTGCGTCATGTGCGATGTGATTCGCGGCGCGAATTTCACTCCAACAGCACGCGTGGGTTCATCATGTTCGCGGGGTCGAGCGCGTGCTTGAGGACGTGCATCAGCGCGAGCGAGGCGGGGTCTTTGAAGCGCGCAAGGTCGGCTTTGCGGGTGACGCCGACGCCGTGTTCGGCGGAGATAGAACCGTCAAGCGCGGCGACGACTTCGTACACCGTTTGGGTCAGGGCGGCGGCTGGGAAGGCCTCGGCGGCCGCGCCCTCCGGCGCCATCACAGTGTAGTGAATGTTGCCGTCGCCCTGATGACCAAAGGCGACGATGCGCGCACCGGGGAGAAGCTTGGTCGCCGCCGCATCTGCGCGCTCAAGGAAGTCCGGCGTCCTTGAAACCGGTACGCTCACATCGTGGCTGACCTGCGGCCCTTCGGGGCGGTGACCGGCGGACATTTTCTCCCGCAATGCCCAAAAATCCTTTGTCTGGCTTGCGTTTTCCGCGATCAGCACGTGCGTCGCCTCGCCCGCCTCAAGGGCGGTTGCGAGCATGGTTTCAACGGCGTCGCGCACGCCGCCGGCGTGCGCGGCTTCAAATTCCATGAGCACGAGCATGGGCGCGCCAGGGATCGGGTCGCGCACATTGGGGACGTTCTTCACCGCCAGATCGACGCCCAGACGGTTCATCAATTCGAAGGCGGAGACGGCGCCTGTCTGCGCCTTGGCGCGGTGCAACAGCCTCAGCGCATGGCGGGGTGAAGCGACGGCGACGAGCGCGACCTCGCGTGCCCCAGGACGGGGGAAGAGCTTGAGGCTCGCCGCCGTCACCACCCCCAACGTCCCCTCGGCGCCGATGAAGAATTGCTTGAGATCGTAACCGGTGTTGTCCTTGCGCAGCGCCTTCAGCCCGTTGAGCACCCGCCCGTCCGCGAGCACCACTTCGAGCCCGAGCACGAGCTCGCGCATCATCCCGTAGCGCAGCACATGCACGCCCCCCGCGTTTGTGGAAATCAGTCCGCCAATGGTGGCGCTGCCCTCGCTCGCGAGGCTCAAAGGGAACAAGCGATTCGATTCGGCGGCCGCGTGTTGCACCGCCGCGAGCACGCAGCCGGCCTCTGCGACGAGCGAATCATTGTCGGCGTCGATGGCGCGGATGCGGTGCATGCGTGTGAGCGAGAGCAGCACCTCACCGTTGGGAATTTGCCCCCCAACCAAACCTGTGTTGCCGCCCTGCGGCGTGATGGCCGCGCCCGCCTCGGCGCAAAGCCGGACGACGTCGGAGACTTCGGCGGTCGTCGTGGGCATGGCCAGGAATGGGGTGCTCCCCGTAAACTTGTCCCGCCATTCCACAAGATGTGGCGCAAGCGCTTCCGGGTCGCGGGCCCATCCCTTGGGGCCAAGGCGCGCTGCGAGCTTCTCGAACAGGTCCGACATGGGGTTGACGATAGCGCGCCAAGGACCGCCCGTCTTTAGAGGCCTAGCCGCGCGGGGCGGCGGCGCGCGCGAGGCGGTCGCGGATGGCTTCGCCGAGCCCGCGTGCTGGAATCGGCGCCACCGCGATGTGCGCCACGCCCGTCGCATCGAGCGCGCGCAGATGTGCGTAGAGATTGGCCGCCGCCTCCACGATGTCGCCGCGCGCGGACAATGTCAGCCCCCCAGGCGGCGCCTCGGTCCCAAAGGCGAGATACGCTTCGCCCTCACGCGGCGCGGCGGCGTCCAGACGCAATCGGGCGCGCGGCGCATAGTGACTCGCCAACATGCCTGGCGCTTCGATAGCACCCACGTGCGCCGCGAGCGGGCCGCTGACGGCTTCAATCGCCTCGCGGGCGATGGCGCCGGGGCGCAGCAGCGTCGCGCGGCCCGAATCATCGACGGCGATGATTGTGGATTCAAGTCCGAGTTCGCAGGGTCCGCCATCGAGCACGAGATCAACCGCGCCGCCAAAATCCGCCGCCGCGTGCGCGGCTGTCGTCGCGCTGACATGACCCGAGCGATTGGCGCTCGGTGCGGCGATAGGGCCGCCGAAGGCTTCGAGCAATGCCCGCGCGATTCTGTGTGCGGGCGCACGCAAGGCGATCGTCGCCAGGCCCGCGCAGGCAAGCTCCGAGACATTGCTATCACCGCGTCGGCGAGCGACCAGCGTGAGCGGCCCGGGCCAGAATGCTTCCGCCAGCGCGCGCGCCTTGGGATGGAAGTGCGCGTGGCGCTCGGCTTCGGCGATGCCCAGAACGTGGGCGATCAGCGGGTTGAAGCGGGGCCGGCCCTTGGCCTCGAAGACGCGCGCAACGGCGTGGGGGTTAGCGGCGTCACAGCCGAGCCCGTACACGGTTTCGGTCGGGAACACGACCAGCCCGCCAGCGCGCAAGATGTCGGCGGCCGCCTCGATGCTCATTGCGCGCGGCGGGCTTCCACGTGCACGCGGACGCCGATCTCGGCCGAGACGTATTCGGCGTCGGGGTCCGAGCCCATGCCAAGGTTGGCTTCGCGGCGGCTGACGCCGGCTGACCCGTCCATGGTCGCACGGTCGCCGGCGATACGCAGCGTGAAGGGGAGGTTGGCATCGATCGCCCGGCCTTTGATCGTCAGCACGCCACGCGCCTCGTAGGCGCCGTCCCCACGTGCGCGGATGGAGGTCGTTTGAAACGTCGCGTTGGGATGGTTGGCCGCGTCGAACCATTCGGTTTGCGGCAGGCTTTGGTCGTGCAGCGCGATGCCGTCGGAGGCCGAGCCCGTCGCAATCGTAACGCGGGCCGAGGACGCCGCCAGATTGTCCGGATCGAACCGAATGTCGGCGCTCCAGGTCGCGAAGCGCCCCTCGAAGGGAACGCCCGCGTGCACGCCGGTGAAGGTGATCGCGCTCGCGCCGCGCTCAACGCGCCATGCGGCTGGCGTTCCCGGCGAGGGGGTGACCGCGTGCTCGTGGACGGTTTCGCCATCGGCATGGTCGTGCGCCTCAATTGCCGCTGAACTATCGTCCGCCGATTCGAGTGTCTCGTCCTCGTGCGAGTGGATTGCGTTCGCCGGCGGCGCCGCCGCGCCCGTCGGGGGATAAGTGAACGCCCACAGAGCAGCGCTCGCGGCGAGCAAAATGGCCGCAAATCCCGCGACGAGCGCGAGCCCGCGTCCGCGCGCCGCGGACCCGGCGATGGCGCCGCCGAGCGGCCTTAGCCCAGGGACCATGCGCGTCAGTACGTCGTCCTTGTCGGCGAAATGGTGCTTGAGCGCCGCGCCTACGTGCAGAACCGTCAATCCGATCGCACCCCAGGCCAGCTTGGAATGCGTGAACCCAATCACATTTGCTAACAGCGCGCGGGTTGTTTCGGCGAGTTGCGATAATCCAAACAGGTGGGGAACTTGGAAGAGGCCAAAATAGAGGGTGGGCACTTCCAGGGGCCGGTTGTCATGCGCGGACCAGCCGGTCGAGACATAGAGCCAGCCTGTCAGCGGCATGACGATGATGAGGGCGTAGAAGCCCCAATGGGTGGCGGTCGCGGCAAGGCGCTCCCAGGGTTTCATGTTGGAAGGCAGTGGCGGCGGCCGATTGGCAAGGCGCCAGCCCAGCCGCGCCAGGCTCAAGGCCAAGATGGTCAGCCCGATGGATTTGTGCAGTTGGTAGGCCGCGATTGCTTGCGCCTGTGTTGCTGGCTGCTCCAGCGCCTCGTGCATCCACCAGCCGAGTGAAATCATGCCGGCGATGGCGATGGCGATCGCCCAATGAAGGACGATCGCGATCGCGGTGTAGCGCTGCGCCTGTGTGCCCACCCTCAGTTCACCGGGCTTGCTGGTGCGGGCAATTGCGTGAACTCGGCCTCGATCACGATCTCAACCTCGTCGCCGACGCCAATGGCGCCCTCGCCGGAGGGAAGCAAAGCGTTGAGCCCATAGTCCGAGCGCTTGATTGCGCCGTGGGCCGAGAAGCCGATTAGCGCGCCGGGCCGACCGAACGGGTGCTGCCTGAAGGCGCGGTTGAACGTGACATCCAGCACTGCGGGATGGGTGGCGCCGCGGATCGTGAGATCACCTGTCATGCGCCCCGTGTTCGGGCCGGTGAGTTCGACGCTGGTTGAGTTGAAGGTGATGGTGGGGTGAGCGGCGGCGTCGAGCCATTCGGAGTTTTCGAGTTCGTCGTTGAAATCCCGCGGGCCTTGGAATTCAGTGCTAACGGTGTCGGCGGCGATGGTGGCGCGCACCGAGGATTGAGCGGGGTCGTCGGCGTTGAAATTGAGCGTCGCGTCGAGGCCGGCGAGGCGTAGCGTATAATGAGACAGCCCCAAATGGTTTGCGCGAACCACCAGGCTGGCGTGACTTTTATCGAGCAGATATTCGCCCGAAGGCGCATCGACCGCGACGGCCACGGGCGGCGCTGGCGGCGCGACGTCAGCGGCAGGCGTGCACGCGGCAAGCGCCAGCACGGCGACGGCGATTATGTTCAGACGCATCATTGGTCTCCCTCAATCCTTGCGGAATTCGGCTGCGATAACGATCTCGACTGTGTTTCCAGTGGTGGCGTTCATGAGCGGGTTGGCGAAGCCCGCGCCCCATTGCGACCGGTCGATGAGGGCGCGCCCCGAGAACGCGATGACGTGCTTGCCGAAGAACTGCACGAAGCGCCCGCCCTCGAAGTTGGCGTCAAGCGTGACCGGATGTGTTTGGCCGCGCAGCGTGAGGTCGCCGGTGATGAGGCCGGTGGTTGCACCGGTGAGCTGGATCGAGCGCGAGACGAAGGTGATATTTGGGTTGGCTTCCGCACCGAGCACGTTGTTGGCGATCTCTTGATCGAAGGCGCGCTGGCCCTGGGCGTTGACCAGCCCGGTGCTCACTGAATTGGCGGCGACGGTGACGTTGACCGTGGAGTTTTCCGGATGCGCGGGATCGAAATTCAGCGTTCCGGCGATGGTGTCGAAGCGCGCGGTGTAGATGCCTAGCCCCATGTGACGGATGCGCCAGGTGACGCTGGCGTGCCTCGAATCGAGCGTATATGCGCCCGCTGGCGCGTCCGCTGGGTTGAGCGAAGCGTCAGCCCCTGGCGGCAACGTGGCGACGGTCGGCGAAGCGCTGGTCGCCGCGGCGATGGGCGCCGTAATTGGCGCGGTCGCGCAGGCGGCGAGAAAAAACGTGGCGGCGAGAATTGTGAAGCGCATGCAATGTCCCCTAAACAAGCCTTCTCAATTGGGCGTCTAGCATATCGGCGGTGGGCGTGTCGCTACCCGGCCTGGAGGATTGCATGACCTATCGCGCGCCAATCGCAGAGATGCGTTTTGCCCTGGAAGCGTGTGCCGACCTTTGGTCGCTGCAAGCCGGCGGGCGTTTCGGCGACCTCGACGCCGATCTTTTGGACGCGATCTTGGAAGGCGCGGGCGCATTGGCGACGGCGACCTTGGCGCCGATCAATCGCAGCGGCGACAGGGCCGGCGTGACGCTCGCCGATCATGAGGTGCGCACGGCGCCTGGGTTTCGCGCGGCGTATGAGAGTTTCAAAGCTGGCGGTTGGCAGGGGCTGACGGGCGAGACGGCTTATGGAGGGCAGGGTTTGCCTCGCGCGGTGGCGCTTGCCGTGTTTGAAACCGTGCACGCAGCCAACATGAGCTTTGGCCTGTTGCCGATGCTGACGTTGGGTGCGATCGAAGCAATTGAGCAGCACGGCGCCCAGGATCAGAAGCGCCTCTATCTGTCCAAGCTGATCTCCGGGGAATGGACCGGCACGATGAATCTCACCGAGCCGCAAGCCGGCTCGGATCTGGGCGCGCTGACAACAAAGGCTGTCGCCGCCGCCGACGGCGCCTATCGCATCAGCGGGCAGAAAATTTTCATCACCTGGGGCGAGCACGATCTCGCACCGAACATCATTCACCTTGTGCTCGCCCGCATCGAAGGCGCGCCGGCGGGCTCGAAGGGGCTTTCGCTTTTCATCGTGCCGAAGGTTCTAGGCGATGGCGTACGCAATGGCGTGCGCTGCATTGGCGTCGAGGAGAAAATGGGCATCCATGCCTCGCCGACCTGCACCATGGCTTATGATGGCGCGACCGGCTGGTTGCTTGGGGAGG
Organism: Terricaulis sp.; assembly: GCA_040080805.1. Classification (GTDB taxonomy): domain Bacteria; phylum Pseudomonadota; class Alphaproteobacteria; order Caulobacterales; family Aquidulcibacteraceae; genus Vitreimonas. Next base: position 29,218 of record JBEBHQ010000019.1, on the reverse strand, counting down.
AAAACAAGGGGCTAGCGGCGATGTTCACGATGATGAACGCGGCGCGGCTCAACGTTGGTCTGCAGGGCGTGGCGGTGGCGGAAGCCGCCTACCAGAAGGCGTTGAGCTATGCGCGCGAGCGCAAACAAGGCGGTGGCTTCATTGTCGAGCACCCTGACGTGCGGCGCATGCTGATGACCATGAAGGCCAAGATTCAAGCCGGCCGGGCGCTCTGCTACGCATGCGCCGTCGCTGCCGATAGCGGCGACAAAGCGCGCGAGGATTTGCTGACGCCGATCGTCAAATCGTGGTGCACGGACATGGGCGTGGAGGTTGCGAGCCTCGGTGTGCAAGTCCACGGCGGCATGGGGTTTGTTGAAGAGGGCGGCGGCGCGCAATTCTACCGCGATGCGCGCATCACCCCGATCTATGAGGGCACAAACGGGATCCAAGCGCTCGACCTCTATGGACGCAAGCTGCTTGGTGACCGCGGCGAAGCTATGCGTGCGTTGATTGCGCAAGCGCGCGAGACGTCCGCATACGGCCACCGCGGCGCGGCGCGTTTGGGGCAGGCCGCCGATGCGCTCAACGAAGCGACGGACTACATGCTCGGCGCCGCCCGGGCCGACGCTGCCGCCGGCGCCAGCGAATATCTGGCGCTCGTCGGCGATGTCGCGGCAGGCATGCTGTTGGCGAAGGGGCTGTTGCGCGCCCCCGCGCACCCAGCCTTGACCAAGCCCATCCTGGACGAGCAGAGCGCGTTGTTCGGCTATTATGCCGAGACCGTGCTGGCGCGCGCGGCGGGTCGGCTGCCGGCGATTAAAGTCGGGATGGGCGCCTTGGCGTCACCGGATTTCTACTGAACCCACCCTAGCGTCATCCCGGATCACGCTACGCGAGGCCGGGATGACGCTGGAGATTGAAACGCGTACGCTGAGGCGAACGGAGTAGCGATCCATGTCCATGGACGGTCTCGAAGACGAAGTGACAGCCGATCGCCCGGCGCGGCCGCAGCTCGTTTATCCATTGGGCGATCCGCCGCCCGCTGGCGAAGCGCGCGAGATTGCGCCGGGTGTCTATTGGGTGCGCATGCCGCTGCCGTTCGCGCTCAAATGGATCAATCTGTGGCTGCTTGAGGACGGCGAAGGCTGGACCATCGTTGATACTGGCGTTGCTCTTGAAGAAACACGCGAGCACTGGCGCTCGATTTTCGGCGCGACGCTCAAGGGCAAGCCGGTCAAGCGCGTTGTCTGCACGCATATGCACCCGGACCATATGGGCCTTGCGGGCTGGATCTGCCGTAAGTTTGGCGCGCCGCTCTGGATGAGCCGGCTTGAATACACCACCGGGCGCGTGCTGGTGGCTGATACAGGCCGCGAGGCGCCGGAGGAAGGCGTGCAATTCTACCATGCCGCCGGTTGGGACGAGGAAGCGCTCGCTTCCTACAAGGCGCGCTTCGGCGGCTTCGGCAAGGCCGTTTCGCGCATGCCGGATTCTTACCGCCGTATCGCCGAAGGCGATGTCATCGATATCGGCGGCAGGCCCTGGCGCGTGATCATGGGCAATGGCCATTCTCCCGAGCATGCGTGTCTGTGGCAGGAGGAGTTGAGGTTGTTCATCTCCGGTGACCAGGTGTTGCCGCGCATTTCCTCGAATGTGTCGGTGTTCCCCACCGAGCCCGAAGGCGATCCGCTCGCCGATTGGATCGGCTCATGTCACAAGCTGGCCGCCGCAATGCCCGGCGATGTGCTGGTGCTTCCCTCGCACAACGAACCGTTCCACGGCCTGCACGAGCGGCTCGCCAATCTCATCGACGGCCACGAACGTTCGCTGGCCCGTATCGTCAACCGCCTCCGGCAAGAGCCGAGACGGGCAGTGGATTTGTTCGGTGCGCTGTTCGCGCGCAAGATCGGCGGGGATTTGTTGGGCATGGCCACCGGCGAAGCCATCGCCCATGCCAATTGCCTAATTGGGCGCGGCCTCGCGCGGCGTGTACTCGATGGAGAGGGTGTCATTCGTTATGAATTCGTCTGAAGGCCCCAACCCTGAGCATCGTTCGAACAACGCGCTGCTGTGCTTTTGCCTCGGCGCGGGTTTGGCGGGGCTGGCGTACTTTCTGGGTATAGGCGCGATCATCGGCGCCGCGTTGGGCGGAGGCGATCCGGCCGCGCTCGTGGGCAGCGTCATCGCCGTCGTGGGATTGGCCTTGCTCGGCGTCAGCGGCTTCGTATTGATGCTTGTCGGCGGGCTATGGATGGTGTTGCGCGTCATCGCCGATCAACGCGGCGACGCGTCGGAAAAGCGCTATCGTAATGTCGAACGCTGATTTGGATGTAGTGATTCGGAGCGCCTGATGATCATCTCAACGACATTTGAAGTGCATGGACGCACGATCGCCCAGCAGCTTGGCTTGGTGCGTGGCAACGTGGTGCGCTCGCGCTTTATTGGGCGCGACATTGTCGCGGGCTTGCGCATGATCGTCGGCGGTGAGGTTCACGAATACACCAAACTCTTGGCCGAGAGCCGCGAACAGGCGCTCGACCGCATGACCGAGCACGCACGGTCGCTCGGCGCGGATGCGATCATCGGCATGCGGTTTGATACGACAGACGCCGGCCAAGGCCAGGCGACCGAAGTGCTGGCCTACGGGACGGCGGTGAAGCTAGCCTGACGCAGCGGCGCGGCATGCGCCAAGCGCCACGCGATCAAAGCCACCACGCCCGCGGACACGTCGAGCGTCAGCCCGAACGCCAGCAGGAAGATGGCGTGGTGCGCGAGCAGATGCGCGGCTGGAGCGGCGGCAAGTTCCCCCAGGCGCCAATCCGAAGCGCACTTGAGCGCCCAATCGAGGAACGCGATTGCGGCGGCAATGCCCGCGCACAGCGGAACCCAGAGCGGCACGTGCGGCAAGTCCAGCGGCAGGCCGGCGACCATGTGGGGCGCGGTGTAGGCGACGATGGTGAGACCGAAGAGCGGTGTAAGCCAAGCATGCGCAAGCGCGCGACGCGAAGCCTCCGCGGGGCGCCCCTCGGCCAGCGCCAAGCGCGCCGCATGGCGTGCGCTCCAGTTTGCATCGGCGATGAGACGCCACACGAACACGACGCCGATGCCGCCAGCCAGTCCCGTGAATGCGCCGACGATCAATGCCGCGAACGCCGGGCCCGCGAGAGCGACAATGTCCACTTGCAGGGCGCGCGTGCTCAGCAAGGTGAGGGCCGCCAATCCCGCCAGCAACAATAGCGACACGGGCGGCGCCGCCATTGCGACAGCGCCAGCGGCGAGCGCAATAAGCAACGGCGCATGCGGGCGATCATCAGCGTGGAACGTCGTCGCTGCGTCGGAGGTTTTCCAATTCATAGCTCACAGACATGAGCCATCGTCGTGAATTGCACGTAAACGCAAGGATAACCAAGTGTTTACGCTGATGAACGGCGATTAGTTATTACGGCGGCGTCTTTCGTTTGCTGGCGGAGGCGGAGGCGCCGCGGCGGCGGTCGCCGCTGCCGCTGCCGCTGCCGCCGCGCGTTCGGCGGCTTGCGTTTCACCCTGGGCTTGGAATTGCGCGTCGTTGGGATGGCCCATGGTGCGCAGGACGTTGTCGTAGGTCGCGGTGGGGTCCGCTCCGTCATAGGTCATGCATAGCCCGAGCAAATCCATGCCGGGGCGAAGTTGCAGGCCGGCGTGAACCAGCCGGCGCGGCGATTGCAGCTCTGCGCGTTGTACGGGCCAAGCGCCGGCTTCATCGCGCGAGCGAGAGACGAACACAGCTGAGTTGTTGGGAAAGACTGACGCCACCCCGTTGACAAGGCCAAGCCAGATTACATCCGTGAATTGGGCGTCGTTGAGGATGGTGCGGCGGATTGCGTCCATCGAGGCGCCCGTCGAATTTGTGTTTGGGGTTGCGACGAACTGGCACTCGTTGTTGGCGTTGCCGGCGATGACGTAGCTGACGCCTTCTGTCTGTCTTGAATCAACAACCCAACCGGCGGGGACATCAATGGAGAGTCGCCCGGCGGGATCGGTCCACGGTCGGGCCTCGGCCACCCCGCCGACGCTCAATCCAACGCAAATCATTGCGGCTAACGCAAACGCGCGCATTCGAACTCCTTCAGAACTATCGCGGCCCTCTGGGCAGAGAGTCTCGGCTGCAACGCGGTCCAGTCAAGTCCCATCGGCAACCTTGGCAGGTGAAACCGCGCCGCGGAGGCGTTAGTGTGGCGAAAACAGGGAGAGATAGAATGAGCCTGCGTGGAAAAACGCTCTTGATCACGGGCGCGAGCCGGGGGATCGGCTTGGCGATCGGCCTGCGGGCTGCGCGGGACGGCGCTAATATCGTGATCGCCGCCAAGACCGCCGAGCCGCACAAGAAATTGCCCGGAACCATCTACACGGCCGCCGAGGAGATCGAGAAAGCGGGCGGACAGGCGTTGCCGCTGGTGGTGGATGTGCGCGAGCCCGATAGCGTGCAGGCGGCGGTTGATGCGGCGGTCGCGCGCTTCGGCGGCATCGACATCTGCGTCAACAACGCCTCCGCCATACAGCTCACCGGCACGCTGGCGACGGATATCCGCCGCTACGACCTGATGAACCAGGTCAATGCGCGTGGCACTTTCATCGTCAGCCGCGCTTGCATCCCGCATTTGAAGAAGGCCGCCAACCCGCACGTGCTGATGCTGTCGCCGCCGCTGGATATGTCCCCGCGTTGGTTTGCCGGCCACGTCGCTTACACGATGGCCAAGTACGGCATGAGCATGTGCGTGTTGGGCATGGCCGAGGAATTCAAGGACGACGGCATCGCCTTCAACGCGCTGTGGCCGCGCACTGGCATCGCCACCGCCGCGATTGAATTCGCGCTGACCGGCGGCGAAGGCATGAAGCACTGCCGCAGCACCGATATCATCTCGGATGCGGCCTATGCGATCTTCAACAAGCCGTCGCGCCAATGTACAGGCAATTTCTTCATTGATGACGTGCTGCTTTACGCCGAAGGCGAGCGCGACTTCGATAAATATCGCGTCGATCCGTCGAAGCCGTTGATGCCCGACTTTTTCGTGCCAGCGGACACGCCCGTGCCGCCAGGCGTGAGCATGGGGGCTTTGGGCGAAGGGCGCCAATGATCCCGCCTCGATCAGAGCGACAGCATGCCGAGCTGTCGGCGCACGCCGTCGAGGGTCTCCTGCGGGTGATCCATGTCGGACCACGGACCACCGACGTATTCGCCCATCGCGCTGAGATGGGGCCTAGCCAAGTTAATCTCGTTCATCGAGAAGAGCGCAAAAGAGAACGAAGCGTTCGCATACCAATTTGCAAAGGGGTCTGGATCAGGTGCTACAGAGGCGAAAGCCTCATTCGCCGACAAGATATCCGCGCGAACCTCGTCGCGCGTGACATATTGAGCAAAAGGTTCCGGTTCGCTGGTGTGCATCGCCGCGATCGCTCTGGCGCCCCAGCAAACATGGTGAGCATATGGGACAATTCCCGAGCTGGCGGGCAGATCAATTTGCGCGGTTTGGCGCGCGAAGGTGAGTGCTTGCTCCTCCGTGCCCAGCCACTTTCTGGACACCGCGTTTGCGAAGGCGCCAAGACCGCTCACCGGCCTCCGCGACGCTAACAAGTAGCCGCGAAGTCCGCCATAGACGCCTGCTATGTCGCTGAGGCCCATGTGTGCGCGAAAGCCGATTGCGAAAGCCGCGCCGTCATTGGCGTCGGCCGCAATGGCTCGGGCCACATGCTCGCTTGCGAACGTTAGGTGCTGCGCGAACATCCGGTAGCTCTCGGGGGTAACCGTGCTGCCCACGCCCGTTCCTCGAAAACGCCAAGCCCAACTGACGTGCGCTGCGGCAATAATCGTGTGCCCCATAGGTTGGAGTTCGAGTTCACCAAAGCTCGCTCCGATTTGCATACCATCGGCAATGTCGTTGACCAGAACGAGGCCCCCTTCAGATGGTTGCGCTGTCACAATGTCCGAAAGCTCGCGCCAACGCATGTTGCGCACCGCGCGAACGGCTTCGACAAAATGTGGGTGTCGATACGTTCGCTCTGCACGGCTGGTCTGCGCCCAAGCATCCCCCAGCGATCCAGCAGCCGCAGTCGCAGAAACCAGCATCGTCCTTCGGCTAAGGGATCGTTCCATTGGCTCGCCTTCGCTGGACTTCTAGCGTAGCTTCTACTGGATGTATAAGGCTCTTATTTGATCATGCGCATCGCTCTCGCTGTCGTCACATTGATTTGGCTGGCTTGCCAGATAGGCAGTGTAAGCGCCGAGCCAGAGGCCTACACCGAGCCAAGATGGCTAGTTCGGCCCCAGGCGGAATTGTTCTCGCTGATGTACCCCGCCGATGCGCTCGTCCAGCGTGTTGAAGGGCGCGTCATCTTGGACTGTCTTACGCGTCCCGCTCAGCGTGTTGAGTGCGGAATCGTGTCGGAAACACCGAACACTTGGCGGTTTGGCGAAGCCGCCGTTGCAATGTCACGTTCGTTCCGACTCGCGCCGGCAACGCGTGCCGGGCGGGAAGTGTTGGGCACATCCTTACGTATCCCTATCGCGTTCCGGGCCTGGGTGGAAGCGCCCGACGAAGAGCTTGAGTTGCCTGCCTGGGAAGCGGCGCCGAACGCCGAAGATGTGCGCGCCGCGTGGGGCGACGCTGCGCGATTAGGGGGCCGAGCGCGCGGCGTCTTGAGTTGCCTTGTCAAAGACGATCGTGGGCTCGACTGTCAGCTTGTCCGCGAGACCCCGGAAAACCTCGGCGTGGGCGTCGCCGCGCTTGCCTTGGCTTCCGCTTTCGCGGTGGCCGAAGGTAGCGCCGCGTTCGTTGAGGAGCATCGAACTGCGCGTTTCATATTGCCGATCAATTTCGGGTTTGCTTCTCAGTTCGAGCCGGTGGGTGTCGGGCATGAGGGTCTCGGTCCAATTGATGGGCCTCCACCGCCGCAAGAGGTGATCGACGCCATTTACCCCGCAGCGGCGCGCGCGCAGGGCGTCGATGGGACGGTTGGATTGACGTGCACGTTGCGCTCCGTCCCGCCTGCCCAATGCGAAATAGAAAATGAGCAGCCAACGGGATGGGGTTTCGGGCTCGCAGCGGTCGAAGCGTTTGAACAGGTGCTCTCGGCGCCTGATGACTCGCCCTTCATGCCTGGCGATCAGGTTCGCTTTGATGTGCAATTCACGGCTAGAAGGCGTCCCTAGAGCACAGGCGGCCCATGAATTATCAAAAGCGCGGGCCGAGAAGGTTACGAGCGGCTGTCTTGCGGCGAGGTCCGGCCCACTCCCACGCGGGTGGCGGGTGGGTGTCGCCTTCGGAATGGGCGGCGGGTTCTTCCTGAAGGCCGCGTTCCTCAGCACGTCACGACCCTCGTCCCCTTAATGGGAGGGGGAGGCGCCTTTTTCTGGACTGATGCCTCTAGTTTTGCTCTTCGGTGGAGAGTTCGCTCTCGTCACCCTGGCCGACCGGGGCTTCCACGGGCGCGCGGAGTGGGGAGAGGGTTTCGACGACCATGCCTTGATAGCTGGCGTAGGGGGACGCGTCCGCGGCGCTTCCCATGGCGGGCGCCGCGACGGCATCGAGACGCCGGGTGGGTAGGCTGGCGAACGCGGCGGCGTTGGGGTCTTCGCGGCGGGCGAATTCCTGGTAGGCGCCTTCGATGAGGTAGGCGACCTGAGCATCGCGCGCGGAGGCGGTTTCCCCGCCCAGCACGACCACGATGACGCGCCGGCCATTGCGTTCGGCCATGGAGGCTAGGTTGAACCCCGAGGCGCGGGTGTAGCCGGTCTTGATCCCATCCACGCCCTCGATCTGGCCGAGCAGGCGGTTGTGGTTGCTGCCAGCGCCGCGCCGCCAGGCGAAGCTCGGGGTTTGGAAATAATGGTAATATTCAGGGAAATCATGCCAGAGCGCCTGGCCGAGAATGGCGATGTCGCGGGCGGTGGTGGCGTGGCGGGGATTGGGCAAGCCGCTCGCATTTGCGAAACGGCTGTCGCGCATGCCGAGTTCGCGGGCGCGGGCGGTCATGGCGGCGGCAAAGCGGCTCTCGCTGCCGCCCAGGCGCTCACTCACCATAGTGGCGACGTCGTTGGCGGATTGGACAACCAAGGCGCGGATGGCTTGCTCAACAGTGATCGAATCATTGCGCCGCAGCCCGAGCCGGGACGGCGGCTGGCGTGACGCGTTGCGGGACGCGACCAGGCGGGTATCCATGCGGATATCGCCGCGCTCGAGCGCCTCAAACACCATGTAGAGCGTCATCATCTTGGTGAGCGAGGCCGGAAAACGGGCTTCGTCGGCTTGGTCCTCAAGCAGGACTTCGTTACTGCGCGCGTCCATAACGATTGCGGCGTACAAGTCGTCTGCCGACGCGGGAGCGACGCCCCCCAAGCCGAACAGCAGGGCCGCGGCCGCCAAAAAACAAGATGCGAAGCGTCCCATTGTCTTCATTGGCGTCCCGATCCCGCATAATAACGGACAAATTCAGGCAAATCGCGTGCCGCGCAGCTTACAGTTTGCTTAGTCTGGGTTAAGCGAGCGTTTCCGGGCGGGCCAATGGTCGTTTTGATTAGGCGAATCCCGACCGATCATCCTCCGCAGGTTGCAATAGAGACACTGAACGCGGGGTGAACGGGTGTCTGGTTTGGTCACCCAAAGGAAAATGCTGCGCTGCAGCAAAATTGGGTTGACTTCGCAGTTGCAGCATAGCATATATTCCTCAGATTCGTCGGGTTGCCGGCGATCCAGGATGAGGCGCATGGCGCCTGAACACGGAGACCGACACATGGCCGCTGCCAAGACTGCCCGCACCACCAAGGCCGCCACCGAGGCGTTCGAACAAGTGACGACTGCTTCCTCGGAAGCGGTGCGCGAGAACATTGACCGCGGCCTTGCCGCGATGTCGGAAGCCTCCGCGTTCGGCAAGCAGAACGCTGAAGCCTGGATGGCCGCCGCCGCCGCCGCCCAAAAGGGCTTTGAGGCCCTCTCGGCGCGCACGGTCGCCTTCCAGAAGCAAGCGCTTGAGAACCACGTCGCCGTGGCGAAATCGCTGATGACATCGAAGAGCGTGCAAGAATTCGTCGAAAAGCAAAACGACTACGCGAAGTCCTCGTTTGAGGCCTATGTCGCGGAATTCACGACAGTTTCCGACCTGGTTTCAGGCGTCGCCAAGGACACATTGCAGCCGATTAACGAGCGCGTTAACGCCGTTGGTCAACTGATCCAGACCGGCGCCGCGCGCTGATTTTAACTGACTTCGGGGTCGCGGTGCGACCCCGAGGGGCTGAACAGGGACGGGCCTGGCTCTTGCGAGCCGGGCCCGTTTTGTTTTGAGTCCGGCTGCGCGTTGTCGGTCGTCAAGCCCTTTCATCCCGGCGATCAATCCATAGATTGTTCACGAAGTGAGCCCCAGGCTCGCATCTGAATCCGAGTCAGTGGACCCGCGAGCGTCGATGAGCGACGAGTGGAACGAGAACGAAGAGTCCGACGACGGGGGCCCGGATGGCCGCTCGGCGACAAAAACGTTGACGCGCACCAAGAAGCCGTCGCTCTACCGGGTGCTGCTGCTAAACGACGATTTCACGCCCATGGAGTTCGTGGTCTATGTTCTGGAGCGTTTCTTCCAGAAGACGCGTGACGAGGCCACGACAGTGATGCTGCACGTTCATCAAAACGGTGTCGGACTTTGCGGCGTGTTCACCTACGATGTGGCCGAAACCAAGGTCGCACAAGTTCTTGATCTGGCGCGGCGGCACGAACATCCGCTGCAATGCACGATGGAAAAGGAATAGAGTCGAATGGCGACTTTCTCCCGCACGCTCGAACATACGCTCCGCCGGGCGCTCTCGTTCGCGAACGAGCACCAGCACGAATATGTCACGCTCGAGCATTTGTTGCTGGCGCTGATCGACGACGATGACGCAGCCCAGGTGATGCACGCCTGCAAGGTCGATCTCGACAAGCTGCGCGGCAACCTCGACGTTTATCTGGAAAACGAACTCGATAGCCTGGTCGTGCTCAACCGTGAGCACGAAGAGCCACGCCCGACCGCCGGTTTCCAGCGTGTATTGCAGCGGGCGATGCTGCATGTGGATTCTTCGGGCGGGCGCGAAGTGACCGGCGCCAACGTGTTGGTGGCGTTGTTCTCGGAGCGCGAAAGCCACGCCGCCTATTATCTGCAAGAGCAGGACATGACCCGCTATGACGCGGTGAACTTCATCGCCCACGGTTTGCCAAAGCGCGCCGGCGCGGCGCAGCCCCGGCCCGTGCGCGGCGCCAATGAAGGCGAGGATGGCGAGCGTGTGGTCAAGTCCGGCCAGGAAGCGTTGGCCGCTTATTGCGTCAACCTCAACAAGAAGGCCAAGGAGGGCAAAATCGACCCGCTGATCGGGCGCGAGCCCGAAGTGCTGCGGGCGATCCAGATCTTGTGCCGCCGCCAGAAGAACAACCCGCTGCTGGTCGGCGATCCGGGCGTCGGCAAGACCGCCATCGCCGAAGGGCTCGCGCGCAAGATCAATGAAAAACAAGTGCCGGAAGTGTTGGCGGACGCCACCATCTTCTCGCTCGACATGGGCTCGCTGCTCGCCGGCACACGCTATCGCGGCGATTTCGAAGAGCGCCTTAAGAGCGTGATGAAGGAATTGGAGAACCACCCGAAAGCGATTTTGTTCATCGACGAAATCCACACCGTGATCGGCGCCGGCGCCACCTCGGGCGGGGCGATGGATGCGTCGAATTTGCTCAAGCCGGCGCTGCAATCGGGGCAGCTGCGCTGCATGGGCTCGACCACTTACAAGGAATACCGCCAGCACTTCGAGAAGGACCGCGCGCTGGCGCGCCGCTTCCAGAAGATCGACGTGAACGAGCCTTCGGTGCCGGACGCGATCAAGATCGTCATGGGGCTGCGGCCCTATTTCGAAGAGTATCACAAAGTGAAATACACCGACGAGGCGGTGAAGGCGGCGGTTGAGCTCAGCGCCCGCCACATCAACGACCGCAAATTGCCGGATAAAGCCATTGATGTGATCGATGAATCCGGCGCCTCGATGATGTTGGTGCCGGCTAACCAGCGCAAGCAGGTGATCGATGTCGCCGAGGTCGAGGAGGTGGTTTCGCGGATGGCGCGCATCCCGCCGAAATCAGTATCGAAGAACGATTCCGAGATGCTGCAATCGTTGCCGGCCGATCTCAAACGCGTGGTGTTCGGGCAAGACAACGCCATCGATCAGCTCGCCGACGCCATCAAGATGGCGCGCGCGGGTTTGCGCGAGCCGCAAAAGCCGATCGGCTGCTATTTGTTCGCGGGGCCAACGGGCGTCGGCAAAACCGAAGTCGCGCGGTCGCTCGCCAACATCATGGGCATCGAGCTGCTCCGCTTCGACATGAGCGAATACATGGAGCGCCACACCGTGAGCCGGCTGATCGGCGCGCCTCCGGGCTATGTCGGTTACGATCAAGGCGGGCTCTTAACCGATGGCGTCGATCAGCACCCGCACTCAGTGCTGTTGCTCGACGAAATCGAGAAGGCGCACCCGGATCTGTTCAACATCTTGTTGCAGGTGATGGATCACGGATCGCTCACCGACGCCAACGGCAAGAAGGTCGATTTCCGGAACGTGATCTTGATCATGACCACCAATGCCGGCGCCGCGGACGCGGCCAAACAGGGCATCGGCTTTGGCGTGGGCAAGAAGGATCATGAGAACGAAGAGGCGATCAAGCGGCTGTTCTCGCCCGAGTTCCGCAACCGGCTCGATGCGTCGATCCAGTTCAACGGCTTGCCGGCGGCAGTGGTGCGCAACGTCGTGCAGAAATTCATCATCCAGCTGGAGGCACAGCTTTCCGAACGTAACGTGCAAATCGAGATCACCGATCGCGCCGCCGATTGGATCGCCACCAAGGGCTACGACGAGAGCTTCGGCGCGCGTCCCCTGGCGCGGTTGATCCAAGAGAAGGTCAAGAAGCCGATGGCCGACGAACTCCTGTTCGGCAAGCTCAAGAACGGCGGCATCGTCAAGATCGATCTCGACCCGCAGGACAAAGAAAAGCTGAAGTTCAGCTACTCGCAAGAATCGCGCGGACTGCTCTCCTTCGGCAGCAAGAAGCCCGAGAAGGCGTGAATCTGCTCCTCCCCCTGCAAGGGCGAGGCTGGGAGGGGGTTCAGCGCCGAGGTTGAATCATCGCGCCGCGTGCTCAACACAAACGTAGCGCCGACCCCCTCTCAATCTCCCCCTTGCAGGGGGAGAAGATGGTCGCGCTCGCGCATACTACCACAAAGCGGCAGGGGTTAGGCCTTGCGGGTGGGAGCGATTGCATGCAGCTTCGCGCGGACTGGGGAGGCCCCGTGCGCGACCGCGAACACATCTATCCGCTAGACGCTTTGCGTTTTTTTTCCGCGTTTTGCGTGATGGCGTTCCATCTGTGTTTTTATGACTGGGCCAACGCGGTGAACCCAGCCGCCGACTTGCTCGCTGGCGCGGCGCGCTACGAGGCGCTGGCGCCGTTTACCTGGTTCGGTTGGGTCGGCGTGCAGATCTTCTTTGTCATTTCTGGCTTCGTCATCGCCCATTCCGCGGCGGGGGCCTCACCCATTGCGTTCCTCAAGGGGCGTGTCGCGCGGCTCTATCCGGCGGTGTGGGTCTGCGCGACGATCACGTTCGCGGTGTGGCTTTGGTCTGGACAGGCGCCTTTTTCGGAAAATTTGGGCGCCTATTTGCGTTCGGTGAGTTTGTGGCTGCGGGGACCGTGGGTCGATGGCGTCTATTGGTCGCTCGCGGTCGAGATCGTGTTTTATGGATTGGTGTTCTGGATGCTGGTGGCGCGCCGCCTGCTGAGCATCACCGCGTTGCCCTGGATGCTGACGGCATGGTCGCTTTTCTACGCCTTCGTCCACTTCGCGCCGCACACGGCGGAGTCTGTTTTGTCGCCGTTCGTGGTGGGCAAGGTCGAGTGGTTCGGCGGCATCTTGCTGTTCAAGCACGGTTCGTTCTTCGCCATTGGTGTTTGGCTCTGGTTGATGAGCCGCAAAACCATGAATTTTGCGCGCTATTGCGGCTTGGTGTTGGCGATCGGCTTGAGCATCACCCAGATCGTGCCGCGAGCGAGCGCGTTCGCGGTGGAGGTCACCTCGCCTTGGGCGGGCATGGCGTTTCCGGTGTGGGCTCCCGTCGGCGCTTGGCTCGCGGGGGTGGCGGTGGTGTTCGCCGCCGCGCGTTTTCCGGAGCGCTTCGCCGTGCGCTCGCCAGCGCGTCAAGCCGCGCTCAAACGCATCGGCCTGATGACGTATCCGTTGTTCCTGGTGCACAGCGTGGTCGGCGCGGCCTTGATCCGCGTGTTGACGCAGATGGGGGTTGGTCCGTGGGTGGCGCTGGTGCTGGCGATGAGCGCCATGCTGGTGCTGGCCTACGTGATCTGCGCCACCGCCGAAGTCGGTATCCGAAACATCCTTCGCGCTGTGATGAACGCTGGCGAACGGGCCCTGCGCCGCGCCGCCCCCGGGCTCACTTTCCTGTTCGAGGCGCTGCCCGATCGCGCCGTGCCCGCGCGAAGTGCGCGCTGAGCAAACGCCCAAGCGACGTTCGTGTTGCTGTCTTTCCATGACACTTGGGCAAGGGGAATACCATGAGCGCGGAACCCATTGCCCAGTCTGAGCCGCCTTTACGCGAACGCTATGTCCAAGCCTGGGCGCGTTGGTTGGCGCGCAGCGTGGATGCGCTCCTCATCCTCGGGGTCGCGTTCGGTGTCTGGTACGGCATTGGTGTCTATTGGGGGCTGGGCGTCGAGTTTGGCCTCACTCATTCGGAGAATCTCGATTGGTTGCTGACTCCGAGCGTGCAGACAGTGCTCGTGGAGACCTTCGTCTTCGTCGTGCTTATGCTCATCGTGGAACCGTTCTTCATAGGCATCGCCGGCGCTACACCGGGAAAGTGGCTCCTGGGGATCCGTGTGACACGCGCGGATGGCCGAAATCTCGGGTACGGCGGAGCGTTCATGCGCACACTATTGGTGATCGCGCTTGGCCTAGGTTTCTATGTGCCCTTCCTCAGTTTTTTGACGATGGTGGTTCAGTTTGCGATTGTACAAAATGGCAAACCGGCCACATGGGACGAGATATTGGGCAGCAAGGTCGAACACCGTGTGCGGCCGAGTTTGGTTTGGCTAGCAACTCTCGCTAGCGTGATCGGAGTGCGCATAGCAATGCAATGGGACAGGATTTCTGAACGCTTTGGCTAAGCACCATTGGCTCTTTGCGCTCCGCATGGCCACCAATTCATGCCAGATACGGAACAAAAATTCGACCATGGCTGCGGTCCCAAGCCAACCCAGAGCATAGGTGAACGTGGGCAAACTTCGGGCGATGAAAGCGCCCCAGCTTAAGGCTGAAGGGTCCGTGTTTATTGAAGGCATCACATTTAACGAGAGAGAGCGAGCGCCATCAGAGAAATTGATGAGAGCGGCGACCAATTCGAGCGCGCTGAGCACAACTAGGAGCCATGTGATGGGATGCAGCTTCATTGTTTACTCCATCGCCGACGCGATCTCCGCGGCGAGTTTCTGCAGCTCCGCGATGTCGGCTTTGTTTTGATGTCCGTGGCCGGCGAGCTTTACGCCATCGTAGCGCGGGATGATGTGGAAGTGCAGGTGGAAGATGGTTTGGCCGGCGGGGGCGCCGTTGAACTGGGTGACGACGATGCCGTCGGGCGTGAGCGCCTTGGCCACGCCCTTCGCCACAAGCTGCACACGCTCCATGTAGGGGCCGATTTTCGGCGCTGGCAGCTCCAGCAAATTGCGCGCGCCCGCGACCTTCGGGATCACCAGAACATGCCCGCGCGATTGCGGGAAAATGTCCATGAACGCCAGCGCGACAGCGTCCTCGAACACTTTCACCGCCGGAACCTCGGCGCGTAGAATTTTCGCGAAGAGATTATTGTCGTCGTAGGCGCCGTGCAGACTCATGGGGGGCTCTCAAGCTGGCGATTGCATGTCGCGCACGATGCGCAGCAATGTCGTGCGGGGGAGGAATTTGCCGATGCCGGCGATGAAGGCGTTGCGTGCTCCCGTCACCACGACGCGGGTGTTGGCGCGGAAGCCGCGATAACCTTGCTGCGCCACCGGTGCGGAAGGCATTGCCGAACCCACCCGCGAGAGCCTGGTTTTTCCGGTGCCGGCGCGCTCGCGGAACTTGCTGACGGTTGGCCCGGGGCACAGGCAACTCACATGCACGCCCGTGCCGCGCGCTTCTTCCCAAAGCGCCTCTGAGAAGGAGAGCACGTAGGCCTTGGAGGCGTAATAATTCGCCATCAGTGGGCCAGGCTGAAACGCCGCCGTTGAAGCGACATTGAGCACGCCGCCGCGACCCTTCGTCAGCATGTCATTCCAGAAATGATAGGTCAGCTCCACCAACGCGCGCACGTTCAGGTCAATCATGCCAAGCTGGGTGGCAAGGTCCGACGAAGTGAGCGCGCCGGCGTGGCCGTAGCCGGCATTGTTGACCAGCACATCCACGGCGAGCCCGCGCTGTTTGATCGCCTGGGCGAGCGCCGTGCCGCCGCCGATGGCGCCGAGGTCCTGCGCGATGACGTGCGCCTGCACGCCGTGCGCCTGGGCCAATCGGGTCGCCACCTCCCGTAACGCGGGTTCGGAGCGGGCTGTGAGGATGAGGTCATAGCCGTCGCGCGCGAAGCACTCGGCCAAGTCAACGCCTATGCCCGCCGAAGCGCCAGTGATCAGCGCGACTTGTCCTTGTCCTGGCTTCGAACGCGCCATGGGATTCTCCTTGGTTCCGAGCTGCGACGATACGCGGTGCGCCGCTCGCTTCCAAATCGCCCCGCCCGATGTGCTAAACTGGCTCGATGGCCGATGCCTTTGCGCTCAACCCCGACGAAAAACCATTCGACCCGCCTGATGGCCCCAAGCCCAAGGCGATGCGGCCGCGCGACGCCGCGACCCTGATCCTGGTGCGCGGCGGGCGCGAAGTGATGATGGGCCAGCGCGCGGCGGGGCATGTGTTCATGCCGGACAAGTGGGTCTTCCCTGGCGGCAGGGTCGAGCCTGGTGACGCAAAGCTGCCAGCGGCGCATGAACTCACCGCCCAAACCGAGGCGCTGCTGCGCTGTGGCGGCGTGCGCCGCCCGCCCAGGGCCTTCGCGCTGGCGGCGGCACGCGAGACCAGGGAAGAGGCGGGGCTGATCTTGGGCGGCGAAGCGGGTCCGGACTTGGCCCAGTTGAGCTTCGTTTGCCGGGCGGTGACCCCGCCTTACCGGACGCGCCGCTTCGACGCCCGGTTTTTCCTGGCCGACGCCGAGGCCGTCCAGGCCCATGGTGAGCCAGCGGCGGGGGACGAGGAATTGCTCCATACAAAGTGGTTTCCGCTGGACGAAGCCGAGGCGCTCGACCTGCCCTCGATCACCCGGTTTGTGCTCAAAGAGGTCCGCGCGCGGCTGGCGGGGCAGGCGCTGCAGCCGCCGTTTCTGCGCTGGAGCCGGGGCGCCCACCGCATGGAACGGCTCTCGGCGTAACCTTCCAAGTTGACTTTAGAGCCGGGGCGCCTATTTTCCCGCGCTCTTTGAACCTCCAGAGCATCCGGGCGCGACATGGCCAAGCCAACCACCATCAAGATCCGTCTCAATTCGACGGCGGACACCGGCTTCTTCTATGTCGCCAAGAAAAACCCGCGCACCAAGACCGAGAAGCTCAAGTTCAACAAATACGATCCGATCGTGCGCAAGCACGTCGAGTTTGTTGAAGGCAAGATCAAGTAGGACAAGCGCCCAGCGCTTTGTATCGGTACGTCGCGCGGTTAGTGTGCGCGCATGCCTGAAAAATCTGTCCGCGCCGCCGTGCTGCTCATCGGCGATGAATTGCTCTCTGGGCGCACCCAGGACATCAACCTCCAAACCATCGCCAAGTTTCTGGCGCCGCTTGGCGTACAGGTGGCGGAGGCGCGCGTGGTCTCTGATGTGCCGGGCGAGATCATCGCTGCTGTGAACGCGCTACGGGCGACATATGATTACGTTTTCACCACCGGCGGCATCGGCCCCACCCATGACGACAAGACCGCCGACGCCATCGCCGCCGCGTTCGGCGCGCACATTGATGTCCGCGCCGATGCGCGCGCCATCCTCGAAGCCCATTACAAAACCACCGATCTCAACGAAGCGCGCTTGCGCATGGCGCGTATTCCAGAGGGCGCGGCGCTGATCGCCAACCCGGTGTCGAAAGCGCCCGGCTTCCAATTGGGCAACGTGTTTGTGATGGCGGGGGTGCCCTCGATCATGCGCGGTATGCTGGAGGATGTCGGACACCGCATCGAAGGCGGGGCCGTGGTTCGCGCGGTTACCGTGCGTGGCAAGGGGTTGCGCGAGGGCGATATCGCCGCTGGGCTCGGTGCGCTGGAGCAAGCCGCCATGGGCGCGGTGACGTTCGGCTCGTATCCGTGGTTCGGCCCCGAAGGCTTCGGCGCGCACCTGGTGGCGCGCTCGGCGGACGCCGCGGCGCTGGCCAAGGCCGCTGCGGACCTGAAAGTTCTCATCCGCGCCCGGGGCGTTGAGCCCGAAGAGGTGGACGAATCCGCCTAAGCCAGCCCATATCAAGGCGCGTGCGAGCGTGGCGAAACTGGTAGACGCAGCGGACTTAAAATCCGTTCGCCCAAAAGGCGGTGCGGGTTCAACTCCCGCCGCTCGCACCAATCATTGTTGCTTCGTCCGACAACGATCCCTACGGCGAGCACGACTTCGGCTCGTTCAATTTCGGCGGCGAACATCTGTGCTGGAGATCGACTGTTACAACAAGAGCCTGCGCTACGGTTCAGATGATCCTGCCGATCCTGCGGTCACGACCCGCGTTCTCACCATCATGCTGGCGTCGGAATATTGAAGTCGCACCAATCAGTTGACGTCACCTATTGACAGATGACGTCAACTGAGTCATATCACATGACGTCATGTGAATGGAGCCTGCTGATGACCATCGAAATCCGGTGCAAGCGCATTATCGACGGCAAGACCTACAATACCGAAACTGCCACCTTCATCGGCTTTTTTGAAGACGATGATGGACCGGGCATCGAAGCGAGCCTGTTCAAGACCCGCCACGGGGCGTTTTTCCTGCACCTGTTCGATCCGAACAGGCCGGACGAGTGGATTACGCCGCTTCGCATCGAGGAAGCCCAAAAATGGGTCGAGGAGAACTGTCCCGCCAAGGTTTATGAGGACGAATTCGGCGAAGCGCCGGAGGCTGGCCATAGCGAGGCGCGTATCACGCTCCGCGTTCCGGAATCGCTGCGACAACGCATCGCGAAGCGAGCGGAAGAGCGCAATCAATCCCTCAACGCATGGATACTGCGCTGCCTTGAGCGTTGCGCATCTGCCGATGACGAGAGCGCGTCATGAGCCTCACGAAATTTGTCCAAAGGCCGTCGATCCGCCATGCGTTCAAGATGCTTGCGGTCTGCGGGGCGGCAAAACCGACGACGGTTGGACGCGCCATGCTCGTTCCGAGCCGTGGCGCACATGCGGGGGCGATTGGCACCGCGTTTGACTATCTGGCGCGGTTTGACATTGCGCGCAGTCTACGCGGATCGCAGGTGACGCTGCATGAAAGACGTTGGATCGCCGAAGAGGGCATGGACGCCATCGGCTTTTTCTGCCGACGCAAGGATGTCGAGCGGTGGCGTCGGCTCATTGTGGAGGCGCGGGCCGAGGTCGCCGCCTATGTCGGCGGTGGACCGCGTCGCGAGCGTCTTGGAGAATTGGCGCAGTATCTGGCTCACGCGGACCTTCTTGTTCGCAGCCCGCCCGGTTTCGGTGCTGAGTTTCAGCCAAAACAAAATGCGACCGCCGAGTTGTTTCACCTTCTGGATCAGTTCGAATGCGCGCGCGCTGCGCTGAAGCCCCAGCGCTTCTGTGCGCTAAATCCCTGCTTTGTCGCATCACATTATGTCGGCGGTGCTGATGCTGACCTCATTGTTGATGAACGGCTCGTCGAGTTCAAAACGACGATCAATCTAGACAGCGTTCGACGGCACTTGATCCAGTTGGCGGGCTATGCCGCGCTTCAGCACATCGCGGGATTGGAGATCGTCGATGGCGTACGACATGCGCGGTTTCGGAGCGCTGAAATCTACTTCGCGCGCTATGGCAAACTGGTGCGTTGGGATATGGACGATCTATTTCCTGCGGCAGCACTCCACCGATTTTGCTCCATCTTCAAATCGGAGGCGTTGAGAGAGATGCCGAGCGGATTCCTTCGGCGGCATGCCGAAAAACTCCGTACTCGGGCGAAGCAAAGACTGGCTGCGGTAGTCAAAGCGTGACACAGATTATTTTTCTGGTTGAGTAGCCTGACGCGAAGCGCGTTCGCCCTCTTTGTCGAGGATGAGTCCGCTTTGGCGGTGAATGATAATTTCGTCGCGTCGAGCGTGCTCGCGACGTTTGCCTATGACGCGCAGTCGCGGGCATGCTAGGAGTGGCGCCAATGGCGAAGGAAAAACTGGAGTTGGTCGAGGTTAGCCCGCGGGACGGGTTGCAGAACGAGCCGGAAATTGTTTCCACCGAACATAAGCTGGCGCTGATCGGTAAGATTTTGGACGCTGGTTTTCTTCGGCTGGAGGCGGGGAGTTTCGTCAACCCGAAAAAAGTGCCGCAGATGGCCGACGGCGACGCGGTGTTCGCGGGGCTGCCGGTCCGCGCTGACGCCACTTTTATTGCGCTGGCGCTGAATCCGCGCGGGGTTGAACGCGCTCTGGCGGCGGGCGCCAGGGAAATCAATTACGTCTTTTGCGCCTCCGATGGGTTTTCGATCCGCAACAATGGCGCTGCCGTGGCGGAGACGTTTGACGTTTGGCCCGACGTGGCGGCTTTGGCCCAACAGGGTGGAGCGCGGCTTTCGGCCACGATCTCGACCGCCTTTGGCTGTCCGTTTGACGGCGAAGTATCGGTCGCGCGTGTGGTCGAGGTCGCCGAGCGCTGCGTCCAGCAAGACATCTTTGAACTCGCGCTTGCCGATACGATCGGCGTCGCCGCGCCGTCCGACGTGCATGAGCGTTTCCGCGCGGTGAAGGCGGCGATTCCGGCGCGCATCCAATTGCGCGCGCACTTCCACAACACGCGCAACACCGCGCTCGCGAACGCCGTGGCGGCGGTGGAGGAGGGGGTGCGCGTTTTGGATGGCTCGCTCGGCGGCATTGGCGGGTGCCCGTTCGCACCGGGCGCCGCCGGCAATGTGCCCACCGAGGATCTCGTCTACATGTTCGCGCGCATGGGGTTCGATACCGGGATCGATCTCGGTAAAGCGATAGAGGCCGCGCACTTCATTGGCGGCGTGCTTGGGCGCCAAATTCCTGGAATGGTCAGCCGCGCGCCGAAATGGCCCGCTGGTTGAGCAACGAAAAGGGCCGCCGCATTGCTGCGACGGCCCCGATTTTGTGTGTTTTGTCGGCTTAGAGTGCGCGGCCGAACGTCACGACGACGGCGGAATCGTAGCTTGCCGGGCCGAATGTGTAGGATTCGATGTCGGAGCCGGCTTCGATGTCGGTGTCGTGATAACGCAGGTCGATCTCGAACCCATGCATCGCGAACGTGCCGCCCAAATTCCAAGTGTTGTAATCGCTTTCCGCGGTGACGCCTGGAAGCGGGCCATCGGCGTCGTCGATGGATTGATTGCCATAAGCGGCGCTCAACGAGGCCGCGTCCGAGAGTGTGACGGCGCCGTTGATTTCCAGATAGAGCGCATCGCCGGTATCGCCGTAATTTTCGGGCGACCAATAGACACTGGCGCCAACGGACACTTGCTCGCTTACCGCTGTGGTCGCGGCGGCCATGAGTTCGTAATAATCGAACTCGGCGCCGTCATCGTCGGCGCCTGGATAGAAATAGCCGATGGCGCCCAGATCCCATTCGACGGGGCCGGTTGTGGGCGTGATGCCCGCGTACATGTCCAATTCCATTCCCGAAGATAGACTCGACCCCCAGATGCCGGCGTAGACCATGTCGCTGGCCCAATCGAAGCCGCCTTGGATGGCGGGGCCATTGTCCGACAGCGACACGCCGCGGAACACGTAATCGCTGGTCAGCGAAATGTTGCCCGATACTTCACCGGCGTTGGCCGCGCCGACACCGGCGATCGTCGCGCCGGCAAGCATCGCGGCGCCCAAAAGCTTTTTCATGTTGCTCATCCTTTGTTCCCCGCAGGTATTTCGCCGCGTTAACGACGACGTTCACGCTTCAGCATGAACGTTTGGTTAAGTCAGCACCGCTTTTGGCCGATAGGGTCGGCCTCGTCGGTTTGCTGTTGCGGCAGCGCCACGTACGTAGTGTGCGCCAGTTTTTCCGGCAAAGGGAACGCCGGAGGGCGCAATTTCTGTACGAAAAGCGTTCAGCGTTGCGACAATGACGCATAGCCTAGGTGGAGCCCCGCATCGACGAGCAGCGTTTCGCCAGTGACGTGGCGCGAGGCGTCGGAGAGGAAGAAGAGGCCGGCGTCGGCGATATCATCGGCGGTTGAGGCGGCTTGCAGCGGCGTCATCCGTTTGGTCCCCTCGCGGATGCGTTCGACCATGGCCGCCGGCAATCCCTTCTCGTGCCAAGGCGTGTCGATGAAGCCGGGGCAGAGCGCGTTGACGCGGATTTTTGGCCCGAGCACGCGCGCCAGCGAAAGCGTCATGGTGTTGAGCGCGCCCTTGGAGGCGGCGTACGCAACCGAGGAGCCGATGCCGGTGACCCCGGCGATAGAAGATACCATGAGCACCGCGGCTCGTTCCGCCGCTTCCAGCAGTGGACGCGCGGCGCGCAGCATCTGGTAGGGCCCGATGACATTGACCGCGAAGATCGCCTCGAAATCAGCGCGTGAGACGGCGTCGAGATCGCCATGGCTCGGCGCGTGGCGGGTTATGCCGGCATTGTTCGCGAGCGCGTCGATACGCCCGTAAGGCGCGGCCTTTTCGGCGACGGCGCGGCAGGCGGAATCATCGCTGACATCGCCCTGCGCCAGCACAGCTTCCGCGCCGGCGGCGCGCACGGCTGCCGCGGTGGCTTCGGCTTCGACGTGGCTCGTCGAATAGTTGATGATCACAGCCCTCGCGCCGCGCGTCGCCGCGCCAACCGCGAGCGCCGCGCCCAGCCCCGTGGACGCGCCAGTGACGAGAACAATTTTGCCGTTGAAATCGCGCATGTCCAACCTCGCTTGCCCATATGGCGTCTCGGGAAGTTCTGGCGGATTTCACCTGGAACGGATAGCAGGCAGGTATGAGCACGAACCCCCAAAGCCTCACCCAATTGGGTGGCAAGGCCAACATCCCCGCCAATCCCGAAGCCGCCGTGCTCGAGCGTGCGCCCAATCCCCATCCTGGGTCGCTCTACCTCGCCCGCTTCACCGCGCCTGAGTTCACTTCGATTTGCCCGGTCACCGGCCAGCCGGATTTCGGCATTCTGGTGCTTGACTACGCGCCGAAGGATTGGATCGTAGAGAGCAAGAGCTTGAAGCTGTTTCTGCAGAGCTTCCGCAATCACGGGGCCTTCCACGAGGATTGCACTTTGGCGGTCGCCAAGCGCGTGGCGGATGCAATCGCGCCGACTTGGCTGCGCATCGGCGGCTATTGGAACCCGCGCGGTGGCATGCCGATCGACGTGTTCTGGCAAACCGGCGCGCCACCGGAGGGGCTATGGCTGCCGGAGCAAGGCGTGGCGGGGTATAGGGGACGGGGATAGATGGTCCGCTGTTGGCCCGAAGCGGACCTCGTCGAGTTCTGGTAGCATGTCGGCATGGCCGTTGATGCAGTGATCTTGAAGCGCCTCTTGGAAGCCGAGCTTGCCAAGCTCAGCGACGCCCGAGTCGATAGCTACGTTCGAGGCTTACTCGTAGAGCCGACGCCAACGCCTCGCGATTGGGACTATGGGAGGCCTGGACAGCAATACGTTTGTTGGACCGTCCTCGAACATCCTCCTTCAAACAATTCGATAGCCTACTGCATTGATGGTTTTGGCCCGCGCTCGCCGTGGGGCCTGCTGTTCTTGACGGGCGAATACACATCCATGGGCATGGACTCGCAGTGGTATCCGACGTTTTTGCAGACGTTCTTCGAGTCCAAGGCCGCGAGCTACCTGCCAATTTGGCGGGTCTTCAAGACTGATGCCTCTGGTGCTCGCGAGGCAATCAGCGACGAAAGCACGTGGGACGAAACATGGGGCGCGGTCATGGCCTATCGTAAGGCAGATCCAGCGGTTCGTTACGATTGCGATACCTCGATTCCGCATGAGCGTGAATGACCGCCACCGGCGAAAAAAAAAGCACACGTATCAAAATCTAGAAATCCGCGCTCCCACCTCCGCGCGTACGCGCTCTGTCGGCGCTTCTGTCGGCGTTCCCAAATGGATGAAGCCGGCGATGCGTTCGTGCTCGGCCAAGCCCAAAGCCGCGCGCGCGCGAGCGTCGTACACCGGCCAGCCTGTGAGCCAGCCGCCGCCATAGCCCGCGGCGTGGGCGGCGATGAGCAGGGCAAAGCACGCGGCGCCGGCTGAGAGCATTTGCTCCCATTCTGGAATTTTCGGATGCGGCGCGGCGGTGGAGATCACCATCACGCACACCGGCGCGCGCAGAAACGTGTTGCGCGCGATCGCGGCGCTTGCGTCGTCGGCACAGATTCCGGCCAGCGCCTCGCCGGCGCGCGCGCGGCCTTCGCCCTCGATCACGACGAAGCGCCAGGGCCCGAGTTTGCCGTGGTCCGGCACGCGCGCGGCGAGGGCGAGCAGCGCGTCGATCTCGGCGCCGGAGGGGCCGGGCTCGCTGAAATGGATCACTTTGGTTGAGCGCCGGTGCGCGAGCAGGGCGAGCGTTTCGGCGCTCTCGAGCGCGGCGTTGGCGGGGTCGTTTTCGCGTAAGGGTGTCGGCAGGGGGAGCGGCATGTGGACTCCGTGGCGCGAACGCGCGCCGGGGGCTAGGAAGCAGGTATGAGCGAGCAATGGGAAGAAGACGGGGATCCGTGGGTCGTCAAGGGCGTCACGCGGCCGTTCCAGAACGATTGGTTCCGGATCGAGAGCCATGACGTCATCCATCCCGGCGGCGCGCCCGGCACATATAGCGTGATCCGCGTGCGCCGGCTCGCGGTTGGCGTTTTGCCAATCGACGCCGACGGTTCGGTTCATCTGGTCGGCCAATGGCGGTTTCCGCTCGGGCGCTATTCGTGGGAAATGCCCGAGGGCGGCGGCGAGCCCGGCGAGCCCGCCATCGCTTGCGCGAGGCGCGAACTGGCTGAGGAAACCGGGCTTCGCGCAGGACAAATCATTCCCATCCTCGAGCTTGATATGTCCAACTCGCTCACCGATGAGACGGCGGTGATTTTTCTCGCCACCGAACTTTTGCCAGGCGAGGCCAGTCCCGAACCTACAGAAGTGTTGCAGCGCCGCCGCGCGCCGTTCCGCGAGGTGCTGGCGCGTGTCACGGACGGGCGCTTGCGCGACGCGATGACGGTTGCGGCCATGCTGCGCGCCCACCACATGGCGGTCACGGGGCAATTGCCGGAAAAGCTGGCGAAGGCGATGTTGGCGGACGTCCGCCTGTGAGAATGATGGAGAGCGCGAATGGCGAATGTCGCGACGAGCGTGTTCGAGGCCTCGGGCGGGGTGTGGGCGCAATTGCGGGTTGAGGCTATGCAAGCGGCGGCCGAGGAGCCGTTGCTGGCCTCGTATCTGCACGCCTCGATCCTGCATCACGACAAGATCGAGGACGCGCTGTCATACCACTTGGCGCAAAAGCTCGGCCACGGCGATCTCTCCGCGCTGCAATTGCGCGAGGTGATCCGTGAAGCCTACACGAGCGAGCCCGCCATCGCCGCGCAGGCCGCGCGCGACATGCGTGTGGTGCGCGAGCGCGATCCCGCCTGCCGCACCTATCTGCAGCCCTTCCTCTATTTCAAGGGCTATGGCGGCTTGCAGGCCTATCGCATCGCTCACTGGCTGTGGGGCCAGGAGCGCGAAATTCTCGCTTACCACTTGCAGAGCCGTGTCTCTGAATTGTTCAGCGTCGATATCCACCCCAACGCCAGCATTGGCGCCGGCGTGTTCATCGACCACGCGCACGGCATCGTCATCGGCGAGACCGCCGTGGTGGAGGACGACGTCTCCATGCTGCATTCGGTCACGCTCGGCGGCACCGGCAAGCAAGGCGGCGATCGTCATCCTAAAATCCGCCGTGGCGTGATGATCGGCGCGGGGGCCAAGGTGCTGGGCAATATCGAAGTCGGCGAGTATGCGCGCATCGCCGCGGGCTCGGTGGTGCTGGAAGATGTCGCGGCGCGTTGCACGGTGGCCGGCGTGCCCGCCAAACCCGTCGGCGGCGCCTGTTGCGAAGGATTAATCCCCGCCGCCGAAATGGACCAGATGTTCGAAGCGCACGGCGAAGGCGGCGGAATCTAAAAGCCGCGTCGTGAGCACTTCCGACCTCGCCACGCTTTCACGTCGAGATTTCCCATCCGTGGATCGGACTGATTGTGCGCTATCGTGGGACGTTAGAGCGAGGACAGACCCTTTGACCGACACCGCCACCGGGTTGCGCGCGCCCATCATGCTTTGGCTGCTGGTCGTCGCGATCATGGGCAGCCATTTGGCGTTCACTCTGGCGCCGCCGGGTGTTCAAGACTCCATCGACTTCGCGTTTGCGCTAATCCCCGCCCGCTTTCATGGCGATAATCCGCTCGCGTTCCAGCATTGGTACGAGGCGGCCGGACCGATCTTCGGGCACGCCTTTTTGCACGTCGCCTGGTGGCACGCGGGCTTGAACGCGTTGTTCCTTTTCATGCTCGGACGCCTGCCCGCGCAGGTGCTTGGGCCTTGGCGATTTCTGGCGCTGTTCCTGGTGAGCGCCGCTGGCGGGGCGTTGGCGTTCCTGGCGCTGAACTGGAACGGCGACGATCTCGCTGTCGGCGCTTCGGGCGCGGTGTGTGGGGTGTTCTCCGCTTATTTTCTTGCTCTGCGCCCAAGCTGGACACAGGCGCTCGCCGACCCGCGCATTCGCGGACAGTTCGGGATGATCTTCTTCGTCAACGTTGTGCTGATGGGCGCGGCGGCGGAGCTGGGCGTGTTTCCGGTTGCGTGGGAGGCGCATCTGGGCGGCTTTGTCGGCGGCGCGCTGGCCTACATCGCGCTTGCGCCGCGGCGCGTCGCGGGACCGTGGGGTTAGAGCATTTTCAAACAAGCCTAATCACCGCTCCCCGGCCGCAGCCCCGGATCAAATCCGGGGCGGAGAGCCGGGGCCCATGGTCAGTGTGAACGCCGAAGCTTTGTAGTTCGCCACATCAATGGACCCCGGGTTCTCGCTTCGCGAGCCCCGGGGAGCGTGTAGGTTTTTATGCCATGGGCGATTCACTTTAGAGCCAGTTCAGCTCCAGGCGTTGACCATCAATCATAAGACCTTTCAGGCGCGCGCGTCCGTCCTGGCCAATGGAAATGATGGCGAACGCATGCACCTGCCCGCCTGGTGTTTGCGCGCGAAGGATACGGTCGATGCGTTCGGCGTCGGCTTGGTTGATGTGAAAACGATCGAGGCCTTCGAGGTTGGTTCGAACGATTGAAACCGGAAAGTTTTCTAACGAATTTCCCCCGCCCATCGTGGTTTCGGTACAATTCGCTTGGCCTCTGACGGCGAGTTGCCCCGTGCGCTGGGCGTCAGCGCGCGAATTGTGGCGGGAGATCGGCGTATAAAACAACATTCCCGGTGGCCGGGGCACGCGGGTCTCGGGACCAGAAGGGGTGAGCGCAAGCCATTCGCCGTCAGCTGGGCCGGCATCCAACGCGCTGCACGCGCCAGGCGGCGCGATCGTTTGCAGGCCCACGATGACGTAATGCCCGCTCAGCAGCGCACGTGGGTCGACGGCTTCCATTGCCAGCAGCACTTCGGTTCCGGCGGCGCGGGCCATGCCTTCGCGTACAACAAGGCTTACCAGCGCGATCACGCAGAGCGCGGCGACGATGAGAATTCGGAGAGGCGCTTTAAGCATCCTTCTTGCTCCGCAGCATCAGGCCGCCGATTGCGGCGGCGGTCGCGCAGAGGAAGAACACGCCCGCCGCCGCCATGAGATCGAGGCCGAGATCGGCGAGCAGGGCGCTGATCGCCGCGATCAGGCTCAAGACGCCGATGGCGGTGGCGAGCATGTGGCGGTCAAGCCGCCCCAGCGCGATCAACGCGCCAGACGCTGCAAGCCACACGAGGCGATGAGCGATGCCAGCGCTCTGGCTGGATTCATCGCCGAACCAAGGCAGATAACCGGCAATCGCGAAAAACACGAGCGCGGCGCAGGCAAACCAGCCGTAAAACACGGAGGCGAAGGCGCGGCCTTGGCCATGGAGCCAGCGCGCGCCAGCGGCCATCGCCGCCATCGCGATGGAGAGAAACAGGAAAATGCCGCCCTCGGCATCTGTGCGCGCCGCGAACCAGCCGAAGCAATAGATTACGCCAAGCGCGGACACGTGAGAGAGCGGCGCGGAGCTCCAACGCAACGCCACAAACGCGCCGACCGGCGCCGCGACCAGCATCCACGGCGCTTCGGAATCGAGGCCGGAAAACCACTCGCGTTCGGTGAAATCACCCAGCGCGATGAAAATCAAACCGGCGATCGCGGCCCCCGTTGAGCGCCCCGCGAGCGCCAACGCGAATCCCGCCGCGCCGGCCATATAAAACGCCGTGCGTGGGTCGCCGACGATGTCGAAGATCTGCCCTGTTAGGCCGATCGAGGCGGCGAACACCAAGGTGGCGAGCATCAGCGCGATGTCGCAGAGCAGGGGGCGCTGCTTGTGCGCCGCCCACGCCCCGCCCGCCGCGAGGCCAAGAAACGTCGTGAGCAGCACCGCGAAGCGCGCGAGCTTCGGCAACACATCCCAATTGGCGGCCACGAACGCAATTATCGCTACGCCCAGAAGCACGCCGCCGACCCAAGCGAGCGCGGTGGCGGCGTCGAGGCGGCGGGCTTCTGGAATCGTCGCCAGGATCGCATCGCGCTTGTCGGCCGCGACGAGGCCGGCGCCGATCCAGCGGTCGAGGTCGGCTTTGAGGCGATCCCTGTAAGCGGCCATGGCGGGACTTTAACTCCCAATTGGCGCGCGGCAAACTGGGTGTTCGCGCTTGAAGCGCGGCGTCCATCGGCGCATCCTCGCGAAAACATAGGGTGGGTCCAGGGAGGAAACGCCGATGCTGATCGCGCATGTGCTTCGCGACAAGGGTCCAGCGGTC
This sequence comes from Terricaulis sp., assembly GCA_040080805.1. GTDB lineage: Bacteria > Pseudomonadota > Alphaproteobacteria > Caulobacterales > Aquidulcibacteraceae > Vitreimonas. The sequence continues at coordinate 1,040 of JBEBHQ010000019.1, read as the reverse complement.
CACACGCTGTCGGCCGAGGCGAGTTTGGAACAAGCCGCCACACAGCTGGACGAGCGCCGCGTTGGCGCGCTTGTGGTCTTGGACGCGCAAGGTGCCATTGTCGGCGTGGTTTCCGAGCGCGATTTGGTGCGGGAAATCGCGCGCCGCGGAGGCGCTGCGCTCTCGGATTCCATCGGCGCGGTCATGACCCGCGACGTGTTCACAGCCCGCATGGACGAAACCGTCGATGAGGGTTTGGCCCGGATGACTGATAGGCGCGTCCGCCATTTGCCGGTGGTGGAGGCGGGCAAGCTGGTTGGGATTGTGTCAATAGGTGATCTGGTGAAGCACAGAATCGCCGCCGTAGAAGCCGAAGCCGCCGCCATGCAGGCTTATATCGCGGCGCAATAGGTCATTTCGACCCTGTTGCGCGCCTCCGAATGCGCTTGAAGCCTGTGAGGCGAATCGCTAGGTTAACATTGTTGCGACAGTCAAACGTTCGCGCTGATGCGCGGGGTGTTCGGTTCCGCAAAAATCACGTTGTTTTTTGGAGCTTTTTTTGAGCGTCCGAGAAATGCGTTTTTTGCGCGAAAAGGTCGTTGACATGGCTAAGGCAGGCGCATAGAAACCGCGCCTTCCGCCGAGACCTGGAACGGTTTCGGCCCGCGATTGACGGGCTTCGGTTCGTCGCGCGCGGGCTTGGGGATAGTTTTCCCCAAAGCGGCGCTCTTTGACATTGTGATTTTGGAGAAGGGAAACGTAGGCGGCGGTGTGCTGCAGGCGAGCCAGCGATGGCGGACCAAGCGACAACTGACGGTATGCGTTTTCTGGAACTAATAACTGACTTACAGATTGAAATTCTTGGCTTTCACGGGCCTTGAAAATCGAAATGTGCGTCGGTTCCCGTTACAAATACGCATACGCCAAACGGCATTGAGGAGTTCCGGTTTCGACTGGGATTTTCTCGATCAGTCAGAGGTCAACTCAACCTGAGAGTTTGATTCTGGCTCAGAACGAACGCTGGCGGCAGGCTTAACACATGCAAGTCGAACGCCCCGCAA
>JBEBHQ010000060.1:0-11858 GCA_040080805.1 Terricaulis sp. | reverse complement strand
CCCCTTACCCCCTCCCCTCAAGGGGAGGGGGAGCGGCTGACGTCGTGCCGTACTTTTGCTGGAGCCGTACAATGATCACCGAAACCACCTCCGGCAATCGCGGGCTGCTCCAAGCGGAGCTGCTCATCTTCGAAACCGGCCACGCCACCGGCACAGGTGTTGATTTGCCTGAGCCTAAGGGAACGCTGAACAAACTCGGCGGCCTTGCACGCAAAGCGCCGCTCGATTTGCCGGGGCTCTCCGAGCCCGAAACCATGCGCCATTTCGTGCGGCTCAGCCAAAAAAACTACGCCATAGATCTCGGCCTCTTCCCGCTCGGTTCGTGCACGATGAAGCACAATCCGCGCCTGAACGAGCGCGTGGCGCGGTTCGAGGGATTTGCCGATTTACACCCGTTGCAGCCGATCTCGACCGTGCAGGGCGCCATCGAAGTCATGGATCAACTCGCGCATTGGCTGTTGGAACTCACCGGCATGCCGGCCGTCGCGCTTTCGCCGAAAGCCGGTGCGCATGGCGAGTTCTGCGGCATGTTGGCGATCAAGGCCGCGCTCGCGGCGCGCGGCGAGGGGGAAAAACGCAAGCGCGTGCTGGTGCCAAGCTCCGCGCACGGCACCAATCCCGCGACCGCCGTGGCGGCGGGCTTCACCGTTGATGAAATCCCCGCGCGCGACGATGGCCGCGTGCATCTCGATGATGTCAAAGCCAAGCTTGGCCCCGATGTCGCCGCCATCATGATCACCAACCCAAACACGTGCGGCCTGTTCGAGCCGGAGATCAAGAACATCGCCGACGCCGTCCACGAAGCCGGCGGCTATTTTTATTGCGACGGCGCCAATTACAACGCCATCGTCGGGCGCGTGCGCCCCGGTGATCTTGGCGTCGACGCCATGCACATCAATTTGCACAAGACGTTCTCGACGCCCCATGGCGGCGGCGGCCCGGGCGCGGGGCCAACCGTGCTCAGCGCGGCGCTCGCCCCGTTCGCGCCTGTGCCGCATATTGTGAAACACGGCCGCGAGGCAGCGCTCCGTGAGCACGCCGAAGGCACGCAGGCCTTCGGGCGCATGTGCGCGTTCCATGGCCAGATGGGCATGTTCACCCGCGCGCTGGCTTACATGCTGAGCCACGGCAGCGATGGTCTGCGGCAAGTCGCCGAAGATGCGGTGCTGAACGCGAATTACTTACTCGCGCGGTTGAAGCCGCACTTCAACGCGCCGTTCGGCCAAGGCCCGTGCATGCACGAAGCGCTGCTCGATGATTCAACGCTGCGTCCGCTCGGCGTTGAAACGATTGATGTGGCGAAAGCGCTGCTCGACGAAGGCTATCACCCGTTCACGACGTATTTTCCGCTCGTCGTGCACGGCGCCATGCTGATCGAGCCGACCGAAACAGAACCCAAGCGCGAGCTTGACCGCTTCGCCGACGTGATGATCGCTTTAGCCGAACGCGCCAAGAGCGGCGACGCCCAGTTTTTCAAGCAAGCGCCCAAACTCGCCCCCACACGCCGGCTCGATGAAACCCGCGCCGCGCGGCAGCCGAAGCTGCGTTGGAGGCGCGGGGACAATGGCGAGGCAGCGGCGAAACACGCGGCGGAATACGGCGCCGCCATGCCGGCACGCTAGGGTTTGACGGTTGTGGATTTCGTCAGCAACGCCGCCGCCAGCGCCAAGGCGGCGGGCGCGGCTTGAATGAACAGGATCGAACGGCTCGCGGTCAGTCCGCCGAACACGCCAGCTACGATCACACACACTAAAAAGAACAGCTTCACGTCGCGCCGCCCGGCGACTACGCCCCACAACAATCCCGCCGCCAGGAAGCCGTTATAGAGCCCCTGGTTCGCCGCCAGCACTGCTGATTGCGCGGCGAATTCTGGTGTTGTGGCGAACACGCGCTGGCCGACCGGGCCGCTCCAGAGAAACATCTCCAGCGTCAGGAAGCCCACGTGCAGCAGCGCGACGAGAACGACCAAGGCGTTGCAGAGGAGCTTCATCCTCAGCCGAACTTGCGCGCCATTTCAGCGACGCCGGCGCTGACGAGTTTGGCTTGGCTGGCGTCGGTCATCTGTGCGCGGATGAGCTTTTCGGCGGCGGCGATGGCGGCTTCGGCGGCGGCGGCGCGAACCTCGTCGGCGGCCTTGGTTCCGGCGGCGGCGATGCGATCTTCCGCTTGGCGTTCGCGCCTGGCCATCGCGGCCATCATTTGCGTTCGCGTTTCCTCCGCGACAACCGTGGCCTGTTCCTTGGCCGTATCGACGATGACCTTGGCTTCGGCCTCGGCTGCCGCGCGCTTGGCGCGATACTCAGCCAAGAGCTTCTCGGCTTCCTCGCGCAGGCGCCGGGCGTCGTGCAATTCCTTGGCGATGGCTTGGCCGCGCGCGTCGAGCGCGGACAGGATCATGCCCGGCACTTTCAGCCAGATCAGCACGCCAAAGAAGAGCACGAAGGCGACGAGGGCGAAGAAGGTTGCATCGTAGGTCATGCGTGCGCTCCGGCGAGTTTGTCGGCGATATCGCGCGCCAACGCCTCGGCGATGGACGGCACTTCCGCCAGAGCTTTGGCGCGAGCAGCGTCAACCTTGGCTTCCGCCGCGCCGATGCGCGCCACCAGGCGCGTCTCGGCTTGCTCTTGTTCCGTCGCGAGCTTGGCCTGCATTTCGGCGCGGGCTTTTTCGATCATGGCGCGAGCCTCGCCGCGAGCCTTGGCGGTGGCTTTTTCCATGGCCGCGCGGGCTTCCTCGGCGGCGGCGCTTTTCTTCGCCGCTTGGTCAAGGTCGCTGGCGATGACCGCGGCGCGCTTGGCGAGCACGTCGCTGATTTGCGGCAGCACGAAGCGCGACAGGACAAAGTAGAGCGCGCCAAAGGTGAGCGCGAACCAGACCAGCTGGCTCGCGAACAGGCTGGCGTCGAACGGCGGGAATGCCCCGCCCTCGGCGGCGGGCTCGCCCCCGTGCGCAGCCGCGTCGGCGGCCGCGTGCGTTAGTTCTGGCGTTACGGGCGGGTGGGCCGCCATCAGCTTGCCCCGCTCAGAATACGAACAGGAGCAGAAGCGCGATCAGCAGCGAGAAGATGCCGAGCGCTTCGGTCACGGCGAAGCCGAAGATCAGATTGCCGAATTGCTTCGGCGCTTCCGAAGGGTTGCGCAGCGCGCCCTGCAGGAAGTTGCCGAAGATGATGCCGACGCCCACGCCCGCGCCGCCCATGCCGATGCAAGCAATGCCGGCGCCGATCAATTTTGCCGCTTCCGCGTCCATTTTAGTCTCCGTTTGGGTTGGTTCGTTGAGTTGAAGAGGCCTAGTGGCCGCCAGGGTGAAGAGCGTCGTTGAGATAAATGCAGGTCAGCAGCGCGAACACATAGGCCTGCAGGAACGCGACCAGGAATTCGAGCGCATAGAGTCCGACCGTCATGGCCAGCGGCAGGATCGAACCGGCGATGCCAATGGCGCCCGCGGCGGCCATCATGGGCACGAAGCCCGAGAAAACTTTCAACACCAAGTGCCCGGCCAGCACATTGGCCCACAAACGCACCGCGTGCGAGAGGGGGCGCGAGAAGAACGAGATGATCTCGATGATCACCACGAACCACAAGATGTACCACGGCACGCCCGACGGCACGAAGATCTTGAAGAATTTGAGCCCGTTCTTTGCGAGCCCCACCAAAAGCACGGTGAAGAACACCATCAGCGCCATGGTGGCGGTGACGATGATCTGGCTGGTTGGAGTGAAGAAATACGGGAACATGCCGATCATGTTCGCCGCGAAAATAAACAGGAAGAGGGTGAAGACGAACGGGAAGAAGCGCTTCACGCCTTCTTCGCCCGCCGCGTCCTTCACCATGCCATGGATGAAGCCGTAGGCGCCCTCGGCCACCACTTGCGCGCGCCCGGGCGCCAGCGCCGCGGGTTTCATCGCCCACATCATGAACGCCGCCGCCGCGCCGACGCCCGCGACCATGAACAAGCTGGCATTGGTGAAGCTTGCGTCCACGCCCGCGATTTCAAGCGGCGCGATCGGGTCGATGTGGAATTGATGGATCGGATCGTTCGACACTTCGCATCCTCAATCGGCGTCGTCGGGGATCGACGGCGCGCTCGGGTCCGGCGGGTTTGCTTGGTTGAAGGCGCGCGCTGTGCGCACCACGTTCACCACGCCCGCCGCGAACCCAACAACAAGGCCGATCACCAGCCCCCACGGCCCTGTGTGGAGAAAGGTATCCGCCCCGTAACCGAGCAACGCGCCGACAATGATCGCCGCGCCGAACTCGCCGCCAAACCGAAACGCCAGCGAAGCCGGGCTTTGGGGCGGGGGGGCGTTCGAGGCGCCCTCGCCCCGCGCGGCGGCGACGCGCCGGCGCAGGTCATTGAGGGCGTCCTCAGGCGGTTTGTTGTCTGCCATCAAACGGTCCGCGCGCCCGCGAGGCGACTCATGTGAGTGCCCCCCGTCCGCGCGCGCGGAACCTAGAAGCGCGCCTCGGGGGCGTCAAGAATAGCGGAGCGCCAGGCCTGCGACATTTGGTGCTCGGCTAGGTCGCTTCAGTCTTTACGCCAGCCTTCGGGAAGGCGTTGGCGGGTGTTGCGGATGTGGGTGACGAACAGGTCGTCGCGGCGCACGCGGTAAAATACATAGTGCTGGCGGTAGATGTAGCAGCGGCGCTCACCCGACCAGGCGCGTCCCATGTGCGGGTTGTCGGCCAGCACTTCGAAGCTCCGATAAAGGCCGCCAACATAGTCTTCGGCCTGCGCGGCGCCGAAATGAGCATCCGTGTAGCGGATAATGGCGTCGATATCGGCGGAGGCTCTCTTGCTTAGAACCCAGTGCATGCCCGCTTAGAGGCCGCGCACGCGCGCAAGGCGCTGCGTCAACGATTCGGACGCGGCCTCGCCACTCTCAAAGCCCTCTTCCTCCGCGCGCGCGATCAGCGCCAATTGCTCAGCCGGGCTCAGCGCATTCCAATCCGCCATATCCGCCGCTTCTGGAAAGACGTGCGCGGCGCGGTTGAGGCCGGTGCGGGTGGCGGTATCGCTCATCGGAGCAGAATAGCGGCATCCGCCCAAGAAATCCAGAAGCCCTACAATAGCCGCCACACCGCCGCGCGCTTGATTTCGGCATCTTCCAGCGCCCGGCTGACCGGGATGTCATAAGCGGCGATCTGTTCGAGCTTTTCGCGCGGCAGATAGGTGCGGCCGGGATCGCCGACCAGGACGGTCTTGCCTTGGGCGTCGAGGGCGACGAGCCAGTCCAAAACGCGCGGCGCGAGATCGCGATCGTAAAACAGATCGCCGACCAGGACGACATCAGCCTGCGTTGGCGTATCGATAGGGTCGAGGCCGCTGCTCTGGAGGCTCACCCCGTTCAGCGCCGCGTTGAGGGCGATGGCGTGGAGCGCGAAGGCGTCGATATCGACCGCGCACGCCGACGCGGCGCCTGCCTTCATGGCCGCGATCGCGACAAGGCCGGAGCCGGAGGCGACATCGAGCACGGCTTTGCCGGCGACGATCTCGGGATGGTCGAGCACATAGCGCGCGAGCGCTTGCCCGCCCGCCCAAGCAAACGCCCAGAACGGCGGCGGCAGGCCGAGTTCACCAAGCTCATCCTCCGTCAATTGCCAGAGGCTCACCGCATCGTCGGCGAGATGGAGGCGGAGCTCCGGAAGGTGGCTCGGCGCAAGGATGCGTGTGTGTTCGGCGATGAAGGCCGGGATGTCGGAGATCACGCTGGCGCCGCTCGCCGCAGCACGCTCACATAACCCGGCGCGATTGTCATGCGGGGCGCGTAACCCTTGCGCATCAGCGCCGAATGCACTTGCTCAAGCCGGTAGCACGGCACGTGCATGAAGACGTGGTGCTCAGCGTGGTAGTGGACCCAATAGGGGGCGATGAACAGGCGTTCGAGCAGGTTGGCGTGCGTGGTGCGTGCGTGGCTGAATGGATCGTCCTTGGTGTCGACGCAGGCGTGCTCGGCGATATTGCGCAGCCGCGTCACCAGCGGGAACCAGGTCGCCATCGGCACGATCCAGAGCGCCAGATACGCCCACCAGAGGCCAGCCATGGTCAGCGCCGCCAACAAGAGTGCGTTGACCAGCAGAAACGAATTCACGCCGCGCGCGGTGACGTTGCCGCCTTCGCGCACCTCCAGGCGCTTGGCGAGCAGCGGCGCGATTCGTTGCTTGAAAAATGTCTGCCCGGTCAGATCGCGGACGATCTTGCGCAGAAGGCTCGCGCGCGTGATCGGAAAGGGCGCGGAGAGCGCGAGGTCCGGATCCTCCGGTTGCTCGGTGTAGCGATGGTGCTTGAGGTGATAGGCGCGGTAGGCTTCGAGCTTGGCGCCCACCGGCGCCGCGCAGAGCCACTCGCCAACCCAATCATTGATCCTTTGGCCCGAGTGCAGCGCGCCGTGCGCGGCGTCGTGCATCAGGATCGCCAAGCTCAATTGGCGCGCCCCGATCAGCATTACGGCCAGCACATAGGTTAGCGGATTGGGCCAGGCGACGAACATGACGCCCGCCGCCAAGATCAAGCCCCAGGCGCCCGCGACCAGCACCAACCCGCGCCAAGCCGAACGCGGCGAAAGCCGCGCCCATTCACCGGGCGTGAACACGTCTTTGGGGTCAATGCGGGCAACGGCGGGCATGGGCGCCATGCTATAGCAACATTTGAACGCCGGAGCAGCCGATGTCGCACGATGTGATGGCCGAAACCGCCGCCGCGCAAGGCGCGACTCCCGTGCGCGCGCCCGCCGGCGCCGTTCTTTTTCGCCCCGACGATCCCTGCCGTGGCTTCATCGCGCTCAAGCGCGGCGCCATCCGGGTGGTGCTCACCTCGGCCGCTGGGCGCGAAATCGTGCTTTACCGTGTCCATCCGGGCGAGATTTGCCTGCAGACCTTTTCCTGCCTGGTCCAGCACAAGGCATATGGCGCCGAAGGGGTGGCGGAGGAGGATGTCGAGGCGCTTTTGATCACGCCGGAAGCGTTCGACCGGCTGATGACGGAGGACGCCGCCTTTCGCGGCGCGGTGCTGGCTTCCGTGGCTGGGCGCTTTGCCGATTTCGAGCACGTGGTGGAGGCGCTGGCGTTCACCGGGCTTGAAGCGCGTGTCGCGGCGGGCCTCATGCGGCTCGCGGGCGAGGGCGACGACGTGCATGTGACGCATGAGGCGTTGGCAGCTGAAATTGGGTCGGCGCGGGAGGCGGTGAGCCGGCAATTGGGACTGTTCGCACGCCACGGCCTGGTTCGGCTATCGCGCGGGTGCATTACCCTGAAGCGCCGCGACGCCCTGTCGCGCCTGGCCGAGGCGCCAGGGTGACTTCGTCACCGACGCCGACCCCCGTGCGTGAGATGGAGGCGCATCAACCGGCGTGAGGCCGGCCAAGGAGAGCACCATGAAAACCAATGAAGGCGGGCTCGACCGCATCGTCCGCATCGTCGTCGGCGCGGGCATCTTGTCGCTGGCGTTCGTGGGGCCGCAGACGCCATGGGCCTATCTCGGCGCTATTCCGCTGCTTACTGGACTTGTCGGCTTCTGCCCGCTCTACGCGCTGCTCGGCATCAACACCTGCCCAGCGCGCAAGGCCTAACTCGTCGGGGGCGGCGCCATGGCGAACACGCGGCGTAAATGCGCTTCGCCCGCGCGCGTGAATTCAAGCACGCGGCTGTTGCGCTTGCGCGCCGCCCAGTCTCGCTCGAAAATGACATCGAGGATGGCCGCGCCCAGCGCGCCGGCAAGGTGATGGCGGCGCACGCTCCAATCGAGGCACGCGCGGCAGACTGGGCGCGCGCCGGTTTCGAGTTCGGCGATATCGACGCCGAAAGTTTGCACCTTCACCCGCCCAAGCTTGGTCAAAGCGTAAGTTTTCTCCGGTCCCGCTACCATCCATTTGTTGGTGATGAAGGCTTCGAACAGCACCACGCCCAGTTCGCCGGCGAGGTGGTCGTAGCAGAGCCGCGCGTGGCGCATCGCCGGCTCCTTGGGGCCCGGCCGCGTGCGCAGCGCGTTGGCGCGGGCAGCTACTCCCATCAAGGTTTCGAGCAGATCGGCGACGTCGGAATCGGCCAGGCGATAATAACGGTGGCGTCCTTGCGCTTCGACCGCGACAAGCCCTGCCGCGATCAGCTTGGCGAGATGCGAACTCGCGGTCTGCTTGCTGACATTGGCTTCGAGCGCCAATTCGCTGGCGGTCAGCGCCGCGCCGTTCAACAGCGCCGTCAACATGTTGGCGCGCGCCGGGTCGCCAATCATGGCGGCGATGGCGGCTATGTTCGGGCCGTGCTTCATGGTTCGACCGTACTCGAACCATGAAGCACGTGCAACGCGCTAGTGAGGGCGTAGGAGGACCTCATGCTCACTTGCTTCATCCGCTACGAGATTGATCCGTTCAAACAGGCCGAGTTCGGGACTTACGCGCGCGCCTGGGGCGAAGCGATCCCACGTTGCGGCGCCGATCTGATCGGCTATTTCGCGCCGCACGAAGGCTCGGCCACCACGGCCTACGCCGCCTACAACATTGAAAATTTGGCGGCCTACGAGGCGTACCGCGCGCGCCTGGCCGCCGACCCCGCCGGCCGCGAGAATTATGAATTCGCCAAGCGCGAGCGTTTCATTCGCCGCGAAGAGCGCATCTTTCTCAAGCTCGCATCCGCGCCGCATGGCTCGCTTGTGCGTCCATGATAGCTGTGATGTTCGAAGTGCTGCCAAATGCCGAGCGGCGTGAGGATTATTTTCGCATCGCCTCTGAGTTGCGCCCGCTGCTCGACGCCATCGACGGCCTTATCTCGATCGAACGCTTTCAAAGCTTGACTGATCCAGGAAAGGTGCTTTCGCTCTCGTTCTGGCGCGACGAAGCGGCGATCGCGCAATGGCGCGCGCTTGAGGCGCATCGCTCGGCGCAAGCCCAGGGGCGGGCGCGCATATTTCGTGATTACCGCCTCCGCATTGCGCACGTCGTGCGCGATTATGGCATGCGCGAACGCGCCGAGGCCCCGGCGGATTCGCGCGCCGCGCATGGCTAGAGCTTCGATGCTTCCGGCGTTTGGGTGTCCGCCACGCGCCACAAATGCCACGCCGCCGCCGAGCGCCAGGGCGCCCAGCGTTCGCCATAGGCTCCGAGTGTCTTTGGCGTGAATTCGCGACGGTAGAGCTTTTCCGCGCCTTTGCGCACGCCGAGGTCGTCGATCGGCAGCACGTCGGGCCGCCCGAGTGTGAAGATGAGGTACATCTCGACCGTCCATCGCCCGACGCCGCGCGCGGCGGTGAGACGCTCGATGATCTCCTCGTTTGGCAGTTTGCTGAGCGCGCGCGCGGGCGGAATGATCCCCTCGATGCGCTTTTGAGCGACGTCCTTCAGCGCGGCGGTTTTCTGGCGCGAAAGTCCAGCGCCGCGCAGCGCCTCGTCCTTGGCCTTAAGCAGGTCTTCCGGGTCGGGGTGATCCTTGTCCGGGAACAGCGCCAGTACGCGGCCATGGATGGTTGCTGCCGCCTTGCCGGAGAGTTGCTGATACACAACCGAACGCACCAGCGCGCGATACGGGTCCTTCGATTTTTCGAATTTCGTTGGAAACGGTTCGTGGGTGGGCAGAACGCGCGCGAAGCGTTTGCAGATTTTGCCCAGATAAATTTCCGCTTCGCCCATATTACATCCCCAAAACGGGCCGAAGCGTACGCCAAGCCGGTTCGAGCGCAAATGCAATCAGAACCGCCGCGCCAATCAGCGCGTTGCGTTTGAACGCGGCGAGCGCCGTTTCCGGACGTGAGTCATCGACGCTTTGCAGCATGGGCCAGATCAAGGCCGCGCCGATGAGGCTAAGTGAGAGAGCTGCGACGAGGCCCGCACCCGAAACGGCGCCGGCAACCGCCCACAGCGTCAGAGCCAGTGCGTAAAACACGCTGGTCCATGCGCGCCATTTGTCGGCGAACAGGCGTGCGGTGGAGCGTACGCCGACAAGGGCGTCGTCTTCGCGATCCTGCAGCGCGTAGATGGTGTCGTAGCCGATGGTCCACATGATGCAGCCAGCATAGAGAGCGATCGCTTCGAGCGGGACGCCTGGTTCAGGGCTCACCGCGGCGCCGCCGACAAGCGCACCCCACGAAAACACCGCGCCGAGCCACGCTTGCGGCCACCAGGTGATGCGCTTCATCAGTGGGTAAAGCGCCACCAGCGGAAGCGCGATCAGCGCCACGATCTGCGCCGGTCGCGGCAGCATGAGCAGCGCGGCGAGCCCAACAAAGCATTGCGCAACCACCCAGATCCACGCCGCGCGCACCGAGACAGCGCCCGAAGGCAGGGGCCGTAATTTCGTGCGCTCGACCTTCGCGTCGATGTCGCGGTCCAAGATGTCATTGTAGGTGCAGCCGGCGCCCCGCATGGCGATGGCGCCAAGCAGAAACGCGAAGGCCAAACGCGCGTCATCCCAGCAAAACCCGAACCCCGAGCGCGCGACCGCCAGGCCCATCCAGCACGGCAGCGCCAGCAATTGCCAGCCGATCGGGCGGTCGAGGCGTGAGAGTTGCGCATAGGGCTTCCAGGCCGACGGCAAGCGGTCGCTCCAGTGTCGCATCAGCGCATCGGCGGGTTTGTTCATGCTACGCCGAAGGCGCCGATCCCGGCGCAAAAGCCTGCACGCGCGCGTCCATGTCGGCGATGAAACGCAAGCGGGCGCGTTTGTAGCGCATGTTTTCGGTGATGCGATCCCAGGTGGCGCAGAGCCACCAGAATACTGGATAGGTGAGGAACCCGAACATCAGCGCCAGGAAGATCGACATCGTGCCGCCGTCGCCTTGGCGGGTGATAAAATTGCTGACGAACCAGAACACGAGGACAACGCCGAGGGAAAACACGGCGGCTTTCCACAGCGGCCCAAAGAACGGCTTGCGTCGCAGATAGGCGGCGAGCCCGCCCTCGAAGGTGTCGCGCTCGCCACTGGAGAGGTTGAACAGGATCAGATTAAACGGTTCGGGGACCCGTTTCAGGCGCCCCCGCACGATGGCGACGCGCTGAGACTCGCGCACGCCGAGCTTGGTTTCCTCGAAATCGTATTTCTGCTCGCGCCCGTCGGTTTCTCGCACGAACAGGCGCATGCGGTTGAGGATGTGGCCGGGTTCATCGCTTGGCCGACGCCCGCGCGCGGCCTCGATCACCACCGTTTCCGAGGTGAGCTGCACCTCGATGACATCGCCTGCCGTCACCAAAAGTGTTTCCGCGGCCATGTTCCCCTCCCTGGTTGGCGGCCGGGAATGAGCGCCGGGGCGGGCGTTCGGTCAAGGGGGAGGCCTTGTGCTAGAACCAAGCCCTTGGCAGCAAAGGACCCATGGCCCAGCAGCCCCGCCTTCTTGTTGACCAATGCCTAGCGCCCGGCGCGGAGATCGCGCTCGACGAGGCCCAAGCCCGCCATGTCGGAACCGTGCTTCGCTTGGAGGCAGGCGCGGCGCTGCGCGTGTTCAATGCAACCGACGGCGAGTGGCGTGCAAGTGTCAGCGTCAAGACCAAGCGCGCCATGGCTGTGCGCGTTGAGGAATTCTTGCGCCCAGCGCGCGCGGTTCCCGATCTCGATTTGTTGTTCGCGCCGGTGAAGCGCCACGCGACTGACCTTATCGTTGAAAAAGCGACAGAACTGGGCGTGCGCCGTTTTCGCCCCGTCATCACTCAGCGCACCATCGCTGAAACCGTGCGGCTGGACCGCCTGCAGAGCATCGCCCGTGAAGCGGCGGAGCAAACTGAACGGTTTGATGCGCCGGAGATTTGCGAGCCGGTGTCACTGGCGAAGGCGCTCGATGGCTGGGATGGAGCACGTGCGCTGATTTTTGCGGATGAGGCGGGGGATGCGCGCGCGATACTCGATGTGTTGCAGGATCCCCCCTCCCCGCGAGGGGAG
>JBEBHQ010000069.1:0-2732 GCA_040080805.1 Terricaulis sp. | reverse complement strand
GATCTATCCCGTGCCCGTGCCATAGGGGAGGGTGGGTTCCATCCGTGAAGTATATGGGAGGGTCAGGCGACGGGGAGGCGGGGCGACGGGCGACTGTGTCGCCAAGTAGGGCTCCGCCAAGTAGGGCGCTGCCAAGTGGGGCTCCGCCAAGTCAGAGGGATCGGAGTGGGGGACGGGCGACTGCGTCGCCAAGTGGCTACCGCAGGAGGGGCGCTGCCAAGTAGGGCTGCGCCAAGACAGAGGGGCCTAGGGGCGCGGTGGTGATCTAAGCATCTGACCGGAATCCGAATCTGACTTGTCGGAGACCTCCTTGGCAGTGCCCTACCTGGCGTTAGCCCTACTTGGCGACGAAGACGCCCGTCCTTATCCCGTCGGCTCCGCTCTGGCCTGGCGTAGCCCTACCTGGCAGCGCCCTACTTGGCGTTAGCCCCACTTGGCGCCGAAGTCGCCCGTCCCTGGCCCCCTTCCGCCGGGTTCCACCCGCCTCCGGTCTTGGCCGCGCCTCCCTCCGCGTTTATACTTGGCCATGCGTATCCTTGAGCAAGCCCTCACCTTCGACGACGTCCTCCTGGTCCCCGCGTATTCCGAGGTCCTGCCTCGTGAAGTGGACCTCAGCTCCCACCTGACGCGCGGTATCCGGATCAACCTGCCCTTCGTGTCCGCCGCCATGGACACCGTCACCGAGGCGCGCCTCGCGATCACCATCGCGCAGGAAGGCGGCATCGGCATCGTCCACAAGAACATGACCATCGAGGGCCAGGCCCGCGAGGTCAGCCGCGTGAAGAAGTTCGAGAGCGGCGTCATCTCCGATCCCATCACGATCACGCCGGACCGCACCATCCGCGAAGTGCTGGACCTCACGCGCGCCAAGGGCATCTCCGGCGTGCCGGTGGTGGTCGGCGGCAAGGCGGTGGGTATTGTCACGCACCGCGACCTGCGCTTCGTCACCGAGCTCGACAAGCCGGTCTCGGCCGTCATGACGCCACAGGAACAGCTGATCACCGTCCGCGAGAACGCGCCGAAGGACGAAGTGCTGGCGCTGCTGCACAAGCACCGCATCGAGAAGGTGCTGGTGGTCGATGCCAACTTCAACCTGAAGGGCATGATCACGGTAAAGGATTTCCAGAAGGCCACCGAGTTCCCGCGTGCGGCGAAGGATGAGCGAGGCGCGCTGCGCGTCGGCGCGGCGGTCGGCACCAGCCCGGACACCATTGATCGCGTGGCAGCGCTGCGTGAAGCCGGCGTGGACGTGGTCGTCGTCGACACGTCGCACGGTCACTCGCGCGGCGTGCTCGAGATGGTCCGGCGCATCAAGAAGGCGTGGCCCGACCAGCAGGTCATCGGCGGCAACATCGTGACGCCGGAAGCGGCGCTTGCGCTCGTCGAGTACGGCGCGGACGGCGTGAAGGTCGGCATCGGTCCCGGCTCCATCTGCACCACCCGCATCGTCGCCGGCGTCGGCGTGCCGCAGATCAGCGCGGTGTCGAACGTGGCCGAAGCGTTGAAGGGCACCGGCGTGCCGTTGATCGCGGACGGCGGCATCCGCTTCTCCGGCGACATCGCCAAGGCGATCGCGGCCGGCGCGAACTGCGTGATGATGGGCGGCCTGTTCGCCGGCACCGAGGAATCCCCCGGTGAAGTCGAGCTGTACCAGGGCGCCTCGTACAAGTCGTATCGCGGCATGGGCTCCGTCGGCGCCATGGCGCAGAAGAACGGCTCCAAGGACCGTTACTTCCAGGACACCACGGAAGAACTCGAGAAGCTCGTCCCCGAAGGCATCGAAGGCCGCGTGCCGTACAAGGGCTCGGTCATCGGCATCCTGCACCAGCTCGCCGGCGGCCTGCGCGCCGCGATGGGCTACACCGGCAACCAGACCATCGAGGAAATGCGCACGCGGCCGAGCTTCGTGCGCATCACCAATGCCGGCGTGCGCGAGAGCCACGTGCACGACGTCACCATCACCAAGGAAGCACCGAATTACCGTGTCAGTTGATCGCGTCTCTCCGGGCGCAGGCATCCAGCCGCCCGACATCCACGCCCATCGCATCCTGATCCTCGACTTCGGTGCGCAATACACTCAGCTGATTGCGCGGCGTGTCCGCGAGGCCGGCGTCTATTGCGAGATCCATCCGTGGGACATCTCGCCTGAAGACGTCGCCGCATTCGGCGCGAAGGGCATCATCCTCTCGGGCGGGCCGGAATCGGTCACCGATGCAGAGCCGCCGCGTGCGCCCAAGAACGCGTTTGAGCTGGGCGTGCCCGTGCTGGGTATTTGCTACGGCATGCAGACGATGGCGCAGCAGTTGGGTGGCCGCGTGCAGCCTTCGGATCATCGCGAGTTCGGCTATGCGCAGGTGACGACGTCGGCGCCGTGCCGGTTGCTCGACGGCTTGCAGGATCACCTCGACATCCAGGGCCGCCCGCTGCTCGATGTGTGGATGAGCCACGCTGATCGCGTGGAATCGCTGCCACCCGGCTTCATCGGCGTGGCGTACAGCGGCAATGCGCCGCTCGCCGCGATGGCGGACGAGAAGCGCCGCTTCTACGGCGTGCAGTTCCATCCGGAAGTCACGCACACGATGCAGGGCACGCGGATGCTGGAGCGCTTCGTGCGCGAGATCTGCGGCTGCGAGGCGCGCTGGGACACTGGCAACATCATTGCGGATTCGATGGCACGCGTACGTGAGCAAGTGGGCGCGGGCAACGTGCTGCTCGGGTTGTCCGGCGGCGTG